>JAMOAZ010000043.1:0-31263 GCA_039908505.1 Nitrospirota bacterium
CGCTTGCAGGTCTTGCCATATACTCACCTCCTTATAGATGAGTATATTATGTCATATTTGAATTAGAATTGGAATAAATTACTTTTGTGACGCAATGTACGAATCCACCGAGGGGCTTCACAAAGTCGGAACCCTGACGTTTTATACCGGAGGGACTTATTCCAAAAAGGCCGACGTTATATGGCAGGAAGAGGGTTGGCCTGCTGCCAGAGTTAACGGACTTGGAAAAGAATCCAAAAATATCAGTATGTACGATAAATTTAAAGATAACAGCGGAAACGTAAAAGACATACAGGACGAAGAGAACGGTTACACGTTCGGACATGAGTGGGGCCATTATGCTTATGGTCTGTATGATGAATATGAAGGTGACAATCCAAAGCGTAATAACGGATTTCCACTGCCAGGCGATAAGCCCGTTGTGCCTTCTATAATGAATAGCCAGGACGATGCCAAAGGTGGAGGGGAAAATTACAAGTGGCTCAAGTTCTCCATTGCCTATAAATCAGGCGATACAGCAGGCAAGTACAGAAACACAAAAAAAACCGCACAGCACAGAACCCTGAAGGTAAGTGCATGGGAAACGCTTGGAAGAAGTGAAGCCGACGACCCAAAACCAAAATGGGCACACGATGATGACGAATTGGGCAGGAAGGTCTTTGACGACCTGAAGAAGAAAGCCCCAGAAGTGCTGAAAAATAAACCAGTAATATTGCTAACCAATGCCGCGGAGAAGGAAAAAGCCAGAAGCATCTGCAAGATCAACTGGATGTCCGACAATCAATCCTCCTATGTGCTTGTTATCGATACTTCATATGCAACCTCAGACATTGTTGAAGACCTTAAAGCCGCTGCCGCTTATTTTGTCGATACAGTTGAAATTAGCAAGACCGCTATTGGTATAATGGTGCCTGGGCAGACCTCATATCCGGTAACCGTTATAAAGACAAATTTAGACAAGGAGAGGCTTAAGGCCTTTATAAAAACTCTCTCACCTTCGTCCAGTCTGGCCTTGTACGATACCATTAAGTTGGCAGGAGGTAGTCTCCTTAACAGGCCCGAAAACGAGACCAAGGCTGTTTTTCTTATTACTTCCGGTAAATACACGGGCGACAAGGGCATTACGGCCGCTACTGCATACAACTTCAGAAACATGCGGCTCCCAATTTTCACCATTGCATACGATAATGATCCTGCCCAGCTGCCATTGTTTGCACTTGCAACGCGCACAAAGGGTAATTATTATAACGCTGGCGGGACGTTTAACCGCTTGATATTTAATTTAAACAACTCACTGAAAGAGGTAACCTCTTCATACGGTATATCCGAAGGTACTTTAACTCTGTCACAAGGCAGGCTCACAACTCAGAACTTTACGGTTGACCCCACCACGGGCAGTCTATTGATTACCGCCGTGCTTGACGGCAAAGCGGACGTAAGTGTAACAGACCCACAGGGTATGACATCGACAGTTTCGAGCTGCATCGCCTCACCGTCGGGTACTGTTTGCACATTACGTGTGAATTCCCCACGAAGTGGTAATTGGCAGCTTTCAGCACTATCGTCTTCGGTCTTAGATATAGGATATTCGATAAATGGCTTAAACAAAAACGGTATTTTCCCCTATACTCTGTCAGTGTATAACATCAGTGGAGATTCAATCAGATTTCCTGAACAGGTTCTGCTTGAAGTTAATTTTGAAAAGGATTACCCAATCGCAGGGGCTAATATAACGTCCGTTATTCAGTACCCGGACGGCTCAGTTCGGCCTGCTATGTTCAGAGACGACGGAATAAACCCAGATTCCATGGCAAACGACGGCGTTTACTCTTTTTTGGTAAACGATTACAATCAAGACGGCATTTATACTGTAACCGTTACGGCAGATAATAAGTATAATACAGCCTATATGACCAATTTAAGCCTTCAACCTGCACTGTTACCAGATGGAAGTATGCCAGGCTTGGTCAGCATTCCGTTAAATGAACAGGTACAAAGATCACAACAGTACCAGTTTATTGTAAGCAACGTAAACTCCTACTCACGTGGAACCGATTTTTCAACGGCTAAGACGGTGGTTGCAGACAATACTGACACTGCCGGGATTATATCGAGTTCTGCAACTGAGGAGTTTTATAAGATTACTGATACCGATTCAGTTCCAAAAACAATTGTCTTCAGACTAACCTCTATTTCGCCGGACTGGCTTCCGGTTTTAACTGTTTATGACTCAAACTATATAGAAATTGGCAGATCAGTCTTTAATCCCAAACTCAACTATCCATCTGTCGATATCAACACAAATGGGAATGCGGTTTTTTATGCAAAGGTCTCCACTTCCTCAGGCTCTGGAAGGTATAATTTCAGTGCAGGCAGCATTTTGGGGTCGGACGTAACCAGATGTGATGCAGTACTTGACGGCTATACACTCAATGTACCAGTCAGCCTTTGGCCTGACAGCTCAGGCCAATCTGTATATCTGTCACTTAATATGGTATATCGGCCAACAACTGATGGCAACATGTGGTATTTTCTGAACAGTTATTCCTACAAGAATGATGCAACATCATACCTGACATGTGACTATGCACACCTTGATAGCGATATGGTGTTATACATCCCTCAGATGGTCATGGGAGACAGGAGCTACTGGGCAGAGTTTCAGTATATATACCTTGGCGCCGGTAATGCGTGGTTTAAGCTGAAAGATATGGGTGAAAATTAATAGTAGAGGGTATTAGGGACACATCCCACTAGCCGGACCAATAACCGGGATGGTATTATAGCGAAGGGACTGTTTTATACGCTTCTCCCCAAAACCCCTCTCAATTCATCCACTGAATCCGTTCGCCTTCAAGTAAGCCTTTCTGGATGCCCTCCTCAAAGCCTTCGAGTTTACCTTCCTGCTTCCCCTCAACCCTACCCTCCAGATAAATATCACTATTTTTAGTTTTAAGAGGGACACATCCCAATCACTTTTCTTGCTCCCTATCTTTGAGGAATGCCATGATATTTGTCGGTGGACGCCGTTGATAATTTGGTGCGCCATGGAATATGGACAGATATGGTGAAATAAGCTCTTGTAGCCAACACACAGCCAGTTCAGACCGTACTCACCATCCAGAGGGTTGACAAACTCCACAGTCGCACACCAACATGGATTGCCCGGTTTAAGGATCAATAGGTAACTGATTACGGAATTGGCGATATCCTGGTCGCTTATGATGGTGCCCGTTGCCGCCATTACCCTGACCCCTGCTCAGGACGCTAACATAAGCGGCATGTGTTAGAGAAATATCTTATAAAATCCATTTAGAATATCTGCAGGCGTGGGGGGACAGCCAGGTATGTAGACGTTTACCGGTATAATCTTATCAACACCCCCGGCTGAGGCATAAGTCTCTCCGAATATCCCGCCGTTACACCCGCACTCTCCAACTGCAATAACTATTTTTGGCGACGGCACTGAGTCATATGTCCTCTGCAGGGCTATCTCCATATTTCTTGCAACCGGCCCGGTTACAAGTAAAACGTCGGCAAACCGCGGCGAGGCCGTAAAGTGTATACCAAATCTCTCACAATCGTAAATTGGATTATTTATGGCATGAATCTCAAGTTCACATCCATTACATGAACCGGCGTCTACCTCCCTCACCGTCAGACTCCGCCTGAAGCGTTTCTTCACAGAGTCATCTAAATCGATTCCCACTACCCTGATCTTTGGATCGTCAACCTGAGGTGTACTGACGGTCACTATGCCGGTACGAAATATCTGGCGCAGGATTCTGATCACAGGTCGTGCCCCGAGTATGACTGATTAAAACTCTTATTACACAGCGGGAAGTCAGGGACAATGTTGCCCTTTATCGCCTGCTCAAGCGCCAGCCAGTTTACGCTGGACGGGTCTCTGACCATGCAGCGGTGTATCTCCCCGTTGTGACCACTTTTAAGCCAATAGATTATCTCACCCCGCCAGCCCTCTACCGCTGCAAACCCGGCTGCATCAGGTAATACGGCATTGCACTCTGCCGCTATAGCGCCAACGGGTATATCTTTAATAATACTCTGTAACATGGCAATGGACGCCCTGATTTCAACTACCCTCACCCATACCCTCGCGTGCACATCCCCAGCGGTAAGCACCGGAGCCTCTACCACGATTGAATCATACGGTGGAAAAGGATTATGTACCCTGCAATCCACATTTAATCCACTTGCCCGTGCAACCACCCCTACCACACACAGCTCCCTTGCCAATTCCGTTGTGAGTATACCCGTATTACGCACCCTGTCCTCAAGCGAAGAACTCTCCTCATAGATACGAACCAGTCTGTCAAAATCCTCTCTTAGAAAATCAAGTTCTGACAAGATTTCTTTCTTAGCATTTGTATCTATATCGGCTGTCACACCGCCAGGGATAACCCTGTCCATCATAAACCTGTGCCCAAAGAGCCTGTGGTTAGCGGCAATCATGGCCTCCTTTAGCCTCGAACACTGAGCTAACATAAAGGCAAAGGCCGCATCATTACAAATAGCCCCAATATCCCCCAGGTGATTGGCAATCCGCTCCCTCTCAAGAAACAACGCCCTGAGCCATTTAGCCCTCTCAGGGACACGGCAATGTGTCATTGACTCCAGCGCCATAGAGTAGGCTAATGAATGAGCAACTGTTGTATCCCCGGATACACGCCCGGCTAATTTAACTGCTGCTGCCCATGTCATTGATTCAAACCTTTTTTCTATCCCCTTATGAACATAACCAAGCCGCTCTTCGAGATTAATAACTGTCTCGCCAACCGCCTGAAATCTGAAGTGCCCGGGTTCGATTATACCGGCATGGACAGGCCCAACCGGTATCTCATACACACCCTCACCCTCTGCCTTAAGCCATAAGTACTCACCCTCTTTTCGCGCCATAGGCTTAGAGGCGTCAAAGGATTTTCTGAGTGGCCAGGCATCCTCCGGCCAGTCCTCAAATTTAATCCACGGTCTGGCGTCAGGGTGTCCAATAGGGTTAACCCCCATAAGGCTCCTGAGCTGGCGTTCAAATCTATAGGCAGGCACGTAGTGTTTGACAAGGCTGGGAAACTCTGGATTATCCCTCGGCAGTTCAGTCCTTACTATCAGGTATTCGCTACCCTCTCTGAAGCAGGCGTAAATGCCAAAGGTGTTTATATCGTCCGTAGCCCACTCTGCACAAAGAGACGCCGAGGACTCTTTAAGTGTCCTTGCAGCATCGGCAAATCTCCCTGGCGGCACTGTAAACATTACCGGATTTCTGTTGTCACAGGTCATTGCTTCCTCGCCGAATACGGACTTCATGGCGCTCATTAATCTCTTCATTTTAATAATTCCACTGCTGTCTGAAACCACTTATTAAGAAAATCCGGCATATAAAAAGCCAGCAGCAGTACCAGTACCATGTGAAGAAGCACCGGCGCGTGGGCTGCCTGTATTGGGTTGAAATATGATGGAGTATCGCCTGATACCATATATTGTACCTTTCTGAGAAGCCCGGCAAATGCGGCGGCAAGTCCAATGAGTATAAAGGGCGTCAAGAGCGGGGCATTCTTTATGACGGCAGTAAGTATTAAAAATTCACTTGTGAATATCCCAAAAGGCGGCATCCCTGCAATTGCCATCGTACCCAGCATCAATGACCAACCCACAAAGGCATCCCCCTTGAATAATCCCTTTATCTTTTCGATTTCCTGTGTACGGTGCATTTGACAGGCATGCCCTACGGTAAAGAATATGGAAGACTTTGTAAGGCTGTGCATAAGCATATGTAAAAGAGCGCCATAAGTGGCTATAGGGCCGCCAAGACCAAAGGCAAACGTCGCAATCCCCATATGCTCGATAGATGAATATGAAAACATGCGCTTAATATCCTTTTGTCTGAGAATCGAAAACGAGGCAACTAAGATAGAGACAATCCCAAAACCCATCATAATGTTACCGGCATAATGCGTATGTGTTGAGCCATCTACAAGTACCTTACACCTGACAAGGGCATAAAGGGCGATATTTAACAAAAGCCCGGACAACACCGCAGAAATGGGAGTTGGGCCTTCGCTATGGGCATCGGGAAGCCAGTTGTGCAAAGGGACAAGCCCTACCTTTGTACCATATCCCACGACCAGAAATACGAAGGCAAGTGAAAGAATCGTCGGCTCAAGCCTGCCGCTTACCTCTATTAGGTTTGTCCACAGCAGCGCCTCCCCGCCCTCTCCTATGACCTTCTCAGCGGCAAAATACAGCAGCACTGTCCCAAACAGGGCCTGTGCAATGCCAACCCCGCAGAGTATAAAATACTTCCACGCAGCCTCAATCGCATTAGGGGTGCGGTAGAGCGAGACCAGAAGCACTGTAGATAACGTAGCAAGTTCCATCGCAATCCACAACACCCCTATATTGTTAGTAAGAAGACACAAGAGCATGGCAAAGATAAACATCTGAAACATTGCATGATAAAACCGCATACGCACTTTCCCTACCCGCCCATGTTCCCTCTCTCTCTGCATATACCTGCGGCTAAATACAGCCGTGGTTGCTGAGACAAAAGCGGTTAGCACAGACAGGTACACACTAAAGGCATCGACAAAGAAGAATTTCCCACCGGCTATAACAGGACCATGTCTGTATACCTCAAGGGCAAGGACAATCCCAGCCGTAAAAGTCAGTATTGAGCTAAAGATATTTATCTCCGGTGCAAACCTCCGATCTCCAATAAAGGCCAAAATCAAGGCTGCCACAAACGGCGTTATAATAAACACAAGGAGTATCATGCCGCGTCTTCCACAGGGGTCAGTTGTCCTCCCTCAGACTTTCCATCTGCTCCACACTCAGGCTGTCAAAGGTGGTGCTTATCTGGAAGAAAAATATGCCGAATATAAATGCGGCAATCAACACATCGAGGGCAACACCCAACTCAACCACAAGGGGCATCCCGTATGTCGCGCTGGTAGCGGCAAAAAAGAGACCATTTTCCATCGCAAGAAATCCAATTATCTGTGTAACGGCATGTTTCCTGGTAATCATCATAAGCAGGCCTATCATAACGGTTGCAAGGGCAACTGCAAGGGTTGAACGAGTTATAAGGGTGGACATCTCCCTGACGGGGGCAGTAAGATGATATGAAAAAATGACAAGGGCAATCCCTATCAACATCGTCGTAGGGATATTGACTATTGTTTCCATCTCTTTTCTTATCTTAAGACGCACTACAAGTACGTGTAGTATATATGGCAGGAGAATTACTTTCAGTGACAATGTTAACAATGACGATATATACAGGTGATGTTTAGCGGCCACAAAGCCAACAACGGCAGTATTTATTGAAAGAAACAGCCCCTGCCACGCAAACAAAGTAACCAAACTATTTATCTTCCTCTGCGACAGCATCGCAAAAGACGTCAGCAACACTAAAGCCGCCAAAAAACTATTTATCTGTGCCAGCAGATGTAAGTTCATACTCACTCCAGAATAAAAAAGGATATCACACCCAGGGTTGCCATTAAAAACGCTGCCCCCAGGAATTCAGTTAACCGGAATAATCTCATCTTTGCAAGCCCTGTCTCAATTAGCACTATAACAGCCCCAATCACGCCAAGCTTTAAACTCAGAAGGAACACAGAGATGGCAATATCCCCGGCACTGTCCGTAGCAGCTATCCCCCAGGGCAGAAAACACGCAATCCCAAGCGTAACAAAAAGAAAAAACCGTATCATCGACCCCCACTGAATAAGAGCAAGATGTCTGCCCGAATATTCCAGAATCATAGCCTCATGTACCATAGTCAGCTCAAGATGAGTTGATGGATTATCAACCGGAACCCTGCCTGCCTCTGCAATAACTACAAAGATAAACGCAATTGCGGCAAACACAATAGATGGCCGCAGCGTTAATGAAGCGCTGGCAAATGACTGCACTATATGAACCAGAGATGTTGACCTGCCAGCCAGAGACACGGTAAAAATTGCCATAAGAATAGCAGGCTCTGTCAGAGATGCTATCATCATCTCCCTGCTTGAGCCCATCCCGCCAAATGCAGTCCCTATGTCCATCCCTGCCAATGCTATGAAAAATCTAGCCGTTGCAAACACGGCTATTAACACAATAATATCTGCACTGGGGGCCAAAAACAGGTCTATCGAAATTATTGGAATCACGCTTCCAACAACCACAGCGCTGCCAAACACCATGTACGGGGTAAAGCGAAATATCCACGAGGCATTCCCGGCAAGCACTACATCCTTGACGAATAACTTTGCAATATTTCTGTATGGCTGCAACACTCCGGCAGACGCCCTCCCCTGAGACCAACACTTCAGCATATCCACCCATCCCACAAAGGCAGGGGCTGCCGCAATGACAACAACTAATTGTACCATCTCTATTAAAATATACCTCAGCGGTTTCATAACAAGGCCAACAGAACTATAATTGTCACAAATGAATATATAAGATATACATGTATCCGGCCATGTTGAATCATCCCTGCCTTTCGGGAAAGCAACACAACGACATCGATAACAGGCTTGTAAATCCACCCCCAAAAACGGTCTCTTACGCGCAGGTAGTAGCTGGACTTCACAGGAAATGCAGGATGTCGCCGCTGCGGCAGCAGGCTTATCTGCTCTTTTATATCAAACAGAAAACCAAATATCCTGCGAAAAGGCATAGAGAAAGATACCGCGTTATATTGCATCTTGGTGGTAAGTTTTTTAAATCCGCAATCCCATACCGGCACACGGCTTATTTTCCCGGGCTTGACATGGAGCAATAAATACGTTATCGCACATACCGCAGCAATGCCGATAAGGACAAGCGGCCCGGAGTAGGAAGCCCTTTCAGGGTCAACAGGCGTAAGCCACATCCAATCATACACCCCCGATGTGGTAATCAGCCTTGTTTGAAGCAGTTCTTCAGATATAACATCCATCCATTTAATAATAATGGCAGGCAGAATCCCCAGGCAAAGACATGTAAGCGCCGCAAGCATCATCCCAATGCGCATAGACCACCCGGCCTCGGTTACTACAGGACGGTTATGCCCCCGCCAGTTCCCCAGGAATACAACTCCAAAGACCTTTACAAAGCAGGCGGCTGCCAGTGCCCCTGTCAAGGCAAGCAGGGCTGCCCCCAGCGGTATAAGAAGTTTCATCAGCGGGTTAGGCAGAGATGGAGACAGCAAAAAGGCCTGAAACGTCAGCCATTCGGACACAAATCCGTTAAACGGCGGCAGCGCAGAAATAGATATACAACCAACAAGGAATAACGCCGACGTCCAGGGCATGTGGTGTATAAGTCCACCCATTTCATCCATATTTCTCTCATGTGTGGCATTAATAACCGCGCCTGCGCCCATAAACAACAACCCCTTAAACATTGCGTGATTCATCGTATGATACAGACCTGCTATTAGGGCAAGGGCGGCCATTGCAGGAAGGTTAAACGAGGTAAAGATCATAGACAGCCCTATCCCTATAAGGA
Source organism: Nitrospirota bacterium (assembly GCA_039908505.1). Taxonomy (GTDB): domain Bacteria; phylum Nitrospirota; class Thermodesulfovibrionia; order Thermodesulfovibrionales; family Magnetobacteriaceae; genus Magnetominusculus. The sequence continues at coordinate 9,496 of JAMOAZ010000043.1, forward strand.
TTATTCCAATATTTTCAACTGAGTGATAGGCAAGTAGTTTCTTTAAGTCATGCTGCATCAGCGCATAAAGCACGCCCATGACGGCAGAGACCAAGCCCAGAACCAGCACCATCATCCCCCACCACCAGGGAAACACGTTTATTATGTCAAAAGTGACGCGAACTATCCCATATATAGCGGTCTTAAGCATTACCCCGCTCATGAGGGCAGAGACATTTGACGGGGCAACGGGATGTGCCTCAGGCAGCCACACATGGAAAGGTATAACACCGGCCTTAGCAGCAAACCCGAAAAAAGAAAGCAAAAAGGCCACAGTTGCCCACTTAAGGGGAAACTCCGCCTCTCTCATAGCATCAAAAGTGTAGCCCTCAAATCCCCCAGCAATTCCAGCCATCACACCAAAGGACAGGAGTATCAAAATGGCTCCTATATGAGCCATTACCATGTAAAGATAAGCCGCCCTCCTGTTTTCGCTGCGCCCGTCCTCAAACATGACCAAAAAGTAGGATGCCGCTGCCATCACCTCCCATGCAACCATGAATATCAGCGCATCATCGGCCAGGCACACCATAAACATCGCGGCAATAAAGATGTTATAAAACACAATCAGCCGCTTTACAGGCTTACCCGCTGCCAATCCAGTCACATAGCCTACAGAATATATTGATACAAAAAATGAAAGCAACCCGATAACAAAGAGAAAAAACCCTGAAAGCTGATCAAGCCTTAAGTGAAAAGGAAGAGAAGGCAGCCCAAGCGGAAGTATCAACTGCTCGGCAGAGCTGCTGGAGACGGCCAGTATACCTGCGCCGACACTGATTAAAGAAGCCAGCGCTGATACAGAAAAAGCCATTCGTATCAACAATCGCCTGTGTCCTCCTATCAGCATAACAAATAAGATAGGTATAATAAACGCAGTGGCAGACAGTAACGACAATTTAATAGGAGACATCATAGAGGAGACGCCGTCACCAGAGTACCTTTCTGGATTTCACAGCCTCTTTTACAAACAGCGCACGAGGGTGACCAAACCGGCTGCCCTTGTTTCTTCTTGTATCAGCAGAGTTCAAGGATTTTACTCACAATTGCAGGATGTTTCAACGCTTCGTATAGTCCATGCGCTGCCAGCTCCTTTTAGTGAGGTTTTACCACTTAACGGTGTGGCCCCTTCACTTCGGCTGGTTCCAGCACTGATTTTCACTTCTTTGCCATTATTATCTACAGCAAAGATTCTTACAGTAAGTATGATACAACTACTTTTACCAGAGACAGTACCGGAAACAGAAACCGTACAAATATCACCAGGGCATTCAGAAGTAACAACGGCATCAATAATATAACCGTCCTTCTCAAATTGCTCTGCATATACCGGCACAACCATCGTGGCAATCAGAAAGACAATCAAGAATAGTTTTCTCACCTGGAACCTCCTGCTCAAAAATTATTTTTGCAAAAGCTCCACAAGGATAACATTATCACACATGTTATATCAAATATTTTTGGTAACAAAGCAGGATAAAGCAGTGGTGCAGAGGTAACTTGCAGATGTAGCCAGCCGACCGCTTCATTTATTAAATCTCTTCTTCCTGTAGTCAACAGCCATAGCGGAGGCAGTCCATATTGCCGATTCAACCTTGTCAGCGGTTACTTCAAACCAGGTTGCGTGAATGGTTTCACCCGGAGCTGTTGTGGCCTCAGCCACTTTACGGATTGCTTCCGGCGTTGGATTGTCAATACCCAAATCCTCCAAGCAAACAGGCAGCCCTACTGAGAGACAAAAATCCAGTACTTCATAAATGTCATCCGATGACCTGCCTTCCATAACCAACTGTGTAAGTGTTCCAAAGGCGACTTTTTGACCATGCAGTTTGTGATGGGTACTTTTCAAAACGGTAAAGCCATTGTGTACTGAGTGAGCGCCTGCCAGACCTCCACTTTCAAACCCCAAACCGCTCAACAGCGTATTGGCTTCCACAATAGCCTCAACAGCAGGTGTAACACAATGGTTCTCAACTGCCAGTTTGGCCTGCAATCCATATTCCAACAACGTGTCGTAGCACAGACGGGCCAGTGAGATTGCAGAACGGGTGGGAGTGGTTCCACCGGTAAGAACATTGGGTTTACAACTCCTGGCACATGTGTCCGCCTCCCAGAAAGTGGCTAGTGCATCCCCCATGCCAGAGACAAAGGTTTCAACAGGGGCATTGACTATTATACGTGTATCGGCCAGAACGCAGTCCGGGTTGTGAGGCAATACAACATACCGCTGGAAAACGCCCTCATCAGTGTAAACCACTGCCACTGCTGAACACGGGGCGTCTGTTGCAACAATTGTCGGCACAACCATCACCGGCACCTTAAGCAGATTGGCTGCTACTTTCCCCGTGTCGATGACCTTGCCACCCCCGGATGCGATGATAAAATCAGCGCCATCTTTTTTTGCGAGGGCAACCAGCCGGTTAATTTCACTGTCTGAGCATTCCCCGTTGAAAAGCTCCTGGCAACAATCGATGTTTTTCTCTTTGAGGCTGGATTTAATCGCCTGAGCACAGGCAGCTAAAGCCCTCTTACCACCGGTAAGCAACGCCTTGGCGCCAAGCCTCGCTGCATGTATACCGGCTTCATGGACAGCTCCATCTCCCTGGACGTAACGCCGTGGTGCAAGAAATATCTGAGTCATAGCAGTTTCTCCTTTGCAATATACAAACTATCTGCAAGACACTCAACAAATTACGCCCCTGTTAGTTTCTGCCGATATCTGCCTGAAATTCTACTGTTTAATATATTCTTTCGTCAAGCTGGGGACAGATTTATTTCTAATCTCTTTTACCGCCGTTATACCATTGAAAATACTATTGACAAATGAAATACGTAATGCTATAATTAGGTGAATATGTATGCAACTTAAGATTGCGCGGTTTGCTATGTTTAATTGAGATATAGAGCTGGAAAAATCGATGAAAATAAAAATGAAGACGTATAATATAACTATTCCAATAAAATATAACGATGGGACTAAAATAGAGAAGGCTAAAATCGACCAAACTTTTGATGATATCAGGAATGAATTCGGCGAATGTTCATGGACTACTGTAAAGGGAATATGGGAAAGTGACGGGGTTGTTTACTACGATAAAAGTTATAGGGTTAGCGTTACCACTTATGATACAAAGGAGAATGATAGATGGTTTATTAATTTTGGGAAAATATTAGAGAACAGGCTAAGGCAGATTAAGATTTACATTACTCAATCAAAGGAAACACCACTTACATAATGCTTTGGTTGTGAATGTATAGAAATAATAGGATACCTATTTAAAAAGGTGGAATAAGTTACAGGAGGTAAACAAATAAGTACATAATTGCCACTGTAATTATAGCTCAATCAATACTAAATATAATTGGAGGATCATATGTCAGCACCTAAAAGGTTGAAAAAACCTGTACACATCACTACGGTAGTAGAGGAGTCACAACACGAAGCATTGCGGTATTTTGCGTACATGGAGAAGAGACCGATCGCTAACCTGCTTAGAGAGGCAATAGAAGACTTCATTAAGGGAAAAACCCAAAAGCAGGGTTTATCAGATATCAAGCAAACGGCAGTGAAGTAACTCCGGCAGCAAGCGCCTTAAGCGTGCCAAGCAGCATGAGGACGGCTGTTGAGAGGTCTTCCTCTTTTATGTACTCCTCTGTAGTGTGCGGCATTTGCATCCCCGATGAGATAACGAGGGACTTTATCCCATGACTGTTAAAAATATTTGCGTCTGAGCCGCCGCCGTACACTATAAACTCCGGGGTTATTGAGAGGTCTTCGCACACAGTTTTAATAAGCCCTACAAACTCATCTGACTCGCTTATGTGAAAACCGTTGTACTGACGATTCTCCTCGATTTCTATTTTCACCTGATTCTTTTTAGATAATCTTCTTGCGGTATCGAATATGGTCTTTTTAGTCTTTTCTAAGGCGTCTGCATTGTGGCTTCGAATCTCCCCCGTTATGGTTACCTCCTTTGGGACGATATTTGTTGCCGTGCCGCCTTGTATTATCCCAATGTTTGCCGTTGTATTTTGGTCTATGCGGCCATCCGGCACTGCGGCAATAATTTTTGCTGCGGCCTTAATCGCGCTTGTACCGCGTTCCGGCTCTATTCCGGCGTGTGCCGCCCTGCCAGTTATTCGCATTGTGTAAATGTCGTGAGTCGGGGCAGCAAGGACAACCCTGCCGATGCTGCCGCTGCAATCAAGCACAAGGGCAATCCGCCCTTGCAGACTGTCAAAATCCAGCGCTCCTGCACCGATGAGACCACGCTCCTCGGCAGACGTTATGACCACCTCAATGCCGCCATGCGGAAGGTCTTGTTCTTTCAACACGTGCAGGGTCTCAAGTATTTCAGCAATGCCGCTCTTGTCATCTGCCCCAAGTATTGTGCTGCCGTCGGTTCTGATAATCCCGCCCTCGCGTATTAGGTTCATGCCTTTAGTTGGTTCTACCGTGTCCATGTGGCTGCTTAATATTATGGTTGGTGCGCCGCGAACTGTCCCGGCCTTACGCCCTATCAGGTTTATTGATTTATCATATTTTTGATTCTCTACGCTCAGCCCCAGGTCAATCAGCCGTTGCGTAAGCCAGACAGCTATTTCCTGTTCAAAAAATGACGGCGAATTTATGTGAACAAGCCCTATAAATGTGTCCATGAGCCGTGCATGGTTTATACTGCGCCATGCGTCAATGACTGCCTTATCTGCTGCCAAATATCTCGCTGCCAACCCGTACCATCGTGGCACCCTCCATGATTGCCGTCTCAAAATCATTGGACATCCCCATTGACAGCTCTGTAAGCTCAATCCCACGCGCTGCAAGAAGGGTGTCGCGTATGTCTCTTAATCTCCTGAAATAGGGCCTCGAGTGCTCCGGGTCTTCAAAAAACGGCGGCATTGCCATCAGACCAATCAGGTTGAGATTTTTATTAAAATCCTTTATTCGCTCTGCTAGTGCAAGTACACCGGTCTCTGCAATTCCGGTTTTTGTATCCTCCTCAGAGAGTTTCACCTGTATGAGGACATCTAACGTCTTGCCAGCCTTCGCAGCGTGCTCATCTACCTCTTCGGCAAGGGCTATAGAGTCAATGGAATGAATACAGTCAAATACGGAAACGGCCCTTTTTACCTTATTTCTCTGCAAGTGGCCAATCATGTGCCATGATACTGAGGACAGCGGGTTTTCCCTAAGAATCGTCTCACGCTTGTCTGCGGCCTCACCAACGTAGCTTTCGCCAAATACCCTCAGCCCCAGCTCAACCGCCTCAGCAACTGCGCTGATTGGAAAATGTTTTGTTACAGCAACCAGGCTTACAGATTCAGGCGCCCTGCCTGCCCTCATCGCCGCATGGCATATCCTTCTAAATACTCTGGAAATCCTTTCTGATAAATTATCTGGTACCAAGACGCTATACAGGGAGGACAAAATAAAAACTATTACCCAAGTCCACAGGCTCATACCCAAAAACGCCGCCATGTATTTCAACCGCATTTTTTATAAACGTCAGACCGTGTCCTGTACCGGGTCTTTGCTCCACGTTTGAGCCTCTGAAACCCTCTTCGAAGATTCTGTCTCTCTCCTCCGGCTTAATATGCGCCCCAGAGCTAAACACGCTGAATTTGACGCCGTCCTTACACTGTCCAAAATAGTCCTTTATTATTTCCCTGCCATATTTCACAAACTTCTTATTCACCCTGTCTGGTGTAACAACTACGGAGGCATATTTCAGGGCATTAGAAAACAGATTCGCAAACACCTGGGCAATCAGCCCAATATCAACTACGCTGATTATCTCATCGCCTTCTGCACCGCAGCCACTACCGTCAACCTCAATCCCCATCTCGTCGAATCTCTCAAGGAATCTCTCCAACTGGGGGAGTATCACGTCGCGGCGCATGTTGCAGGACTTTGTGCGAAGCGTCAGGTGCCCCTTGTCGAAATGGCTTTTGCGAAGCAGTGTCTCAAGAAACAGGGTTGTGCTTTTGTAGTGCCTCTCGATACTCTGGAATTCATCTGTCAGACCACGGTTGACTTCCGTAAGTTCATCAAGCAGCCGTTCTATGCAGATAGTGTCGCACTGCTCTTCTATGGCGTATGCTATCAGGAGTTTTTCAATTTCCGTGTTCTTGGTTATCTTACCCTTAAGCCTGCGCAGGAACAGCTTGAATATCATATTTGGGACAATAATATTGTGTTCGATGTCTGCAACAAGGGATTGTATAAACTTTAGATGTTCGATGTTCTTATTCAACAGGTATCTGTTGTGGAGATTATATCCTATGCGGTTGGCATACTTACCAAGGAATAGTTCATCGGCCTCGTTAAGGCTGGCATTTGGATATACCTCTAAAAACCCCAGGATATTGTCAGTGGTAGGGGATAGGTCGGCCTGGAACTTTTTCCCTCTGATGGTCAGAATAAGGGTATCGTTAAATCTGTATGGTTTTTCAGTAGGCAGGATATGCTGCGGCATTGGTGAGTTTCGGTATTGCACAGTATCATTATCACCGGTCGAGGCAAACAGCACCATGTTCGCACACTTCTGGTCGGCTGTACCAGTAGGCCCTGCCAGATAGAGTCTGGAGTCAAGATTAAGAAACACCTTTGGAATAACCACACACAAGCGATACAGGTCTTCGATATCACTCAACTCCTGAGCCAAATCAAAAAAGGACTTAAGGGCATCCCCCTGCTCCTGCGTAAAGTTATATGCACGGTAATCTTTTTTCTTACCTTTTACTAATTCGTATATTCTATCCACGCATCCTCACCCACGCATCTATTTAAGGGTTACGGGTTACGGGCAAGTGGCCCGCGCACGGGTTACCCACCTATCGGCCTGTTCAACCCGTTATGTCCGGCGAAATGTTAATTGCCAGTCTTAGTACTGTCTTGGTTGGCGTTTTTTTTAGGAGCGCACGACTCCTTAATATTTGTTGCTCAGGTACTAACGCCAAACCGCGGCAGGATAAACACCTGCAAGACAATCCATGCCGCCAGAAACAATATAATCCAAAGTATATCTTGCATTATGATTTATCCTTTTTCTCTGCCTTAGCATCAGGTACAGGGGGGGTGTAGTCTATAAATTCCAAAACGGCCATCTCCGCCTGGTCTTTCAGTCTCCTGCGTGTCCTGACAATCCTTAGATACCCGCCGTTTCTTTCAGTAAAACGCGGTGCGATCTCAGCAAACAGTTTAGCGATAACCTTCCTGTTTGGAATGTTTGCAAGCGCTACACGTTTAGCATGTAAGTCACCTCTTTTACCCAGAGTGACCATCTTTTCTACTAATCCTTTGACGGCCTTTGCCTTTATTAAGGTTGTCTCTATCCTCTCATACTCCAGCACCGCAGTTATCAGGCTTCTAAACAATGCCTTTCGCTGATTTGCCGGCCTATTAAAATGTCTGGCATCTATCTTATGGCGCATGGTCAGCCTCCTCCATTTTCTATTTTCAGCTCTCTTCTGACGGCATCCATATCTATCTTAGAATTAAAATCAAGCCCCAAACTCAGCAGCACTTCCCTTATTTCGTCAAGAGATTTCCTGCCAAAATTCTTCATCTTCAGCATGTCGTGGTCATTTCTCTGAACCAGTTCATAAATATACTTTATATCTGCGTTTTTCAGGCAATTCTGTGATCTCACTGAAAACTCAAGCTCGTCTACTGTTTTCATGAGATTTCTATTAAATTCTCTGCCTTGCGAGTTAGCCGGTTCAACTGGTTCGGGACTACTAATGACAGGGGCTGCCTCTTCCTCATCAGCTACTTCTCTGGCTGCTACTTCTTCTATCTCCTCTTCCACATCTTCAGTCAACAGGAAATAGCTCATATGCTTTGTCAGTATCTTTGTGGCCTTAGTAAGGGCAGCATTAGGATTGATACTGCCGTCTGTCCATATCTCTATCAGCAGCTTGTCATAGTCGGTTGCCTTACCTACTCTGGTCTTTTCCACGTTGAAAATAACTTTTCTTATCGGTGTAAAAATAGCGTCTATCGTTATCGTCCCCAGAGGCATTCCTTCTTTATTCATTTCCTCAGAGGGAATATAACCCCTGCCTTTGTTGATGCACAGCTCGGCCTTGAACTCAGAATCCCTGTCCAGCGTTGCTATGTGTGCATCGGGATTGAGCAGCTCCAGCCTTGAGTCTGCCTTTATGTCCTTTGCCGTAATGATTTTGCTGCCGCTGACATCGATTGACGCAGTTAACTCCTCATCACCATGCAGCCTGAATCTCAGCTTTTTGAGATTCAACACTATTTGTACAATATCTTCCTTAACACCCTTTATCGTTGAGAATTCATGATACACGCCTTCAAACTTAACAGAGGTGATGGCAGCGCCTTCTATAGAAGATAAAAGAACTCTTCTTAACGCATTCCCTATTGTTATGCCATATCCTCTTTCCAATGGTTCAGCAATTAGCTTACCGTACGTATCCGTAAACGTCTCTTCCTCAAAATACACGTTTTCCGGCAGCTGAAACCCACTATTTTCAAGCAACATAATGCCTCCGTTTAATTATCTTGAATAAAACTCAACGATCAACTGCTCTTTTGCAGTCAATGGTATATCGTCTCTACTTGGCACATGCAGAACTTTGCCTTTATATCCGGCAAAATCTACCTCCAGCCACGACAAAACTCCTTCGTGCTGCTGCCTTTGAAGATTTTCACCAAAGACGTTTAATTTCTTACTAGCCTCGTGAACCGCTATGACATCCCCCACCTTAACGTTATAAGAAGGTATGTTGACCTTCTTGCCGTTTACGCGGAAGTGCCCGTGTAAGACCAGCTGCCTGGCCTGGTTCCTGTTTGACGTAAATCCTATTCTATAGACTATGTTGTCAAGCCTTCGCTCAAGGAACTGCAAAAGAAGCTCGCCGGTGATACCCCTCTTCTTTTCTGCTTCCTTAAAATACTTGCTGAACTGCTTTTCCAACAAGCCGTATATGCGCTTTACCTTCTGTTTTTCCTTCAGCTGAACGGCATAGTCAGAGAGTTTTCCCCTCCTTTGGCCGTGCTGACCGGGCGGGTACTTTCTCTTGTCTATTGCACATTTGTCAGTAGTACACCTACCACCTTTGAGAAACAGTTTCTCTCCGTCTCGTCTGCATAGCTTACATAGTGCATCTCTGTATCTTGCCATAGTTACACACGCCTCCTTTTTGGAGGTTTACAGCCATTGTGCGGAACTGGCGTAACATCCCTGATTACATTTATATCGATTCCGGCTGCCTGTATTGCCCTTATTGCAGATTCTCTACCGGCGCCTGGGCCTTTTATAAACACATCTATCTGCTTCATCCCCATTTCTATCGCCTTTTTTGCGGCAGTGTCGGCTGCCATCTGCGCAGCATAGGGTGTGCCTTTTCTTGAGCCTCTGAAGCCCAAGCTGCCAGCGCTTGACCACACCAGCACATTCCCTATCTGGTCGCTTATTGTTACCAATGTATTGTTAAACGTCGTCTGCACGTGTGCTACTCCGTTGGCCACTCTTTTCTTCTCTTTTTTCGGCCCTTTACGTTTCCTGGGCGGCATTATTTACCTCCTTTTTTCTTTATCGATGACTTTGCCGGCCCGCGTCGTGTCCTGGCGTTCGTCTTTGTCCGCTGCCCTCTTACAGGAAGTCCCAGTTTATGTCTTAGACCCCTGTAACACCCTATGTCCATTAATCTCTTGATATTCATCGAGATCTCTTTCTTTAAGTCGCCTTCTACTTTGCAGTCCCTGTCTATTACTGCCCTTATCTTTGCCACATCTTCGCTTGTCAGATTGTTTACTCTAACATTCGGGTCTACGCCGGTCTCTGCGATTATCTTTTTAGAGGTTGCCCTGCCTATTCCGAATATCCTCGTCAATCCAATTTCCACTCTCTCTTTCTTCGGCAAATCCACGCCAGCTATTCTTGCCATAAACCCCTCTTATCCTTGTCTCTGTTTATGTTTAGGATTTTCGCAGATTACTCTGACAACTCCTTTCCTCTTTATCAGCTTACACTTTGTACACATCGGTTTCACTGATGATCGTACTTTCATCGTCTAAAATCCTCCATGATTATTTATATCTGTATGTTATTCTTCCCTTTGTTAAATCATATGGCGACAGCTCGACCAGTACCTTATCCCCCTGCAGAATCTTTATGTAGTGTATCCTCATCTTCCCGGATACGTAGGCCATCACCACCTGTTTGTTGTCCAGCTCCACCTTGAACACTGCGTTTGGCAGTGCCTCAAGTATCGTCCCCTGCACTTCAATGTTATCTTCTTTTGCCATTTTTTCCCATTTTTAGTTTAGTTGAGTTAAAATACCTGGTTCATCGTCGGTAACTACCACTGTATGTTCAAAGTGCGCTGAAAGCGAGCCGTCTGCCGTTACCGCCGTCCAGCCGTCTTTCAATACTGCGACCTCAAAGCCCCCAGCGTTTACCATTGGCTCTATGGCCAGCACCATACCTTTTTTCAGCCTTGGCCCCTTATTTGGCAGCCCATAATTTGGTATCTGCGGCTCCTCATGCAGACTCCTTCCCACTCCGTGCCCCACAAATGCCCTTACCACCGAATACCCGTATCCTTCAACATGTACCTGTATTGAATGCGAAATATCGGACACCCTGTTATTTGCCCTGGCCTTTTCTATGCCCTTGTACAACGATTCCTTCGTAACAGACAGCAGCTTCTGCGTCTCTTTAGACACCTTCCCCACAGGATATGTCCACGCGGCATCACCTATGTATCCATCATACACAACCCCTACATCAAGGCTGACGATATCGCCGTCTTTCAACACCTTTTTTCTCGATGGTATTCCGTGTATTACCTCGTTGTTGACAGATATACAGAGGCTTGCCGGATACCCCCTGTATCCCTTAAATGCTGATGCTGCCTTGTTGCTCTTTATTATTGCCTCCGCTTTTAATTCTATATCTTTTGTAGTTATCCCCGGGGCGATTACCTCTCCCAGACGTATCAGCGTCTCAGCCACTATTTTTGACGCCCTATCTATCTTGTTTATCTCATCATCCGATTTTATTATTATCACAATCTTCTGTTTTTAGAACTATCTCCTGCCTTTTATCCTTCCCTTTTTCAAAAGGCCGTCATACGATCTTGTCAGCAGATGCGATTCTATCTGCGACACCGTATCAAGGGCTACCCCAACGACAATCAAAAGCGATGTCCCACCGAAGTAAAATGGCACATTGAACTTGCTTATCAACATGCTTGGCAGCACACATACAACCGACAGATATATCGCCCCTACAAATGTCAGCCTGGACAATACCCTGAATATGTAGTCTGACGTATTTTTCCCCGGCCTTATCCCAGGTATATAACCGCCGTATTTCTTTAAGTTGTCTGCAATATCAACCGGATTAAACACTATCGCGGTATAAAAATAGCAGAAAAACACTATCATGGCCACATACAATAAGTCATGCACCAGTGACCCGGGGGCAAGCTGCTTTGCAAAGGACTGTACCCACGGTATGGCTATGAACCCGGCTATCGTTGCCGGAAACATGATTATCGATGATGCAAATATCGGCGGGATAACACCAGAGGTGTTTATCTTAAGCGGCAGATGTGTACTTTGCCCGCCGTACATCTTCCTGCCAACAACTCGTTTAGCGTACTGCACGGGTATCTTCCTCTGCCCGCGCTCCATGTATATAATCCCTGCTATGATGCCGACCATCAAGATGAATATAATTATCATCACTATAATAGAAAGCTCCCCTGCCTTTATCAGCCTGCCTGTGTTGATGACTGCTTCAGGCAGTCTTGCCACAATACCGGCAAAGATTATCAGGGATATGCCGTTTCCTAAGCCCCTTTCCGTAATCTGCTCACCCAGCCACATGATGAACGTCGTCCCTGCCGTTAGTGTAATCATCGTAACCAGCCTGAAACCCCAGCCAGGGTTGTGGATAAACTGCCCGTTTGCCATAGTCTCAAGCCCGACGGCTATACCGAAAGACTGAATCAGACTTATTACTATTGTGCCGTATCTGGTGTACTGGGTTATCTTCTTACGGCCTTCCTCACCCTCTTTTGCCAGTTTTCCAATAGCCGGAATGACGACGGTAAGGAGCTGGAAGATAATCGACGCGCTGATGTATGGCATAATACCAAGTGCGAATATGGTCACTCTGGAAAGCGCACCGCCTGAGAACATATCGAAAAACCCCATCAAGGCGCCACCCTTGTCTGTCAGAAACTTACTCAGCTGTTCGCCGTCAATCCCAGGGGTCGGCACGTGAGCGCCTATTCTATATACGGTCAAAAGTGCAAACGTAAAGTACAGCCTTTTTTTCAGTTCCTCTATTCTAAAAATATTCTGAATACTGTTTAAAACACTCAATAGTTAATCCTCAGCATATCCATATATACCCTTCAAGCCAGTCTTTAAGCTAAAACGACGGCCTGACCTCCTGATGCGGTTATTTTTTCTGCTGCCTTTTTGCTGAACACATTGGCCTTTACAACAACCGGGCGTTTCAACTCTCCGGTTGCCAGTACCTTTAGTCCGGCGCGCAGCTTCTTTATTATACCATACTTATACAACAGCTCCGGGGTCACCTCAGCGCCTGCATCTATGACGCCCGATTCTATCTTATCCTCTATATCCTGAAGGTTTATGATTGCCCATTCTACCTTAAACGGATAGTTTTTGAAACCACGCTTTGGCAGTCTGCGCTGCAGGGGCATCTGTCCACCCTCAAAACCGCGCGCTACACCGCCGCCTGAGCGTGCCTTCTGGCCCTTGTGTCCTTTACAGGCCGTCTTGCCGTGTCCGCTTCCGCAGCCACGCCCTACCCTTTTGTTTGCCTTTGTGCTGCCTTCTTTAGGGGCTAGCTCATCTAATCTCACAGTTATTGAACCTCCATATCCTATCGTGAACCTGTGTCAATTTGCACGGTCACATCAGCGCTGGCACCGGTTAAGCTGCTTCAACCGTCTCAACCTTTACCAGATGGGACACCTTTCTCAGCATACCGTCTATTGCCGGATTCTTCTTTTTTATCACTGTCATATGGCGCTTTCTCAGTCCAAGTGCCCTCAGCGTATCTCTCATTCTCTCGTTTAATCCTTCGTAACTTCTCATAAGGGTTATTTTAACCATAGTTAAGCCTGCTTTACTGCATCTTTTGCAGTCTCACGGGTTGAGTCCTCGCCCCGTCCCCTTAGTTTTAACACTACCTCAGGGTCCTTCAAGAGGGACAGCCCGTTGAATGTCGCCCGCACTGCGTTAAACGCATTTGTGCTTCCTATAGACTTTGCCACTACATTGTGTATACCGGCAACCTCCAGAACCGCCCTTACAGGGCCGCCAGCTATGAGGCCAGTGCCCTCTCTGCCAGGGTTTAACACCACTACGCCAGCTCCATAGTGACCAGTGATTCTGTGTGGGATTGTCGCATCCTTCATTGGAAACTTAAACAATGATTTCTTTGCCTTTTCAACTGCCTTTCTTATTGCCTCTGGCACTTCGTTTGCTTTACCTTTGCCGATTCCTACGATTCCCTCTCCGTTTCCTACCACTACGAGGGCACTGAAGGAAAACCGCCGTCCGCCTTTCACTACCTTTGCGACACGGTTGATAAAGATTACCTTTTCCTGAAGTGTCAGCTCACCCGGATCTATTCTACCCACTATGCCTCCTGTTTACTGCCGCCATGTCTTCACCTGTCATATTAGAACTCAAGTCCGGCCTCTCTTGCGGCCTCGGCAAGTGCCTTGACCCTGCCGTGATATTTAAACCCGCCTTTATCAAATACCGCTTTGCTTATTCCTTTTTCTTTTGCCTTTTGCGCTATCAATGCACCGACTTTTTTTGCCGCCGCGACGTTACCCTTATGGCCTGTCTCTGTCTTTAACGACTTATCAAGGGTTGAGGCATGTGCAAGCGTTTGACCTTTGGTGTCGTCTATCATCTGCGCGTACATGTGGCTTAAGCTCTTGTACACCGTCAGGCGCGGCCTTTCCTCAGTACCGGTAACTTTTTTTCTTACCCGCTTGTGTCTTCTTTGTCTTAGCTCAATTTTCTCTATCATTAACTCAAGACCTCACTCAGCATTACTTTGTCCCCGTCTTACCAGGTTTTAGCTTTATTGACTCATTGGCATATCTTATCCCCTTGCCCTTGTAGGCATCGGGTGGTCTTATGCCCCTTATATTTGCTGCCATCTGTCCTAAGAGCTGCTTGTCTATGCCTCTTAGTGTCAGTTTTGTCTGCTTTTTATCGACTTCCGCCGTGATTCCCTTGGGTAGCTGAAATATTACGGGATGTGAATATCCCATGGCGAACTCTATCTTGTCGTCTTTTACCTGCGCCCTGTATCCTACTCCGACCAGCTCCATATCCCGCGTAAATCCCTTTGAAACCCCTTCACACATGCTGCTTAACAAGCTCCTTGTCAAACCATGCAGCGACCTTTCGTTCTTTGTGTCTCCGGCCCTCTCCACAGTCAGGATATTACCGTTAATGGCCAGTTTCATCAAATCCGGCACGGTCCAGCTCAACTCGCCCTTTGCGCCCTTCACAGCTACTGCGCTGCCATTGACCGTCACTGTTACCCCGCCTGGTATCTCAATTGGCTTCTTCCCTACCCTGGACATCTCTTTGTTCTCCTTTTATATACTACCAGATGTAGGCGATTACCTCTCCGCCCAATTTCTCGTTTCTGCACACGCTGTCCGTTAATATCCCCTTCGGGGTTGTCATTATTACTATCCCTACGCCACCCATGATTTCATGGACGTCCTTATATCCGGCATAGACGCGGCGTCCGGGTTTGCTTACACGCTTGAGGCCGGTTATGATGCTCTTGCTCTCAACATACTTTAGTGAAATCCTCAGCACTCCCTGCTTCTTGTCCTTTAGTATCTTATATGCCCGGATAAAGCCCTCTTCTTTTAGCAGCTTCGCTATCTCCAGCTTAATCCTCGAGGCAGGCACATCCACCTTTTCCGCCTTTATCATAATTGCGTTTCTCATTCTTGTCAACATGTCCGCTATCGGATCGGTCATCATATCATCTCACCCCTACCAGCTCGATTTTATTACGCCGGGCACTTTGCCTTGCAATGCAAGCATCCTAAAACATATACGGCACATCCCGAACTTCCTCAGATAGCCCCTCGGTCTGCCGCATAACTGGCACCGGTTGTATGTCCTTACTTCAAACTTCGGCTTCCTTTTATTCTTCTCTATCAAACATGTCTTTGCCATATTACCCCTATCGCCCCGAATTTAATCTCATACTATATCTTAATCCCTGAAAGGCATTCCGAATTCCTTCAGCAGCGCCTTCCCCTCTTTATCCTTACCGGCTGAGGTGCAAATCACCACGTTCAAGCCATGCACCATGTTTACCTTGTCGTAGTCTATCTCAGGGAATATGAACTGCTCCTTTATCCCGACCGAATAGTTCCCTCTTCCATCGAAAGATTTTCCTGAGACACCCTTAAAGTCCCTTATCCTTGGCAGGGCAAGACTAATGAATCTGTCTAAAAACTCATACATCCTGCTGCCGCGCAGCGTTACCATGCAGCCTATCGGCATCCCTTTACGCAGCTTAAACCCCGCTATGGACTTCTTAGCCTTCGTCACGACTGATTTCTGCCCGGCAATCATGTCGAGTTCTTTTTGCGCGCTATCGAGGAGTTTTATGTCATGAATCGCCTCGCCTAGCCCAACATTTAATATTATCTTTTGTAGCTTAGGCACTTCCATCACATTCCTGTATGAAAAAGCCTTTGTCAGGGCTGGTATTATCTCTTCTTTATATTTTTGTTCTAACCTGGGTAACATAGCCGTTAATCCATGACCTCCTTGCATTTCTTACAGACACGAACCTTCTTCCCGCTGTCGAGCTTTACATTGCCTATCCTCGTAGGTTTTGAACACCTTGAGCATATGACCATTACCTTTGATATATGTATCGGGGATTCTTTTTCTATAATTCCGCCCTGTTTATACTGATTATTGGGCTTCATGTGCTTTTTCATCATATTGACGCCTTCAACAAGAACCGTCTCGTCCTTCGGACTTGTCACAATGACACGACCCTTTTTGCCTTTCCCTTTGCCTGTCAACACTACCACTGTGTCTTCTTTTTTTATGCTTAAGCCCATGTCATCCCTCGCATTTTCTATAGTATGGCGTCTGTCTCATAGTATATTACTCCTGGCTACAGTACTTCCGGCGCCAGAGATATTATTTTAGTAAATTCCTTCCATCTCAGCTCTCTGGCAACTGGACCGAATATTCTTGTGCCTATCGGTTCGCCTGCTGCATTTATCAGCACTGCCGCGTTTTGCTGGAATCTTATATATGTACCGTCAGCCCTGCGCGTCTCTTTCCTTGTCCTGACCACTACGGCCTTTGCCTTGGAGCCTTTCTTGACGTTGCTCTCAGGGATTGCCTCTTTTATGGCCACCACTATTATATCGCCAATTCGAGCGTACCTTCTCCTGCTCCCGCCAAGTACCTTTATACATTTTACCAACTTTGCGCCGGAGTTATCGGCAACATCAAGCTCAGTCTCTACCTGTATCATTCTATGCTCCTTGTTCCGTCCGCTTTATGACGACCCAGTTCTTTGTCTTGCTTATCGGCCTTGATTCCATCACCGTGACCTGATCGCCTTTCTTACACACATTCTTTTCATCGTGGGCCTTTAGTTTCTTTGTCCTTTTAATTGTCTTTTTATATAATGGATGCTGCGTCAGCTCGCTTACTGCAACTGTGACCGTCTTATCCATGAGATCCTTTGTTACTGTTCCTGTATAGACTTTCTTAGGCATTTCTCTTCCTCACGCCCTTTTATCCCTTGGGTTACTTTGGGGGTTATTTTTGGGGGCCATCTCTGTTTTTAACGTCAGAACCCTTGCCACATCTTTCTTTATCTGTCTTATTCTGCGCGGGTTTTGTATCTCGCCTGTGGCCGATTGAAATCTCAGGTTAAAGAGTTCCTTCCTTAACTCCTGCTCTTTCACGTTGAGTTCGTCTAATGTTTGATTCCTCAGCTCTTTTACCTTCATATTACAGGCTCCTCTCTCTTTACGAACTTCACTGCTATGGGAAGCTTATATGAGGCCAGCCTTAGCGCCTCCTTTGCTATCTCTTCGGTTACGCCAGACACTTCGTACATTACCTTACCAGGTTGAACTACCGCCACCCAGTACTCAAGATTCCCTTTTCCCTTACCCATTCTTGTCTCTGCGGGCTTCTTCGTTATCGGCTTGTCGGGGAAAATTCTTATCCAGAGCTTACAGCCGCGTTTAGCGTGTCTTGTTATGGCTATTCTTGCCGACTCTATCTGCCTGCTTGTCACCCAGCCCGGCTCAAGCGCCTTCAATCCAAAATCCCCGAAGGCAACATCTGCACCTCTGGCGGCCTTGCCGTTCATATTGCCTTTCATCATCTTCCTGTACTTAACCTTCTTCGGCATTAACATCTCGGCTGCTCCTTATCTACCCGCTCTATGCTTAATATTTGTCATCTTTATCATGTCAGGCTGATGCCTTCGCATCCATATTAGGCTGATGCCTTCGCATCAGGCAGTATATCGCCCTTATATATCCACACCTTTACGCCAATTATTCCATATGTTGTCTTTGAGCGCGCGTAGCCGTAGTCTATATCTGCTCTAAACGTATGCAGCGGCACCCTGCCCTCTTTATACCACTCTGTCCTTGCGATTTCTGCGCCTGAGAGCCTTCCTGCACATGCTATTTTTACCCCAAGTGCTCCAAATCTTATCGATGACAGCACTGATTTCTTCATTGCACGCCGGTAGGCCACCCTCTTTTCTATCTGTAAGCCAATGTTCTCCGCCACAAGCTGGGCATCAAGCTCCGGCTTTCTTATCTCCTTTATGTCTATGCTTACCTGCTTGTTAATCGATGCCTCAACTGCCTTTTTAAGATTCTCTACTTCTGCACCCTTTTTGCCTATTATGATTCCGGGCCTCGCCGTATGGATAATTATCTTTATCTTTTGACCGGCTCTTTCTATTTCAACCTTGCCGATGCCGGAGTGGTAGAGCTTCTCCTTTATAAAGCCGCTTATGAACAGGTCTTCATGGAGCTGCTGTGCATAACCGTGTTTTAAATACCAGCGGAAATCCCACGTCTTTATTATTCCCAACCTGTTACCTGTTGGATGTGTCTTCTGGCCCAAAAACCACCTCCACGCTATTCGGACAAAACCACTGTTATGTGGCTCGTCTTCTTCTTTATAATATTTGCCCTGCCCATTGCCCTTGGTATCATCCTCTTCATCATAGGCCCCTGGTCTACTAACACGTTTATGAGTTTCATCTTCTCTGGTTCTGCCGCGTTTTTCTGCTCTGCGTTTGCCATTGCAGACTTGAGAATCTTACCCACTAACTTAGCACCCCTGTATGGCATAAACTTCAGCATCACTGTTGCCGTCGCTGCGTCTTTTCCAACTATCAGCTTTGCAACCCGCCTGGCCTTCTGGGGCGTTATCCTGGCATACCTGTGTATGGCCTTTGATTTAACTTCGCCTGCACTCAATTTTTTTGATTCCATAGTGTTATTTACCCTTCACGGCAGTAGTTTTTTTACTTCCTGAATGTCCTTTAAAGACCCTCGTCGGTGCAAATTCACCCAGTTTATGACCTATCATGTTCTCCGATACATATACAGGTATGAACTTCTTCCCGTTATGTACAGCAAACGTGATTCCTATAAAATCCGGTATTACGGTCGAGCGTCTTGACCATGTCTTTATTATCTTTTTCTCGCCTGAGTCTGTCATCTTCTTCACTTTCCTCAGCACGCTGTCATCTACAAACGGACCTTTTTTTACCGATCTTGGCATCTTTTCACCTCTTATTCACTTTCCCTATTACTTTCTTCTTCTCACTATGTATTTGTCGGTCCTTTTATTTTTCCTTGTCTTAACGCCTTCAGGTCTACCCCATGGGCTGCAGGGGGGTCTTCCACCGGAACTCTTTCCTTCGCCTCCGCCAAGCGGGTGGTCTATTGGATTCATCGCTACTCCACGCACTGTCGGCTTCTTTCCCATCCAGCGGTTGCGTCCGGCCTTGCCTATTGAGACATTCTCATGCTCAGCGTTGCTTACCTGCCCTACTGTAGCCATACAATCTATGGGTATGAGCCTTACCTCAGATGACGTGAGCTTTATCTGTGCGTATTTGGCGTCCTTTGCCACAAGCTGCGCAGATGACCCAGCGCTCCTTACCAGCCTTCCGCCCTGGCCTTTTCGTATCTCTACATTGTGGATTACCGTACCTAACGGTATATCTTTAAGCGGCAGGGCATTGCCAACCTTTATCTCTGAGTCTGAGCCGCTCGTTACCTCACTGCCGACTTTGAGGCCCTCTGGGAGGATTATATAGCGCCTCTGCCCGTCTGCGTACTTCAGCAACGCTATGCGTGCCGACCTGTTCGGGTCATATTCAATGGTCTCTACCTTTGCCGGTACACCCATCTTATCCCTTTTAAAATCTATTATCCTGTAGTGCCTCTTGCCTCCGCCGCCGCGGTGCCACGCAGTGACGCGCCCAAGATTGTTTCTGCCGCC
The DNA here is from genome assembly GCA_039908505.1 of Nitrospirota bacterium. Lineage (GTDB taxonomy): Bacteria > Nitrospirota > Thermodesulfovibrionia > Thermodesulfovibrionales > Magnetobacteriaceae > Magnetominusculus. The sequence continues at coordinate 29,123 of JAMOAZ010000043.1, forward strand.
GGTCTTTTTCTTTGTCGCAAGCAGCGGCTTATGCGGCTTGTCTACTGTCAGATTCGCAAAATCCGATACAGTCTGAAACCTTCTGCCCGGTGATGTCGGATTATATCTTATTATTCCCATTCTCTATACACCTTCTATAAAGTCCAGCGTCTCGCCCTTTTTCAGAGTTACAATCGCCTTTTTCTTTTCCTGAGTTTTACCAACAAACTTGCCGTATTTCTTCCACTTTGACGGCCGCATCATTGTCGATACCTTATCAACTTTCTTCTTAAATATCTCCTCGAAGGCCCTTTTTATCTCTATTTTGTTGGCATCCCTTGCCACTTCAATCAACAGCTTCCCGCCGTTTTCTTTTAAATATGTGCCCTTTTCAGTGAACAGGGGCTTTTTAATTATCGAGTACAGGTCTTTCATCGCCGTTTATTCCTTTTACTGCCGTAATTGCGCCGCTTGTCATTAGCACCATGCCGTGGTTCAACACATCGTATGTGTTCAAATCCATTGCCCTCACTACGTCTACACCCACGATGTTGCGGGCTGAGAGTACTACATTGTCATCCTTCTCCGGCAGCACTATCAGTATCTTACTACTGAGAAGCAGGTTCAGATTGTTTAGTATCTTTACTATATCCGCCGACTTCGGGCGCTCTAACTTTAAATCGTCAATTACCACCAGCTCATTGCTTGAGAATTTCACTGACAGCGCAGTCCTCAGCGCAAGCCTCCTGAGCTTCTTATTCACCTTATATGAATAATCGCGGGGCTGTGGACCAAACGTCGTGCCTCCACCCCTCCATAGCGGCGACCTGGAACTTCCATGTCTTGCGCGGCCTGTGTGTTTTTGCTTCCACGGCTTCTTACCACCGCCTCTTACCAGACCTCTGGTCTTTGTTGCATGTGTACCCTGCCTCTGGTTTGCCAGATAGTTGACCACCACTGCGTGCAATATATCCTTCCTGGCCTCAAGACCAAAGACCTCTTCCGGTAATTCCAGCTTGCCAACTGCATTGTTATTTATATCTTTTATCTCTATCTCCAACATATCGCCCTTCTAACCTTTATCCTCATATTTTGTCATTATTTTGTTATTTCCACTATGTTACCGGTCGGACCCGGCACTGCACCTTTTATTATTAACAAGTTCTGTTCTGGTTTTACATCTATTACCTTGAGATTGCTTACTGTCACACGCACAGCCCCCATGTGACCAGGCAGCCCCGTGTTCTTCCACACCCTCGATGGAAACGAGCTTGCCCCAATTGAGCCAGGCGCCCTGTTAAACATCGACCCGTGCGACCCAGGCCCGCCCCTGTAGTTATGCCTTTTCATTACTCCCTGAAACCCCTTGCCTTTGGTTTTGCCGCTTACCTTGACAACATCGCCAACTGCAAAGCCTGCCACCGTTACCACATCACCGACTTTTAGCGCCTGCTCATTTCCAGAGCCTGCAGCAGAGTTAAGCCTAAACTCCCTCAGCAGTTTGTGCGGCTTTTGTGATATTTTATCAAACATACCCTTCATCGGCTTATTTACCCGCTTTGTCTTGATGATCTCCTGAAACCCCAGCTTCACGGCAGCGTATCCATCACGCTCTACTGTCTTCACCTGTATTACTGCACATGGGCCAGCCTCTATCAGTGTCACCACCGACACATTGCCGTTTTCGGCAAAGACCTGAGTCATCCCCAATTTTTTCCCTATTATTCCAGTTTTTCTATTCATTTCAGACATTGTTTTTCCTTCTAAATCCAGCCCTATAATTTAATCTCAACGTCCACACCGGCTGCAAGCTCAAGCTGCATCAACGCGTCCACTGTCTGTTGCGTCGGGTCATGTATATCGATAAGACGCTTGTGAGTTCTAATCTCAAACTGCTCTCTCGATTTCTTATCGACGTGCGGTGAGCGCAACACAGTAAATTTTTGTATATGTGTCGGCAACGGCACCGGCCCGGCTATCCTTGCCCCCGTCCTGTGCACCGTATCCACTATCTCCTTCACTGACTGATCAAGCAGTCTGTGATCGTATGCCCTCAATTTGATTCGTATTTTATCGTTCAAAGTCCTACTCCAACACTTCCGTAACGACGCCGGCTCCAACTGTTCTGCCGCCTTCTCTTATTGCAAAGCGCAGCTCTTTCT
>JAMOAZ010000044.1:0-30504 GCA_039908505.1 Nitrospirota bacterium
TTCTTGACCTCACAAACAATCCAGAACAAGTCATGAATACGACATCTTTCGGAATTTTATTTTGACACTCGCTATAGTGTAGCTGTCACGTGTTAGATAATTATGGATAGCGGCGGCTGTACATGAGCTAACACATTTGATAAGCTGATAGCCAGTCACTTTTAAAGTTGCTAAAGCGGCCTTGTTCTATGGCAGCCCTTATCTTTTTCATGAAATCAAGGTAAAAAAAGAGGTTGTGGATGGTGTTGAGCCTGATGCCGAGGATTTCACCGGCTTTGTACAAGTGGTTTAAATAACTCCTTGTGAAATTCAGGCATGTGTAACAGCCGCAATCGGAGTCAAGAGGTGTGTGGTCGCGCCTGAATCGGCTGTTTCCTATGATTATCCTGCCGTGCGTGGTCAGGAGTGTCCCATGTCTGGCCGTCCTTGTCGGGATTACACAGTCAAACATGTCAAATCCTGCCTCAACTGCCGCTAATATATCCTCAGGAAAACCGACGCCCATCAGATAGCGTGGCTTATCTGAAGGAAGCTCCGAAGCCATGTAGCCTATGATTTCGTGCATTATTTCTTTTGGCTCTCCAACGCTGACACCGCCAACTGCATAGCCATCGAAGTTCATATCTTTGAGCTGCCGAGCGCTTTGCAGCCGTAAATCTTTGAAAACCCCGCCCTGCACAATCGCAAAAAGCGTCTGCGGCTTTTCTACGGTCTTTAGGCATATCTCTGCCCATCTTGTAGTAAGAGCCATGGATTTAAGCGTATAATCATAGGTCGATGGGTACGGGGTGCATTCGTCGAAGGCCATGACGATGTCTGACCCAAGTGTTCGTTGAATCTCTATGGACTCACGCGGGCCTATGAAGTGTGCGGAGCCGTCGATGTGAGACCTGAAAGTTACTCCGTCTTCAGATATCTTTCTGAGAGGTGAGAGGCTATACACCTGAAACCCGCCGCTGTCAGTGAGTATGGGCCTGTCCCAGCTTATAAATTTGTGAAGCCCTCCGGCCTCAGCTACGGTCTCCTGCCCGGGGCGCAGGTACATATGATATGTGTTGCAGAGGATTATCTCTGCCCCCACGTCCAGAAGCTCATGCGGTGACATTGCCTTCACTGCCCCCATCGTCCCAACTGGCATAAATACTGGTGTTGAGAGAGTGCCGCGCGCTAGGGCAAGTCTGCCAGTTCTGGCGTTTCCATCTGTATGCAATACCCTGAAGTCCATCTGTTAAGTGCCTGCACCGCTGAAGGCTTCATTAACCTCCGCTGAGATTTTGTCGAATATATTAATATATTTTGGTGATACGTGGATTATTTCTATTGTTTTAACATTGGCACAGCGTGCGATGTGCCCTGTGTGAGCCGTTGTCAGGTGATTTCTCTTATGGGCACGTTCCAGGTCATCTGCTAAGAAAAACGCCTCTATATAGAGCGTGTCAGCATTGATGGCAAGTGCTATGGCCTTTCTAATATTTTCATCGGACGGGGAAATATCTGTTATATAGGCAATCTTTTGGCCGCGTGTAATCATGGTAAGGCCGCGAAGCTCGTCTATATGGTAAGTGCGTCCATCGATTGTGAAGTGTGCTTCTTTCTCATCGCCCCTGATAGCAGACTTCAGGGCGTTTAACCATGGTCCCGGTGTAAGGCCGCGCTCAAGCAGCAGGGCCTTGTTTATGTTTATTTGTGTCTCTTCGCGTAAGCTAAATCCAAGCACCTCAATCCCGTGATCAAAAACATCTGCTTCGATAATTAGCCCCGACTCTGCCATCACCACCCGATTAAACGCCGTATTAAACGCTGTCACTGGGCCGTCGATTTGAGAAAACCCCTCTGTGGCATAAAAGCTGCTTCTTAGGATTACATCTTTGTGAACCTCCGAGACCTCTATCTTTAGCGGGTATTCTTTTATCAGATTCCATGTATAACCCATAAGTTTATGTGAGACGGCATTGATAATACCCCTTGGGCCGTAGATATTAAGTGGGGACTCTCTGTTTAGCAGGCATCGCAGCACGTTGTCAAAGCCAATAAAGTGGTCAACATGCATGTGTGTGATAAAGATGTCCGAGATTTTCTGAATCTCCCGTACAGAAAGACCATAGACATCCCCGCAGTCAAACATAACCGATTCCTTCTCCCTTCTGAATCTTACGTACAGAACAGGGTCCTGAAAAGGATTATTTACCAATTTACTAAAAAATGTCGATTTCATATTTAAAAGTCTTCATGGTATATGATACAATGTCCCAGTATTGTTATGATACAATAAAAGGCTTGTGGTTTGATAAAATAATGTTTAGGAGGAGCAATGTCTGAGCTAAGGAAAGACCCAATAATAGGCAGATGGGTTATTATTTCAACAGAAAGAGGGAAAAGGCCGTCAGATTTCATATCCCCGTCGCACAAGAGGAAAAAGACAGTGGGTTTTTGCCCGTTTTGCAAGGGGCACGAGTTCACTACTCCCAATGAGATAATGGCCTTCCGGGGGCCTGATAAGATGGGGGCATCAGACTGGACACTCAGAGTAGTGCCAAATAAATTCCCCGCACTTCATATCGAAGGAGACCTTGACAGGTCAGGCGATGGTATTTTCGGGAGAATGAATGGCATCGGCGCTCACGAAGTAATAATAGAGACCCCGCATCATGATTTGTCCCTGGCGTCGATGAGTACAAAATCAGCCGCCGATGTCCTCTGGGCATTCTACTCACGTATGACTGACCTGCGTAAGGACAAGAGATTTAAGTACGTCCTGATATTTAAGAATGAGGGTGAGGATGCCGGCTCAACCCTTGAACATACACACAGCCAGCTCATAGCCCTTCCCATCGTCCCCAAAAGGGTGCAGGAAGAGCTTGACTCAGCCAAAAAATATCACAGCTTCATGGAAAAGTGTATCTACTGTGACCTGATTGAACAGGAAGCCAACATCAATAAAAGGATAATCTATCAAAACACATCCTACATAGCGGTCTCTGCATATGCCCCGCGCGTGCCGTTTGAGACATGGATACTGCCCAGACACCATGAGTCATCCTTTATGCCTGACAATAATGATTTCACATATCTTGCGGAAACCCTTCAGTCTGTGCTGAGGATGTACGATAAGATTCTTGACGTGCCGCCATACAGCTTTGTAATCCACACGGCACCGTTTACAGAGGAAGACAACAGTTACTACCACTGGCACATAGAGATATTCCCTAAACTGACCAGAACGGCTGGTTTTGAATGGGGTTCAGGCTTCTATATAAACCCAACATCCCCTGAAGATGCCACAAAATACATGAGGGAAGTGTTGTAGAAAGGGGATTAGAGGCACACACACTGTGCATGTGCTTATTCGGATTCATAATTATATAAAGGAGGAATAACAATGAAGGTTTTAATAGTAGATGATGACCCACATCTGAGAAAGTTATACAAGGAAGAGTTAGAGGATGAGCACTATGATGTTCACATCGCAAGTTCAGGAAAAGAGGCCCTTGAGATATTTGCCAAAGAACTGCCAGATATCGTCACACTTGATATACTTATGCCCGGCATGGACGGAATCGAGGTACTGAGGAGGATGAAGGAGCAAAAGCCCAATCTGCCAGTAATAATGTCTACGGCGTATGATTACAGAGATGATTTTTCAGTGTGGGCGTCTGACGCCTACGTAGTAAAATCTGCCGATATGACGGAGCTGAAAAACACAATAAAAAACCTCCTAAGTAAAAAATGAAGACTTTGGAGTTGGACTCACATGCCCCCATTTATGGAGGCATGTGTCTTTCACGGCTCGACGGGGTTGTGTTTATAAAGGGCACAATCCCTGGCGAGAAAGTCTTGGCGGAGGTAAAAGAAACCAGAAGGGATTATTCTATAGCTGAGGCCATAGAGATTCTCCAAAGTTCCACTGACAGAGTAGCGCCGCGCTGCCGGGTTTATGGCATGTGCGGAGGCTGCCACTACCAGCATATATCTTACGAGAGACAACTGTCGATAAAAGAGGAAATCCTCACAGACTGTCTCAGGCGAATAGCAAAAATTGATATTCCAGTTGATGGGATGATTTATGGAAGCCAATGGAATTACAGGAGAAAGGTTCAGTTTAAGCTATCTTCTGTAGGCGGCAGCAGCTCTGCCCCTGCTATTGGTTTTTACAGAGAAGGCACAAGAGACATAGTAGCAGTCGATGAGTGTGCCCTGCTTCACAACGAGTTAAACAGATTTCTTATGAAATTAAAAGGGGCTCGTTTTCTCAATGGAGTCAGTGAAGTCCACATGCTTACAGGGAAGACCACTGTAGCATTCCTGAAAGGCCCGGAAGTGGATGAGGCAAAACTTGAGTTCATGCTTGATATAGGTTTTGACGGTGCTGTCGGCTCACTTGCCCCGGACTACCAGCGCACACATGCAGTCGGCGAACCACACTGTACGCTGCAGATGGACGATGACTCAGGGCAGGGGTTAGACTATACTGTGACACCGCAGGGGTTTTTCCAGTCCAATTGGGAGTTAAACCAGGTGTTAGTTGATAAGGTGAAGGAGCAACTTGGCAGCTTAAGCGGTAAAAAGGTGATTGATATTTATGGCGGGGCAGGCAACTTCTCACTTGCCTTGTCAAAGACGGTCAAAGAGATAACCATCGTGGAGGACAATCCATTCTCGGCAGCCGACGGCCAGCGTAACATCGTGCTGAACAATATAACAAATGCATCTTACATTACACAGTCGTTTGAGAAGATGCTGCTTGGGAAAATAAGGGATAGCAAGACATACGATGCTGCAATAGTTGACCCACCAAGAATAGGGCTTACAAAGGCAGCGGTTGAAAAACTGCTTGCCCTGAAGGCAGAGACAATTGCCTATATCTCATGTAATCCATCGACATTTGCCCGTGACGCGGCAAAGCTCCAGGGCAGGTATACGCTGTCCTCGGTCAGATTAATAGACATGTTTCCAAACACATACCACTGCGAAGTTCTGGGGATATTTAATCGCGTATAGACAACCGCAAACTAAGGCAGAAGCAGTGTGTGTTGCTATTAATGGTCAAATCTGTTATCATTACGCATGATTGATAAGGATAAATTAAGCAAGTACTTTACGATTAAGAAAAAACCTGTTTCATTTCGCGACCTCGGTAAGGAGTTCTGCTCCTCAAAGCAGGACTATCGCATCTTGAAAAAACTCTTAAAGCAGCTTACTTCTTCCGGTGATATTATCATCAACAAGAAGGGTTTATACGGCAAGTCTGAGGAGATGAGCCTGATTAATGGCTATTTTGAGGCGCATAAGACAGGCTATGGCTTTGTAATTTTGGAAACACCAGGCCAGAGAGATGTCTTCATCCCGGGACGAAAAACTATGGGCGCTATGGACAACGACAGGGTAGTTGCCAGAGTAGAGAATATGAAAAACCGCGAGGGCAGAATCGTAAGAATTGTTGAGCGCGCCCATACCAAAGTTTCTGGTGAGCTGGACTTCTCCGATGACGCATGGTTTCTCCGCCCCAAACACTCCACCCTCCCGTTTGATATATTAATCCCGAAAAAGCATACTTTAAATGCAGAAAAGGGTGATATGGTTGTCGTTGAGATAACACAATTCAACAACGAAAATAGACCACCCATCGGCAAAGTAGTTAAAAAGATTGATAAACCCGAAGACCCGAAATCTGAAATTGAGGCCGTAATAGATGAGTTTCACTTATCAAGAAAGTTTCCAAAATACGTCTCCGATGACGCAAAGACACTGCCCGAGGCTGTAACCCCGGAGATGCTTACAGGACGCAGAGACCTTCGTCAGCTCAAGACCGTTACCATTGATGGTGAGCGCGCAAAGGACTTCGACGACGCTGTCTCAATAGAGAAGACCAGCGAGGGATTCAAGCTCTATGTACACATAGCCGATGTAGGATATTTTGTGCCGTGGGACAGCGTAATCGACCTTGAGGCAAGAGAGCGGGCAACAAGCGTGTATTTCCCTGACAGGGTACTTCCAATGCTCCCCAAAAGGCTCTCTGAAGACCTATGCAGTCTGAAACCCAAACTCGACAGACTTACCTTTACAGCAGAGTTGGACTTCGACGCCAAAGGCAGCAGAACTGCCTCGGCATTCTATCCTTCAGTTATCAATAGCAATGAACGAATGACATATACGAACGTGCAAAAAATACTCATAGACGAAGATAAAAAACTGCGGACTAAATATAATTCGTTGCTTAATGAATTTGAGCTTATGTCACTGCTATGTAAGGATTTAAGGCAGATGAGAAAGAAGCGCGGGAGTCTTGATTTCGACCTCCCTGAGCCAGAAATCCTGCTCGACATTCAGGGGAATCTCTCCGCAATACTGAAGACGCAGAGGAACTTTGCCCACTCCATTATCGAGGAATTCATGATAGCCGCAAACGAGGCCACAGCAGAGCATCTTACTGCCATCGGTGTCCCATCCCTTTACAGGATACACGAAGAGCCTGATATCAGAAAAATAGATGAGATTATGAAAGTAGTAAACTGCACGATTTCCTATAAGAAGGCAAATATAACGCCTGCGGATTTCTCTAAGATAATACACAAGGCATCGGCAACTCAATATGAAGAGGTCATAAATTATCTGATTCTGAGAAGCCTTAAGCAGGCACGCTACTCCCCAGTGAATGTGGGGCATTTTGGGCTTGCATCGCAATGCTATACGCACTTTACATCTCCAATCAGACGCTATCCTGACCTCGTAGTTCACAGGATATTGAGAGATACTCTGACAACCGGGAAGCGTGATAAAAAGGCAGTTGAAAAGGCCGAACAGCGGCTCTCTGACATTGCCTTTAACTCCTCACGGCGAGAGCGCGTTGCCGAGGAGGCTGAACGGGAGGTTATCGACGCCATGCGGACATGGTTTATGAAAGACAAGGCAGGGCAAGTCATGGATGGCAAGGTCGTAGGCATGAACTCCCACGGCATGAAGGTGAGATTAAATGACTACTTTGTTGACGGCTTCCTGCATATATCATACATGGTTGACGATTACTATGTGTATGACGAAGGCTCACTAACAATCAGGGGGAAAAACACAAACAGGACGTTCTCAATAGGGCAGACCATTCAGGTAAGAATAGACAAGGTTGACCTTGCAGAGCGTGAGATTCTCTTTGGAGTTTAATCCGGCATTTCCTGCCATGCAAATATTTATCTGGGGCGTGTATCACATGATACAGACTTGAAAAAAAATATCTGGTAAATTATATACAAGATAAGCGAAGGTTAAAACGAAGGTTAATCAAAACTAAATCGAGTGAACTGGAACTAGTTTAATCAGGGGTTCTTAGAGCCCTAATCAATAAGTCGTACAAGGAGCAGTAAAATGTCAGAAAATGAATCCCCCAAAAGCCGTTTAGTAGCACTGTTGTTATGTTTCTTCCTCGGATGGGCAGGTGGACATCGTTTTTATGCTAACAAAATCGGAACCGGAATCATCATGTTCATCACGATGGGCGGTTTTGGAATCTGGTACTTTGTAGACCTGGTCATGATTTCTCTTGGCGCGCTCAAGGACAAGGAAAATCTGCCAATAACTAAGTGGTAGTTGTCTCGGCATAATTCGCACGTGGGTGAGATTTAGACTTACCTGCGCGCGAATTTCTATTTATGTGAATCAAAGTCCGACAGGTGAATAAGTGTTTTATATAGCGTGGGTAATTATAGTTATTATGGTGGCCTTATGGAAAAGACAACTGAGAGACACCAGGGCCGCATACATTAACATACTTGGGGAATTAAAAAGCGAGCGCTTAGAGTTCGATAAGCTCAGAGAAAAGTATATGATTCTCTTGAGGGAACAAGGTGCCAAGACTGACAACTCTGGCAAGTTAAAAACTAGGGCAGCCAGCTCAAGTAGTGAGTCGAAGTAACCCGAACACTAAAATTGGGACTGTCAAATAGATTGTCATATTTATTTCTTTAGGGTATAATATATCTATGAGCGTGATAACGATACCGAGATCATTACGAGAGAAGTTAGGGGATGAGGCATCAGAGGCTTTTGTGGAGATATTTAACAAGGTTGACAGCGAATCAAGAAAAGAACTCGCTACTAAGTCAGACCTTGAAAATGTGAAGCTTGAATTACGGGCAGAAATAGAGAAATCCAAGTCAGAGACGCTAAAGTGGATGTTTATCTTTTGGGCAGGGCAGTTAATTGCTATCTTTGCTATGCTCAAGACGTTTCTTAAGTAGAGACTGTGTTAATTTTAAACAGTTCTATAATGCGTTCGCCATGCACCTCAACCTTTCTTAATGATAATATACCCAGCGGTTATTATCATCAGTCCCCCGAATAGAGACAACGCATCAGGCATTTCCGAAAGGACAAGTGCGCCAAGAAAAATCGCCCCTATTGGCTCAATATAACCTAAGATTGCTGTCTTATTTGCCCCGACATGTGTTATCCCGCTGTAGTACAGGTATGTTGCCGCGGTTGAGTATATCCCCCCGATGACTAAGATTATCAAAATTGATTTCACATCGTGGGGTACCGGCCCGGCAAAAGGCAGTAACAGCACAGTTATAAACAGGTTTTGAAAAAATACGACGATGTATTTATCGTATGTCCCCGATATAATCTTCAGAGTGACAATCACTGCCCCGTAGGCAGCGCCTGAGGCAAGTCCGCACAGGATTCCTATTGTGTCACGGTTAAACATGGAACTTGCGGAACTAAAGTTGATTGTAAAAACCTGGGCTGCTATATCCATGACTGAGACGTCTCTCATAATAATCCACAGACCAAATGAGGCTATTATGATTGAAAAAACAGAGGTTAAAGTGATTTTTTCCTTTAGAAAAATGGGTGCTATCAGCATAACGACAACCGGCGCTACGTAGTGTGTGAAGACTGCGTTTGAAATAGATGTGTAGGTATAGGCGTAAAAATAGGTCAGCGTGTTTATCAGTGCAAAAACACTGAGCAAAAAGATAATCAATAATCCCCTTGTAGATGGAAGTTTTATTGATGGTCTAAGAAATATAAACGATTGGAAGAGAAGCGACACTGCAAGGGAATAAAAGACAATCGATATGACAGGCATATCTGCTGCCCTGATGACAATCCCCTGTGAACTCCAAATAAGGAGTGCTGAGACTATGCAGAGACAGCCTTTTCCCTGAGATATATTTGATTTGGGCAATGTTCGATTACTGTTTCATTTTAAATTTTCTATTTTAATTTTTTCTCTTTAAATTTTTCTATAAGGGCAGACTTAACGGCAGCGGGCACGAGGCCGTCAACACAGCCGCCTAACTGTGCAATTTCCTTTACTGCCGTCGAGGTTAGAAATGAGTACTCCTCGGAGGGCATTTTAAATATCGTTTCAATGCTAGGTTTTAATCTCCTGTTTAACAGGGCCATCTGCAGTTCGTACTCGAAGTCAGACACCGCTCGCAGGCCGCGGATTACTATGATGCTGCCTCTTTTTTCGGCGTAATCGACTAACAGGCCGTCAAAGCTCTCAACTGATATATTGACGTCTTCGGGCAGCGATTTTTTTATGAGTTCCTTCCTTTCCGGTACGCTGAAAAGAGGGGTTTTTTTTGCATTAGTCGTAACGGCAATGACAAGGCTATCAAAAAGCCTCACGCTCCTGAGGACAATATCAAGGTGTCCGTTGGTAAAGGGGTCAAAAGTTCCGGGGTAAATTGCCAGTCTGTTCATTAGTTATCCTCTGGTAAAGATGTCGTTGTAGCGGTGTAGACGCTTAGTGAGGCGTCGCCGTATCTGTAGGTTTTTATGAGTATCAGGGTGCCAGTTGAGTGTGGCATCAGTTTCTTTGTGGAATGTTCAATTATGACTAAGGTGTCGCTGAGTATCCATGAGTGTTCAAGGGCCTGCAGGAGTTTGTCTGTTTCATCTGAGTTATAGGGCGCATCGGCGAAGACTATGTCAAATGGGGCATTACTCAGTGCGCGTGACGGCTCAGATGTGACAAAACCTACGGCGTCGCTGCATATGGCTGCATTCTGGGGGTTTTCATAAAATGCCGGATTCTTTTTTATGGTATCGATGGCATGTCTGTCAATATCGACAAATACGACACTTCCTACGCCGCGGCTAAGGGCTTCAAAACCTACAGCGCCGCTGCCAGCGTACAAGTCGGCAAAGGAACACCCCGGCACACGCTGCCGTATGATATTAAACAGGGATTCCCTGACCTTTGCAGAGGTTGGTCTCAGGGCCTTACTATGTTTTACAGTGACTGTCTTTCCCTTAAGGGCTCCGGCAATAATCTTCACTCAACAATACCTGAATAACAATATCATGGCATGGGCAAAAAATTCAAGGGATGATTTACTATAGTCCATTATGCTATACTCAGCCCTGGTGATTAATAAGTGAACAGCCTTTTTACCCATACGTCCAAAGGGGACGAAGTTGGATACCTGAAGCATGGCTCCGGCCCCAGAAAGGTCATCTTCATTCATGGCAACCTTGCATCGTCGCTTTGGTGGCGGAAGTCACTTCAACTTATCAGGCCGGGGTATGAGGCGTATGCGCTTGATTTACCCGGCAGCGGTGGCACACCGGAGACTCACAGCCGCCATACGCTTGATTATTTAGCTTCGTTTGTCAATGACTTTGCCGATGCGCTGAGATTAAATCGATTTTATCTCGCCGGACATTCAATGGGCGGGGGTATTGCCCAGTTGTTTGCTATAAACTATCCAGAGAAGGTAGAGAAACTCGTCCTCATCAATTCTATCGCTATGGACGGGCTTGCACTTGGCTTTGACTACGACGACAACATGATGCGCGCAATTATGCAAAACGAACCAATGCTGAGGCACTGGTTGAGGGCGGTTATGCCCGGCATGTCAGATGACGAGATGTTTGAACAGATTTTATCACACGCACTGAAATCATCAGAGCAGGTCTTTGTAGAGCATCCGAGGGCGATGTCTGAGGCCAACTGGACCGACAGGATTCATAAAATCAAATGTCCTGCACTCTTCGTACATGGCGCATGGGATGATTTAATACCAAAGGTTGGCAGCGAAAGAACGGCGCGGGCTATTGCTGAGTGTCAGCTTACCTATCTGGAAAACTGCGGTCACAGCCCAATGCTTGAGTCACCGCAGGCGTTTAACGACCTGATATTTGATTTTTTTGAAAAATAATCCTGCACTGTCAAAATATTAACATACATATCTTATTAAAATATACTAAACTAATACATTAAGTTAATATAGTAACATACAGGTATAAAATAATAATTATGCTGTAAGTCTACGTTGTGCCAGCCGACACCCCATAAAAACTAGTGTTTTAATATTGACATAGCACAAAAATAGCTATACAATATAAAATTATTATGGAAATAAAAACGCATTTTGATAAGCTGATTGGGAAGTCTGCCCAAATGCAGCGTCTTTATAATATGATTAGCAAGGTCTCGCGCGCCGACAGTACGGTACTTATAACAGGTGAAAGCGGCACGGGCAAGGAACTCGTAGCTCAGGCGATTCACAAGAACAGCGCGAGGGCAGAAAATCCATTTATTCCCCTGAACTGCGGTGCGATACCAAAGGACTTGCTTGAGTCTGAGCTGTTTGGGCATGAAAAGGGTGCATTTACAGGGGCGGTAAATACACGCAAGGGGCGTTTTGAGCTTGCTGACAAGGGTACAATACTGCTTGATGAGATAGGAGAGCTTCATCCATCGCTTCAGGTAAAACTTCTAAGAGTCCTTCAGGAAAGGGAATTTGAACGGGTAGGGGGGACAAGGACAGTAAAGGTTGACATCAGAATTCTGGCAGCTACTAACAAAGACCTCGGTGTGGCGGCAAAGAACGGTAATTTCAGAGAAGACCTCTACTATCGTCTCAACGTTATTCCTATTCACATCAGTCCTCTGAGAGAGCGCAAGGACGATATACCATTACTGATAGAACACTTTATCAATAGATTTATTGGGAAGTTCCCGGATTCGCAGGATGGTAAGGAAGGGCAGAGAACCTTGAACATTCTACCGGAGGCCATTGACTTAATGCTTAACTATCAGTGGCCTGGAAACGTCAGAGAACTTGAAACGCTGATAGAGAGATTTGTGATATTAGATGAGACAGGCACTATAACTCAGGAAGATTTACCCCCAAGATTCTTTGATGCCAGACAAAAGGCAGAGTTCTCCGGGGTCTTACAGTATCAGATGTCCCCTGAGGGGATTGACTTACAGACACACCTCGATGACATTGAGACATCGTTCATTATTCAGGCCATGGAAATCTCCGGCGGTGTGAAAAGCAAGGCAGCAGCGCTGCTTGGGCTGAACAGGACTACTTTTCTTGAGAAATTAAAGAAAAAAGGACTTGACGCAAAGTTAAACGAATCGCCAATCACCTAAAGCGTCGGATTTTTGACGTTCAACGCAGTAAACCCAGGGCGAACGCACTATATGCGTTTTGTTGTTATTTCAGAGTTAGGCTAATGCAAAACGTATCATTCAAATGTACTAAATCTGTCATTCCTGCGAAAGCAGGAATCCAGTTCTTATATCAAAATGCGGTCAAAACGTGTTTTCCAGTCTTTTACTCTCTCATGTCATCCTTACTTGGGCACGAAGATGCTGTTATTTCTCATTAGACTGGATTCCTGCTTTCGCAGGAATGACAGACAAAAAAATACATAGTGCGTTTGCCCTGGTAGTAAACCCCTTTAATTATAGTTGTTTCCATGCTGGCCCATATTGGTATGTATTTTGCATACTATATTACTATGCAGTCTGAGGTAATATTGTGATGAACAGATTTCTGACAGCGGGGATAGTGATAGCTGCAACGTTATATGGCGCGGTGGCTGCAGATGCCATTAATGTAGGCAAGGTGCTGGTAACGCCTGAGCTGAAACAGGCGTGGCTGTATCTTGAATTGAAAGACTATAAACGTGCTAAAGAAGCGCTGAATGAATGTTATCTGAAAACCACAGAGACTGGTGCTGCCTGTAGTTTTCTCCATGCCAGGATTCTTGACAGACAGAAAAACACACTTGGCGCTATTGACTCATACAGGAAGGCGTTTACATTCTCCACAAACCCGGATGTGCGCGCAGAGGCGCTTTTTAGGAAATCAGAGCTATTTTTCGAGAAGAAGTACCCACATGAAACCCAGACAGGCTTCAATCAGTATTTGGATTTATTCCCCAACTCAAGAAATATTGAGAAGGCTAATCTCTATCTTGCAAAAAGTTTCGACATGTCGAAAAAATATGCCGAGGCGCTTGCCGCATATGAAAAGGCAGGGGATAGTGCAGCCGCCCTTTACGGCAAGGCAAATATGTTCCAAAAAACAGGCAAGATAAAAGAGGCACATGAGGTGTATGAAAAGGCCGTCCAGCAGGATGCTGATTATCTGGACGCAAACGAAGAGACACGCTTTCTGTATGCTGAAAATCTCCTCCAGACTGGCAACATACCCAAGGCAAAAGATATTTTCAAACTGATAAGCGACAAAAAGGGAGCAAATGAAAAATTAAAAGAAAAGGCCGACCTCACCATTGGCACAATCGAGGCAAATGCCTCAAACACCGGTGGGGCAGTCAAATATTTGACCATGGCAGCAGACGCCAAAAACAGGGACATTAAGACAAAGGCCCTAATGATGCTTACCCGCATAAACTTAGATGCAGGAAAACTGCCTGCTGCACAGAAATCCATCGATGCCCTAAAGAAACTCTACGTAAGCGGCAAGGACAAGGAAGAACTGGATTTTTATAACATTGACCTTCTGTTAAAGGAAAAAAAATATAAAGATGCAGCCAAACTCATAAAGTCTATGATTGCAAAAAACCCAAACTCAACAACCCTCGTACAAAAACTTGAGACCACTCTGAACGAGGCTGCACAGGCCGATAAGGAGCTGTTCACATCCCTGTGGAAAGACTACGGAAAGACATTTTTTAATCCATACTATGAAAAACTTGTCCTAAAGGCAGCCGATATATTGAAAAGCAGCGGTGGCAAGCCATACATAGAAGTCCTTGATTGGATACTACACAACTCCTCAGACTTAGAACGACAAAATGCCCTCTATGAACTCTCCCAACTCTACGCAGACAAGGGTGACAAGGCAACAGCAGTGAAATACCTCGGGCAGTTGAAAAAATATAAAGTGCCAACTGATGACATTCTAAGGTCTGAGGCACAGGTGCTTTACGATAATCAGGACCTAAAGGGTGTGTACGAAAGATTGACTGCTATCAGACACTTTACCAAATACGACCTTCAGATGTTCAGAGACTCCATAGCTTTTGCCCCGGATAAGGAGAAGGCTATGGCATTTTATGCACAGGCAGTGAAAAACCTGGGGGGCAATTCTGAAGACGACATGAACATAGCAGAGTATTTATTGCAGACCGGCAAAAAAGACGAGGCCGTTAATTACTATAGGCAGGCGCTGTCTAAGGACCCCTCAAACGAATGGGCATTATACAGGACAGGCACAATACTAAACGATGCTGAGGGGAAAGAGGCATTGAAAAAACTCAGCGCTGGAAGCTCACAGTTGAGTAAATTTGCCAGATCGGTAATTCAGGGTGAAAGCGTTAGTAAACGGCTGGATGATATACAGTAGAACTTTAATAACATAAATAAAACATAAGGAAAACTAATGGAAACCGTGAAGCCAATGGAAGATATATTGCGTCTGAACGACGCATTTCAAAACTTTATGCTTGCCTCGCAAAGTCTTGAGCATATGTATCAAAAACTCAAAGACCGTGTACAATATCTGACCGAGGAACTTGAGGAGAAAAACAAGCAGTTAGAAAAGGCGCTGTACGACACAGAAGAGGCAGAGGACTACCTGAAGGGGATTTTAGAGAGCCTGAGTGAATCTATTATCGTCATCGACCCCTCCGGAGATATTACCATGTTTAACAAGGCCGCAGAAAAGTTGATAGGCCTAAGCTCAAAAGAGGTAATAGGAAGGCCGTTTGACAGCCTCGATATAAAGATAGACAGCGATGGGGCTGATACATATCTAAAGACGCATAAAAAGAAGCATAACGTATTAATTTCCCGCTCAAACGTAAGCGACTCAAGGGGTTGTGTCAGGGGGCAGGTGATAATGATACAGGATATGACGAGAATAAAAGAGCTTGAGTCCCATCAGGAGCGAAATAAGCGCCTGATAGCAATGGGTGAGATGGCGGCACAGATTGTGCACGAAATCAGAAGCCCACTGTGCAGCATAGAGCTTTATGCAAGTATGCTTGAGTCTGAGCTGGGGGATTCGCCCCAGACGAATTTTGCAAAGGGAATCTACACAGGGATCAGGAGTTTGAACAATATACTTACAAATATGTTGTTTTTCGCAAAACCACAAAAGCCGCTCTTCCACTCGCTTAACTTAAACACCATAGTGACTGATACAATATTCATGCTGATGCCGCTTGTAGAGGCACGTGCAATTAAGTTTACCAGGAGTGAATACTGCGATATCCAGGTTCACGGCGATGCTGAGTTATTAAAGCAGGTCTTAATGAACGTAATAATAAACGCAATCCAGGCTGCCGGTGAGTCCGGCGAGATATTTATTAACGAATGCGTCAACGATAATAAGTCCGCTGTCGTAGAGGTTAAAGACAACGGTGAAGGCATAGAGCATGAGAATATAGAGAGGATTTTTGATCCCTTTTTCAGTACAAAGGAAAAAGGTACGGGGCTTGGGCTTGCCATTGCCTCAAAGATAATGCTGGCCCATGAAGGGATAATCAGGGTAAAGAGCAAAAAGGGGATTGGCAGTACCTTTCAAATTGTACTGCCGCTAGAAATGTGATTGAAATTATGAGCCAATTGCAAAATGCTGTAGCTCTTTGTACCTGCAACATCCTGGATTCCCGTTTTCACGGGAATGACAGACAAGGAAAGACGACATTCTGTTGCAATTCCGGTCTCCAGGCTGGGTGTCATTCCTGCGAAAGCAGGAATCCATCCTTTATGGTCAAACATAAACTGGGTATATTTACTCATTTTGCAACTGGCTCATTATGTTAGAATAATTAAATGGAGGGGCGATTGAAAACAATGAAACCTATATTGGTGGTCGATGACGACCCTCAGATGAGAGACGCATTAAAAGAGGCCATTCAAAGGCTTGGCTTTGAGGCTACAGTAGCAGAAAACGGTCAGGAGGGCCTTGCCAAGATGGCCAATACGCCGTTTGCCCTGATTATCACAGATATGAAGATGCCGAGAATGGATGGTCTCGCCTTTTTAAAAGAGGTGAGAAGGCGTGTCGGCAACCTTCCCGTACTGGTAATAACCGGCTACGGCACTGTGGAAAATGCAGTTGATTCGATGAAAGAAGGCGCTACAGACTATCTTATGAAACCGTTTTCATTTGATAAGTTAGGCAGCAAGATAAGCTCCATTATGGAGACCATGTCCTCGGACAGGGATATCATCACAGGCAATCCGAAGATGACGCGTCTGTTACAAATCTCCCGTGATGTTGCCGCAGGTGATACAACGGTGTTGGTCTATGGCGAGAGCGGCACGGGCAAGGAGCTGATTGCCAGATACATACACAGTCAAAGTCTCAGGAAGTTAAAAGCATTTGTTGCCGTAAACTGTGCGGCAATCCCGGAAAATCTCATGGAATCTGAGCTTTTCGGTCACGAAAAGGGTTCTTTTACAGGTGCATCGGATAAGAAACTTGGTAAATTTGAACTAGCGAACGAGGGCACTATCCTCCTTGACGAAATAGGGGAGATGCCAATGGGCCTTCAGGCAAAACTCCTGCGTGTACTTCAGGAGAGGGAAATCGACAGGATAGGTGGAAAACACACCATCCCTATCAATACCAGGGTCTTGGCCACAACCAACAGGGACCTGAGAAAAGAGGCCGAAGCGGGGAATTTCAGAGAAGACCTCTACTACAGACTCAGTGTTTTCCCCCTGCATGTCCCCCCGCTGAGGGAACGCCCCGAGGACATTGCCCTGCTTTCAGACTATTTTATCAGGAAATTCTCCGCCCTGCTTAACAAAGATGCCAAACGGCTGTCAGATTCTGCCCTGAATTTTCTCCTTAGAAATCAGTGGCGCGGCAATATCAGAGAACTGGAAAACACTGTACATCGGGCAGTACTATTGTCAAGGAATCAGGAGATTGATATATCTGACTTCATGCTTGAAGAACCACCTTCGGCCCGTAGAGTTGATTTGTCACCAGACAATAATAAGCGCGGCATAAAGGAAATGGAAAGAGACCTTATTATGAAAACGCTCAAAGACGTAAACGGCAATAAGACAAAGGCTGCAAAGATTTTGGGCGTAAACGTAAGGACAATAAGAAATAAGCTTAGCGAATATGGGAAATTTTTTCCAGATGAACAGTAAACTGTTGGAAATACGACGCCTCAGCGTCCTTTTTCAGACAGACAGTTGTCAATGAGTTAAGTGTAAATATATAAATATTACACGTAGTTATGTTATAATATATAAAGTATAACTATAATAGCAGAATAAATAGTTTGGCTGGCATGATTATTGATAGATATATTAGTATATAATTGTAACTCGGAGGAGTGTATCATGGAATTGGATAGGGGATTTTTAAATTTAGAAAAGCTGATGAGTGCCACAGCGCTCAGGCACAGGGTGTTGACATCGAACATTGCCAACTCTGACACACCCTACTATAAGGCAAAGGATGTTGACTTTAGTTCATTTTTTGACGGAGAGCGCCTGAAGATGGATGCAACGAAGCCGATGCACTTTAAAGATGGTGTGCCGATGTCTGCCTCTGGCGTAACGGTTGACGATAATGCCCTGTTATGGGGTGACAGCAACAATGTAGAAGTGGATATGGAAGTTGCGAAGATGACTGAAAACGCCTTAAAATATCAGGCGGCTACAAAGTTGGTATCGCAGAAGATAATGATGTATAAAACAGCTATGAAGAGGAACATCTAATGGAATTAGCCGGAGTTTTTAAGACAAGTGCATCTGCCCTCGAGGCACAGCGTGAGAGGATGAACGTCGTGGCGTCAAATCTGGCAAACGTACACACGACAAGGACAGAGCAAGGCGGCCCATATAAGAGAAGGGATTTGGCGTTTCAGGTAGCCCCTGTGGGCAATGACCCTAGCACGATGAACAATGGCGTGAGGGTTTCGGAGATAGTAGAAGACCAGACACCACCCACACTTATTTACGACCCTACACATCCGGACGCTAATCCTGAGGGATATGTGGCAATGCCAAATGTTAATGTAATAGAGGAAATGGTAAATATGATGATGGCATCAAGGGCATATGAGGCCAACGTATCGGCTTTTAATATATCAAAAAGTATGTACCTCAAAACGTTAGAGATAGGGAGGTAGTCATGTCAGGAATAACAATAAAAGGCTCTGGTCTTGAAATTCCACAGCAGATAAAACCTGCAAACAAGGGCGCTGCCGATTCAAACGCCGGTGGGTTTGACACTGCTCTGCGTGAGGCATTTTCAAAGGTCAATGCCATTCAGCAGGAGGCCGACAAGGCAGTCGATGCCCTTGCTAAAGGCGGCGATGTGAATAACGCGGTAATGGCAATGCAGAAGGCTGATATGTCTTTTCAGTTGATGGTGGAAGTGAGAAACAGGCTTTTAACCGCATACGATGAGGTAATGAGGATGCAGGTGTAGTGAGCTGTTAGCTTGCTGAAGTTGTAGAGAGATGTAACAGGTAATTAAGGAACCAAGGCCGGTAGTAGTATACTGGCCCTGGTTGAGAGTGGAAGTTGCGGTTATTTTCTGAGATGCATTAAAATTAACGGGTACGCGGACTCAGACATGTAATCGTTTTATAAACAGCAAAAAATAAGCGCAGGACTAAATTATGGCAAACACTATTGAAACGATAAAGAACTGGTCTAATAAGAAAAAGCTAATCATTGCATTGTCGCTGGTGTTAGGCATAGCGGCGATAGTGTTGTTGTTTTCGTGGTCACAGTCGACAAACTACGCGATACTGTTTTCAAATCTTTCAGAGGCCGATGCAGGCAAGATGGTTGAAAAGCTGCAGCAGATGAAAGTCCCGTATCAGGTTACATCAAACAGCATTATGGTTCCTGCTGAGAAGGTCTATGATCTCAGGCTTCAAATGGCTGCCCAGGGGCTGCCCCAGGGTGGTGGAATAGGGTTTGAGGTGTTCGATAAAACAGACTTTCAGGCAACCGACTTTGTTCAGAAGCTCAACTATAAGAGGGCGCTTGAGGGAGAACTTGCAAGGACTATAACTGCCCTTGGAGAGGTTGACAGGGCAAGAGTTCATCTGGCAATGCCGGAGAAATCCCTTTTTGTAAAGGACAAACAGCCCCCAACGGCATCTATACTTATTACATTAAAGCCATCAAGATCTCTGACGCAGGGGCAGATACAGGGTATCGTACACCTTGTCTCAAGCAGCATCGAGGGGCTGAACCCTAACGATGTGACTATTGTAGACAGCAGCGGCAACATGCTTACGCGCCATGCCGATGAGGTAATGGGTTTGACCAGTACACAGCTAGAGTATCAGCGAAAATATGAAAAAGACATAGAGGCCAGTGTACGCGAGATTCTTGAACCGGTAGTTGGCAAGGACAAAGTCAAGGTAAAGGTAAACACAGAGCTGGACTTTTCACGCACAGAGATGAAAGAGGAAAAGTATGACCCAGATGGTGAAGTAGTAAGGAGCAGACAAACGTCAAGTGAAGAGTCTGTAACGCAACAGCCTGCCGGGGTAGTCGGGGTTCAATCGAATCTGCCAGCAAAGACCACGCCGCAGTCACAGGGCGGTCAGCAGCAAATGAAGAAACTCAACGAAACGATAAATAACGAAATCACCAAGGTAACAAGCCATATTATAGCCCCATATGGTAAGTTAAAGAAGCTTACCGCTGCAGTATTAGTGGATGGCATATATACGGCAAAGGCAGACTCAAAAGACCCAAAA
The DNA here is from genome assembly GCA_039908505.1 of Nitrospirota bacterium. Lineage (GTDB taxonomy): Bacteria > Nitrospirota > Thermodesulfovibrionia > Thermodesulfovibrionales > Magnetobacteriaceae > Magnetominusculus. The sequence goes on from JAMOAZ010000044.1 coordinate 19,963, forward strand.
GACGTTGTATATACACCACATAAAGAAGAGGACTTAAAGCAATACGAGAACCTTGTTAAGAAGGCTATTGGTTTTACTGAAAAGAGGGGAGACGAGGTCACAGTAATAAACATGCCATTTGAACCTCTGCAAAAGGAAGAGATTGCACCGGTTAAGAGAACCTATGCAGACTATCTTAAGGATGGTGTGATGGTTGTAAAATATCTGGCACCTGTGTTATTGGCACTCTTATTTGTTGCATTTGTGGTCAGACCAATAGTAAAATCTCTAGTACAGGAGTCAATGCCTACTGTGAAAGAGCTGCCGTATTCCAGAACAGTCGGCGATGCAGACGATGATGCTAAGAAGGCTCTGGCAGGCAAGGAAAAGGGTATGAAGATGCCGCCTACGGAGGAAATGACTATTAAGCGTGAGATGTCAGGCTGGTCGGATTGGGTGAAGGACAACCCAACGCAGGCAGCAGTACTCATAAAAGAGTGGATGTCTTCGGCAGCCGAGGAGCCATCATAATGACAGAGCCCGATAAAAGATTACAGCAGCCTGGAACAAAGGAAGCCCTTGCGAAAGAAGACACACAGAGATGGATTAAGTGGGCAAAGGACAACCCTAAACAGGCGGCAGTGATGATAAAAGACTGGATAGGAACTGATAAGGGAGGGTGATAGAGAGATGATAGAGCTGACTGGTCCGGAGAAAGCCGCGATATTTCTGACGGCAATTGGTGAGGACGCCGCTGCCGAAGTGCTAAAAAGCCTTGATGTTAAGGAGATCGGCAAGGTTAGTTCAATGATGGCCAAGATTCAATCGCTGAAAGAGGAAGAGATAAAGTCGGTCTTCAAGGAGGCATCTACGAAGATTGAAAAGGGAGACATATACGTAGGGGGCGGTGACTATGTACGGCATATGCTGACTAAGGGACTGGACGAAAAGACCGCAAAGGTAATTATGGAAAAAACTGCTGTTGAGTCAACCCTTGAGTCACTAAAGAAGATTGACGCCAAAAAGCTGACCAACTTTTTGCTTACAGAGCATCCCCAGACCATTGCCCTTATACTTACCCTGCTTGACCCTGGACAGGCGGCAAATGTGCTGACAACACTGCCTAAATCGTTAAAAGTCGATGTTGCTATGAGAATGGCAACCACAGAGGGAATCCCTGTGGATGCAATCGGGGAGATAGAAGATGTGCTAAAGAGCGAGCTGGACATAGACAGGAGCGAGGGTATTAAAGTGGGCGGCGTGAAAAAGGTTGCCCAAATCCTTAACTCTACGGACAAGGCTACTGAAGAACTTATCCTTGAGAATATCGAAAGCCACGACTATGAACTAGCAGAATCCATAAGACAGTTCATGTTTGTATTTGAGGACATTGTCAGGATTGCCGACAGAGACGTTCAGCAGATACTTAAGGAGGTTAGCACAGATGAGCTGTCACTAGCGCTGAAGACTGCCTCTGATGCACTGAAAGAACTGATATTTAAGAATATGTCTAAGAGGGCTGCTGAAATACTTAAGGAAGACATGGATGTAAAAGGCCCTGTGAGGGTCTCAGAGGTCGAGAAGGCCCAGCAGAGTATCATCAAGGCGACAAGAAAGCTCAGCGAAGCAGGCAAGATAACCTTACCTGGAAGCGGAGAGGAGGAAGCGCTTGTATAGCCATAAGGTATTAAGAGGCTCCAATCTGCAGACATACACGCTGCCTTCACTGGAAGACCGGGATGAGGAATGTCGTGATGGTGGAGTTACAGATGACATCGATGTCCAGCCTGAACACGTGGTAGACCCTGAGGCAATTGAGCGTGAGGCAAGACAGCGGGCGCAACAAATAGAGAAAGATGCGTATGAAAAAGGTTTTCAGGCCGGGCTTGTAGAGGGCCAGAAGTCATTCGAGGAAAATGTAGTCCTGTTGATAGGGCAGCTTGAGACTATGTTAACGCAGTTTGAGCAATTAAGGGAAAAGCAGCTTCAGGAGATTGAGCCGCAACTGCTTACGCTTGCCATAACTATTGCAAAAAAGGCGCTCTACGAAGAACTGTCCATAAACCCTGACTTTGTTGTCAAACTTGTCAAAGAGGGTATAAACAGGCTTGAGAAGATGGGGCAGATTACAATAAAGATTCACCCGTCCCTGCATGACTTGTTTTTAAAGAAAAGGCCGGAGTTTCTTGAGCTGCACCAGGAGGTGGTGCTTGATATTGACCCGTCTCTGCCTGTAAACGGCCCTGTAGTTGTAGGCCCGATGGAAGAGGTAGTTACCAATGTCGATGAACTACTGATAAATATACTGGAAGATATGAGGCAAAAACTTGTTGCAAGTTAACTTAGCGCCATACATAAAGGCAGCCGAAGACTCAGAGCCGCTCAGGGTATACGGCAGAATAACGGAGATCACCGGCATCATGATAAAGGCCACAGGCATAAAAGCCAGCGTCGGAGATGCGTGTAAGATATATTCTGACAACCAGCTCCCAATAGACGCAGAGATTGTGGGATTCAAGGACTCAAAGGCACTCTTAATGGCCACCGGCGACATATCATGGATAAAACCCAACAGCAGGATACTTTCCATGGGAAAGAAGGTCTCTATTAAGGTAGGCGATGGTCTTATTGGAAGGGTTATAAACGAATCCGGGCATCCCATTGATGGCAAAGGCCCGATAAGCGGTTTCAGCTACCCGTTGATGTCAATCCCGCCAAACCCCATGTCAAGGGAGCGAATAAGTGAGCCAATAGACTTGGGGATTGCGGCAATTAACGGTCTTTTGACCGTTGGCAAAGGGCAGAGAATTGGAATCATGTCCGGGGCCGGAGTAGGCAAAAGTGTACTTCTGGGGATGATGGCAAAATACACACGTGCCGATGTCAATGTAATTGCCCTTGTTGGAGAGAGAAACAGAGAGGTAAGGGAGTTTATAGAAAGGGACCTTGGGCCTGAGGGAATGAAACGGTCGGTTGCTGTGGTCTCCACGTCTGAACAATCACCGGTTGCTAAGGTCAAGGGTGCGTTTGTGGCAACGGCCATAAGCGAATATTTCAGGAGCCTAGGGAAGGACGTACTGCTGTTTATGGACTCGCTGACACGTATTGCCATGGCACAGCGTGAGATAGGGCTAGCAGTTGGTGAGCCGCCAGCTACCAAGGGCTACACGCCTTCGGTCTTTGCCCTCCTGCCAAAACTCCTTGAGCGGGCAGGGACGCAAAAGGGAAAGGGAAGCATCACGGGCATATACAGCGTCCTTGTTGAGGGAGATGACCTGTCAGACCCTGTGGCTGACTCTGTTATGTCTATTTTGGACGGTCACATTGTCCTGTCAAGGGACCTTGCAATGGAAAATCACTATCCGGCCATTAATGTGTTAAGGTCAATAAGCAGGGTAATGCCTGATATAATTACTAAGGGACACTTGGACACTGCGGGCAGATTTGTCGAGGTGATGTCGGTATATAAGAGATTTGAGGATATGATAAACCTTGGCGCATACAAAGAAGGTTCTAATCCAAAGGTTGACTATGCCATTTCCATGATAGACAGGTTGAATACGTATTTAAAACAGGGGATGAATGAGCCGAGGGACTTTCAAACCAGCCTTAAGGGGCTTGAACAGTTATTTTCAAAATCAAGATAAGGAATAACTTATGCCAAAATTAGATACGCTTAAACGAATAGAACAGGTCAGGGAGTTTAAAAAAGACGAGGCCGAAATAGAGGTTCATAAGGCATGGAAGGCCCTCAGAGAAGAACAGGAAGTCCTTGCAGTGCTGGAGAGACTTTTGGCAGAGACGACAGCCGACCTGGAACAAAAAAAAACCGGCAGCATTGTAAACACCTTTGAACTGACAATATACTATAATTATATCGATACGTTATATAAAAACATAGACGAACAAATGCTTGTCGTAGCACAAAAGGATGATGAGCTTAAGGACAGACAGGCTGTCCTCATTGAGACCTATAAGGAATTAAAAACAGTTGGAATACTTAAGGACAAGGTAATATATGAAGACGATAAGAGAAATACGGCTATCGAGCAGCGCCAGATGGATTTTGCGTATCTTTCAAGTATTACACGGGCGCGTATTACACATGAATAAAACTCTTCTGGCACTGGCGCTATGGGGCTGTGTTTGCAGCAACGCCATAGTTTTTGCCCAGGATACGCCTGCTGCCACCCAGCAGCCCGTCGATTCCGGCAAAACTAAAAACATGGAATTGTCGAAGAGAGAAGAGGCTGTAAAAAAGGAAGAGGAGAGACTGAACGACTTAAAGGCGGAAGTAGACAAAAAAATAGCCGAATATGAAAAACTCCTGAAACAACTCGATGAGATTATGGCAAAACTGAAAGAGACCAACACCGAAAGAATGAACAACTTAGTCAAAATATATGAATCGATGCCCGCAGAGAACGCCGCAAAAGAACTTGAGCTGCTTGATGAGGAGCTTTCCGTAGCAATTCTTGTTAAAATGAAACCCCGTAAGACGGCTGCTGTGCTGTCTGCAATGGATAAAAGAAAAGCCGCTATATTTACTGATCTGATGTCAAAGGTAACGAAAAAATTACCTGTTAGGTGAAAATTTTTCCCTGTAGTATCTCCGGTTTATCTTAAATTCCAAGTACACACGGTCTGATTTTGTTTGGCACGTATTTTGCTTTTACTACTTACATGAGTGAGATACTACATATAATCGGAAACAACATAAGCAGCCTGGTTCAACCGAAGCCGAGGACGCAGGTAAGAGAGTTCAGCGCCCAGAGATCAGATGCCCAGAGACCAGATGCAGACGACGAGGCTCACAATACCACTGAGTCCAGCTCAACTGTCAAAGGCAAACGCGGTCAGTCAAGCTCCCGCTCAAACAGGGCTAAACATTCTGATGACGACAGCAAGCTGACTGACGCTACCTCTGCGATGCACTCAACCAGCACTACACTTGAGGTAGATGATTCAACGATTCAGCATTCGGATGATACCACAACAGCCAAAGACGATGAACAGTTTACCACTGTTCTTGATAAGGCAATGAAAGGCAGGATTAACAAAAATAACAGCGAGGCAGAAGCACTGGCAGGTTCAGTCACTGCACCCGTTATGATTAACCTTCAACCCACCGGTATCACCGGTGATAATTCAGATGGAGTGGAATCAGTTAGTAACAATAGTGTGAAAAACGATATTCTGTCTCTGCTTGGCGCTACACAGCAGCAAAATACCAAACCAGAAATAATAAGTATGCTGCAACCACTCAACGCTAATGCTGAGAAAGATGATATCACATCTGTAGTTGATACAAAACAGATGCCAGAGAGTAAGCCAGAAATAAGTAGCCTTTTGCCGCAGCCCGGCAGCATCAATGACTGTGATGCTAAACATGACACTGTGTCTCTGAAAGAGCCAATTCAGCAGCAAAAGGTCACCCCCCCAGAGACTGATAATCTTATGACAGGCAATCCTGACCCTCTGAAGCAGGCGCTTGTTAAACCTACTACCACTGATGCCGCAAGTAATATGAGCGCAGCAGAGACAAAAATTCCGGAGATTAAGTCTCCTGAGCAGTTAACTGCTGCACTGAAGACCCTGGATAATGTTTCGCAGGATATTAATCTTGTAGATTTAAACTCCGTGCGGCACGCTGCTAAGAATGAATTATCCTCTAAAGAGTCCTCTGACATCCTTAGTGAAGTGTCCCCAAAATCTAATGCCCCACAGAACAATCTGCCGGTAATAAATATAGCAGATTCAAGCGGCTCACAGTTGTCGAAGCACGATTTATCAAAGGATACGCCTGAAACAATAAAGGAAGTCAACAATGGTGATTCAAAACAGGATGAGGGAATAAGCACTACCGTCTTTTCAGTGGACAAAACTCAGGTTCACGAAGCGCTTGGCAAGACCAGCCAGGCCGCCACAGGTGACACAGGTGAAAAACTCGCAGTAGGTGGCGCAAAGACCGTCGAATTGAATGGCAACAGGTTTACAATCACGAGAAAGACTGACACATCCATTGAGGTAAAACTTGAGCCGGACGGCATAGGAAAGCTTGACATCAGTGTAAACGTACAAAAAGGTGTTTTAAATGCCAATATAAGCGCTTCAGACTCGGCTGCAAAGGGAATTATAGAGAAGAACCTGCATGAAATAGTCAGCGCACTGACAAAAGAGGGTCTTACAGTGGGAGGTTTCACTGTTTCTCTTAAAGACAGAGGCGGGAATTATAAAGAAGGAAGAAACGAGCAAAGCGCAGCTAAAAACATAAGAGAAGAAAGGCAGTTGCAGCCCATAGCCGTTACAGGGTATGCAAGGACTGCTTATAAATATGATGGCATAAGTATATTTGCTTAAAATGTTAACGTAATAAGGAGGGAATTATGGGAGTATCATCAGTAGGTAGTGCAAATACTATGGGGAATTATTATTCTGCGAGCAAGAGCGCCAATGCCACAGCAGCCTCGTCTTCGTCATCGAAGACAAGTTCGTCGTCAAAGACAGATACAACATCGTCATCAGATACTACATCTTCTAGTTTTGGCAGCGATATGGTGGACTTTTTGTCTCTTTTCACCACACAGTTAAAATATCAGGACCCAATGGAGCCGATGGACACTTCAGATTTCTCAAGCCAGATGGCTCAGTTTACATCGGTTCAGCAGTTGACGAATCTCAACACGAACATGAAGGCGCTCAGCGCATACTCAAATTCGTTAAACAATATGGCAGCAACAGGTCTTATAGGCAAGAGTGTAGTTATGGATGATGGCTCTACAGGAACAGTAAGTGGTGTGAAGTTCGACAACGGTGTTACTTATCTTACGCTTGACAACGGAAGCAGTGTGCAGATGATTAACGTTAAGGAAATAAATTCACCCGTTGCCACAGCCGCTAAAACTGCATAAAACTGATAAAAAGGAGGGGTAAATAGATGATATCATCACTGTGGAGTGCAGTAAGCGGAATGACCAGTACTGGTACCGCTTTAGATGTTGTTAGTAATAATATTTCCAACATGAACACAACTGGTTATAAGTCCAACAGGGCGAACTTTGGCGACGTACTCAGCCAATATGTTGGGACGTATAATGGGCAGATTGGACAGGGCACACAGGTAACCAGTGTAAGTACGTTTTTTACGCAGGGTTCTTTGATAAATACCGGCAATACGTATGATATGGCCGTTGACGGCGATGGGTTCTTTGTAGTTAAAGACACTTCAACCGGGGCTACTGAGTATACGAGATCAGGGGTTTTCAATGTCGATAAGAACGGTTACCTGATAACATCTTCTGGGTTGAGGGTTCAGGGATATATGGGTACCGATGTTAATGCTACAAGCAGCAGCACTAATAATGGTGTTTTAACTAACATCAGGATACAAAGCAACATATCGATGGCACAGCCAACGACTACCGTAACAACTGGAGTTAATCTTAATTCACAAGCCACAGTTGTCTCTGCAGCATTTACTCTTGATGGTAATAACGATGGCATTAATAATGACCCTGCAAATTATAGCTACTCCAGAACAACGACGGTTTATGATTCTCAGGGAGGCTCTCATGAGGTTACGGGATATTTTACAAAACTTGCTGACAATTCGTGGGAGGTTCACTATGCGTATCAAGCCGGCAATAACCCATCAACGACTGCCTCAAGTCCCATACTGACAATGGCAACAGGCACAACGCAGACCCTGACGTTTAACACCAGCGGTGCACTAGTCAGTGACGGCACATCTGCCACATCAAAGACTAATCCGACTTTATACTTTGATTTTGGCACATCAGTGTCATCTCCTCAGGGTATTGTGTTTGATTATGGAAAGTCGATAAATGAAGGCGGCATAGGGTTTAGCGGCACTACACAGCTTGCTGAAGCAAACCAAATGATAAGCTCCTCACAAAACGGTTACGCAGCAGGTTCTGTAAAATCAGTTACTATCACTGATGATGGAGTTATTACTGCCACACTTTCAAATGGACAAATAGCTACGCTTGGTCAAATGGCACTGGCGCGCTTTAATTCCCCAGAAAAACTTACTAAAGTAAGCGGTAACCTGTACATGGCGTCAAAGGATTCGGGTACACCGATTATAAATATAGCAAATTCAGACGGTCTGGGACGAGTTGTATCTGGTTCGCTTGAGGCAAGCAACGTTGACCTCAGCACAGAATTTGTCAATATGATTTCATACCAGAGGTCATTTGAGGCAAACTCAAAGGGCATCCAGACTGTAAACGAAATGCTTCAGACTCTTAATTCCCTCAAGTAAGGGTAATAATATAGCTGCACAAATTCCCTAACAGACGTGCATCACGGTGAACCCCCGGGATGCACGTTCAAATTCAAACCCCTGTATTTTAAGACAAGGCTTTTGTGTTATAATGAAGCCAAGCTGTTGCGAGTTGATAAAATGGCATATAAAGACCTTGGTGATTTCATAAAGACGCTGGAAAAGAAGGCGCTGCTAAAGCGCGTGAAGGCAGAGGTTGACCCTGTACTTGAGATACCGGAGATTAATGACCGCATAGTCAAGCAAGGCGGCCCGGCGCTGTTGTTTGAGCGCTGTAAGGGGTCTGACTTTTCCTGTGCTGTGAACCTGTTTGGTTCATATGAGAGGATGTGCCTTGCCCTTGGTGTAGAGTCCATTGATTCGATAGGAAAAGAGATAATAGAGTTTTTAGAGCCTGAGATTCCTACAAATTTTATTGATAAGCTAAGGGCACTGCCGATGTTAAAACGCCTTGCCGATTTCTTTCCTTCATACGTCAAGCATGGGGCGTGTAAGGATGTGATAATAAAAAACAACCCGTCGCTGTTTGCCCTGCCGATATTAAAGACATGGCCAGAGGACGGCGGTAGATTTATTACGCTGCCCATGGTGTTCACCAAAGACCCAGAGACCGGAGAGAGAAACTGCGGCATGTACAGGATGCAGGTGTATGACGACACCACAACGGGGATGCACTGGCATATGCACAAAGACGGCGCAAGGCACTACAAAAAGGCTGAGAAACTGGGAAGGCGCCTTGATGTTGCAGTCGTTGTCGGTGCTGACCCTGCAACGCTTTATACTGCGACAGCACCGCTTCCCGAGGGCATAGATGAGATGCTCTTTGCAGGGTTTTTAAGGAAATCCCCCGTGGAGCTTATTAAATGTGAGACAGTGGCACTTGAAGTCCCGGCCAATGCCGAGTTCGTCCTTGAGGGCTATGTTGAGCCGTTTGAACGGCGGACAGAGGGTCCGTTTGGCGACCATACAGGCTATTATTCCTTAGAGGACGAGTTTCCAGTGTTTCATATTACGTGTATTACGCACAGAAAAAATGCGATTTACCCTGCTACAATAGTGGGGAAGCCTCCGATGGAGGACTGTTTTATTGCTAAGGCGACGGAGAGGATATTCCTGCCGCTTTTAAAAAAGCAGCTCCCTGAAATTGTGGATATGAACCTGCCGCTTGAGGGTGTGTTTCATAACATCGCCCTTATATCAATAGATAAGCGCTACCCCGGGCACGCCAGAAAGGTGATGTATGCCCTCTGGGGTATGGGGCAGATGAGCTTTACCAAGATGATTGTAATTGTGGACAAATGGGTTGACGTGCAAAATCCCTCAGAGGTCGTCTGGAGGATAGGAAACAATGTAGACCCAAAGAGAGATACCGTTGTTGTGGAAGGTCCGCTTGACGTGCTTGAACATGCCTCGGCAATACCGGCCTATGGCGGCAAGATTGGCATAGATGCGACAAAAAAACTTGCCTCCGAGGGGTTTACACGTAATTGGCCGGATGACATATCGATGTCACCAGAGATCACTACCCTTGTAGATAAGCGCTGGCAGGAGTACGGTTTATGAAACAAATTTTAGGGATTGCCGCCGTTGTAGCTCTTCTTGCCAGTATATTCTTTTTTCTGAGACATGTATCTCACTCACATACCCCACATGAGTTATCATATCTTGTGGTAGTTGCCGTACTTATTCTGTCGATGGCAATTATACTAGGCGGATGTGAGTTATTTGCAAACGGTGTAGAGAATCTGGGGCGGCATATGAATTTATCCCATGCAGCAGCAGGAGGCATTTTAGCAGCCGTGGGGACAGCCCTGCCTGAGACGCTTGTCCCGATTTTTGCCATAATCTTCGGCTCGGAACAACATGGTGAAGGGATTGCCGTTGGCTCGATTTTAGGGGCGCCTTTTATGTTGACTACATTGGCTATGTTTTTTCTTGGTGTGACTGTCTTTATCTTATGGCTAAAAAAAGACAGGGAAAAACCTTTGTTTAATGTCAGTATCAAGGCTTTGGAGACAGACCTGGTGTTTTATGTTCCAACAATGGTATTTATCCTTATTATCAGCTTATGGGGAAACACTATTGTAAAATACCTTGGGGCGATAGGATTGGTCATAGTTTATGTGGCGTTTTGTAAGGTAACGTTAAGCCATGAGGCTGAAGCTGGGGAAGAGTATGATGGGAAATTATATTTAAACTGTTACCTTGGATGCTCAAAGGCATTTGCAAATATCGTACTTCAAATACTTGTCGGGCTG
>JAMOAZ010000045.1:0-29900 GCA_039908505.1 Nitrospirota bacterium
ATTCTTTCCATCTGACACCTCCATTGAGTTTCTTATTTTACTCTATTTTGGTGTCCACTTTTTTCAGCTTACCTCACATCGTTTGCTAAATAAACCCTGATACTTTATCTCCGGGGCTTATGGTATTTGGCTTGTCACAGCGTACCGTCCGGTAGTTTGAATGCACTATACTATGTCGCCGATTGGAAAACTACAGTACTTTAATTTATCTTTTTCCTAAAAGCAATAAACACTTTCTTATCTGACGGCGTAAAATATTCGTATAAATCTGGCTCCGGAACACTTCCCACCGGGCTTGAATTATGCACTTCTATCTTAAGCATATCGTAGTTCATTTTCAAAAATTCAGAAATAGCCAGCATATCAATAGAAAAACTTTTTCTCATAAAATATTCATTTATACCGGAGACAGTTTGCGGAAAAATCCAATCCGGCATCTCAGCAGATGTCTCCATTGCATCTTCAACCCTGATAACTTTTAATTTTGTATAAAATATAACAGGAAAGTCTGAACCTAATCCTGATACAAGCAGAGACTGTCCTGGCTGCGCATTTATGTTCAAAAAGGCTATCATCTCCTCAGAGCGGTTAACATATGGCGTGATTCTCTCCATAAATATGTTTCTGATAGTGATTACAGGTCTCTGGTACTCAAGATTTGGTGGTTTAGTTTTCAATGGTTTAAATAAAGACAGCCCTGCGTATCCAATGATGTTTGAAATACACAGTACTGCCAAAATCGTATAACGCAATATCAGGGGAGCCTTTCTCAAGATTAATGACAATAGGACAATAAAGACCGGAGCAAGTGCGATCACGTAGCGAACATAAAACGATTTATAGTTTACAATAAATACAAGTTGAAGCGGTATCATGATAAGAAAAAATAATATCATATCTCTTGAAATTTCATTGACGATAAAATCGCTTCTTCTCCAAACAAGCAACGGAAGCACTAACAGGGGAAACATCGTCATATTGATTTGCATAACGTAAAAAAGTAGCCTGTTATAGTAAAAAGAACTCCTCACATAGTCTGATTGAATCCAAAGGCGCGCATATATAACCCATACAATGGCAACAGCCAATAATATAGCGGCAGCAATTATCATGTCGTAGAAAATCCCAGGGTATTTTTTCCTGAATATTAAGCCGGCAGCCAGCATCAATATCACATTGCCCGGCACAAACAGATAATTACTGTAAAACTGGCAGGTAAGGGCTGTTGCAATAAGGGCAATACCCAGCCGTCTTCTCTGTAACAGCAGATAAAATCCATATATAAACAATACCTGCATGAAAATAGATATAGAGTAGTACCTGCACTGGCGGCTATGCAGAATCAATGCCTCGTTAGTTACAAGCAGAAGCAGAGTTATCAGCGCCATCTGCCTGTCTTTGAAACAATCCCAGACTATGTAAAACATAAATATGACAGATAAAAACCCCAAAAGTGCAAAGGGCAATCGCGCTGCAAACTCGTTTTTCCCAAGTAACGCAAAAGAAACAGCCGTTATATACTCACTAAGCCAGGGCGAAAACACCCACACAGAGTCCTTATTGAGGTCATTAGGAGTAGAGAAAATCAGCCGGTTTGTACCGTCATCCCCCAAAGGGATTCCGTATTTAAGTATGTTGACGGCAAGATTAGTCGTAACAGTCTCATCTTCCCATAAAATCCTGCTGTTAAGTCCATATAAATAGAAAAACATGCCTATGAATAAGGTTATACAAAGAACTACAGCCGTTTTTCTATATAGTTGGCCCATTGCTGCTTGACTCAAGAAATACACCCCCCAAGGAACACCGTGTCTGATTAGAACGTATATTATATTTTTGCATAGAGAATGTCAAATATTAATAACTTTCCGGCATATAAAAACCGCATTGCCTGCATTTGCTATGATTGTGAATGCTTTGCAATAGTTGATAACAGTCTGTTATAATAAAGCATGTATAGATGTATGTTGAAATCTAAAATACACAAGGCCACAGTAACTGAGGCCAATCTCTCATATTCTGGTTCATTGACGGTGGACGAGGATTTAATGGACCTTGCCGGGCTCTATCCCTATGAGAAAATTATGATAAGCAATATCAACAACGGGGAACGCTTTGATACTTACGTTATACCGGGAGAAAGAGGCTCAGGTCATATCTGTTTAAACGGTGCGGCAGCCAGAAAGGGAGTCGCAGGCGACAAGATAATAATATTCGCTTTCGCCTATGTTCAAGAAGATGGAAACGAGCAGATGTTAAAGGACTATAAGCCTACGATCGTTATCCTCTCAGACAATAATAAACCTGTTTAAAAGGAGGCTTAAACGTGTCATTCAAAGGAAAAGTGAAGTGGTTTAATGAAACAAAAGGTTATGGCTTCATCCAGAAGGAAGACGGGAAAGACATCTTTGTACACTATTCGGCCATACAGGGCTCCGGGTACAAGTCTCTTAAAGAAGGCCAGGAAGTGACTTTCGACATTGTTGAAGAAGAAAAAGGGCCAAAGGCGGCAAACGTCCGAAAGGCTGACTAGAGTAATAGCAAGGGGCTGGGGCAGTCATATAACAATAGGGGGAGTTGCATGAGACGATCGTGTTATGCGTTTATATTAACGTTGGTGCTGTTTATATCTTCTGTATACGCTCAAAGCATCGATAATGGTAATAAGCTGTTTAATGACAAAAGGTTAGGTGGTACAGCAAATGAGAAAAGCTGTAACACATGTCATCCTGCAGGCAAGGGGATAGATTCCACAAAATTCACCATAAAAGGAACTAATGACTCAAGGCTTGAGAATATCATCAATAAGTGTATCGAAGGCCCACTCATGGGTAAGGCGCTGCCAAAGGATTCTCAGGAAATGAAGGATATAGTAGCCTATATAAAATCACTTGACAAACACTAATAGTATACTTTCAGACTTAAGTCAGTATTTTAAAAGTTAAGAACTTTGCCGCTACCCCCTTGTACTATAAGAGGATGTTAATTGAAAATGGTTGAATCCTGCGAGATTATTAAAAGAAGCCGTGACAACTTGTTATCTATTGTCAATCAACTGAGAGTCGGTGCCATTATGCTTGATGAAGATGGTAATACAATATTCGCAAGCAATCTCGTCCTCAATATCTTTGGAATCACAGCCACTGAAGCAGCCGGAATGCCCATAGAGAAACTTATTCGGACAAACCGCAGCAAGCTGTTTCATTCCATAGATGACACAAAAAAAGGCAGGTTTACCATAGAGGTGGACTCTGTCAGTGGAAAACACTTGTGGCTGGAGATCGAATCGGCTGAAGACCCTGATGACTCAAGAAGGTTAATACTTTTTTTATATGATGTCTCAGAGGTATATGGGCTTAGAAAACTCCTCAAAGGCAGGGTCAGCTTTCAGGATATGATAGGAAAGAGCCTTGTCATGGAAAAATTATTTGCCCAAATCAAAAGTGTTGCCACTGCCTACTGGACAGTGCTTATCGAAGGAGAAACTGGAACAGGAAAAGAACTTGCAGCACGGGCAATTCACTCACTTGGCAATCGTAAGGACAAACCATTTATAGCCGTTAATTGTGCCGGATTAACAGATTCTTTGCTTACAAGTCAATTATTCGGACACGCAAGGGGTGCTTTTACCGGTGCAATATCAGCTCATAAGGGGTTTTTTGAAACTGCAGCGGGCGGCACTGTTTTCCTCGATGAGATTGGTGATGTTTCATTAAATGTACAGGCAAATCTGCTGCGTTTCCTGGAGTTACACGAAATCACTGTGCTTGGCGAGTCAGTACCGAAAATCGTAGACGTGAGGATAATTACAGCTACAAATAAGAATCTTTTTGATGAGGTTCAAAAAGGCTCTTTCAGGGCTGACCTTTTGTACCGAATCAGGGTTGCACGCATAGCGCTTCCTCCTCTTAGGGAACGCATAGACGACATTCCACTTTTAGCAAGCCAATTCTTGTCTGAGGCAGCAGCATTTTCCAGTAAAAATGTTACTGAGATAAGCACCCGGGCAATGGCATTGCTAATTGCATATTCATGGCCTGGAAATGTGAGGGAATTGCGCGGTGCTGTTGATTATGCGGTAATTCACGCTGAGACATCCGTTATCAATCCAGCCGACTTGCCCCCGGAAATAACTAATTTCACAGGGGAGAGGGCATATTTGCCGCTTGTTGGCGACAAACGAGAGAGATTTTTAGAGGCCCTGAGGCAATCTAACGGTAACCGTGCTGAGGCTGCCCGTCGGCTTGGAATTAGCAGAGCCACCTTTTATCGCCATATGTCCATCTTTAAAGGGTAAGCTGTCTCATATGATACACAACTGAGACAGTTTAAATGTCTCACCTATACGTTTAGTTCGTATAAAACCCCGTAGATACCCGTAGATAGAGGGCTTCCAGCGCTGGCATATTATTTGATACAACCTGATTAGTTAATGCGATAAAGTAAAAATGCTAACAACAGTAAATGGCGCTCAAGCGCTTTAAGGAGGGCTGACAATGTCAATACTTAGATGGTACCCGACAACAGCAGTGTATGACAAGTTATATAGCACAGCGTTTGATGAGGTGTTTAAACGTTTTCACCGCGATTTGGTAACCGGTAATACTGAAACTGGGGAACTAACGCCAAAGATTGAGGTGTTAGAGAAGAAGGACAGCTATGTATTAAGGGTTGAACTGCCTGGTGTCAAGAAAGAAGATGTAGACATCAGCGTGACCCATGATGTATTGAGGATATCAGGCGAGGTAAAGACCGACTTTGAGGAAGGCAGTGAATGCAGTTGTTCAGAGAGAACATACGGAAAGTTCCTTCGGACATTCCAGCTTTCACCAACCGTAGACGGAGATTTAATTGCGGCTACACATGAAGATGGGATACTTGAGCTTTGCTTACCCAAGAAAAAGGAAACACTGTTAGAGGAGAAGAAGATAAAGGTCGCGTAAGAACATAATCTCTAAGGCTGAACGGGATGTGAAACAGTTTACTTTCCGTCCAGCTTTAGAGCGCAGAGGAGGGCGATACAATGTGTGATAAAAATGAACATATGGAAATGGAAATTGAGGCAAGCCAGTGCGTGTGCAATATGGAATGGCGAGCCATTAAGCGTGGAGATGACTCAGATGACTGCCGGTGTGTATTATAGGATTCAGTAACCAACATTTATAACGGTAGTCATCCAGTCCAAGGGGGAGGATTCTTCTCCCCCTATCAAAAATCTCCTTTCATAAGAGCCAGTTGCAAAATGAATAAATATGCCCCGTTTATGTTCGACCTTAAAGAATGGATTCCTGCTTTCGCAGGAATGACACCCCCGCCTGGAGGCCGGAATTACAACAGAATGTCGTCTTTCCTTGTCTGTCATTCCCGTGAAAACGGGAATCCAGGATGTTGCAGGTACAAAGAGCTACAGCATTTTGCAATTGGCTCATAAGGTAAGTATTAATAAAATTCTCCCTAAGACATATTCTGCCACTGGTTAATTCAATTGCAATATAGGCTGCTCATGTTTTATACTAATGATAGTATGTGATCTTTGACAACGCCGGGGCCTCCTTAAGTTTATGAAAAGGAGGTATAGTAGTGAAGGGTTTTGATTTAGAAAACAGAATCATCGAATTGTTGGGCAAGGACTGGGTTATTGAACGCTCTCAGGACTTGGACCAACTTGGAATCGATGCCCTGGTTCATAGGTTTATCCCGATTACATCGTTCAGCGGGGCATTTCCTATTGCGCTTCAAATCACATCTTATGTGGATGACAGCAACGAATCGAGGCGTCTTGACGAGATACAGGGTTTTGTCCAGAAAATGAACAGGAATGGAATAAAAAAGAGTATCTATGCCGAGTTTAAGAAATTGACACTCTCTAATATTAACAGTTTTGGCTACGAATTTCTCAAGAACGCGCTGGTTGCCTTTGCCTTTCAAAAGGAGTATAAAGACGTGTCAATTGTTGGCCTGAGAATTGCATCACCAGACGAATATGCCTTTTTTAGTGTTACCGAGCCGTCCGGTTTTGTAACTCGCCCGCTGCACAATGGAAAACCAGTCTCAGCAAAAGCAGAGGAACTCTCCGGCTATGCTGGCAGATTAACACAGGACGAGGCATACGAAAGCGGAAAAATATTCAACGGAAGGGTGAAGATATTTCAACATCGCTGGGGTTTTCTAATAGCTGATGCGATTAAAGAGAATGTGTATTTTCACATTTCCAATGTGGAAGATGAAATTCTTGCCGAAAAACTGGAGCAACTGATCGAATATAAATACGATAGTTATTCAAAGGATGACACGGATGTCGTCGATGTAGAATTTAGAATTGGTAAGGCTAAGCCTAACGCGGCAAAACCATATCAGGCTATTAACATTAGAATGGCCCGCAGTAGCGCGTAAGGCTGTAAAAATCAGGTATATGAGGCCCCGGCATCTATGACACTTTCGGTGCATCTTGCAGTTGTTTATTATCTTTCCACTCTCCAGTATACTGCTCCCCTCCGGGCCAATAGTAAGTCCCATGACCTTCCACTTTATCATCCTTCCACTGCCCAATATACTTTGCTCCATCAGGCCAGGTCATTGTCCCATGCCCTTCCCTCTTGCCATTCTTCCACTCGCCAACATATTTAGCCCCGTTAGGATAAGTCACACTCCCATGACCTTCTCTGTTATCATCCTTCCATTCCCCGACGTACTTTGCCCCATCACGAAAAACCATCGTCCCATGCCCTTCCCTGCTATTGTTCTTCCACTCCCCAACATACTTTGCCCCAGAAGGCCAGGTCATAGTCCCATGCCCTTCCCTGTTGTCATTCTTCCACTGCCCAACATACTTTGCCCCGGCAGGGTAAACTGCTGTGCCTAGTCCATTTGGCTGACCATCCCTAAACTCCCCAACATATTTAGTTCCATCAGGCCAAGTCATTTCTCCTTGCTCTTGCATTTTATATTCCTTGTGCTTCAGACATACAGATTTGCCAGTGCCTTCAGACTCATTATCCGGGGCTGTTCATACTACAGCAGCCCTATATCTTTTATCTGTTTTATAAGAGCTTTTCTGTTTATCGGTTTTATCATATATGCCGAACAGTCGCCGTCATACGATTGCAGTATTTCATTAGGTCTGTCAACGGCTGTAATCATTATGACCTTCACCATATCAGCCGGATCTATTTTCATGACCCTTTCCATCTTGCGGACTTGTATCAACGCCTCACAACCATCCATAACAGGCATCATTATATCCAGACACAACAGATCATACGGCTTCTTCTGTTCGTGTGCCATTGTAAAGGCCTCTATTACCTCAAGACCATTTACGACAACATCACAGTCGGCATAATCAGAGAGCATTTCCTGTAATATCTTTCGATTGATCGATTCGTCGTCGGCTATTAGTATCCTCATTTCAGATCCTTACCCTCGTGTATTTTATTGATTAAATTGTCTAACTCTTCCACTAATGTCTTAAAATGCGTGTTTACATTGTTTATATCAGACTTTCTCAACGCCAGCATCATACGAAACGCAGCCGTCTTTATTCCCATTAATGAAAGAGTTTCGGCATTGTCTTTGATTGCCTCTGCTTTTTTCTCGGTGAGTGAATAATTGCCATTATCAAGTGCATCCCTCATCGTCTGTATAAAGCTCACTGCCTTTTCGATAAACACCCTTAAGTCACCATGAGGAAGAGATTCTATGAGTTGGGACTTGTCTATCTGTGTCATGATATTCTCTACCACCAGCTTGTCCGCCTCTATGCTGTTGTCGGCCGTGATTACCGCCGTAATTACCGGTGTGATGGCAGCATCTTTATTAAGGCGGACAGGGGCAGGCGTGTCAACAGTTACAGCAGCAGAGCCTTCACGCCCCGGCTTCGTATATTTTTTTACCATTTCAATCAACTCTGCTGAATTGATAGGTTTTGTTATATAGTCATCCATCCCCGCCTCTATACACCTGGCCCTGTCTCCTTTTAATGCGTGGGCGGTCATTGCTATAACAGGAATTGTCATTGTCTCCTGTGATGCCTTTATTCGCTTGGTCGCTTCAAAACCATCCATCACCGGCATCTGGACATCCATCAGGATAATGTCAAACTTCACCTCATCAAGGAGTTTTATAAGGGCCTTTTCGCCGTCTTCAGCCTCTGTGACATTATACCCATGTTTTTTCAGAATCTCTCTGGCTACCACGCGATTAGTAACATTATCCTCGACAAGCAGTATACGAACTGGCGCATCATCAGTCATGTGCAGCGCCTGAGTTGGTCTGACTTGTTTATTATAAGCTGAACCTGGTGACTTGTTAACCAGCTCTGTTATGGTAGTTATGATCTCCTTATACTTAATAGGTTTGATTACATACGTTGCTACGCCAAGTTCCCTGCATCTGTCTATATCGCCGCCACGGTGGTTGGTATTGAGCATCATAACAAGCGAACAGGCAAGCGAGGCATCGGCCATTATCTGCTCCGCCATTTTAAACCCGCCGCCCCCGGAAAGTCTTATATCAAGAAACACTATATTATATGGACATCCTCTGTCTCTGGCTGCAACCAGTCTATCATAGGTCTCCTTAGACCCGGCAGCCTCTGTAACTTCGGCATTTGTGCCGCCAAGAAAATCTCTGATTATACTGCTGCACGAGTTAACGTTACAGGAGATAAGAATCCTTGCGTTTTTAAAATCTAATGCAGACGTAGTATCCTGGTCATCACTCAATGTGAAATTGGCGGTAAAATGAAACGTACTGCCCTGCCCTTCTACGGACTCAAGCCATAGATGACCACCCATGAGTGACACAAGCTGCCTGGATATGGCCAGCCCTAGTCCGGTTCCTCCGTATTTTCTTGTCATCGAGCCATCGGCCTGCGAGAATTGCTCGAATATCTTGTTGAACTTATCTGAAGGTATCCCTATCCCTGTATCTGAAACTGAAAATAGGAGTGTGGCGGTTTTACCGCTAAGGCCCTGTTCCATATCCACAGTGACCACAATCTCACCCATATCAGTAAATTTCAGTGCGTTGCCTATGAGGTTAATCAACAGTTGGCCAAGACGCACAGGGTCTCCTATCAGCCTTAACGGTACGACAGGCTTTATGTGGCTTGAGAGCTCAAGCCCCTTTTTATGAGCTTGTATAGAGAGTGGATCACAGATGTTTTCCACCATTTCCCGAAGGTTAAAGCTTACATTCTCAAGTTCCAGCTTGCCGGCCTCAATCTTTGAAAAGTCTAAAATACTATTAAGCAGACTCAATAATGAGTTGGCAGAGTTCAACACCGTATCGAGATATTCCTTTTGACGCGGTTTTAAGTCCGTATCGAGGACAAGCTCGGTCATCCCTATAATGGCATTCATAGGGGTGCGGATTTCATGGCTCATATTGGCAAGAAACTCGCTCTTGGCAGCGTTTGCCACCTCGGATGCCTCTTTTGCCTTTCTCAGCGCCTCTTCCACTTCCTTTCGGTTTGTTATGTCTTCATTGACTGACAGATAGTGTGTTATCACGGCCTCGGCATCCCTTATCGGCGATATCGTGATGCTGTTCCAGTATAATGACCCGTCCTTGCGTTTGTTTAGCAGTTCACCCTGCCAAATTCCTCCGGCCTTGATTGTCTCCCATAAGTCTGCATACACTTCGGGGTCAGTATGCCCGGATTTCAGAAAACTTGACGTCCTGCCTAGTGCCTCATCGCGGGTGTAGCCTGTCACCTCAACAAACTTGGGATTTATAAACTCTATCCTGCCGTCAAGGTCGGTTATTGTTACTGCTACGGGGCTTTGTATTATGGCGCTTGAGAGTTTTATCAGTTGTGCCTCGGCATTTTTGCACTCCGTAACATCATTAATAAACCCTTCGTAGTAGAGCGGCTGCCCAAGTTCATTTTTCACGACCCGAATGTTTTGTTCAATGATAAGTTCACTGCCATCTTTTTTCCTTAAATGGCTTACGAGGTCTTTTATAGATTGGTTGCTTTTTAATGCAACCATGAATCTCTCATACTCTTTCCGCCTGAAATACAGGCAGTGCAGTTCGCCGCAAAATGAAAGCAGCTCCTCCTTGCTTGAGTATCCCAGCATATTGTTAAACGCCGGATTTACAGAGAGGAACTTACCGTCGGGGGTAAATCTGTAAAACCCGCTGAACATGTTTTCAAAGAGTACCTTGTAACTCTCTTCTGAGGCCTGGAGTTCCTTTGTGCGTTCTCTGACCTTATCCTCAAGCTCTTCGTTAAGGGTTTTTAGCTCGAGTTGTGCCTGAATTAATTCATGGTTTTTTCCTACGGCGTTTTCATATGTTGAAAGCAGGAGATTTAAGATTTGTCTGGGATTGGATTTAATCTGATATTCCTCACCCATGAAGGTTATCTTAAGCCCGGCCTCAGGGTCATAGGTCTTTGACAACGCAGCAGAGTCCTTTAGGAGTGACTCTATGCTCAGCAAGAGATAATGTTCGTTATACGGCTTGGTTATATAAAAATCGGCATTCGACTGAAGCCCCCTGATTATCTCCTTTGCGTCTGAGAGGGCAGTCAATAGAATTACCGGTATATGTTTAACAATGTCGATGGTTTTAATCTTAGAACACATCTCAAAGCCATCCATACCCGGCATCGCTATATCGCTTATAATTAACGCGGGTATATGTGTTTGAGACAAGGCAAGGCCATCAATACCGTCCCTTGCCAAAATGACCTCATAGCCTGCATGTGCCAGCGCGCGCCTCAGAAGCTCCCTCTGAATGGCGCTGTCTTCTACTATTAGAATTTTCACCTGTAATCGCCCGCCTGATTTTTTTCAATACATTCAATCTTCGCTAAAAATCTGCCTATTTTATTGATATCAAGGACATATTTCGCAGCGCCAAGTTTTATAGCCTGGTCTGGCATCCCAAAGACGATACTGCTTTCCTTGTCCTGGACAACAGTTGCGCCACCGGCCTGACTAATAGACAACATTCCATCAGCACCATCTCTTCCCATTCCAGTGAGGAGAACCCCCAACACCCCGCCCATATAATGTTCCGCAAATGACATCATTGTTACCGTGATAGACGGCTTATGACCGCCCTCCGGCGGGTCATTAGTAAGAACAAAGGCGCCTGACTTGTCTATCTTCAGATGTCTGTTATCCGGGGCAAAGTAGATATTACCGGCGATAGCCTTTTCGTTATTATGGGCTATGGTCACGTTTAACTTACAACACCCCTTTAGCCAATCAACGAGGCTTACCATAAATCCCTCGCTTATGTGCTGTACGCAGACAATGGGAATGGAGAAATCAGCGGGCAGTTCTTTAAGTATGGTCTCAAGGGCCTGGGGTCCACCGGTTGATGCCCCGATTACAATCATTTTCAGACGACTGATTAATGCCTCTATATGTGGCAGTACATCGTAATTCTCGGCGCAGGGCTTGGGGATAGTGACCGTTCCCCCAAGTGTTTGCGGGGTAAGTGCGGCAATGCCATGTTTTTTTATCTTACGAAATGGCACAACCCCTGAAAGTACCTTTATCTTGGCTATTAACTCGGCTGTGAACTTGGCCGACTGCCCAAGCAGCACCCCGCGAGGCTTAGGAAACACATCTATTGCACCCGCTGCAAGCAGTTGAAACACGTTATCATCGTTGCCTTCGCAAACCGATACGCTTATCACAAGTATAGGAAGCGGGTGTCTGGCCATTACCTCTTTGACAAACTCAAATCCATTCATCAGCGGCATATGCAAATCCGTACAAATCACACCAGGACTCAGACGCGGTATCATCTCAAGGGCCTCTTTACCGTGCCGTGCCGTACCTATCACCTCTATCTCATCCGATGACGCCAATACCCTCTTCAATACCTCTACCGCTACCGGAGAATCATCTACTATCAGCACCTTTATGCGTTTATTCACTGCCGTTATCATATCAACCTTTTCAGCGTATCCAGAAACACCTGTCTGTCAAATGCCGGTTTGGTGATATAGGCATTTGCCCCCACTTCCGCACCCTTTCTCATATCCTCCTCTGAGGACAATGTGGTTACAAGAATAACTGGCAGCTCCTTATATTTTTTATTCTTTCTTATTGCTTCTGTCAGTACTAAGCCATTCATATTAGGCATTTCAACGTCTGAGACAACCGCATCAAAATTAGCCAGTTCCAGCTTTCTCAAGGCATCCATACCATCCACACTTACCGTTACCTCATAACCAGCCCCCTCAAGGATGCGTTTCAACTGAGTCCTAGTCGTTATGGAGTCCTCTGCTACCAGGACTGTGATTGGCCTTTCCTGTGCCTCTACCTTCTGAAGCGATACCGAGGAGAACCCCTTAGTCTTGATCGTCTTTAAGATATCAGCGGGGTTAAGTACCATACACACCTCACCGGTGCCAAGTATTGTCGAGCCAATAACATTGCGCACACTTTTAAGTATCCCGCCGTAGGATTTAATCACAATTTCCTGCTCATCGACAAGTGTATCGACCATGACCCCGAAATTCTCGCCATCCAATGTAAATACTATACAGGGAAACCTTCCTTGCCGGGATGTACTAATATTTTTATTCTTGGGACCTCCGCCATTACCTCCTTTAAGGTCAAGAATATCAGCAGCGTGGACAACTGACATCGGTGAGTTGTCAAATGTAATAGTTTTCTGGCCCTCCACATTATATATATCGGCGATTGAAGCCATATATGTTGTCCTTACAAAATCAATCGGCAGGGCGTATGTCTTTCCAGCGGCCTTTACAATAAACACGCGTGTAGTGGAGACAGTAACAGGCAGGCTTATGGTCATCCTGCATCCCTGCGTAGGGGTGGAGTCCACAGAAACTGTACCCTTAAGGCGTGCAAGTGCGGTCTTAACGACATCCATACCAACCCCCCTGCCGGATATGTCCGTTATTATAGGGCTTGTGGTGAAACCAGGCATGAAGATAAAATTATAAAGCTCTGCAAGCGGCATTCCAGTTAGTGTCTCTACCGAGGCCAGCTTGTTTTTTATGGCCGTCTCTTTTATCTTCTCTATATTTAGGCCGCGCCCATCGTCTATTACTTCTATAATTATGTTTGAAGCCTTTTTATATGCCTTCACGGTTATTGTGCCGGTCTTGCTTTTTCCCCTGATTAGCCGCTCATCGGGAATTTCTATGCCATGGTCTATAGAGTTTCTGATAATGTGCATCAGCGGGTCTTTTACCTCTTCAAGGATTCGCTTTTCTGCCTTTGTCTCACCGCCTTCCACAACGAAATCAATCTCCTTCGATTTCTGATTTGCCAAATCCCTAACCATGCGCTTAAACGGGTTAAAGACATTTGACAGGGGCAGGAGCATAAGGGTACGTGCCCGCTCCTCTATTTCCTTGGATATAAATGAAAGTCTCGCATCATCTTCATATAGTGAGTCTTTAAGATTATTCAGAGTGCCGGAGAAAGTCTCAATGTATTTATCAAAGTCATGGACTGGGTGTTTATTTAACGCAGCATTGCCTCTTAGTTCTTTTAATACCTTAGTATTCCACATGTGAACGGTCTCTTCGATATCGGTGAGGCGTTGGTTAATCCTGTTTTTCATCACCAGGAGTTCGCCTACATGCAGCATAAGGGCATCCAGCTTATATGTTTCTACACGGATTGTATCAATGGTGAACCTTTTACCTTCCTGAATCACAGCCGGAGATTCATATTCCTGAGAAACCGGCATATCGGCTGCTTCCTGCTCCGATTGCTGAGGTTGCTGAGGTTTCTCAGCCTCATGAGGTTTTTCAGCCGGGACAGCTTGCACTATGATTTCTGGGATTTCTGACACTTCAGGCTGCGCAGCAGACACCGGGGCAGCAAATGTAGGCAGGGCAGCGATGATTTCCTGTGGTAACTGGCATTGTGCCGGTTTTGCTATCTCACTGATTTGTACTGTGACTGGAGGCGGCCCTGCTGACTTCGCAGCCTTTAGTTCGGCAATTATATTGGTAACATTAACCGAGGATGCCTTCCCCATGACAGCCTCCTCAAGGAGTTCCTTTATTGCATCGAGACACTTGTATATGCCGTTGACCATGTCTGGGGAGAGTTCTCTCAGGCCGCGCTTTGCTGCGTTTAACATATCTTCTAATGTGTGGCCCAATAATTCAATTTTATTAACGCCCAGTTGCCTGGCCGAGCCCTTAAGACTATGGGCCTCGCGAAACAAGCCCTCCATGAGCGCCTTCTTATCGACAGGCTCCTGCTTTTCTAACTGCAGCAGTCCATCTTCGATGTTCTGAATATGCTCCTGCGTCTCGGCGTTAAATATCTCTCTTAGTTCCTTATCTTCTATCATCACATCATCTGTTTCAAGTCTTTGGCTACTTCGTCTAGTTTTAATAGTCCCTGCTTTGTCTGTGTTATACCGGAGGATGTCTCCTTAACGCTCCTGTTGATGGAGTTCATCGCCCCGACAACCTGGGAAATCGCGGCAGACTGCTGCTGAATATTGAGAAATATCTGCTGAATATTCTCCGCAGAGCTTCTTATCACGCTGGAGAGTTTTCCAAAGGTCTCGGCGGCGGTCTCGGCCAGTTCCATCTCCTTGTCCACAGTCTTTGTGCTTTCCTCTGTTACCATAACCGTTGAGTTTGTGGCCTTTTGTATCTCAGTTACGACGGAGTTAATCTCCTCGGCTGATTTTTTGCTTTGTTCGGCGAGTTTGCGTATCTCCATTGCCACTACTGAAAAACCCTTGCCGTGCTCCCCTGCCCTTACGGCCTCAACTGCGGCATTCATGGCAAGCATTTTAGTTTCACCGGCGAATTCCGATACCACGTTGGCTATGTTTTCTATGCGGGTGGTCTTGTCACTCAACTGCAATATCATGGATGCCGTTGCCTCAACCCGCTCTTTTAATGAGGTCATACCGGCAAGCATTTCATTTAGATTTTCTGCACCCTCGTTTGCCATCATCATGACGTGTTCAGCGCCCTCTGCGGCATTTTTGGCCTGCTCTGCCGATTGTTTAAACGATGCCGAGAGTTCGTCCATCGTCGTTGTGGTCTCATTAACTGCTGTTGACTGCTGGGAGGCCGTTTTTTCATGCTGCTCAACTGTTGCAGATATCTCTGTTGTCGATGTAGATATATTGTTGATACTCCTGCTTAATGGCACACTTATCGAGCGGCTGAACTTCCAGCCAACAGCAACAATGCAAACCACAGAAATCAGCCCTAAAATCAACATAGCATAAAACAGGTTGTCTACAGTAGCAAGGGCCTCGTCCTCACACTCCTCAGCAACTAGCAGCCAGTTAAGCCCCTCTATATTAAGTGGCAGGACAGTCCTGAGGACAGGAAAATTCAAATAATTCGTGGAAAAAATAGATATTGCAGACTTGTTTGCCGCCGCTTCCTTTACCTGCTTGTCATTTATTTTAAGAAGACCGATAGTGCTGTTATATCTCTTCATTTTGTCGATTAGTTTTTTATCCTGAGATATATTCTGAATGGTTTTGAAAAAAGTGTCTGGCGACTCCAATATAACTCTGGCATCCGTCCTCATTTCCATGTCATTGGCGCTAATAATATAACTCTCGCCGGTCTTGCCAGAACCAGCGCTCTGCCAATCCTTATGACGGGTCATTACATCGTTCATCCTGTCCACAGGCAGTTGAAAGGCCAGTACACCGACTTTTTTCTCTCCATCATAAATGGGTGAGGCTATAAAGGCAGCCTCATGACCGTATGATGGCGCGTATGGTTCAAAATCCTCCATTTTAAAAAATCCCTTTTCTTTTGATTTCATAGCGGCATCAAAGGCCTTGCCCAGCCCCGAATCGCTGTATGGGCCGCTCACCATGCTTGTCCCGAAGTCGAGTTCTTTCGAAGTGGAATAAACTATATATCCAGTGTCTGGTTCTATCAGAAACATATCTGCATAGCCAAACTCATCTACATATTTTTTAAATATACGCTGGTATTTCTTATGTACTGCGTTGTAAGTGTTATCGTCTGCGGCAAAATCAAGGTCTTTCTTTTTCCCAACCTTGAATGGATTGGCAGATATGTACTGATGCTGGAGTATCTTTACTGCCTTTTTCTTAGGCCACCAGATTGAAATAATATTGTCTGGAACGTCAAGCGTCTTTTCTTTCTGCTCCTGATACCTCGCCATTAACAGGTCTTCGTTGTATTTTGCATTAGCATCATATTTAGCGCCGGATTCCTTTTCCACGGCAAAGAAGGCCGACTGAAATTCCTTCATGGCCTCTATAACCATATAGTCCTCTGTAAATGTCATTGAACGTCGTATTATTTGTTTATAAAACATCTCGACATGGGTTTTCTTCGCTGCTGCCAATGTAATAAGCTTGTCAAAGGCCGCCTTAGTTAGGGAATTCCTCGCCTTTACGTAGGAATACGTGCCAATGGCAAGAAATGGCACAAGCCCTATTAATACAAATAAAACAAATAGTCTCTGTTTTAATGTCAATGACATCTTTAAGTTTATCATCAGTCTTCCTCCATTGATATTATATTATAATACTTCATTCACTATGAGATTCCCCTTGTATAAGATACTCTGTATGTTAATAACGACAACCGCCCTACCCTCGTAAAGCGCGGTGAACTCAAAATAGTCCTCGCTGGTCTGCCCTAATGCCGCAGGCAGCTCTTTAAATCCAGAAAACGGCAGATACATAATATCGATAAGATTATCAATGCATATGCCTACGGTAAAACCATCTATCGATACAACGACGGCAGACTTGATATTCCCCCTGGTCAGTGACAACACACCGGTAATGTCTATCAGAGTCAATATCTCGCCCCGGAGGTTGATATTCCCAACAATGTGGCTTGGGCAGCACGGCACCTGCCTATAATCGTTGATATTAATAAATTCACGTACCACTTCAAGTTCGATTCCAAACAACTCCCCGCCTGTCTCTATAACGGCAAGCGGCATTCTATCATCCTCTTCATCGTCCCTTGAGTCTGAACTTGCAAGGTCTAAGGCACGTTTGTTAAATATAGATTTATCTGTTTCCAGAGTCAGCGTGTTAAAAGATGTATGGCAGGAAAGATGTTCAGCCCCAGCGCCACCGTTTAAAATTAAATCATCTGCTATCGGCTTATAATTGGAGTCAAATAATTTCTTTTGATTTAGAATCATAATTATTGCTTCATCTATTTTTGCCACTTGTTCGATAAATACGCTTGCAGATGGGTTGCCACGACCATATACAGGGGTATTTACAATTGAATCGGGTGGGATTTCATATATGTCGATGACCTCATTTATGATAATCCCCGTCAGGGTGCCATCGCAATGGAATACGACCACCTTGTCCGTCGTCAGATATCGCACAGATTGAGGCCGTCCAAAACGTACATCAATATCCACTAAAGGAACAACAGTACCGCGAATGCTGACAAGCCCTGCAATATGTGCAGGGGCCTCATCCACTTGCCTAAACTCTGGTAAATGAATTATCTCCCGAACCTCAATCACAGGTACTGCATATACGAATCTACCAATGCGAAACACCAGATAGGATTCTAATAACTGATCTGCCAATCACTAGCCCTCCGTTTTAAGTATTTCTTTAAATGTGCCAGCAACTCCCCCGCCTTCATATCGTCGTAAAATTCAACTGAGCTGTCTGCTGGCAGCCCCTCAAGGATTTTAACAGCAGACTCCCTTAGTTTGAATCCTCTTTTGGTATCGCCCTCATGTTCATAAATTGTACTCAGCTCGATGTAGGCTGGCACACAACCGGCATCGAGATAAATAACCCGTTTAAACATCTCCACGGCCTGGTCTGTATTGCCTTGTTCTTCGGCTATATGTGCCAGCATGTAGTATGGCTCTTTTCTCAGTGAGTTAATCCCTATCGCATTGGTACAGTAGACAGCGGCTCGCTCTAAATCGCCCGTATTGGCATATGCCTGTGCTGCAAGGACATGGGCGCCGTAATGTCTGGGATTATCCTTTAAGAACCTCTCAGCCTTGTCTATCACCAAGGGATATTTGCCCTCCTTGTACATAGCCTGAGCCTCTGCATATAAAGCCTCACCCGGTAATACCTTTAGATCATTTTTGACCTTATCGCTATATGCTGCCGCCTTTTTGTACGAAGTAGTTTTTTGCGGCGCGCTTACTGGCATATCGATTTTAACATTTTTCTTAATATTTATGACTGATATTTGTTTAACCGGTTTAAAAATCTCCTGCTGCCGTAACTCTTCCACTGGTCGGTCAATTAAGCGCCTGTATACGACACTCTGAGGGTAAGTAATTGGTACAAGCCCGGATGGTAATTTGACAGACTGCAGTTCGGCGTGCCCGGTGATCAGATACCCTGCCTTATTAAGCGTCTGGGAGAGTTTCCCTAGAGCCAGGGCGATGTTCTCCGGCTGAAAATAAATAAACACATTCCTGCATATTATCAGGTCTATGTCACAAATACCGGCGGCGGTGTCCGGAAAGTTGTCCCTGATAAGATTCAGCGGCTTAAATACAACCAAACGGCGGACTTGCTCGTCCAGTTCATACATGTCCTTGCGCCTTTTAAAATAGGTGGATATAATTGTGGGGTCAACCATTCTGAAAGACCAGTCGCTGTAGAGCCCCTTGCGCGCCTTTTCAATAGCGTCTTCGTTTATGTCAGAGCCAATGATGATGACATCCCAGTGGTTCAAATCAGGGAGCAACTCTAAGACAGTTATAGCCAGAGAATATGGTTCCTCACCGGTTGAGCATCCAGCGCTCCAGATGCGAAGGGTCCGACGGTCCTTGTTTGTGTTGAGAATATCCTTAATGACTGTGTTTCTTATAAGATAAAACTGTCCCTTGTCTCGAAAAAAAAAGCTCTCACCGGTTGTGATTATCTGGCAAAGCTGCTTCCACTCATCTTTGCTTTTTGGGGTGTCGGTCTCCAAAAACCTGCAATATTCATCAACATATTCAAACCCAAGGTCCTTCATCCTCGACGTAACGGTTGACTTTAAGTCCTTATCACTAACGCTCAAACCCGTGCGCTCAGAGATAAACTCCTGTATGTATGCCATCGATGGAGTGTTCACTTTATACCTGACAGCTAACCCTTATGAAGAACGTAGATTGAACTGACCCCGCCATTTTCTAAAATCACAGCCAGAGGTTCTAATAAATCCAAACAGTTCTTTCACACTTATCTTTGATAAATCGGGGCGACCCGATTTGAACGGGCGACCACTCGCACCCCAAGCGAGTGCGCTATCCAGGCTGCGCTACGCCCCGGTATTTCCCTTTTATTTTCTTAGTATTAACTGGAGCTCTCTCAGGCGTGACTTTACATTTTCTAATCGCTGCTTTGCCGTCGCATGAGCGGCAGTCTCAGGCTCTTTTACCTCAACTACAACTGAGTCAACTTCTTCCTCAAACTTGCCCGATAGCTTCTTCCTCACCCCTTCTATCGTAAAGCGCTCATCGTACAACAGCCTCTTTATCTCCAACAGCATCTCTATGTCTTTCTTCTGGTACATTCGCTGCTTGGATTTGCCCTTTCGAGGTTTTAGAAAACCAAACTCCGTCTCCCAATATCTCAACACATACGGCTCAAGACTGGTCAGGCGGCTGACCTCCCCTATTTTATAGAAGAGCTTATGCGGGGTATCTTCTGCTTTTTTACCTGAATCTGCTGCTTGAGGCTTTATCATCGAACATTACTCCACATTTGCCTTTAAATGGTTACTAGGCTTGAAAGTCACGACTGTCCGCGGCGTAATCTCTATGTCTTCGCCAGTCTTGGGATTGCGACCACGGCGCGAACGCTTCTTTCTTACATTAAAAGTCCCAAACCCTGAAATCTTTATAGATTCACCCTCAGAAAATGTCTTCTTCATGGCATCAAGAATTGTTTCTATGATCTCCTCAGATTCCTTTTTCGGAAGGCCGACATTCTCAAACAACGAGTTAATGATATCTGCCTTTGTCATACCGCTGCTTCTGCCTTTCTTTTATCAGCCTTCATCATGTCGTTATCTCTGTTGTCATTATTTGCACCGTCGCTACATCTGCCTTACTCTAAGTTGCTTACTATAGCAAAACACCATATTTTTGTCAAGAATTATTTAAAGTATTTTATAGAATTATTTTAATAAAGCGCTTTTCTTTAAGGGATTTTATCCAATCCTTATAAACCTGCCTTGACTTTTCATTGAGTAATTCCGCCCTGACCTCTGTATTTAACTTTTCTTCTGTATCCAGCGTCTTCTTCTCAATCAACTGGACTATGTTATACCCGGCTGGCGAGATAAAAATTTTGCTAATATTACCTTCTTTCATCCCTTCAACTACTGCGAGCATCTCCTTTGCCATCTCGTCCTCACCGACAAAGCCGATGTCCCCTCCAGTTGGCGCGCTTGGTGCGTCTGAATACTGCGAGGCTACCGTCTTGAAATCTGCCCCTTTCATCAACTTGTCATATATATCCTCAGCCTTTTTCTTTGTCAATAAATTCTCTTCTTTATCAGCCTTTTTCGCAACTAATATCAACCTTAACTTATACTTCAGCGGGCCTTGTGACAACTTCGATGTCTTCTTGCGTTTTGATATTTCCTCATCGGTCACAATCAACTTTTCAGCAACTATTACACTGCCGACCTTTTGCAGGAGTATCTGGTCGCCCAACCTTTTTCTATACTCATCAAACACAAAACCTTCTTTCTTTAGTGCATCTTTAAATTGTTCCTTAGTTAACGAGTACTTCTTCATTATATCTTCAATTGCTGCATCAATTTCCCTATCTGATACGCTTATATGGGCAGATTCTGCGTACATCAACTGCAGCTTCATCTCTATCAATCTTTCAAGGAATTCTCTTTCATAGTTTTTCAGAAAGGCAAGGCGTTCTTTACTTGACATATCCCTTACCTTATCTTTTAGGTCGAACTCCATTGCCTTATATAAGTCGCTCCAGGTTATGACCTCCTTATCGACAAGGGCAACGATTTGATCGAGCATTACGGCATGGGACACTCCAGGGTATATTAATAACACCCACAGTAATGGTAATACGAAAAGAAACTTATTCATCGCCGCCTTTTTCATCTCCACACCCCCACCACTGTTATATTGCCGTTATATTGCCAGGCTCCTCAGATAAACACTAACGCCTACTACAACAGCATTTACACAACTCTAATCTGCCACTCAGACGTGCCGTAATAGCGCTGACCTACCTACGAAATGATGCCATAGTTAGCGCGATAAAATCAACACTTTTTATATTAATATTTTTAAAGCGGCGCCGCTGGTAAACCCGTGCGCCGCTGTAATGGCTTACTATTCCACTTCTTCTGTCTTTCTTATTGGTTTTAACAGTACTGCACCAAGAGGAGGCAGTTGCAAAGACAACGAATATGGCCGACCTTGCCACCATATGTGGTCGGCATGAAATCCACCCCAGTTTCCAACATTGCTGCCCCAGTAGGTTTCGGCATCGCTGTTTAACATCTCCTTATAAAACCCTTCTACCGGGACGCCTATCCTATAGTTTTGCCGTGGTACCGGCGTAAAGTTAAACACACAGACCATTATGTCATCAGGGTCTTTACCTTTTCTTATGAACGATATGAGGCTGTTTTGGTAATCGGTGAAATCTATCCACTCAAATCCATGATGGTTGAAATCGATTTCATGCAGCGATTTTTCGTCCCTATAGAGCGCATTCAGGTCTTTTACATATCTCAGGAGTTTCTGATGCGGTTCGTAATCAAGCAGATGCCAATCAAGGCTCGCGTCGAAGTTCCACTCCCTCCACTGACCAAATTCGCTTCCCATAAACATAAGTTTCTTACCGGGCTGCGCATACATGTACGTAAAGAGCAGCCTCAGATTTGCGAATTTCTGCCACATATCCCCAGGCATCTTATCCAGCATCGAACGCTTTAAATACACCACCTCGTCATGTGAAAACACATTAACAAAATTCTCTGTAAAGGCATAGAGAAGGGCAAATGTCAGATTATTGTGATGGAATCTCCTGTGTACAGGGTCTTTTTGGAAATAGAGCAGTATGTCGTGCATCCAACCCATGTTCCACTTTAGACTGAATCCAAGCCCGCCAATGTATGTAGGGCGTGAGACCATAGGCCATGCCGTCGATTCCTCGGCTATTGTCATCACACCGGGGTGGTAGCCATGTACAACCTCGTTAAAACGCTTTAAGAATGCAACTGCCTCGAGGTTTTCATTGCCGCCGTACTGGTTTGGAATCCAGTCGCCAGGTTTTCTCGAATAATCCAGATAGAGCATCGAGGCAACCGCGTCAACCCTGAGTCCGTCGAGATGATACTTGTCAATCCAAAACAATGCATTGGCCAGCAGGAAGTTTTGGACTTCGTTTCTGCCATAATTGAATATCAGTGTTCCCCAGTCCCTGTGTTCGCCCTTGCGAGGGTCTGCGTGTTCATACAGGGCAGTGCCGTCAAAATAGGAAAGGCCATGCGAGTCCCTTGGGAAATGTGCTGGAACCCAGTCCATTATCACACCAATCCCTTGTTCGTGGCACTTGTCTATAAAATACATGAAATCGTCCGGCGTTCCAAAGCGGCTCGTCGGTGCGAAATACCCTACCGGCTGATACCCCCATGATGCGTCAAGCGGGTGTTCTGTTATGGGGAGAAGCTGAATATGCGTGAAATTATGTTCTTTCACATAAGGGATAAGTTTTTCTGACAATTCACGGTAAGTCAGCCACCGCCCTTCTTCCTCCGGCATTCTCATCCATGAGCTGAGATGTACTTCATACGTACTAATAGGTGACTCAAGCCAGTTTTTTTCACGCCTTTTTGCTATCCACTCGTCGTCGTTCCACGTGTATTTATTAATGTTGTAAACGATAGAGGCACTTTTTGGCCTAACCTCGGCATAAAACCCGTAGGGGTCAGACTTCGTACCAATATATCCCTGATACCTGCCCTTTACCTCGAACTTATAGACATCGCCCTCTTGCATCCCAGGGATAAATAACTCCCATATGCCGTGCATCCCTCGTATACGCATGGGATTTGCCCTTCCATCCCAGTTGTTAAAATCCCCGACTACACTGACACGTATTGCATTGGGTGCCCATACCGCAAAAAATACACCATCGATACCGTTTATTGTCATTACATGTGCGCCGAGTTTCTCGTACTTCTTATAGTGCGTTCCCTCGTCCATTAAATGAAGGTCAAAATCTGTCAATACCGGTAGAAACGTATATGGGTCTATGAATTCACGCTCTCTGTCGTCTTCGTATGTGGCCTTTAAATTATATGGAAATATCTCGGTTGTCGCCTCCGCGATAGCCTCAAAGAAACCTTCCTGGCGTATCTTTGTAGCGGCATATACTTTTTTTTGTTCATCTGTCCTTACGACAAATAACTCTTTCACCCCTGGAAGAAACGCCCTTATCACTATGGCGTCTTTATTATTAAACTTAATGGGATGCGCCCCTAACACTGCAAATGGATCAGAGTGAACCGACTGTACTACCATGTCTATTTGCTCGTTAATGTTCATTCATTACCTCCTCGTTGTCATTATGCCGGTTATCGTTTAACGGTTCAACACAAAACCATCTCATGCAGATATTACCCTAATAGTCACTATAATGTCAATCTTATGTCACTTACTTATCAGTATCAGAACCGAACGCGGTGCAACACAGTAAAACCTCTGTTCGTTGAGTACTACCTCCTCACCTGTATCCTCTATATCATGCGGTGGCTCAAGATTAGTATCAACGACCCGGTACCACTTTTTGTTCTGAGGGAGCGGCGGCAGGTCAAAGCGTAGTTGCTCGTAGTAGGCGTTCATACTCAGGTATACATTGTTTCCATCAGGGTTTCCATCAGATGAGCCGGATTGCAGCATAGCCAGGGTTCTTGAGTGATAATCAATGTCCGGTTTGTTAAGTTTTACGCCATGCCATGACACTGTACTTGTCCCGTTTTCCTGAAATGTCTCAGGTTTTAATAATGGCATTCTCTTCCTGAACTTTGTTAATAATCTGAAAAACCTGACGAGGCTGCCGTTCATTTCTGTTAACTTCCAATCAACCCAGCTGATTTCGTTGTCATGACAGTAGGCGTTGTTGTTACCTTGCTGAGTACGCCCCATTTCATCGCCGCCAAGTATCATCGGCACCCCATGGGAGACAAGCAGAATTGCTATAAAGTTCTTCATCTGCCTCATTCGCAAATTATTTATATCCCATGAATCAGTTGGCCCTTCCCAGCCGCAGTTCCAGCTCTGATTGTCGTCCGAACCATCTCGGTTGTCTTCACCGTTGCTCTCGTTATGTTTCCTGTCGTATGAGACAAGGTCTTTTAATGTAAATCCATCATGGCTTGTTATGAAA
Source organism: Nitrospirota bacterium (assembly GCA_039908505.1). GTDB lineage: Bacteria > Nitrospirota > Thermodesulfovibrionia > Thermodesulfovibrionales > Magnetobacteriaceae > Magnetominusculus. The sequence goes on from JAMOAZ010000045.1 coordinate 24,352, forward strand.
TTAATGCTGTGATAGGGTTCGCGCCCGCCTTGTGCATACAGGTCTGGGGAACCAGTGAGCCTTTTCATCATAACCGGTACGAGACCCTTTTCCCCTCTGACAAAGCGCCTGACATCGTCTCGAAATTTCCCATTCCACTCTGCCCATCTGCCCCAGTTGGGAAATGTGCCCACCTGATAAAGACCTGCGGCATCCCATGCCTCTGCTATCAGCTTTGTATTGGCAAGCACAGGGTCTGCGGCTATCCTCTCCAGTAGTGGGGGATTTTTAAGAACCGAACCATCACGCCCCCTGCCCAGTATAGAGGCAAGGTCGAATCTGAAACCGTCTATATGCATCTCCATCACCCAATATCTCAGGCAATTCACAATCATGTCACGCACCACTGGATGGTTGCAATTCAGCGTATTACCACAGCCCGAGTAATTATGGTAATCACCGGTTCCCGGTTCAATTATATAATATATCGAATTATCGATTCCTTTAAACGAAAACGTCGGACCTTTTTCATTCCCCTCTGCCGTATGATTGAATACAACATCGAGGATAACCTCTATGCCGTCCTCGTGGAATTTCTTAACCATCGACTTAAATTCACTGACCTGACCTCCGTTGACGCTGTCATGGGCGTATGATGCCTTAGGGGCAAAGAAAGATATGGGCTGATAACCCCAGAAATTAAGAAGTTGCTCCCCGGTTACAGGATTCAGTCTGTCAGAGTCCATCTCCTCAAACTCAAAAATAGGGAGAAGCTCTACTGCCGTTATGCCTAATTCCTTCAGATATGGAATTTTTTCAACAATACCGGCATATGTGCCGGGTTTATCAACACCGGAGGTGGGATGCTGCGTAAAGCCGCGCACATGCATTTCGTAGATTATTGAATCCTTTAAGGGAATATTCAGCGGCTGGTCGTAACCCCAATCAAAATCGTCGTCTATAATTATTGAACGGCGTTCATTTACGTTGGCATTTTCAGCCTCGCCGCCTCGTCGATGATAAACTTTCCCCCATTTTGCAGCACCAACAATGGCCTTTGCGTATGGGTCTAATAGCAGCTTCTTGTCGTTAAACCTGTGGAGATTAGCGTCCTTTTTCGACATGCGGCCCATGCGGTATCCATAGCGTGCCGTGGTGTCGATGCCACGCAAAAACACGTGCCATATGTCGCCTGTTTTATTGTAAGAGGGGTTAAGTATTATCTCTGCTGTAGGTTTACGTACCCCTGCCTGAAAAATCACAAGGGTTACGTGTTCAGCGTGTTTGGAAAACACTGCTAAATTCACACCATCACGCATTAGGGTCGCGCCAAGATAGGCTGGAGTGCCTCTGTAGATTTCTATATTGCCTGATTTAGACAGTAAGTTGTCATGTTTTAGCTCTTTCATTTACAGTATATCCATCCTCAGTTTAATTCGACGCCTGAGGCGTCATTGTTCAATAAGAGCGCCGCGACGCCGTTGTTCAATAAGAGCGCCGACGGCGCTCCTCAATCAGCTTGCTCAGATAGCTGTTATACTCGTCGTAATTTATTATCTTGTCCAGATTGTCTTTCATCCTGTATGCCCAGTTTTTTGACGTTACAGTGCCGGGGACATTTACTCTCTCCTGTTCGTGGTCCTTTGTACGCAGATTATAGTAGAGTGACAGCATGTCCTGGAAAAGTAGAATAGTTAGGGTTGAGCCAGCATTTAAGTTGCGCCATATTATCTTTTCTGCCAGTTCAGTTGTCAGGTATTTGGGACACTCACCGTGCATCCCAATGGTGTAGTAATACTGGTTCCTGTCCCAGTTGGCCTCTTCCCACCAGCCGCGCAGCGTCGATGTGTCATGTACTGACGGTGAACAAACAGAAAGGCGTGGATAGTTATACGTGTCTATGTATGGGCAGTCGTGCTTGTCATAGTCTCTTGCCCAGCGCTCTACTTTGAGGCCAAGAATTTTCAGTTCTTCCAAAACACCAGGGACACACTTTGGTATCGCACCGAGGTCTTCGGCACAGACCAGCATGTCAGTAGTCTCACACATCATGGACAGGAGCTTTTTACCGTTTATTCGCCATAAATCCTCTTGTGCGGCGTTGTTTGCCTCGACTAATTCCCTTATCCGCCTGCGCTCGTCATCGTTCATATTGTTAAACGTCATCGTCCTGTAGTAATACCATGTTGGCAGATAGCCATTGCCTGCATCAAGCAGGATTCTGTTGTGATATAGTCCGGTGAGTTTATCCCTGACTGACTGGTCTTCCGGCAGTGCAGCAATTGCCCTTTCACTTTCAATTGCGCTTATAAAGGCCAGATGACCAGAGGCTGTAGTCTCGAAATATTTGTTTATCACGCCCTCTGAGGCATTCCCAAAGAGGCTTGTCACATATGAGCGCGTAAATACTGGATGTACAAAGGTCTTTATCCTCTCCTCATCAAATCCATACTTTATTAAATCGGCCTTCTTTATCAGAACCGCCGGGGCGAAATATCCAAGTATGCCGGTTTTCTCTTTCTCAGGAATTCCCCAGATGCGGAAAAACCCCAGCACATGGTCTATACGGTAGGCGTGATAGAATTTTGACGCCTGCTTAAGCCTTTGGCGCCACCACTGATAGTCTTCTTTTTCCAGCACCTCCCAGTTATAGCAGGGAAAACCCCAGTTCTGACCGCTTTCTGAAAACATATCGGGCGGTGCCCCTGCCCTCATACTGAGTTCAAAGTATTTCCTTTGCGCCCAAACATCTGCACTGTCTTCGTTTATCATTATCGGGATATCGCCTTTTAATCGAAGCCCCTTGAACTCAAGCGCCTGTGCAGCCTTCTTCAGCTGCTTTTCAAGCTCGAACTGCACCCATGCGTAAAACATGACATCATCTTGCTGGTCATCCCAGTAGGCGTCGATCTCCCCAACCTTTGGGTCTTTCAGCGTACTCCAGGCTTTCCACCAGTTTTGATTATTAATGTCCTTTAAGCAGCGATATACAGCGTAGTGCTTTACCCACGGGTTGGAATCTATCCATGTCTTAATGGTCTTATCTTTCTTTATGGAATCGATGTTGTCTTCATATATCTTTTTGAGCATCTGCTCTTTAAATTGCCTAACGGCTTGATAATCGACAAGCTCAAGGGTATTAAAACGCGAGGTGGCTGCGTTGATTTCCTCCTTATATTCCTCTTTAAAAACCTTAACAGAAGCAGTCAGCTCCATTAGCCGTACATAAATCGGATGGAGCGCGAAGGCGCTTATTGCATTATATGGAGACGAATCCGCCCCGGTGTCGTTAACCGGTAAAATCTGAATGACATCTATGCCTGTCTTCTGACACCACGAACCCATCTTTATTAAATCAAGGAATTCACCTACCCCGCAGCCTTCCTCCGTCCTTATCGAAAAGACCGGGATTGCCACTCCCGTGAGAAAACGCGTTATACCGCCAAACTTCATAGCTCTACCCCCTTAAAATATTGGATTACGGCCCTGCCCAACGAGATACATATTTAACTTGTAAAGTATAGTATAAATCCCGTTATATAATAAAGGGGGAAGACCCAAGTTTTTTATCTAACCCTCTTAAAGCGGCAAAAAATAAACCTCTGCACCACCTTTGCTGGTGTAATGTGTTCAACATGGGAAGACTCTATCAACTGGAAATCATCCCCAAACTCACTACTCAGCGTCTGAGGGCTATACCTTACCACGTCTAAACCGCTGCATTTCATCGGGCCGTCTACAGAAAATGTTGAAACGATGAGATGACAGCCTATCTTCAGTGACTGCCTGACAGCGCTGACATATCTCTTTCTGTCATCTGCATTAGTAAGAAAGTGAAAGACCGCCCTATCGTGCCAAACGTCATAATCTTCAGTGAGTTTGACCTCTGTGATATCGGCCTCCAGCCATTTAACACTACCGGCCTTACCTTTAAGCCTCTCCTTTGCCTTGTCTATTGACACGGGAGCGACATCCAGGACAGTTATCCTTCTATATCCATTGGATAGGAGATTATCTACGAGGGTTGATGCACCTCCACCAACGTCGATAATGTTGGCGTCAGGCCCGACGCCTGCAGCCTCAATCATATCAAATGATACCACAGGAAACTCTTCATACCAGCTCACCTGATTCGGCAATTTGTTTTTATAAACATCGTCCCAGTAGTCTTTACGCACAAGTTTGTTACTCATCATATCCATCCTTTGAGTTTAAGATTAGAGACATAGCACCACTGTTTAGGATGCTATTTGAAGCTGGTATTGGTTGGATTTTAGAATTACTCTTTGAACACTTGAAGTTAATATCTAATGAGCAGATGTTCTTTGGGGCACTGCTTAGGAAGTGTATTATTGCATCACTGAACTTTAGCCCTGTCTCCGACAGAGCGCCAGCAACTCAGCTTGCCCTTAATACCTGAGGTACGACCCACTTGATATCTATTTGCGGCATCTCGACTGCCCTCCTTACAATGGGTTCAGCGCTACTTCGTTATAATACAATATCGTGTGTAGATTCATGCAATGATTTTGTTTTGGAACCAGGGCAAACGCATTTGGAAAATTAGTGTTGAATACCATCGACATATTTCACACCTTCAAACACCTCTGCCAACAAATTAGGGGCATTGAGTTTCCTAAAGCGTTTCACAGCAATCATTTTATCTCATTTTTGGGGTCCACTTCACAAAGACCTTGCAGAAGTACCCTATCTTGATATAGACTCTCTGGTAAAGGAACTGTTCATGGATTGATAAATAAATTCACCAGTGCATTTATCCTGCCCTCACGGCTCAATAAATATAGAGCTAATCGCTGGCGTTGTGTTATATTACGACACAGGAGGTGTAAAATGGAAATTGATGGGACAATCACTAAAGCCGCTAAAGAGACAGACGTAGAACTGTATAACGAGATAAAAGAACTTATTCGGACAGTGCGCCAATTGAAAGAGACAAAGGCTGCTCTGATGGACGAATCTAAGGGGCTTAAAGATAATATTGAGGCGTTAAACTCCGAACTCCGGGGGATGGATATCGTTATATCAGTTACAGAAAGTGAAACCAAATCAAATGAGTACAGGTCTAAGGGTTTTTTGGATTCAATAGAGCGCCTTGCTGGTAAAAAAGAACAGTTGATTGATGATATTAACGGCCTGCAGTTCAGCATAAAGGGCGTCACAGGCGACGTAAATAACTGCCTTACACTTAAGGGACATCTTGAGGAAGAACTCTCCGACATAAATAAAGAAAAGGCTCTCGTTATAAACAAGCTTAAAGGGATGGAAGACGGTGTAAGCGAAATCTCAAAGAAAAAGGCTGAAAAACTGCCGCACCTTAAGACCTTTGACGTGGTACTCAAGAGCATCCACAACGAGCTGAAAGAAATCGAAAACAGAATGGATGTTTCGCTGAAGTTCATACAACACGGTCAATATTAATACATACGTTGGTAACGGTGAAGCAAGCTACTGTATTACTTCACCATAACGTTAGAGACTGTTTAACGAACTGTGTCAATCCTAAAAAAGCGAAGGGAAGAGAGGCGGTGTGGTATGAGTGTGTATCGCCT
>JAMOAZ010000046.1:0-29274 GCA_039908505.1 Nitrospirota bacterium
TGTCGCGCTTGATACTTTTCATGGCCTCGCCAATGTAGGACTCGGACTTGCCGTAGTCCGGTGCGGTGTCGAAATAATTAATTCCCTTGTCTATAGCCCTTAGCACAAGGGAGGCCGATGGTAGGCCGCCGCAGCCGCATGATATATCGCTCATCTTCAGACCGGTCTTGCCGATCTCTGTATATCGTTTGACTGAGCCTGCATTTTCCTCTGCCGCACTTGCCGCCGGTGAAATCAAGGCCGATGCCGCAGCAGCGACTGCCCCAGCTTTTAAGAAATCTCGTCTTCTCATGATGTTATCCCCCTTGTCCTACTGCTTGTAATCATGGACTTCATATGACACTATGAAGTCAGCGTCACTAAGTAACTTCAAAATCAGCATTTTTTACATCACTAATTTTCCGGCTGATATCTTCAAACAAATGCCTGTATGCCTTCCATTCTATATAATCATCCCACGAGTCCTCTTCCTGATTTTTTACGGTCTGTTCAAACACTTCATAGGATACATGGTATTTATTCTCGAAATAAACAAGCTTGTCTTTAACTACATGCATATCTGCCATCAACCCCAGAAGCAGACCGTCTACAATATCGCTTTTATTTATTGTTAACATTTTGCACCTCCTTTAAGTTACAATAACCCCGGCATATCCAACAACGCGGCCATAGTCGCCGCTGGCCTCTGCCGATGTGGTATATTTTACTATCTCGGCCTTCTTTGCACCCAGTGCGTTAGCTGCGTGCAGCATAATAGCCGCAGGTAGGACGCCGCACATCGTTATGCGTTCCTTTTGCACAACGTTATATAAGCCGTCCGGGTCAAGCCTTAAAATCACATCAAGTGCCAGTTTGTCTTTTTGCCTTGCCTGCGGCTCAGACAGGTAGTGGCTCATGTCTGAGCTTACCGCTATTACAATAGACTTCTCAGCAGACGTGATTACCTTCGCAATAGCCTCGCCCGCCGCCTTGCACTCCTGCGCGTCTAGCCCCATTGCCGTTATCGGGACTATTTTTACGGTCTTGGAGAAATGCGCGATAAAAGGAAGCTGTACCTCCAGTGAATGCTCAAACCTGTGCGCGCTGTGTTCTTCTTTGAATATACCAGTATTGAGGAGTGCGTTGCCAAGCTCTTCGTCTATGTCAAACGTGTGCGTAGGGACTTCCCACTGACCGCTTGACATCATAGAAAACTTCCCGCCTAAGCCCGTATGATTTGGACCTATCAAAATAAACGTATCTGGAAATTCAATTGTTGAATATACTGCCGCAGCCACCGCCCCGGAATAGATAAAGCCGGCGTGCGGGCTTATTATGCCAATGACCTTTTGCAAGTGGTGTTTAACCCCTGTCATGCAGGCCCCGACCTCAGCGGTAAGGGCGGCCTCTGTACCACTATAAAATTGCCCTGCTACTGCCGCTGGTCTTTTCATTTTTAATCTCCCTTGTTATCGCTGGTTATGGGGGTTGTTACTGCTGAGAGCCCTCTAAAAGACCTCTTCGGAGTCTTCGATATAGCCTCCTCCTTCGGTATAGTCCATAAACCTTGTAACCTCGGACAAAAAAGATAAATTCACTTTGACCCCGGCAGGGCCGTTTCTCTGCTTTGCTACATGGAGTTCTGCCTTGCCCTTTGAGGCTGGGTCATCTCTATTATAAACCTCATCTCTGTATAAAAACAATATGACATCGGCGTCTTGCTCTATAGCGCCGGATTCTCTCAAGTCCGCAATCGTAGGAATCGGAGGCCGACGCTGCTCCACTAATCGGTTTAATTGGCTTAGGGCTATGACGGGAATGTTAAGCTCCTTTGCAAGCCCCTTAAGTGAACGGGATATTTCTGATATCTCCTGCTCGCGCCGCTCCACACCCGAACGTCCGCGCACAAGCTGAAGGTAATCGACAATTACCATGCCGAGGCCGTGTTCCATTTTTAGCCGCCGTGACTTTGACCTCATCTCAAGCACCCCTATGTCAGAGGCATCGTCTATGTAAATTGGTGCCTCGGCCAGCTTTCCTGCGGCTGATGTAAGTTTAGGCCAGTCTTCTTTCCGCAGAAAACCCTTTCTTACCCGGTTTGAATCAACCATCGCCTCAGAACATAACATTCTCATGGCAAGCTGCCTCTTTGACATCTCGAGGCTGAATATGGCCACAGGTTGTTTGACATTCATGCCCACGTGCTGGGCGATGTTAAGACACAGGGCGGTCTTTCCCATTGATGGCCGCCCGCCTATGATTATCAGGTCTCCCTGTTGAAACCCCGTTGTCAATTCGTCGAGGTCTTTAAAGCCCGACGCCACACCTGTAATGGCCTCCTTGTTGTCATAAAGGCGCTCTATCATCGCGATGCTTTCTTTTACAACCTCATCCAGTTTCGAAAATGGACGGCGCATTCGCTGCTCAGACAATGCAAAAATAGTCTTCTCTGCAAAGTCCATCATCTCGTCGGCATCCTGAGACTCTTCATAAATATTTGAGACGATGCTGGTTGCTGCCCCGATAAGTCCTCTCAGGATGGCCTTCTCTCTGATTATCTTGCAGTGATATACGATATTGGCAGATGTGGGGACAGAATTTTGTATGGTTGAAAGATATGATACGCCGCCAGCCTTTTCAATATCGTCTTGTTTTCTCAGCTGGTCTACCAGGGTGATTATATCTATTGGTTCGCTGTTGTCAAGGAGACTGAGCATGGCAGAGAATATGCATCTGTGAGATGTTTTATAAAAATCTGCTGGGGTAATTACCTCAAGTGCCTTATAGATAGCCTCGCTTTCAAGGAGTATGGCACCAAGTACAAATTGCTCGGCGTCAATGTTCTGAGGGGGGAGTTTATCTATGGCATAGTCTATTTCTCTCATGTTTCTCTCACTGGCATGTCTTGCTGTACCCCAGGACATGATACTCACCGATTATAAGCGGCTCACTCCCGCAGATGCACAAACATAGACGGGCGTAGGCGGGCTGCCCCGCCTACAGGTACAGCATTGTCATGGGAATCGTCTATTCTGGTTATTCTGGCGTAACTTCTACAATTACTTGGGCGTGTACCTGCGGGTGTATCTTAACTTTGACCGCGTGTTCCCCGACCCTCTTGATATGCGTATCAAGGAGGATTTTCTTTTTGTCGATGTCAAAGCCCGCTGCTGTAAGCGCCTCGGATATGTCCTTTGTCGTAATAGAACCGAAGAGTTTTCCCTCTTCACCGGCTTTTGCTGTCAGTTGGATTCTATGAGCAGACAGCCTTGCGGCCATGGTGTCTGCGCTCACTTTGAGTTTTTTCAGCTTCTCGGCGATTATACGCTTTTCGTGTTCCAGCATTTTAAGGTTACGGGTATTTGCTTCAACTGCCAGATTCTTTGGCAGGAGATAGTTTCTTGCATATCCTCTTGCAACGTTTACAACTGCCCCCATGTCGCCAAGGTTGGCAACTTCCTCTTTGAGAATTACCTTTGTCAACTTCATTCTATGTACTCCTTTTTTTAAACTTCCAGATTATTGCGGTAGTATAGCATAATGGATAAGTTTTTTTTCAATATAAATTAATCATGTTGGTATGGCTGGCATCGGCCTTTTCTTTTTTTGTTGGAAACGTATACACTTTCATCATTAAGGTTTACGATGAATGCACTGCAATATATCTACTATTCGGCCTTCAACTGGAAAAAACAACGTGCCTTAAAAAGGCGCGGGCGGCTTCCGCATCCGGTCGTAAGCATAGGCAATCTCACAGTAGGGGGAACGGGGAAGACCCCGGCTGCTGTCGCGCTTGCAAAAGAGGCCCAAAGGCGCGGCCTAACCCCCGTGATTCTTACTCGCGGCTACAAGGGTACTATCAAAGGCCCATGCTTTGTATCACGAGGCAATGGCCCAATACTGACCGCCAAAGAAGGCGGCGATGAGCCCGTGCTGATGGCCAACAGGCTGCCAGGTGTTGAAATCATCAAAGGCTCGAACAGATATGAGGCCGGTATGCTGTCTGAGTGCGGGGATTTCTTTATCCTCGATGACGGGTTTCAACACTGGGGCTTGCACCGTGATGTTGATATTGTCCTCATTGATGGAATCAACCCCTTTGGAAGCGGTGGGCTTCTGCCTACAGGACGCCTTAGACAACCAATTGAAGCGCTCAAAAGGGCTGATTTCATAGTGAAAACCAAAATGGTGATTTCAACGAAGGAGCCATACGCACCCGGGTATTTGATTAATGGCACTGCCATTCCGCCACCGGCCTCATCAGGGTTTATATACGGGGCAGCGCACACACCGTCGCAGTTGCTTGAACTTGACGGTACAACATACCCGCTGTCGCATATATCCGGCAGACGGGTACTGGCGTTTTGCGCTATTGGTAATCCTGCCGGGTTTAGCCAAACACTTTCCTCTTTGGGCGCTGAGATAGTTCAAATGATGGCATTCAGAGACCACCACTACTACACAGATGCCGATGCACTAAAGATACGTAAAACCGCAGAGCTACACCGCGCAGAATTAATTCTAACAACAGAAAAAGACTTGTTAAAGCTGCCCAAAATTATGTCAGACGCGCTGGCGCTTTGCATAGATTTCACTATTGACGCTGGCTTTTATGATGAGGTATTTACTCTGGCGCTCTCCAAACAAATGTAAAATATTATTTACAGTAAGTAATAATAATTTATTGACTATTGTGTAGTTTTATGGTATCATTACTCATCGCAATGTTGGATTGACTGTATTATTCAGTAACTTTCTGGGTTGCACTTGTTGGTTTTCAACTGAAATTATTATTCACCCACAACCTAAATCTGTAACTGATATGTAACAACTGATGTGATATTATAATTACCATAAGGTAACATTGTTCTGTTGCTGAGAAGGGGGGAACAATGAAAGATGACTTGAGAAAGACAAAAGAGCAGCTCATAGAGGAATTAAGTCAACTGCAGTTAGTAAGCGTAGAGTATAAGATATTAGCAGAAAGATACAAGGCAATAATCGAGTTTGCAAACGATGCAGTATTCGTAGCAGACATAGAAACTGGGGTTATCGTAGATGCAAATCTGAAGGCACAAGAGTTGACGGGCTACAGCAGGGAAGAAATCATTGGAATGCATCAGAGACAGCTCCATCCGGCTGAGGTATTGGATGAAAAAGGGGAGTTTTCAAAATCTTATGTGCGTCATGTAATCAACACTCATGCAGTGGAGGAAGAAAAGGTAATTCATAAGGATGGGACTATCCTGGATGTAAGCATTAGCGCTGGGGTAATCGAACTCAGGACAGGGAAGTTAATAATTGGAATTTTCAGAGACATTACCGAACAAAAAAAGATAATATCTGAACTTAAGAGACATCAGGAAGATATGAAAAAACTCCTTACCATGTTAAATACCACTAATCATATCGCAAAGATTGGCGGTTGGACATTGACGCCTGGCACAATGAAAGTAACATGGACGGACGAGGTTTACCATATACATGAACTCCAGGTTACACAGCCGCCCGAATTCGTTAAAGCAATGGGTTATTATCCGGAAGACGTTCGTTTCTTATTAGTTGATAAGCTGCAGGAGTGTTTAACTACAGGCAAAACCATAAATATAGAATTACCGCTTACTACAGCTAAGGGCAATCACCTGTGGGTAAGCATAAATGCCATAGCTGAACGTGAAAATGGCAGGATAGTACGCATAATCGGCTCGTTCCAGGACATTACGCAGCGTAAACAGATGGAAGACCTTATAAGAAAAAATCCGGCCGTAATAGAGAGGCATGAGACTGAACAGGACAACGGCAACTGAAAAAAATCATAGTAGAAAAAAGAGTGGAGTTTATGGTTGAATATTACTGATGGGGTATTTAGTGAAAAATATTGTATCATCTCTGCTATTAACGGCGCTGTTTTGTCTATCACTGCCCTCAGCGTATTGTGATGAGCGGGCAATTCCTGCCGGTAAACTTGGCGAAACTATTGTGCTTGGACGGGAGATTTCATTAAATACCGCTGCGCACGTGCTATCAAAACAATACACCGGTAATGTATTAAACTGCTCAAGCTGCCACCTGAAAAACGGCACAGACTTAAAGAACCTGACATATATAGGAGTTGCCGCTGCTTACCCAGCGTTCTCCCCACGAGAAAACGCTGTTGTCACGCTTGCCGATAGAATCGCCTTTTGCTTCATGCGCAGTATGAACGGTATTCAACCTCCCCCTGACAGTACGCTTGTTACGGCAATTGCCGCATATATCACGTGGCTTTCTGAGGGGACTGCCATTAAGATGAACCCCCTTGAGCCAAATGGGCCAAATGCGATGAAACGACTGAACGTCAACCCCAACACTGTTGACTTAGTAAACGGTAAGAAAGTCTATGATGCGCAGTGCGCCTCCTGCCACGCCGAAGACGGTCAGGGTGTTAAGGCCATACAATTCCCTGATGCATCGCCGGGTGGCTGCCCCCCTCTCTGGGGCGCTAACTCATACAACAAAGGCGCTGGCATGTATAAATTAGAAACTGCTGCATCTTTTATAAAGTCCTCCATGCCCTATGCCGCCGCTAATCTCAGTGAGAAAGATGCCATTGATGTTGCAGCCTATGTCAATTCAAAAGACCGCCCAGACTTTGACCTCAAAAAACATTTGCTTAAATCCGCGCCCCATGCTAAAGTAGCAGATTAATAGTTAATCTGAGGAGGCCGATACTGTGGTTATAAAAGAATTCATAAAAGAGCTTAAGCAGTGTCATTCAATGTTTCACGCCATAAGCGAACGGGCACTTATGGAATCCCTGCAAGTGTTCAGGGCGTTTGAACTGAGGGAGGGGGAATCGGCCAGTATTGGCGGGTTTCACGGCGACCTGCTGTTTGTAGTGATTGGAAGGGTAGGGGTAACAGGCAAAGATGACGGTAAGAAGGAATTGACCCCGGGCGATACATTAAACAAACCGCTGCTGCTTCCAGAATCACCCAAGTTATTAACAATAACTGCGATTGAGGACTCATGGCTTTGCCATCTCGATGTTGACACATTTTCATATCTGTCGGGATTAGAAGAGACCTTTGACGATATAAGGCGCGGCGCTAAGTACAACGCAGCGCTGTTGGATAAGATGAGGTTAAGCACGGCCTTCAGGCGGCTGCCGATTGAATATATCGAGGACGCGGTTAAGAGCATTACTGAGGTTGAGGTGAAGGCGGGGGAAGAGATAATCTCTGATGGAAAGGACATAAAGGCGTTTTATGTGCTGGCAGAGGGTAGGGCAGAGGTATTAAGGCTAAACCCAGAGAGCGGTGAAATAGAAAAGACCGAGGAACTTGGCCCCGGTGATGAGATAGGCGAGGAGGCCATAATAATGGCAGCCAAAAGTCCCTGTACAGTGAAAATGCTTGAGGACGGCAGTGTATATGCGATGGACGTACAGATGTTCAGGGAAATACTTCAGAAGCCGCTTCTGGCTGAGGTTACCCATGAAGTCGCAGTGGCGATGTATAAAAGCGGCATCGCGTTTATCGATGTGCGGTTTGTAGAGGAGTACGATGAGGCTCACATAGTGGGCTGCGTAAATATACCGTTATTTGATCTTATGAAACGCAGGGCAGAGTTTGATGCAGGCAAACAATATGTGGTCTACTGCCGCAGTGGCAGGAGGAGCGCTGTTGCAGCATTCAAGCTAAAGCAGTTGGACATAAACGCAGTGAGTCTCAAAGGCGGCATAAAGGCATGGCCGTACAATGACTTATTAGAGCCAATATCTTAAATAAATAATCAGGAGGCAAGAATAACATGAAGAAAGTTTATTATGTATTAGTGTGTGCGGTGGTAATTTTTGCAGTGAGCAGTGCGTATGCGGCAGAAGGGATTAAGGTGGACATCCCTGTAGTGTTTAAGGACGCTAAAGTCGTATTTAATATGGACCATCTTGCCTTTGACGGGGATAAACCAGTAGGTATTAAGTACATGCTGCTTATGAGAGAACGGATGAAGGAGACAAAGACAACTAGAATAATTGGCATATTTCACGGCGACGCGGCCTATATGACGCTTAAAGATGAGGCATACAACAAGTTCAGAAAAATCGATACAGGCAATCCCTACAAGAAACTGATAGCAGACATGATAGCTATGGGGATAGAGGTTGAGGAGTGCATGGTCTCGATGATGGCACACGGCTGGGTAAACTCAGACCTGCTTCCGGGGGTTAAGGTAAACGGCGGCGCCGTATCAAGGTTGATTCAGCTTGGGCATGAGGGGTATGTAGCGATACATCCATAAAGCTTTGGTTTACATAAGCTTAGTCTTTACCTAAGATGAAATAGTAGTATATGAGCTACCAAAAAGTAAAACATATAATACCATGATATGTTTAGATCCAGGGCAAACGCATTTGAAAAATCAGGCAGGAATTGCCTATACTTTTGGCTCTGACCGATGGTTTCCTGGATTCCCGNTTTATTCTGTCATTCCCGCGAAAGCGGGAATCCAGGAGAGGAAGTTACTGTTGCAAGTTTCTAATGCAATTGCCCTGTGTTTAGATCAGAGATAAACATATTTAGTGGAGGTGTGTTATTATAATAAAAAATATGGGGCTTTATTGGCATAGGAAATATATAACTAATGCACAATTAATAGGAATATATGATGGGAACGAAGTCGATTTTGCTTATCAGTCAGGTGTTTATGCGCTTTATAATTCCAAATATACGTGCGTGTATATCGGGCAGGCTGGAAGTGGGGATAAAACTGGTTTATACAGCAGATTGTATGATCATACTCGTGATCAACTGGCTAAAAAGTGGACGTATTTTTCGTGGTTTGGTTTCTATTCTGTTAATAGTTTGGAAAAGGGCTTCAAATATATATATTCAGCTGAGTACAACATAAAAACTAATGTGAATGAACTTATGAATATAATGGAAGCCATGCTTATAGGTATATGTGAACCTAATCTCAATAGAAAGCGTGGAAATGATATAAATCTAATTGAGGAATACGAACAAAAAACTGATTTTAAATAAAAAAATAAATCTTACGCGCGGCAGTAGTTTGCCTCGTAGCTACCTAATTTTGTTATCGTCGGGTTTGTGCCGCAGACCGGGCATTGGGGGTTTCTGGGGACTTTTACTTTTCTGAAGTTTGTCTTTAGGGCGTCGTATATCAGGAGCGTGTTTTTTAGGACATCGCCTTTGCCGAGGATTAGCTTTAGGACTTCCATCGCCTGTAGTGTGCCGATTATTCCAGGCAGTACACCAAGCACTCCCCCTTCCTGACACGATGGCACAAGCCCCTCTGGTGGCATCTCCTCAAATAGGCATCTGTAACAGTGCCCCTCGCCAGGGATTATCGTCGTCACCTGCCCCTCAAATCTCAACACCGCTCCACTTGACAGCGGCTTTCCCGCTAACACACATGCGTCGTTTACAAGGTATCTTGTCGGAAAGTTGTCGCTTCCATCTATCACTATGTCGTAGTCTTTTATGTAGTCAATAATGTTCTCAGGCGTCAGGCGCTCTTTTATTGCTACTATCTCTACATCGGGGTTTAATGCCTCAAGGACGGCCTTTGCCGATTCCACCTTTGGGATTCCTACGGTCTTTGTGCTGTGAAGTATCTGGCGCTGAAGATTGCTCAAATCCACTATGTCGTCATCGACCATGGCAATCCTGCCCATGCCCGCCGCAGTCAGATAATAACTAATCGGACAGCCAAGCCCTCCTGCCCCAATTAAAAACACCTTCGCCGCTGCAATCTTTGCCTGTCCCTTCCCCCCTACCTCCGGCAATATGATATGCCGACTGTAGCGTATCATCTGGTCGTCTGTAAACTGGTCTTCAGTAAACCCCACGACCCGCTAATCCCTCTCTTTCCTTATCAATATTATCCAGTCTGTATCGTTTATTTTATCAACTGACAGTACACGCTGACCGTGGTCCTGCATTGATCTTGGAATGCTCGCTGCCGCCTCCGGATAATTCAGCAGTATCTCCAGCACTTCGCCCGTGTTCATTGATTCAATTGACAGCTTTGACCTTACAAAGGTATACGGGCATTTCAGCCCCCTTATGTCTATTCTTTTGTCAGGTATTATCTCTTCCATGTCTTGTCACGCCTCCTGTGCTGCTAATTATATTCTTTATCTTCTACGCGGATGAACCTTGTCTTAGCGGCAACTACCGGAGTTTTGTCTATCTCTCTTACTGCGTTTACTATGTCTCGTTCTTTTGCCTTGTGGGTTAGGACTACCAGCGGGACTGCCTCACCCTCTCTTCTTCCTTTTTGTATGACGGCTGATATGCTGATATTGTGTTCCCCTAACACGCCGGAAATCTTTGACAGCACGCCCGGCTTGTCAACAACTGTGAACCTGAAATAGTACATTGTCTCTATATCTGATATGTCTTTTATTTTATACCCGTTTCCTGCACTTTGAGCAGTATTTAAAAATGAGCAACATCGAGTTTCACCCCTACTGGCAATATCAATTATATCGCTGAGTACGGCACTGCCTGTTGGCATATCCCCGGCGCCGCGCCCGTAGTACATCGTCTCACCTACGGCATCCCCGACAACATAAACGGCGTTAAGTACGTCGTCTACCTTTGATATAAGATAGTCCTCCGGCAGCATCGTTGGATGCACACGCAGCTCTATCTCCGAGTCCACAACCTTTGCTATTGCAAGCAGCTTTATCTTATAGCCAAGCTCAGAGGCGTAAGCAATATCCTCCGGCGTTATAGCCGTTATGCCTTCTTTGTATACCTTATCAAATGACAGCCCAATGCCGTATGACAGCGATGCAAGCAGTGTCAGCTTATGGGCTGTATCTATACCCTCAATGTCGAACGTTGGGTCAGCCTCTGCATAGCCCAAACGCTGGGCGTCTTTTAGTACCATATCAAACGGTGCACCTTCCTTTGTCATGCGCGTCAGAATATAATTTGACGTACCGTTTATTATTCCATAAATGGACAGGATATTGTTTGCCGCAAGCCCCTCACGCATTACCTTTATGATGGGGATTCCACCGGCTACGGCTGCCTCAAACCCAATACTTCTGTGTTGAGCCTCTGCCTCAGTGAATATCTCAGTGCCATGTGTTGCCAGCAGTGCCTTGTTGGCCGTTACGACATGTTTACCATTTTTTAGTGCTGCAAGCATGAATTTCTTTGCAGGTTCTATGCCCCCGATTAGTTCAACTACGATATCAATGGTGGGGTCGTTTATAATCTCAAACGCGTCGGTTGTCAGCACTCCCTGCGGGATTGCAACGCCGCGGTCACGTTCTGTATCAAGATCGGCTATGCGCCTGAGGATGATTTTTTTGCCTGTGCGCCTTTCTATCAGACCTGCGTTTTGAAGGATTATCCTTGCAGTGCCGCTTCCTACGGTGCCAAACCCTATGATCCCGACATTGACGGACTGGACGGCTTGAGTCATTTTGCCAGCAGCCTTTTGATGCCCTTCAGGGCCTGCTTTATCCTGTGTTCGTTTTCCACTATAGCAAATCTAACATAACCGTTGCCGCTGTCTCCGAACCCTATGCCCGGTGATACTGCTACTTTGGCCTCTTTTATCATCAGTTTACAAAAGTCCAGAGAACCCAGTGACTTGAACTCTTCAGGGATTTCAGCCCACACAAACATGGTTGCCTTCGGTGCCGGTATATGCCATCCGGCGCGGTTGAGGCCGTCTATGAGCACATCCCTGCGGCTTTCATAGGTCTTGCGAATATCCTCTACGACTGTCTGGTCTCCCCTGAGGGCTACAATGGAGGCTATTTGAATAGGCTGGAACATGCCGTAATCAAGATAGCTTTTAATCTTCGTAAGTGCACCGACTATTTCGCGGTTGCCGCAGCAATACCCTACGCGCCAGCCTGCCATCGAGTAGCTCTTTGTCATCGAGAAAAACTCCACGCCTACGTCAAGCGCCCCTTTTGCTTGAAGGAAACTTGGCGCCTTGTAGTCATCAAACACAAGGTCGGCATATGCAAGGTCATGGATTACCATGAGATCGTTCTCTTTTGCAAAATCCACTACCTTCTGGAAGAAATCTACATCAACTACCTCGGTCGTTGGATTGTGAGGGAAGTTGATTATCAGGACTTTGGGCCTTGGCCATGTGTTTTTATATGCCTTTTCCATCTCATCAAAGAAATTTATGCCGGGGCCGATTGGGATATTCCTTACCTGCCCTCCGGCGATTATTACGCTGTATGGGTGAATAGGATAAGCAGGTGTTGGCGTAAGGGCAACATCCTGCGGTTCAATCATGGCAAGTATCAGGTGGCTCAGGCCCTCTTTAGAGCCTATCGTAACAACTGCATTTTCGTCAGGGTTAAGGCTGACGCCATAGCGCCTGTCGTACCACTCGCAGATAGCCATTCTGAGCTGAGTGATTCCGCGGGAGGCTGAGTACATGTGGTTTTTCGAGTTCATAGATGCCTCGCGCAGCTTGTCGATGATGTGTGGTGGTGCAGGCATGTCGGGATTACCCATCCCAAGGTCAATGATGTCCTCACCGCGCCGCCTTGCCTCCATCTTCAGATTGTTCACAATCGCAAAGACATATGGCGGTAGTCTTTTTATTCTATTAAATTCAAACATGCACTTATTATACAACATTGAGTTCATTTATGTAATAAAATTTTTTAGAATTTTTTTAGTGTCAGTGCTTCACAGGCTCACTCTGTGCGTGGGGGGCTGCCCCCATATAGAATATGCCAGACATTTGACAAGACATTTGAAACCATTTGACGTAAACATTGTAATTTGGCATACTATTACCGGTGATGAACAAACAGGAAGTCCTATATTACTTAAAGCGTGAGATTAACACTATGATGGTCACAAGGCATGACAGTGTCGTTACCTTGTGGTGCCCGCTAAACACAAAGCAAAGCGAGACCGACCTTAATAATCCATATTTGCCGATGCTTGAGTATGCGAGGCATATGCTGTGTCTCCTGTTTTTTGTACCGGTGCCGGAGCGCATACTGGTAATTGGGCTTGGCGGTGGGACTATTCCCACTGCCCTTTGTGCCGCAACTGAAGGGGCAGTCATAGATGTCGTCGAGATAGACGTGGAGGTTGCTGCCATAGCGGAGAGATTTTTCCACTTCAGACCGTCCAACCGTCTCAGGCTCTTTCTTGGTGACGGAGCCGTCTTCGTTCAGGAATCGAAAGCGCTCTATGATGTCATAATCTTAGATGCCTACACGGGGGCACACATGTCTGAGTCAGTCTGTTCTGAGGCATTTTATTCCGGTGTATCACACCGCCTCACAGACAGAGGCATTGTGGCAGTGAATATAATTACCGGCAATAAGGCGTTATTGCGGAACAATCTTAGACTTATTCACAGGGCGTTTGGAAATGTATCGATATTGGATTGCAAGGGTTCAAAAAATACCATTGTATTTGCTGGTAAAAAAGAGATACATAAGTCCACTTTACTGCAAAATGCCGAATTAGTCGAGCCAAAGTTCCCTGTTGGCTTCCGCCCTTCAGCACTCATAGACCGATTTAAGGGTATGCCTCTCTTTGAGAAGGCTAAGTGGCAATTGAGCAATATGTGTAAACAGGGGCACTGACCCTAAATTGTCATACTCTTAAGCTGGCCTGTAAAGGCTGGCCCCATAAGCAGAATTACCTGTTAGTTCTTCTATAAAATGGCATTTATCTGGTCAACTAACTCTACAAGCTGCTGACACTTGTCGTTAAACTCCCTGACCATCGAAAGTATAATGGGTTTAACGTCTGCTCCCTGCATTAACGAGGCAAATACGTCAGAGCGCTGAGACTTAAAGTACTTATACATCCAATTTGCCGATGGCTTCAGCCCCAGCTTAGTGCAATTGTCCTTAAGTTCCTGAATTTCCTTGTGCTGTGTCGAAAGGTTCCACGGCCCAATTATCCCAAAATACCAGTTTTCAACATTATCCCCAACGCCGCCCATAACGCATATTGCAAAACGAAAGAAATTATCGCCCTGATATGATGGATTGACTATCTCTATGCGCTGTGCCTTGTAGTGGTCCTTGTTTGGTATCTTTGAAATTCCATAGTTGGCGGCACATTTTTCAGCGTCAAATGCGTCCTGAAATAATCTCTTGTGGTGTTCGAAGGATATTTCTGGAAATAGACCTACTAACTCCCTGATAGCAAAATAATTGTCCGAGGTTGCTAAATCCTCTATCATCTTTTTACGTGGATTCTCCATGATTATATTCCCCCTTTATAGTTCGTTTATGATTTCGATATACTGGATAATTGACTGCTTTAATTTCTGAGGAGTTATGGTCGCCACTGTCCCCTCTAACCAGTTTTTTATGTCACGTTTATATGACAATAACCTTGTCTTTCCCAGTTTCAGTTCAATCTCAGAACGAGTAAACTCACCCTCTGAATCAAATGCGGCCTCTGATGGCTCATCTCCACGTATTGTTAGATAAAACACCCCGCCATCCCTGTTTATATCTTCATAACGCTCTTGCCATAACTTAAAATGCCTGCTCAACTGACCGCTGCGTATCCCTGTGTATATCTTATTTTCAATAAAAAAACCAATATTCAGGCGATCATTGCAGATTCTCAGGTCTATCTGTTCAGCTTCACGCTCAACATGCCAGTTTGGGTTAGGTATATCGCCCTTATAAAATCCAGGCACCTTCTCGCCTATCATCCTAATGAAGCTGTCTAAAAAAAGCCTTCCCTGTCCATGACTGCCATACGGGCTTAACAGCCCATATAGAAATGGTGTATGGAATTCAGCCTCTTTGGTCTCTATGCCTAATACTCTGAAGGAGTTCCACTCAGGTGCATGTTCACGCTGATGGATTGCCTCTTCCTCTATATATTCTTGTATCTTTGGTTTTACATCTTTAAAAGTAAGGAGTAAACTGGTTTCCTGCTGCTCCTTTACTATGTCGATAATGCTTACTAGGTTTGTGATATCTACAAGTTTTCTGTTTTGATATTCTTGTATTATTGGTTTTAATTCTCCAAATTTAGTTAGTGATAATTCGGATTGCTGCTTTTTCGAAGCACTGAGTGTTTTCACCAGTCTATTTACGAACTTAGTAGTAAGCACCAACAATTCTCCTCTATCTTAACATCTCTATGAATCACTGCTTAGAATTGAACTAACGGGATTGTATAACTTGACAGGGGAGAATGTCAAGCGTTTAGTCTGATTTATGTTGAGCATCTGCATTTAGTGTGATGTGTCAGTGTTTTGAACTGTCTCTTATAAGCTTGTCGTCTTCCCAGACGAGCTGTTTTGTTTGCCCGTTTGGATAGGTCATCATGCCTGGGCCGTGTTTCTTATCGTTTCTGAATTTACCAGTATATGTGCTGCCGTCTTTGTCGGTTAATGTGCCGCCACCTTCTTTCATGCCGTTTTTAAACTCCCCTGAGTACGTCTGACCGTCTGGTGTGTGCATGGCGCCGAAACCGTCTGGCTTGTTGTCTTTGAACTGTCCTTCATATCTGTTGCCGTTAGGCCATGTATAGGCGCCTTTTACAAATTTTCCATCATTTAAAATACCCTCGAATCTGGAGTTGTCCGGCCATGTGAGAATCCCGGCTCCGGTCATCTTGTCATTCTTATATTCGCCTTCATATCTCCTGCCGTCGGGAAACAGATACGTACCATAACCGTCTCTTTTGGAGTCCTTCATGCCGCCCTCATACTTACATCCATCAGGGTAGACATATACACCTTGCCCGTTGGTGCAATCTCCGGATATGCACTCAGACATGACCGTCCCAACGGTGCCATGAAAAAACACTATGCTTAATATCAGTACAATCCCGATTCTTTGAGTCATTTTAGTTCCTTTTCTGTGACAACTTTGTTTTTCCCAGTCTTTTTTGCTAAGTACAGGGCATTATCTGCCCTTTCGGTTACGCTTTTCACCGTATCGCCCTTTTGAAACGTGCTTATACCTATGCTGATGGTAAATGATAGTTTTTGGTCGCCAAACTTTTCACCCAATACATAACAGGATAGTTCGATTGCCCTGCATATTTCGGTTCCTTTTTTAACGGCGTTTTTCAGCGATGCATTAGGCAGTATCAAGGTGAACTCCTCGCCGCCGTATCTGGCCAGAAAGTCCTCTTTTCTTATCAGCTCCTTGCACTGTCTTATCAACGCCATAAGGACGCTGTCGCCTATTTGATGACCGTATGAATCATTGATTTTTTTAAAATTATCCACATCCATCATCAGTAAGGCAAACGGGGCATTGGATATTACGCTCTTGTCAACGAGTTTCTCAAGGTAATTGTCCATGGCCAGGCGGTTGTATGCCCCGGTCAAGCCGTCTGTCATTGAGGCAGTTTGGGCCTTTTCAAGGTCGCATTTGAGGGCATTTAGTTCTTTGGTCAGAATCTCTATTTGTCTCTGACCGGAGGTCTGTTTTTCCCTTATAACTACTTGCATATGCTCTACTTCGCTTCTGATACTGTCCTTGATTTTCTTTATATCGTCAAGGAGCGTGATGTTGCCTATGGCTATGCTTTTGTCATAGATTTTTTGATTAAACTCGATATTTTCTTCGTTGATAACAGAAAGCCCCTTTGTCAGGAGGTCTATAATACTTTTGAGTTCATTTTCTCGTTCCTTAAAATAGTTCCTTTTGTTATTAATATAATTTATTATTGCATCTTTGCCGCTGTCAAATGCGGCTTCTATCCTGCTTATTTTATTGCTTAGGGAGAACTCTCCACTGAGGGTGTCCATCTGTTTTTTGAATTTGTCGGCGTCGAGTTCTTTAATATCGAAAGAAAAGTCCTTTATCAACACCAGCAGGAACTTGAGTGCTTGTTGAAACAGTTGTCTCTGCCCGGTACACTCGTTGAGCTTTTCTGTGAGTGACTCTTTGTCGCTGCCGTCTTTTTTCGTGAAAAAAAATCCCAAGTTAACCCCCTGAATTAACAGCTCAATATCTGCTTTTTTTCCCAGCTGTGCAGCCTATGACACTCCCGTCATAATCAAACATTATGGTGGCATTTTCGGGACATACATCCGTACCCCCATATACATTATACGTAAGAGGTACGGCGAGAATGCACTGTAACACTTCACCTTTTTTGGTCAGCACAGTCTTTCCCTCTTTGCATTGGATATATCCCTTTCCCCCAGCTATGGGCAGCGTTTTGGCAGCATATCCACCCCACACAGACAATGCCAATATAATAACAGTAACCACCACAACAAACACTGCTTTCACAGTCACTGCTTACCCCCTTGTTGATATATTAGACAGATTGTATTATAACAACAACTGCTGCTGTAGTATATAGTTTTTTTGGCTAATCAGAACAACACATTTGTTTCTATGTTCAGAATTTAATATCGTGTTCTATAATCGTCCTGATCCTGGGTTTAAAAAGAACCCTACTCGAAGATATCCTTAATAGGAACTTCTAAGCCTTCTATGACTTTAGACGTAACTGTTCCATCTATGCCAGCCACTGAATGTAACTTATATTTGTTGTCTTCTATAATTAATATATCTATGGTTTGTAGTTCAGGTATAACAATCCAGTACTCAGGTACTCTGTACTTCTCATAAATTGCCTTCTTGACTTCAATATCCTTTTCATAACTACCAGAAGACACTATTTCGCATACCATATCGGGAACTCCTCTTATCCAGTCCTGAAAGATAGCCATATTCTCTTTCCTAATGAATATTATATCTGGTTGAAGACGATTAACCCCTTCCTCAAAGATTATATCCAATGGTGAATAATATACTTTTCCTAGTTTGTTTGTTTTTACATAATGGTGAATTATGTAATTTAAATTGCTACTAATATCCTGATGTTTCCCAAAAGGACTCGGACCCATGACTTCCTCTCCATTGATGATTTCTGTTAAGTCAAAATCTCTGGTCTGCATAGATGATATAGTATATCATTTGGGTTGAAGGTTTGTCGATGATGGTATTCATCCTGCGTGACCTGTAAGCGCTAAGGCAGCGGATTATACACTATGGGTTTTGTATCTCCATTAAATTCCCCTTGTCAATGTTATATATCGGATAGACATGGAAATTCTTTACTCGCGGCGCAACTGCGGTAAAGGAGCGGTTTTGCCAGAAGTACACTGCGGGGGCATCTTTCAGGATTTGTTCCTCTGCTGTTTTATAAAGCGCATCTCTTTCTGTCCCGTTTGTTGTCACTCTAGCTGTTTCGATTAATTTGTCAACTTCTGCATTTTTATATCTTGTCCTGTTGCCGCCTGCCCCGAAGTTGGACGAGTGATAGAGCGGGTAGAGGAAATTCTCACCATCGGGGTAATCGGCCAGCCAGCCTAGCCAGAACATGTCTGTATCGCCTTTGTTTATCGCCGCTTTATATGCACTCCACTCAAGTGTTCTTATCTCTGCATCAATTCCTGCATCTTTTAAATAGGATACTATTATCTCGGCCATATCGACGGCATCCTGGGCTGCGGTAACATAAAACTGTAATTTTGTTGATGAGCCTGATTGGAGGGATTCCTTCAGGAGTTCCTTTGCCTTTTCCCTGTCAAACGGGTAGCTGTCTGCCAGTGTATATTTTTTCAGGGCATCAGGGATAGGGGATACGGCATAGCTGCCCCTGTTTTGAAAGTAAGTTGCAAGGATTTTTCGCCTGTCTATGGCGTGGGCAATTGCCCTGCGCAGGAGCGGATTAGAAAGCGGTGGCCTTGATGTGTTAAACCCAAGATAATAGACATTCAGCGATGGGCCGCTGTGAAGCATTGCCTTGTATTTTGTATCCTTTGTAAACATGGAAAAAGATGCCGCTGTAATGTCAAGTACATCGACATTGCCAAGCATGAATTCAGTTACGGCAGTAAGGTCTTCGGGGATTACCTTATAGTAGATGCCTTGTATCTTTGCAGGGCGCTCGAAGTATGCGTCGTTTTTTCTCAGGACAAGTTCCCTGTCCGGCTCCCATGAGCTGACAATGAACGGGCCTGTGCCTATGATGGTTTGCTTATTGGCTGGCTCATCACGCGTGCGGGCTGGGATGATATATGCCGCAGGCATTGATAGCATCTTTAAAAACGGCTCAAACGGTTCCTTAAGGGTTATCTCAATAGTGTAGTTGTCGGGGGTGTTTATGGCGCGAAGACTAGGGGTTTTACCCTTTAGAAATTCCTCTGCGCCGTCTAAATTTTTCAGCACCCATGCGTTGGGGGAATTTGTTTCTGGAGAGAGTATGCGTGTGAGGGAGAATGCGGCGTCGGCTGCCGTTAACGGCTTACCGTTATGAAACCGGACATCGCGCCTTAACTGAAATGTGTATTTCAGGGCATCAGGACTAATCTGCCAACTCACGGCAACATCGGGAACTACATTCATGTCGGCATCAAGGCGGATTAAGCCGTTATATATCTTCGCCGCTATTGTCCCGCCCTGAACGTCTACGATGAACGCCGGGTCAAGGGTCGTGGGGTTTGCAGCTAACCTGATGCAGACATAGCCCTCTGGTGCGCCGCTTTTGGTATTACACGAGCATATCACCGCGGTGATGAATACCCAGATGATGATAGCGCGCCGGTTATAACTCAGCGCTGCCGTTAATCTCTTCCTCATCTATTGTCCTGAAAATTTCAAATAATGACAAAAATATTACCACTACAAGCGGGCCGAGTATCAGGCCAATAAGTCCAAAATACCCAAGCCCTCCGACTACGGTGAAAAATATCAGCAAAAACGAGATGTTCGTTCGCCCGCTTACAATGATGGGTCTTAAGACATTGTCAATCATGCTTATGCCAAAGAGACCGACAAATAGTAGTATCCCTCCTTTGATATATGACCCGTTCAGAAATAGATATATATCAACCCCTCCCCATATAATCACTGCCCCAAAGGGGATAAAGGACATCAGATAAGTTGCTGCACCAAGCAGAAGCGGCGCGCGTACACCGAGGAAATAAAACACAAGACCAGCGGCGATTCCCTGAGACAGAGCTACTGCTACACCTCCATAAATTGCTGATACCACCATGTCCTTAGTCTGGCTTACAAGCCTGTCCTTTTGAACATCGGTAAAGGGCAGATAGTCCCGCACCTTTTTCACAAAGGCTGGCCCGTCAAGGAAGAAAAAATAAAGCGTCATTACCATTATTGAAAAATCAGAGAAGACACCGAGGAGATTTTTAAACCCTATTGTCAGGCGCGGCATAATGCCTTGTGCAACTGACGATATGCTGTCCATGATCTTTTTCTTGACTTCCTCTGTCCCTATGTACTCATATATGTGCAGCCGCTCATCAAGCCACTTCAGCGGTGCAAAAGAGGCGAGGTCTCCAGTGAATTGCTGATCGAATACCCCTTTTTCTAAGTGTTCAACAAGGCTGTACAGTTCCCATCCCATCATTACTAGTATGTAAGTGAAAGGCCCGATAATGATAAACACAATGATCAAGACCGTTAGAAGTGATGCGGCACTTTTCCATGCCACATACTTGCATATAAACTGGTAAACCGGATAAAACACAATCCCTAACACTACTGCCCACGCAATCGGGGTAAGAAAGGGTCTGATGACGTTGTACATGAGATACCCAAACAGCAGCAACAGCAGCAGCAGGGTTATCACATAGAACTTGTTATTTGTGATCGATTTATTTTCCATATTTCCATGCCTCATCGTTAAGCCCTCCTATTATACCAGCAGTCTCTTCAAAAGTCATAAATATATCGATAAGTAAGATAAAAAGTACAAACACGAGCGGCCCAAGGACAATGCCGATAAAGCCAAAGAAGTTAATCCCGCCGATAATCGTAAAAAATACAATTAGTATAGGGACATTAGTGCGTCCTTTGACAATAACCGGTCTCAGGATATTATCTATTGTGCTGATAACTGTTGCCCCCAGAATAAGCAGTATGGTGGCCTCCTTGTACGAGCCGCTTAAGAACAACACGGCATCTACTGTTGCCCATACCGACACTGCACCCATCAGCGGGACAAAGGACATCAAGCCGGTCAACGCCCCAAGCAGCACCGGTGACCAGAGGTCAAGGAGATAGAATATAATCCCGGAGACTATCCCCTGAGCCAGCCCAACCGCCAGTCCGCCATAAATTGCCGTAACCACCATGTCCTTTATGTCCTTTACCAGACGGTCTTTTTGCCCTTCGGAAAATGGGAGCATAATCCTGATTTTTTCAACGAACGCCGGGCCGTCCACAAGGATAAAAAACAGCGTAAACATCATCAGCGCGAATGTCGACGCCATATCTATGATGTTTTTCACGCCATAGGTCAGCTTAGGTATAATGTTTTTACCGATTTCGGAGATGTTTTCAGTAATCAGCGCCCTGTAATCGACGGCTATGCCCATGTTTCGCATCTGCCCTGTCAGCCAGTTCACTGGTCGGTTAATTGCCCGGTTAATAGCAGGGTACTGGGAGAAGTCTAAGAGTTGGGTGAACTCGGTGTATTGAATCAGGTGCGTAACCTCATTTGCCAGTTGTCTTGAGATATAAAAAGACGGCATTATGATTATAGACAGGATAACAAGGGTGGTTAGCGCTGCTGCCGCGCTCTTCCATTTAGTGTATTTGCTGATAAAGGCAAACAGGGGATAAAACACAATGCCAAGCACCACAGCCCACGCAATAGCCGGAAGAAAAGGCTCCATCACGTTATAGCTGAGAAACCCAAACAGACTAATGAGCGCTAAAATGGACGTGTATCTATAGAATTTCCCAGTTGTCATTGTCTCCTCATTCATCTGCTCGTTTATCTAACTCTGGCGTTGCCTTTTAGATGTGAACAGGTTATAATAGCATAAGAGGTAGTAATAGATGTCAATATTACAAGCGGTTATAGAGGCAAATTTAGATAACATTCGAGGCAGCTTGCCTGAGAAAAGGCAGGATGATGACCCCTACGCGTTTTTGATTTTCGCGATGATGTCCTTGCTTGGCATTACGATCAATGAAGCTATTTTTTCTGCCACCGATGGAAGCGGCGATGGCGGGATTGATGCTATATATATTGATGAGACGAAAGATAATGTGATTATCCATATCTTCCAGTCCAAGTATCGAACTAATCTATCGAAAGGAATTGGAAAAAATGAAATTGACTTGACTATTGCAAAGGTCGAAGAAATTTTTCAGGGCTATAAAGCTGACAATCAGTCAGAGATAATGAAAACAAGGATTGAAGAAATAAGAGACATTTTTAAAGGTACAATGAAAAAACCAGAGGTGCATATCAATTTTGTGGTAAATACACACAAACCTGACGAGTCAGCGAAAGATCGTGTTAAAATGCTGGAGGCCAGAGGAGACAGCTATTATGTTTCTTTTTATGATGGCAATGACATTTTGCAAACAATAGATAGTTCAAAACAAAAAATCTATAAAATCAATATTACTACCCACAAAGATATTTTTCACATCGGAGGAGATAGCAAACTTGGAGATGTCAGAGGAATAGTTGCTACTGTGCAGGCAGATGAATTAATAAAAATATACGAATCATCGGGACGGGATAAGATACTAAACAGAAATATAAGATATTTCCTCGGCGATAACAGAATTAATAAAAAAATTGAGGAAACGGCTTTATCTGTTAAAGATTCAAAATATTTCTGGTTCTTAAATAATGGAGTTACAATTACATGTGATAGGTTTTCATTTATAGATGACTTGCTTGGCAATAAAATAATAACCGTCACAAATCCGAAAATAATCAATGGTGCGCAAACTACAAAAACATTATATAACCTATATTCAGAAAAAAACATCATTCCCTATAGATCGCTCCAAGATGTATATCTGTTGTTGAGGCTCTATGAGACAGACAACGAGAACTTGATAGATAAAATTACTGAAGGCACTAACAGTCAGAATCCAATATTTGAACGTGATTTAAAGGCAAATGCCCCTGTTCAGAAATTAGTGAAAGATTATTTTCTTGAAAAAGGCTTCCACTATGAAACACATCGAAACGAGTACATGGATAAAAAGATCGATAAGGCTAAGATTGCTAATAACGAGCGTGTTTTTCAGGCGTATATCTCTTTATATAAAGAGATGCCCCACGAGGCAAAATCGTGTAAAAGCAAGATATTCGAAAAATATTTTGATGATGTATTTGTTATCGATGACAAAGAACTCCCTAATCAGCTCTTAATCAGTTTTAAGCTGCTGTCCTTTATTGAGAACAAGGCAAAGGAGAGCCGTGAACAATGGAATAACGGAGACATATTCTTACAGCACGCGGACTTGGCGCTTGTATATATTGCAGGGAAAGTTTATCCGAAGATTAAAGACAATGGTGAAATATTGCAGAATAATAAATTACTAAATGATATTTATTCTATAGAGGTATCGATTTTACGAGAGATAATCCAGTGTGAGAACAAAGTTGACGATGATTACTCACATAATAACTTTTTTAAATCCCGCTCGTTTAGAAATCTTATCGAAAGAATGTCAAAAGAGTTTCTGACCGCTGCCGTCTGTGAAATCCTCACCGGAAAGCAAGGCACTGATACAGAAAATATGGTACAAACTATTCGTAACTACTACCGCAAACGCTACAAATACTTCTACGGCGTCTGATGTTATGAAAATAACTAAAGCAGATTCTTTATATACTCTTCGACGGCATTTAAGTCTGACCACACCTTAAGGGGGTCTTTTGTTACCTTAAATACGGAGTCCGGGTCCTTCAGTCCGGCGCCTGTCAGGGTGCATACTATGGCGCTGCCGTCGGCAAAGTATCCGGCGGCATTGAGCTTAATCACGCCGGCTACTGAGGCCGCCGAGGCCGGTTCACAAAATATACCCTCAGTTTTGGCCATCATAGAGTAGGCCGCAAGTATCTCATCGTCCGTTACCGAGTCTATCACACCGCCAGACTGAGTTTTTGCCTCTACGGCAAGGCACCAGCTTGCCGGATTGCCTATTCTTATGGCTGTGGCTATTGTATCAGGCTTTTCTACTGGCTTGCCGAGGACTATGGGGGCGGCACCGGCTGCCTGGAATCCAATCATTTTAGGCAGTGCGTCAATCTTTCCCGCTGTCTTATATTCATTGTAGCCCTTCCAGTATGCCGTGATATTCCCTGCGTTTCCAACCGGAAGGGCATGATAATCCGGGGCAGCGCCGCCCAACTGGTCACAGACCTCAAAGGCTGCCGTTTTTTGGCCTTCTAATCTGAATGGATTTATTGAGTTTACAAGGGTGATTGGATAGCGTTCCACAATTTTTCTCACTATTGAGAGCGCCTCGTCGAAATTACCCTCTATTTGCAGTACCGATGCTCCGTGTATGATGGCCTGGGCGAGTTTACCAAGTGCAATTTTACCTTCTGGGATGATAACTACAGACTTGATTCCCGCCCTTGCTGCATACGCCGCAGCCGAGGCCGAGGTGTTCCCGGTAGAAGCACATATCACAGCCCGTGCCCCTGCCTCCACAGCCTTTGATATGGCCATTGTCATCCCTCTGTCTTTGAATGAACCCGTTGGGTTTAGCCCGTCGAATTTAAAATATATCTGACCGTTAAATCCGAGTTTCTTACACAGATTTCTTGCCGCTATTAACGGTGTATTGCCTTCGTTAAGCGTTATAACGGGAGTACTTTCCGTAACCGGTAAGAAATCCCTGTAATGGGTTATTATTCCCTTCCATGCACTATCTCGGGCTTTATCTTGGACATTATCTCGGGCATTACATCGGTACTCTTCCCTTGCCATTTATCCTCCAGCGGTGCGCCGCTTATATCTCTACTGTCTTAGTTTATTGAATTATATCGCCTTCGACCAGCTCTACATCGACACCTGTCTCTTTAAGGGCCTCTATGCTCAGGTTCAAGTTGTCCTCTTGTCCGTCGAGTTCTAAAATCATCTCACCAACGCTCTCTGTTACCCGCGCCCTTCGTATGTTCGGTATAATATCATATTTTCTGGCAACCGTGTATATCACAGGCTCTTTTATTAAGTCCTGCGGGAAGGTCAGCCTTATGCGTTTTTTCATATATAACCTCCATTATGACATTATAGGCGTCCACCGGCTATTGCCGGTACTATCGACACAATGTCACCATCCTTCACCGGTGTCAATTCTCCTTGTAAAAACCTGATGTCCTCTTCGTTGATGTAGATATTTACAAAACGCCTGACCTTCCCGCCGTCAGTTATCCTCTCGGAAATACCAGCGTAACGACCGTCAAGGTCTTTTATCATATCTATAACTGTCCCAGCAACTGCCTCTACCTCTTCTTTGCCCTCCGTAAGTTTCTGTAACGGGGTTGGTATTCTCACTTTTACAGCCATATATCCTCCTTAATATCTACTTTATGTTTGATAAAACCTCTTCAAAAGATTCCATGTTCGGTGGTATGTAGTGTGCTTTCAGCATTTGACCATTAAGGGCCTCCTGTGTTTTCAGCCCATTGCCTGTTACGCAGATAACTGTAGTGTCATTTTTCCCTATGCAGCCATTTTCTATGAGTTTCTTTGTGACTGCTACTGTAACGCCTCCGGCAGTCTCAGCAAATATCCCCTCTGTCCTTGCAAGGAGTTTTATGCCGTCAATGATCTCCTGGTCTGTGACTTCCTCGCCGCAGCCGCCTGTTTCCTGAACTACCTTGACGGCATAATAACCGTCGGCGGGATTGCCGATTGCGAGGGATTTTGCTATCGTATTAGGCTTCATCGGCCTTATAACGTCGGTGTGGCTTTTCAGCGCCGCTGCGATTGGGTTACACCCCTGCGCCTGGGCTGCAAAGACCTTTGTCTCTAATTTCTTTATTACACCAATCTCGTGAAACTCCTTAAAACTCTTCCATACCTTTGTCAGCAGAGACCCGCTGGCACACGGCACGACTACATTGTCAGGGGCGTTCCAGCCCAACTGCTCAATAATCTCAAAGCCAAGGGTCTTTGACCCCTCGGCGTAGAATGGCCGAATGTTTATGTTTACAAATGCCCACTTGTACTTATTGGCTATCTCGCTGCACAGACGGTTAACGTCGTCATAGTTGCCGTCAACGGCAATAAGGTTTGGCTCATAGATGAGGGCTGCGGTTATTTTGCTGGCTTCAAGGGTTGCAGGTATAAAAATAAATCTCTTAAGGCCAGCCTTAGCGCCGTGTGCAGAGACGGAGTGTGCCAGATTACCTGTCGAGGCGCAGGCAACCGTGTCAAATCCGAATTCCTTTGCCTTTGTCAGGGCAACAGCCACTACTCTGTCCTTGAATGAAAGTGTAGGATGCACAACCGTGTCGTCCTTTACGTAGAGTGTTTTCACTCCCAGTTCTCGTGCAAGGTTTTTTGTCTCAACCAATGGGGTAAACCCTGAGTTAAGCCCTACCTGTGGGTCACCGTCTATAGGGAGAAGTTCTTTGTAGCGCCAGAGATTTTTTTCACGCTGAAGGATTTTCTTTCGATTAAGAGATTTTTTTATTTTTTTATAATCATAAACGGCCTCAAGCGGGCCAAAGCAAAACTCACATACATAAATCGGGTCAACCTTATACTCCCGGCCACACTCCCGGCACTTCAAACCCTCAACAAAACCCATACCTGAAATCCTCCTGTAGTTCTTATTCTAAGTGATACCTCATCACTGCTGACACCAGCCCTTAAATGCTATCTCCGAATCGGCATCACATGACAACATAACAAAATTTAGGAAGATAAAACAATAGCCGCCGCATAGTCTTTTACCCGATGAGACCGCCTTATTATCAAAAATTTTAGTCCGTGAGGCCATATATCTGTCTCAGGGCAATATATTGCTTGATAATTACGTATAATTAAGTGTATCTTATTACGTCTAACTATTATGAAAAAAGCGCAGCAAGACAAAAAATATCTGTCAGTGGTGTTTGTCACATCAGCCCTGATACTGTTGTCGTTCCTTTCTATAACTCAGGGGCAGGAACAGATTCAGCCGCCGCCAAACGTACCACCGCAAGGGTTTCAGCTACCGCCGCCGCCACCTCGCCAGCCATTGCCGCCCGGTATTGTGGATAATATATCGATACTGTTCCCGGTACCGCCCTCAACACCCCCTATGATGCCGCCACCGGCCA
Organism: Nitrospirota bacterium; assembly: GCA_039908505.1. Lineage (GTDB taxonomy): Bacteria > Nitrospirota > Thermodesulfovibrionia > Thermodesulfovibrionales > Magnetobacteriaceae > Magnetominusculus. The sequence continues at coordinate 27,057 of JAMOAZ010000046.1, forward strand.
AGGTCACTACCTCAAACACCGGTCAGAGTGCGCCGCCGCCACCAGACAATCAGACTGTTAAATCTACACCGGCTCAACCCCCTCCTCCTGTCTCAGCCCCGCTGCCTCAGATGGTTCAGCAGTCAGGTCCGAATAACATTGGCCTCTCCTTCGACGACGCCGACATATTTGAGATAGCCCATACGGTTTTTGGTGAAATCCTCAAGGTGAACTATCTTATCGACGCACGCGTTAAGGGCAGGATTACCTTTAAGACCGTGAGGCCGGTCTCTAACTCTGATGTACTGCCCATTATGTCAACTATTTTCAGGCTCAACGGGGTGAGCATCATGGAGGAAAACGGTCTCTACAGACTTGTCCCCCTTGCCGATATTAGCAAAGAACCGATAGGGGTCAAGTATGGAAAGGACGCACAGGGGATGCAGGTCAAAGGTTTTTCAATGGTTCAGATAATCCCTCTGAATTTTATGAACTCCAAAGATATGGTGGAAATCCTTACGCCTTTTCTAAGCACAGGGGCGATTGTTAAAGAAGTGCCCGGTAAGAACTGCCTGATAATCTCGGACACAGATGAAAACATTCAAAGGCTCCTGAAGATTGTAAATATCTTCGACGACGATGCGTTTAAAGATGTAAAGGTTGAATTGTTCGTATTCAAAAATCTCAGCATCAAAGACGTCATCGATGACCTCAAGGGCACATTCCCGCTGTTCACTGCCACTACTAAGGACAGCTTGAAAATGAAATATCTGCCAATCGAGAAATTAAACGCTATCCTGGTTGTAGCCCCGGACGAACAGTTTCTCAAACATTTTAAAAAATGGGTGGACATCATAGATAACGTATTTGAAGGCGCGAAGCCGAGAATCTATGTGTATCCACTGCAAAACAGCCAGGCTGAACATATTATGTCCATACTTTCACAGATATTTACCGATTCCGGGGCTTCCAAGTCCTCACAGGATAAGTCGCAGACCTCGGCAACTACTTCGACATCTGATAAGTCCTCCTCCTCAAAATCAACACTGACATCTACGCTGACCTCTCCGACATCGACAACGAAGACGGACAGCACAAAGGACACGAAAAAATCGACCACTGCAAGCGCAATAAACGCAACGAATTCTATCCTTGTTTCCTCAGAGACGAAGATTTATTACGACGAGAAACTCAACTCACTTATTATTCTGGCCCTGCCGAAGGATTATCTATATATAGAGGAGCTGATAAAAAAACTTGACTCTGTTCCCAGGCAGGTATTAATAGAGGCCCTTATTATTGAGGTGAACCTTACCGATTCTCTGAAGTATGGAATCCAGTGGTTTTTGGCTAACAACATAACTGTAAATAATCACAAATACACCGGTGCGGCGATGTTAGAAGAGGGTAGTAAGATAGGACTTACTGCTCCGTTGTTTTCGAAGACAACGGGATTGACATATGCCGTGTTCAATGGTGCGGGGTTATTATCGGCAATGATTCAGACCCTTGCGACTGAAACCGACATCAGTGTCTTGTCAAACCCAACTATACTGGTATCAGACAATAACGAGGCAAAAATACAGGTGGGCGACAAGGTTCCAATAGTAACATCACAATCAAATGTGACAGGAACTACAAGCATACAGAACCAGTATCAATATCAGGATACCGGCGTAATACTGAAGGTAAAGCCACAAATAAATGACAGCGGTCTTGTAAAACTTGATGTAACGCAGGAGGTCTCAGACGTAAAAGATACAGTGACAACGCCGGGCGTTGACTCCCCCACGATTAACGTAAGAAGCGTAGCCACAAACCTTGTTGTACAGGATGGGGCAAGCATAGCAATCGGAGGGTTGATACAGGATAAAATCACAAACACTCAGCAGGGAATCCCGCTCCTGAGCAAGATTCCATTAATAGGCGGGCTGTTCGGCTATAAGGAAAAGTCACACAACAGAACAGAACTAATGATAATAATTACCCCTCATGTGGTAAAAAACCTTGCCGATGCTGCCATGATGACAGAGGACTTCAAAGAGAAACTCATCGGTTTGAAAAAAATGCTGTCAAAAGATAAGAATGATTTAATTCCAGATAAAAAATCCCAAAAGGGCAGCTCCGGGGGGGCACCTGCCGATGAACCCGGTAAAAAATAACGAGACTGTTTAACGAACTGTGTCAATCCTAAAAAAGCGAAGGGAAGAGAGGCGGTGTGGTATGAGTGTGTATCGCC
>JAMOAZ010000047.1:0-28447 GCA_039908505.1 Nitrospirota bacterium
AAAGAATTATTACAAATCAATGAACATGGAATGTTAAAAATTTATGAAACATTGATATTATTCTATTTATTAATGGTGACACGATATAAAATATCACAGAATATAACCCAGTAAGAAAAAAAGCAGGAGTATTGTGTAAGACACATACAGTCCAGCGAATATATCATGTATCAGCGAATTCATAAACATCATGCCTGAAGTCATAAGTATCCTCAATAGTTTTCGTAATACATAGACTACTGTATATAGTAACTAATTTCATTAGATTAATTAACACGGATTATTAATGTAGAGGTGTATTGCAGTCTGGTGCAACAGCTGAGTTCAATATGCACGAGGCGGCAATAATCGGTTGTTTAACAATTTGTGATTCTGACGGTGTGCATGACCCCTGCGATACTGAGGTAAACAAGTCCTATGGCCTACTCCCTGACATATATGGTATGATGCTAAGATAACTGACATTATGGGACCATTTTCGTATATAGCGATGATTATATGCATTATCGTGGGTCTTATTTTTCTCTTTATTGTAAGAGAATTGGATGACACACCCCCACGGAAGAGGAGGTTTCTTGACAGGGCAGAGTTAAGCCCCGGCGAGTTTTATCAACAATACTATGAATCATCGGAGCTGCCCAAAGATAAGGTCATCGAAATACTATAGTGAGTGTCAAAATAAAATTCCGAAAGATGTCGTATTCATGACTTGTCCTGGATTGTTTGTGAGGTCAAGAATAGGCTCATTAAGGCGTGTAATTAGCTTTTCAACATTACGGCAATGGACGTTTGGGTTAAAGTCAGGTAAGTAAGGCGGAAGATATACAGGTTCAAAGAAGTGCCGATTCAAAGACTTCTTTTTATGCCATGTGGCATTATCAATAATAATCACATTGCGTTTTCGCTGAGGTGCAATAGCCCTTTGCCGGTTGGAAACTAAGAGCGAAAGTGTTGCAAACGTTAATAATATGCAATAGTGCGTTTGCCCTGTCTGTATGCCTGTTTACTTCACCAATGGTGCTACATACTTGCCGTCCTTGTAGTTTCCTGTTTGCGTTTTCCCGCCCGGTGCTGTAGCTGTGCCCTGGCCATCTGGTTTACCATCTTTAAACTGACCAACAAATGTCCCGCCGTCCGGTCCGGTAGCTGTGCCCTGACCATCTGGCTTGCCATTCTTGAATTCTCCGGTGTATTTCCCTCCATCGGGATAAGTCATAGCGCCCTGACCGTTTGGTTTACCGTCTTTAAACTCACCTTCGTACTTCCCTCCGCCGGGTAAAGTTGCTATGCCCTGACCATCTGGCACACCTTTTTTAAACTCACCAGTGTACTTTAGCCCTTCAGGAGTGGTTGATGTACCCTGACCGTCTGGCAGGCCATTTTTAAACTCACCGACATAAGTCCCGCCATCGGGTCTGGTTGCAGTGCCAGGCCCGTTTGGTACGCCATCTTTAAATTCACCTTCGTACTTTACCCCATCTGGCCCGGTGTGTGTCTTGTACTCGGCATATGCAGGTAGACACAGCAGGAGGCTCAATATCTGTGCGACACAAATGCGTTTTATCATAAAGGTCTCCTTATCTTTTCAAAACTCTTTATTCATTACAGACGGCATCTGATTTTTTGATAAGATTTTCTCTGGTCTTTTCTCTTTTAGCATCGAGTGCAGATTTTATCTCCGGGTACTTAATGGAGAGAATCGAACATGCCAGATATGCAGCGTTTGCAGCACCATTTATGGCAACCGTGGCTACTGGTATGCCGGAAGGCATCTGCACAGTTGAGTATAGGGCGTCAACACCGTTTAGCTCTCCTGATTTAAGCGGCACTCCGATAACGGGAAGTGTAGTATGGGAAGCAACAGCGCCGGCCAGATGAGCGGCCATCCCAGCGCCCGCTATGATTACCTCTATGCCACGCTGTCTTGCTGTCCTTGCGAACAGGGCAGTTTCTTCTGGCATCCGGTGTGCTGAACTTATTTTCATCTCATAGCTTACGCCCATTTCCCTTAATACCTCTGCGGCTTTTTTCATTATGGGCAGGTCGCTCTCGCTGCCCATCACAACTGCGGCAAGGGGTTTTTTGTCATTCATTGCGCTGTCTCCTGGTCTGATTCGTTAGTATGTTTCCTGAGCTTATGCTCATACATCAACTGGTCTGCCGCTTGCATCAGGGCGTCTATGGTCAAATCGCTCTTTGGACTGTACAGCACATAACCAATGCTCAGGGATATCTTGTATGGACTGCCCTTGCGCTCATTGTACATGGCTGTTGTGGTTTGCAGCCTCTGTTTAACATCTTCTTCAGTTATGCCAAGAATTTCTGTAATTAATACAACAAACTCATCGCCCCCTATGCGGCCTATAATGTCGGACTGCCTGAATGTATCCTGTAGTATAAGCGCCGTATCCATGATTGCGCTGTCACCCACTAAATGGCCCAGAGTGTCATTTATACGTTTAAGACCATCTACATCAATAAAGACTATGGCGACCTCTTTGTTAAATCTCTTGGCAAGTTTGAGCTGGTGTTCTGCGAGTATATAAAATCCACGGCGATTGTTAAGTTCTGTCATGCTGTCAGTAAGTACCATGTGGCGGAGTTGATTCTCCAGCTCCCTGCGTTTTGTCTGATCCTGAAACGTGATAGCGGCACCAAGAATATTTCCCTTTTCATCCTGAATAGTGGCTGTGGTCATGCTTACTGCAATGGCCTTGCCGGTATTTGTTATCAGTAAATGGTTAGTTAAACTGATGGGGGTTTTTGCGCCGATGATGGGGATGAGGACGTCTTCAAAATCATTGGCAGCCTCTTGTGCGCTTTCGTCCTTAAGCGTTATCAGTTGTCCTATCGGAAATCCTATGACCTCTTCTTCCTTAAGGCCGGCAAGCCTTGCCGCCGCTTTATTAATAAATGTAACGCGTCCCTCAGCATCCGTAGTGATTACGCCGTCTCCTATGCTCATCAGGGTGGTAGAGAACCAGTCATGGCTCTGCCTGAGCTGCCGCTGCATTTTATCCTTGTAAAGAGCCATTTCTATTGTCACATAGAGTTCTCTGTCACGAAACGGTTTAAGAAGATAGCCGAATGGTTCTGTTATCTTTGCCCTTTCCAATATGTATTCGTCCGAGTAGGAGGTCAAAAATATAACAGGTGTGCCTGAGGTAGAGCGTATTATCTCAGCCGCTTCGATGCCGTCCATAGGCCCGCCAAGCACTACATCCATAAGCACGACATCAGCCTTGTCTGTTTGAGAGCGTTTTACCGCCTCCTCAGCAGTCGCGGACACCGACGTAACTATATAGCCAAAATCTGCAAGGGTTCGCCTGATGTCCATAGCGATAATCCCCTCGTCCTCGACTACCATTACGCGCGCCTTTTGTGTTTTGTCTTTCATATCTGCCTAAAGAGGCCGGTACTTTGCAAGTTCTTCGCTTGTTTTTGAGAGCCTGGCAATAAGGGTCCTTAAAAATATCTTGTTAAAACGCAGCTGGCAGTGGACGGTCATCTTTTCTATGAGTGTGCCGCTTACTTTTATCAGTGACACAGGGGTTAGTGACACAATATCAGCAGTACGCTGTGTCTTTGCCAGGTATCCCATTTCACCAAAGCAATCGCCGGGTTTTAAGGCGACAATCGCCTTGTCACCTTTTTTCACCAGCACATCGCCTGAGATGATCACGTAAAATGAGTCGTCAATATCGCCTTCAGTTATTATCTGTTCACCTATGCCATATTGTTCCCACGCACCTGCGCGTATTACCTCAGTAAGCTCTGAGTCGAAGAAGCCCCTGAAGAAGTTTAATTTTTTCATCTGTTCGAATTTTGCCTGTTCCTTTATATCTACCACAGGGCGTTTGAGATTTCTGTATACCTTGCTGAGGTCTGCGGCAAAGTCCAGTCCGCGTGGATAACGGTTTCTCGGGTCTTTTGCCATTGCCTTTTGTACAATCTGCTCCAGTTCCTCCGGGATATCCTTGTTATAATGAGACACTGGCAGCGGTGTTTCATTTACTATTTTAAATACAAGGCTTGATACGTTCTCGGAATCAAATGGCACCACATGTGCCAGTAGTTCATACATTACCGAGCCAAGTGAAAACAGGTCTGTCTGGCTGGTAATCTCCTCTTCTTTCACCTGCTCCGGTGACATGTACTTTGGTGAACCTATGATTCCCCCTATTTGTGTCACTTCGGCGCTAATAATCTGGGCTATGCTGAAATCCCCAATTTTTACGTCCATATCTGAGGTCATCATTATGTTGCTTGGCTTTATATCACGGTGTACTACACCCATGCTGTGAGCATAGTCGAGGGCCTTGCAGCACTTAAATATTATCTCTATTACCTTTTCCACTGGCAGGATTTCATTTTTCTTATTAAACTCTTTCAGGGTCTTCGCCCCTTTGACGTATTCCATGACGAGATAGCAGTAGCTGCCCTCTATGCCAGCGTCGTGGACGTGAATAATATTGGGATGATCAAGCATTGCAGCAATGCGAGCCTCGTTAAAAAAAAGCCTGCGCCTGCGTGCTGCTGAGTCCTTGTCATTGCCCCTGTCTGTGTCGGTTATCTTTATGGCAACTTCGCGATTGATAAACGGGTCATAGCCGCGATACACCACCGCCATAGCCCCATGGCCTAATTCCTCTTTTACATCGTACTTTCCTACTTTTTGAATCTCTGGTTTAGACACAGCCCTATCCTCACGTTTAAGCATAACAAAGTTTGGGGTTCTTTTACAAGGCCTGCCCTGTCACGGCAGCATCAAAGTTATTTTATGAATCTGTCATTAGGACTATACTAAAACAGGCCGCGTTTTTCGTTATTATATTTTTTACTTTCCTGTAAAAGCAAGGCTAGCTCATCAAGATTGTTCGCAAGTGACGCCTTGTTTATTTTCTCCTGAATTTCATCGAGTTTCTTTTTCAGCCATTTTTTTTTGAGATTTTTGATGCAGCCTTCAATGTTTTTCTCTATGCTTTCCCTGCCGATATTCGGATCAACATTCGGGTTTACCATGAGGCCGGTGATGTAGGCAACCTCCTCCTCGGTGCATATTTTTAACAGCCCTTCAATAGTTGGAGCAGTGCTGCCGCTGAAAAATTCTTTAAATATCCTTTTTATTAATTCATTTTCCATCAGCCCCTGCAAGTCCATGTCCATCATAGGTTTAAACATCTCAGCAATGTCCGGAACGCTCAGATATATGCCAAGCAGTATCTCCTCGTCAAGCATCTTCCCCCGCTGCTTAACAATCCGTGCGGCAGGCATTGGCTTGTACACTTTCTTTAATTTTTCAGTGAGTACGGACTCGGATATCGATGCCTTGTTTGATAGCTCTGTGACCAGTTGAGCGCGCAGCACCGTGTCCTCTACTGCGGCTAATGTATCGTAGATTTCCCTGAGATTGTCAACGCCGTATCCTGCATTCGTGAGCATGAATTCCACATATGAGCGTGTCTTTGAGAGCAGGCCTTTAAATTCCCCTGCCCCATATGTCTTCAGATAGCTGTCCGGGTCGTTTTTCTCTGGCAGGAGCAGTGCCCTGGCGACAAGCCCACCTTTGAGTATTATAGGCAGAGCGCGCTTTGCCGCCCTGATACCCGCATCGTCACCGTCAAATATTAGAACGGCCTCCTTTGTGAATCTCATAAGCAGCTTTGTGTGGTCTTCTGTCAATGCCGTCCCAAGCGGCGCTACCGTGTTTGTAAACCCGTACTGATGACACATAACCACATCGGTATAGCCCTCAACTATGTTGACATGCTTTGCACCCTTGACACCCTCCTTTGCCGCGTTGAGACCAAAGAGAATCCTTTTCTTTTGAAAGATAATTGTCTCAGGAGAATTTAAATATTTAGGTTCAATATTTTTTTCTATCGCCCTGCCGCCAAATGCCACAATATCACCGGAGGAATTATGTATCGGAAACATTATCCTGTCCCTGTGTAGGTCGTATTGATTATGTTCCTTATATACAACTACACCGCAGAGCCGCAGGTGCCTGTCCTGAAAGCCTTCTTTTTTTAAATGACGAAACAGTGTGTCCCACCCCTCAGGGGCAGCGCCTATTGAAAACCGTTCGATTGATTCTTTGCCGATGCCGCGTGTGTGGAGATATTTCAGCGCCTTTTCAGACTTCCTCAACTGATCTTTGAAAAATGCTGCTGCTGCTCTGTGGATTTGCAGGAGTACTTCCCTCTCCTGCACGTTTTGGTTCAGCTCCAGTTTGATTCCGGCACGTTCGGAGAGTTTTCTTATCGCCTCATTGTAACTCATCCCCTCTTCTTTCATAACAAAGGTGATGATGTCCCCACCCATGCCGCAGCCAAAACAGTAAAACACCTGTTTTTCCGGGCTGACCACAAAAGATGGCGTTTTCTCAGTATGAAAAGGGCACAGTCCCTTATAGCTCGTCCCTGATTTTTTCAACCCGACATAGTCCGAGATTACATCAACTATGTCTATGCGGGATTTTATCTCTTCACGAATACCCTGAAAGTCCATTCAGATTGTTTATACAGCGTTGCGCCGTGCGATGCGCCTGAACCCGGAACAGCCTGTCAGCTCAACAGTTGTTTCAGCAAATATCTTGTCAAACAACAGATTCATTCCCAGGTTGTCGCTTGATATGTGTCCGGCGATGACTACATTTATGTGATATTTCTCGGCTTCTTTTTTATGCTCTTCACTTAGGTGCATACCTACGATTGTGTTAATCCCACTGGATGAAAAGACCTGAAAGAGGTCTTTTGAGCCTTCTGTGCCGCCTGTCATGTCAACAAATATCTTACCGGCCTTTCTCTGAGGTCCGCCAAGCAAAATGTTAGGGGCGCAGAAACTCCGCGCGGCGTCTTTGTACTCCTCGATTTCCATGAGCATATCAATGACATTGCTGAGTGCATATGGCTTGTTATTGTCAAAAAGCCTTTGCAGATATGCAGCAACCATATTGTCTGCTGGTGTGTGAATGCACATAAATGGAAACCCAAGCAACCTTGCCGCATCTACAGCCCGTGCGGTGTTCACTGGCATGAGTTTTCTCTTTACCTCGCTTATGCGACCTTCCATGAGACTCTCAGCTACGTTTATGGGGACACCGAATGTCCTTAAAATATCTGCCTGCATAGACATTACATCGTGGAGGTTTGCATATGGCATACCCTCCGGGTGGTGGGCAATTATGGCATCAATTCGTTTTCCCTTTGTGTTTAAATTATCAGCAAGCAGTATTTCAGGGGTCTCTATGTCTATTCCAACAAGTGCTGAGGTAACCTCTTCGTCCCCTGTACCATTCAAGATACGCGTATCGGCGTATGGATTGGACAGAGATTCCTTGTCGAAGAAGCCCTTGTCTTTTTCTTTAAGCTCATCAAACTGCCTTTTTCTGTCCTCCAGATAAAGCGCTACAGCGGCCTCACCCCTCGGATCATTCTCTATCGCGTGTCTTACCGCTCTTTTATAGACTTCTGACAATGTCATGGACTTCCGCTCCTTTAGTATTGACAGGTAGCAAGCTCAGAAATAAAAAAAAGCCATATCGCAGCTCTATAATCAGCAGCATATAGAGTTGCGATACGATGAGGAAGGGTGATGCATTATTGTGATAACGCTACACGCTTAGCCGCCTTCTTACGGGCTGCTATAATCTTCTTTTTCCTTTTTATACTGGGCTTCTCATAATGTTCTCGTCTTTTGATCTCAGACAGTATACCTTCTTTCTCGCACTGTTTTTTAAAGCGTTTCAGTGCAAGTTCAAAGGAATCGCTGTCCTTTACGCTGATCATGGGCATTCATACCCCTCCTCCCTGTTTTAGATTTAATTTATATAAAATTAGCAACATTGGCTAATTTAACATTTTATTTTATATTTGTCAAGACAGCGAGGGCCGCCACAGGTAAAATAGTTGTCGCATTTGCTGTCATTGAATTGTTATAATATGCAGCGGTATTAATGCAAGTACGGTAAATCTACGCAGAAGGAGGTGAATCAATAGTGAAAAAATTAGCATTGACTCTCGTTTTAGTGTTGGGATTTGCATCGATGGCCTTTGCTGGCTGGGATAAGTGCGCAGGCTGCCATAACGGCAAAACAGCAGCTGACAAAGCCGCTGTAACGGCTAAGTTTAAGACTGCCGCCGATTTTATCAAGGCGTCCCAGGAATCGAAAAGCCCTATGATGAACGCGGTTAAGGGTAATGAGGCAGAGTTAAAGGCAGCAGCAGCTGACTTGGGTCTTAAATAATAACTGACCAAAACAAAAGGCGATTACTGATATCGCCTTTTGTTTACACCTCAAAGATGTCAACTGTTTATCTTTTTCTTCGTCCACTCTATAAGGCCACCAGCGCTTATTAGTTCCTGCATAAACGGCGGGATTGGCTGGGCCTTGAACTCTTCATTAGTAGACTTGTTTTTTATTACTCCCTTGTCAGCGTCTATCTCTACGACATCTCCTTCTTTAATTCCATCTGCCGCTCCTGTGGATTCAAAAATCGGCAGCCCGATGTTAAAGGCATTCCTGTAGAAAATCCTTGCAAAACTCTTTGCCACAACCGCAGAAACACCGGCAGCCTTTATGGCAATAGGGGCATGTTCCCTCGATGAACCACAGCCAAAGTTCTCGGCAGCGACTATAATATCCCCTGATTTAACTTTTTTGGGGAAATCCTTGTCCGCATCCTCCATGACGTGTCTGGCGAGTTCCTCCGGGTCGGAGGTGTTTAAATACCTTGCGGGAATAATCGCGTCTGTGTCGATGTCTCTTCCAAACTTCCACACCCTTCCATTAAACAACATATCTGTCTCCTTATACATTTACTTTTTCTTTTTCGGCATTTTTACTGTGCCTTCATATTTTCTCTGCTGCTCTGCAGCCATTAATGCTGATGATTCATACGGTTGAGAAGTCTTTTTTTTTTCACGCACGGTCTCTATTGCAATATCTATCAGGTTTCTTATAGCCTCGGCCCTTGAGCCGATTCTATTGTCAAACCTGAAGTTCTCTATCTTGTCTAATTGTAATCGAGATGTAAAGAAAACGACCTTTTCGTCTTTAGCCGGCTCTTCCTGCGTCATAAATACCTCCCAAAAAAATATTCACACTCTTTATACACTTTATACACTTGACAAAGTATATAAACATGGTGTACATTACTAACTATGCTAACATTATATCATAGATAAAATCAAATGGAGGGGAAATGCAAAAAAACACTCAGACAAGCGACGAACTGGACAAAATCAAGGCAATGTTAACTTTTATGGCAGACTCTACCGACTTGCTATTGACATCGTCTATGGTGGAAAAACAACAGCCTATGAACGAGACCCCGTATGGGATGCATTTGTTTTTTATGGAACTTATCTCTAAAATAGACAATGCCAGTAAATAGTATCTGACAGTAATCATACCTCAGCGCCTCTGCCGGAGGGTTTACAGCCCTCTGGCAAACTCATTGCACAAACCTGAAGAGGCGTGTATAATACCCTCGGCAGAGCTGGGATTTAATGAAGATATACTTCAACGATAAGCTTGTTCCAGAGGCGGAGGCGATGGTCTCAGTGTTTGACCGCGGCTTTTTGTATGGCGATGGCGTTTTTGAAACTATGCGGACATACAAGGGTGTGGTATTTAAAATAAATGAACATATTAAGAGACTTCGCCGTTCCCTTGCAATGATAAGACTAAGCCTTCCACATTCGGATGCATCCCTGTGCGAGGCCATATACGACACCCTGAGCGCTAACGGCTTAACAGATGCCGTAATCAGACTGTCAGTCACAAGAGGGACAGGACCGATAGGCCCAAGCATATCTCATTGCAATCAGCCTGTGATTGTTATTATAGCGAGGCTATTGACTCCCTATCCCGAGGAATATTATAAACATGGCATTAAACTCATTACATCAAATATTATGCGAACCCCGCCCGCTGCCCTTAATCCTATGATTAAGTCACTAAACTTTTTAAACAACATCCTTGCAAAGGCAGCAGCCGATGATTGTGCGGCTCACGAGGCCATCATGTGCAACGTAAACGGCCATTTAGCCGAATGTACGACATCGAATATCTTTTTCGTAAAAGAAGATATGCTCTATACACCGTCCGTAAGATGTGGAATACTGGACGGTGTCATGCGTGCTCAGGTGCTGGAAGTTGCCTGTGAATCCGGGCTTAAAGTACTAGAGGGTGAGTTTTTCCCTGCTACACTCTACAGGGCTGACGAGGTATTTGTTACCAACTCGATAATGGAGATTATGCCGGTTAACGCCGTAGACAGTGTCTCATATCCGGTTGGACGGGCAACGCTTAATCTTACTGAGACATTCTGCCGCTTTAAAGAAAAATACTTAAGTTGTCGGCAATAATGGCCCGGCAAATGATAAGCGCTTCAGAAAAACGCATACTAGTGACCCTGGGCGACCCGGCGGGCATAGGCCCTGAGGCAGCCCTCAGGGCATATATGCAGATTGACAACGACGGTGCGGCTGTAGTCTTTGTCGGTGACGCCGAAGTGTTGAGAGAGGCAGCGGCGCTCATTGGGATAAAACCGGTATTTCAGGTAATCGATTCGGTCTCAGACGCAATATTTGAAAAGGGGACACTAAACATAATAGATGTGGGCGCTGTCAGAGGGCTGTCGTGGCAAAAGTGCATCCCTACGGCTATTGGCGGGCGGGCCTCGGCACAATATATTAACCGTGCCGTTGAGCTGATATTAAAGGGCGAGGCAGCGGCGCTTGTCACTGCTCCAATCTCCAAAGAGGCACTCAAGCTGGGAGGCATCAACTTCCCCGGTCACACAGAGATGCTTGCAGAGTTGAGCGCTACAACTGACTATGCCATGATGCTCGTTGGCGGGCAGATTAGGGTTATCCTTGTAACTATTCACACTGCCATTAGAAACGTACCAGAGTTAATAACAAGGGGACGGGTCTTAGGGGCAATACGACATGCTGCAAGCGCCGCCTATATGCTTGGCATCGATACGCCGCGCATTGCAGTAGCAGGACTGAATCCCCATGCTGGTGAGTCTGGGATGTTCGGGATGGAAGAGGCAGAGGAGATTACCCCAGCCGTTGAGGCTGCCAGGCAGGAGGGCATTCCAGTTAGCGGCCCGTATCCTCCAGATACGATTTTTTATAAGGCATACAAAGGCGAAGTCGATATTGTCGTCTGTATGTACCATGACCAGGGCCTTATACCTCTAAAAATGGCTGCATTTCAAAGGAGTGTTAATATAACAGTGGGGCTGCCATTTATAAGAACCTCACCGGGGCATGGCACGGCCTATGATATTGCGTGGTGTGGTACAGCATCAGGAGACAGCACTGCTGAGGCGATAAAAATGGCCTCCATGCTGAGAATACCCAGTGGCAGCAGGCGCTAAAAGCATAAAGCAATTCATCAGTTTTGCCTTAATAGGCGTACTAAACACCTTTGTTGACTTACTCGTACTCAATATTGAGACGGTGATCACGGGGATGAAGACAGGAACGCCATACGCGCTGCAAAAGGGGATTTCATTTTTATTCGGGGTGGCGTGCAGCTACTATTTCAATAAGCGTTGGGCATTTAAGGACAAGTCAAAGGAGCGTCTGGGTGTGAAGTTCTCCCTTTTTATGATGATAAGCGTAGTTGGAGCGCTGATAAATGTTGCAACTGCAGCCTTTTCTGTTACATATCTCAGATCGATTTTAAATTACGAGACCCTGAGCGCTCAGGTATGGGTCAACATTGGCGCACTCTTAGGGACAGCAGCGGCACTGGCATGGAATTTCCTTGGATATAAATTTTTTGTATTTAAAGAAAAATAACTTACTGCCCCATCAGGCGGTACAATATCTCACCTGCGCCGCTACGACTAATTGATTAAACCGGCGTATCATTATTTTCAGGCCACGCGATACAGCATTTCAAGCAATACTAATATTATCAGGATGCTTCTATAAAGTTTCTTTAATCTATATACTTTGAAATAAACAAACAATATCGCACTAGTCATGCACACCGCCAGAATCACAAATTATTAAACAATGGATTATTGCCGACTCATACATATTGAACTCAGCCGTTACATCAGCCCGCAATACACCTCTGCGTTAGTAGTCCGTGTGTTGATTTTTATAGAGCTGATGGGTTATACTATTCTGATATTTGAATAATAATTAGGAGGTTAATTACACATGCCTGTTGAGAATCTTGAGTTTAAAACAGAGATAAACCAGCTCCTCAATCTTATGATTCACTCCTTGTATTCTCACAAGGAGATTTTCCTCAGAGAGCTACTCTCAAACGCCTCAGACGCCATCGATAAGGCCAGATATGAGGCCCTCGTCAACAGCGACGCCCTTACGGACATGGGTGACTGGAAGATTAAAATCACAGCTGATAAAGACGCCTGTACGCTTACCATCAGCGACAACGGTATCGGCATGACTAAAGAACAAGTAATCACAGAACTTGGCACTATCGCCCACTCAGGGACGCTTGATTTCATGCGTGCCCTCAAAGAAAAAGGTGATATTAATCTTATCGGGCAATTCGGCGTGGGGTTTTATTCGTCATTCATGGTTGCTGACAAAGTAACAGTCGTAACCAAAAGCGTTAAGGGCGAACCGGCCGTTAAATGGGAATCCGAGGCTAAAGGCTCATTTACAGTAGATGACGCTGATAAGCAAACACGGGGAACAGACGTAATCCTGCATATCAAGGCTGATGAAAAAAAATACCTCGAACACTGGGAAATCAGCTCTATTGTTAAGAAATACTCTGATTACATCGAATATCCCATAGTTATGGACGTAGAGCGTGAAGAAGACAGCGCACTTGACAAGGGTACTAAAGTAAAGCTGATAAAAGAAGAGACACTCAACTCCCAAAAGGCCATCTGGCTTAAGGATAAATCAGAGATAACCCCAGAGCAGTATAACGAGTTCTACAAGCACGTATCACGCGATTTTACCGACCCGCTCAGCGTTATCCATTTTAAGGCCGAGGGCACGTCAGAGTTCACCGCCCTGATATATATACCGTCGCAGGTGCCGATGGATATCTTTTATGAACAGTTTAAGATAGGCCCGGTGCTCTATGTAAAAAGGGTTCAGATTATGGACCACTGCGAGGAGCTTGTGCCGAAATATCTACGGTTTGTCAAAGGTGTCGTAGACTCATCGGACTTACCGTTAAACGTATCAAGAGAGATACTTCAGAACAACCCTCACGTCAGCGTGATTAATAAAAATATCACAAAGAAAGTCCTCGATACGCTTGCTGATATGAAGCAAAATGATATTGAAAAATACAGGAAATTCTATTTAGAACTTGGCAAGGTACTCAAAGAGGGCGTACATTTCGATTTCCAGAGGCGTGAGACGATTGCCGACTTGCTGCTCTTCCGCTCCACTAAAACGGGCAAAGACTCATACACTACACTCAAGGAATACGTAGAGACAATGAGAGAGGGCCAGGAGGAGATATTCTACATCACCGGTGCATCATATGAAGAGGCGGCACAATCACCTCACCTTGAGAAGTTCAATGACAAGGGATATGAAGTCCTGTTTATGCTTGATGAGATAGACGACATCATCTTTGGCTATTTCGACTACAAGGGCAAGCGCCTGAAGTCAGTAATTAAGGGCAGCTTCGACCTTGACAAGCAAGATGAGAAGAAAAAAGAGGAAGAGGGCCATAAATACGAAAGGCTGCTCTCGCAAATAAAAAACCGCCTGAAGGACGATATAAAAGAGGTGCGCCTCTCAGGAAGACTAAAGCAGTCGCCGTGCTGTCTGGTCTCAGACGAGGGGGCGATTGACCCTGCTATGGAGCGGATGCTGCGGTCAATGGGCAAAGACGTCCCAAAAAATTTACGAATACTGGAGATAAATCCAGACCATCCGCTGATAGAGACACTAAACGGTGTTATAGAAAAAGACACTAACGCAGCAGATGCTATCCTTGACCTGCTCTATGAACAGGCCCTGGTGCTTGACGGTAATAAACCCAAAGATCCTGCACTGTTTGCTAAGAAGTTGACGGAGCTGATGCTTGAGTCTCTGAGGCGCTCGGCATAGATAGACTGAGCTTATTTGAACCTGGCGTAGCGGTATATTTTTTTGCCAAAATTTGACGCGGCATGTGGTTTTGCAAATATATCGCTTGCCTATTAGTGAAATATTAATTTATAATTGCTGTTTAGCTTGAGCTTTAGCGAAGTGGATTTATAAGAAAGAGGAGGTATTGTAATGCCAAAATTAAAGACGCACAGGGGAGCCGAGAAACGCTTTAAAAAGACCGGCACCGGTAAGATAAAAAGAAACAGGGCCTACAAGAGCCATATGATGACCGGTAAACCATCGAACAGGACGCGTAGACTGAGAACCTCCACAACTGTGGACGCCACTCAGCAAAGAAACATATCAAGGCTTATCCCGTTTGTGTAATGATGTTGACGTTGTGAAGTAAAAAAAATATGCCGGGCAGTCCGGTTTTGGAGGTTTAAAGCAATGCCTAGAGCAAAGGGTGGATTCAAGACAAGAAGAAGAAGGAAAAAGATACTAAGAAAGGCACGCGGCTACTATGGCGGCAGGAGTAAGCTCTTCAGAGTTGCCTCTGAAGCGGTAGACCATGCCCTCCTGCACGCATATGATGACAGGAAGAACAAAAAGCGTGACTTCAGACGCCTCTGGATAATCAGGATTAATGCGGCAGCCCGTGCCGCTGGCCTTACTTACAGCCGCTTCATGCAGGGCCTTAAAACAGCGGGTATTATTCTTGACAGAAGGGCGCTTGCCGAGTTGGCCGTAAGCAATATCACGCAGTTTAACCAATTGGCAGAAAGCGTAAAACAACAGACAGCGTGACGGCAACGCTTGAGACTTTCTCAAAAGAGCTTGAGGCGGTGACTACAACAGCCGCCTTGCGCGAGCTTCGCTCAAAATATACAGGGAAAAAGGGTGTCCTCACAGAACAGTTGAAGAAACTCCCTACCCTTGCCCCCCACGAAAGGGCAGCCTTTGGAAAGCAGATAAATGACGACAAAGTATATATCGAAGAAAGACTTAAAGAATACGAAAAACAGCTTATCTCAAAAGAAATAAAGGCAAAACTCTCCAGCGCCCCGTTAGATATAACGCTGCCGGGCTGTTATAAAAAACCCGGAGGCAGACACCCTGTAACTATCGTGCTTGCAGAAATAACCGATATATTTGTCTCAATGGGATTCACCATAGAAGAAGGCCCTGAGGTTGAGAGCGATTATTATAATTTCGAGGCATTAAACATCCCACGAAACCACCCTGCGCGTGATATGCAAGATACATTTTATATTGAAGCCAGTGGCAACGGACAATCTGGTGACAGTGCCTTCGTCTTGAGAACTCATACCTCGCCCGTGCAGATTCGGGTTATGCAAGACCGCCGCCCACCGCTTAGATTTATCGCCCCCGGGAAGGTCTACCGCTGTGATTCAGACATATCGCACTCGCCGATGTTTCATCAGGTTGAGGGGCTTGTGGTGGACAGGAACATCTCATTTTCAAATTTAAAGGGGCTGCTTGAGGGGTTTTTAAAGAAGGTGTTTGGCCCAGAGGTGCCGGTACGCCTGCGCCCGAGTTTTTTTCCATTTACAGAGCCGTCGGCAGAGGTAGACATGGGCTGCTATTTTTGTAAGGGCAGCGGCTGCAGGGTATGCAAAGGCACGGGCTGGATAGAAATAATGGGTGCGGGGATGGTTGACCCGCGTGTCTTCAGAAATGTCGGCTATGATACGGACACATACAGCGGGTTTGCATTTGGCATGGGGATAGAGCGCATCGCATCATTAAAATATGGCATCGACGACATAAGGCTCTACTATGAAGGCGACCTAAGATTTCTGCGGCAGTTTTAATATGCTTATATCATATAATTGGCTCAAAGAATATATTGACTTTAACTCATCGCCCGAAGAGGTTGCCGATTTATTGACGATGTCCGGCCTTGAGGTTGAATCCTATAAAAAACAGGAAGACGGCGACGTTATATTAGAGCTAAACGTTACTCCAAACAGGGCCGACTGCCTTAGCGTTATAGGGGTTGCCCGTGATGTCTCAGCCGTAGTCAAAAAGAGATTAATACTTCCAGAAATAAAAGATTTTAATAACACTGACGGCGCTAATCGATTCAAGGTTGAAATACTAGATACAAATCTCTGCCACAGGTACTGCGGCATTGTAATACACGGCGCAAAGACAGCCCCATCACCTGATTGGATGGCACAAAGGCTCCAGGCCTCGGGCATAAGACCAATAAATAATATTGTTGACATAACGAATTACGTACTCCTGGAGTATGGTCAGCCGCTTCATGCCTTTGATTTGTCGAAACTAAAAGGGGACAGGATTGTTGTCAGAAGAGCTGAGAAACCAGAGCCAATAACAACACTTGACGCAGTTCAAAGGACAGTACCGGCAGGTACATTACTGATATGCGACGCTGATGGGCCAGTGGCCCTGGCCGGTGTAATGGGCGGTGAAGGCACATCCGTTACCGCAGCCACAACGGACATACTGTTAGAGAGCGCGTGGTTTGACCCTGCGTCAATACGCGTGACATCAAAACAAACAGCGCTGCGCTCAGAGTCATCGTTCAGATTCGAAAGGCAGACAGACGTCAATGGGGTTAAAAATGCGGCACTACGGGCAGCTTCTTTAATATTGGCACACTGCGGGGGGCGCGTCTCAGAGGTTGTTGACAATTATCCAACACCATACAGTGCGCCGCAAATCCCCCTGAGCCACAAGAGGGTACAGAGCTTCTTAGGAGTGCAAATAGCAGCAGATGAAATAGATGAAATCCTGAGCCGCCTTGATTTTAAAGCGCAAGACGGTAACACTATAGTCAGCCCGCCGTCTTTCAGAAGGGACATAGAGCTGGAGGCCGACCTGATTGAAGAGATAGCGCGCATCTACGGCTATAACAATATACCTTCGGTAATGCCCGAGGTGTCACTTGCCATAAATAATGTGAGTGATAAACATAGCAAGCTCTCTGAACTAAGACAGGCTCTGAGATATGCAGGGTTTACCGAGACCATAAATTATAGTTTTACGACGAAAGAGGACTTTGCTCTGCTTGACATCACAGCAGTCGACGAAAGAAGAAATGCCGTAACCGTAAAAAACCCCCTGCAGAAGGATTACAATATTCTAAGAACGTCTCTCCTGCCATCGCTGCTTAAAAATATGAAATATAATATTTCCTTTGGCGCCAAAGAGGTTAGCATTTATGAGATAAGCACGGTGTTTTTCGATACAGGGAAGGGATTTCCACAAGAGAGACTGAAGCTTGCCGTACTGTCATACTCCAGTGGAGAAAAAAAACTTTACACTGAGTCAGCCGCACATTTTTATCGTATAAAGGGTCTGCTTGAGCCAATTTTGTCAAGCCTGAGATGTGTAAACTATGAATTGAGACAATCGAGCGAGGGGTTTTTAGAGAACGGTCAATCGGCAGATTTACTTATTGGCGGTGATATTGCTGGATTTTTAGGACTGCTCTCCTCTGAGACTGTGGCAAGGCTTGATATTAAAGCTGGCAGGCCGGAAATAGGGCTAATCGAGATATATCTCGATAGTATAATCACTCCTCAGAAAGTGTCGTTAGGGTATAAGCCGTTTCTTAAGTACCCTTCGATTGAGAGGGATTTAGCAATAGTTGTGGATGAGACTTGTCAATCATGTGACATTGTTAATCTTATAAAAAATGAACTATCAGACCCGGAACATCTTATCGAATCAGTAGAAATCTTCGACCACTACAAGGGGAAGAATATCCCTGAAGGCAAGAAAAGCATAGCCTATCATATAGTTTACAGGTCAGCGACACAGACACTGCTGGAGAGTGAAATAGACACCCTTCACGCTGAAATAGTGAACCATATAATAACAAAAACGGGCGGCTCACTGAGGGCATAGGCGCCTGGGATTAACAGAATATGAACATAAAATGAGACTGATATGAAAATAGACCTGACCAGTTTTTCTATAGTAGTGCTGGCAAAGGCACACAATCCAACCATATTAAACCCGGACTTTCTGAGGATCAATGGTATAGTGGACCAGAGCTATACACCGTTTGACGTGCTGTGTACAACACCTGCCGCGCATGTCTTTTATAAAGAGTCGCTGTCTGTTGTAGCCGAGTTCGAGAGGCTTCAGTTTATAGATGAGGACAAGGTGAGAATCCCCTATGATTCGCCGATACCGTATATAGCGATAAAATATATGGATGTACTTCCACATGTCAGTTACATGGCATCGGGGATTAACTTTGTCGGGCATTATGTGTTTCCGAGCAAGGAAATCGCGTCGTTTTTTATCTCTAACACATTTATTAAAAATGGGTCATGGAGTGCCATTAATGGGCAAAGGCCGGATGTAGGTGTTAAATTCTCATATACCGTAAATGAAGTCCTCTGCAATATATCAATTGAGACGGCAGAGATAGCACCGGCGACAATCGGTACAGACCACGCTGAAGGCGGGCAGAGTGACGTCATGATGGAAGAACTTCCGACGCTTAACCCCATAGTCCTTGTCAAGGCAAATTACCACTTGGCTGCTAAAGAAGCCGACAACAAGCGAATAAAGAAATTTATAACCAGGTGGTACAACTATTTCGAGGAGTTTCATAATTTTTTAGTGGGGGTTTTCCCCGCCGATTGAGGCAGTGTTTTGTTAAGGCAATAGACAAAGCCTTAACAATGGTGATAACATATTGTCATGGAAACTGTCGATTTAGATTTAACAGAAATCATTAACGGCGAGGAAGTTATGGGGCCTAGTCCATTTGGCAGGCATCAAGACGTGGCAGCTAACTTGTATGATATTATACGTCAGCACGTTAAGAAACATAGTTTGGGAAAATTATTTTTTTCACCCCTTGACGTAATCTTTGAGGAAGGAATTAACAGGCTTCAACCAGATATATTGTTCATCAGTAAAGAAAACAGGGGAATCTTCCAGGATTGGATAAGAGGTGTGCCGGATATGGTATGTGAGATTATATCTCCGGGTAGTTACGAAAAAGATACCGAAGTAAAGAAGGCTGTCTATGAGAAATACAGGGTACCGGAATATTGGGTTGTCATACCTGAACTGCAAACGGTTGAGGTTTTAATTATAGAAAATGATAGGTATAAGAAACACTGTACTGCCGAAATAGAAGGCATGGTTAGGTCTAAGGTCATAGAAGGGCTGCAAGTTAACATTAAGGACATATTCGATCAGACTTGGTAAACATCCTTACAAGTTTGTGAAAATACCGTCCAAATCTGCCCTCAATACGTCAGTTTGTTCCGTTGTCCCATATCAATTTCAAGCTGTTAAAAGAAATACCATAAATTGAATCCAGTAAAAAAGTTGCTTATAAATAATAGTCATTACTGTTTTTTTACATTACTTATAAACTCATACCTTGTAAACAGATATTGTTTTAATATACAATAGATAAATGGCAAAACAAACTAAAAAAACAAACGGAGCAAATGTCGGCTTTGAGGAAACCCTCTGGTCAGCCGCCGACAAGATGCGCAACAACATGGATTCGGCAGAGTATAAGCATGTTGTACTTGGTCTTATTTTCCTGAAATACATATCAGACTCTTTCGGAGATGTATATGACAAAATCAAGTCCGACTCCGAATATTATAACGGTCAAGAGGAAGACAGAGACGCATATCTGGCAGAAGGTGTATTTTGGGTTCCGCAAGAGGCGCGGTGGGATTATTTGAAAGCCAACGCTAAAAAACCGGAAATCGGCAAAATGATTGACGATGCTATGATTGCCATAGAGAAAGACAACCCAAGCCTGAAAGGAGTATTAGCGAAAAATTATGCCCGACCCGATCTTGATAAAATAAGGCTGGGAGAACTTATCGACCTTATCAGCACAATCGGCCTTGGCGATAAAGAAAGCCGAAGTAAAGATGTGCTTGGCCGGGTGTATGAATACTTTCTTGGCCGTTTTGCCTCAGCCGAGGGCAAGGGTGGCGGGCAATTTTATACTCCGCAATGCGTGGTCAAGCTGCTTACAGAAATGATTGAGCCATACAAAGGTCGTGTTTATGATCCGTGCTGCGGTTCTGGCGGAATGTTTGTACAAAGTGAAAAGTTTATAGAATCTCACGGTGGGCATACTCACGACCTGGCAATTTATGGTCAGGAATCAAACCCGACTACTTGGCGTTTAGCAAAAATGAATCTGGCTATACGAGGGATTGAAGCCAATCTTGGAGAAAAGAATGCAGATACTTTTCACAGCGATTTACACAAAGATTTGAAGGCTGATTTTATTTTGGCAAATCCTCCATTTAACGATAGCGACTGGAACGGTCAGTTACTAAAAGATGACATTCGCTGGAAATATGGCATACCACCAGCTGGCAATGCCAATTACGCGTGGATTCAGCACATGATTTATCATCTCTCGCCAACAGGCATAGCAGGATTTGTCTTGGCTAACGGTTCGCTTTCAACTAATACTTCCGGCGAAGGCGAAATAAGAAAGAAGCTCATTGAGTCCGGACTTGTGGACTGCATCATTGCCCTTCCGGGTCAGCTATTCTATACGACGCAGATCCCAGCTTGTCTTTGGTTTGTATCACGTGATCGTTATGACCACAAGCTGCGAACCCGGCACGATGAGATACTTTTCATAGATGCGCGCAAGATGGGAACGATGGTAAGCCGAAAGAACCGCGAGCTAACCGATGAAGATATTAAGAAAATATCCGGAGTGTATCACGCATGGCGAACGATTAAGGGCAAATACGAGGATGTAAAAGGTTTTTGCAAAGTGGCTAAGATTAGCGAGGTTGAAAACTCAGGCTATGTCCTTACTCCAGGCAGATATGTCGGCAGTGATTATGTTGAGGAAGACGATGAAGCTTTTGAGGAGAAAATGAACCGGATAACAAAAGAGCTTTCCGTTCAGTTCAAGCAGTCAAGGGAGCTGGAGGAACGGATAAGGAAAAATCTTTTGAGCATAGGGTTTGAAATATAGCAATGAATAAAGTTGATCATAAAATTATAGAAAGAATACAGCAACTAGAAGAAAAGGCCAATAAAGTTAAGTCGACACATAAGCCAAATCCACCAAGAGTGATTGGCTTCCCAACTCTTGACACGAATATATTTAATGAATGGAAGGTTAGTGTTGAAAATTTAATAATTAAAGTTTCTGGCAAGGATAGCCCGTATTATGAAAACTTTAAAAATGTAGTTAAACATGGATATCAAAGCGATGTAGATTCAGGGGTTGGTATTTTGCGCGGATTAAAAGATGACATTGAGCAGGGGTTTCTTGCTTCTGTTCAAGAATTGGTAAAAGCTGAAGTTTTTACAGATTTTTTAGAAATATCTCAACATTTACTTGAAAACAATTACAAAGATCCAGCAGCTTCTTTAATTGGAGCTATTTTAGAAAACGGTCTCAAGGATATTGCAGCAAAATACTCCATTTCATTTTCAAAGAAGGATGGTATCGATAACATAAATAATAAATTAGCAAAGAGTGGTATCTATAATGCTTTAGTCCAAAAACAAGTTGATGTTTGGCGAACTATTAGGAACTCAGCCGATCACGGAAAGTTTGATGAATATACTCTTGAAGACGTAAATAATATGAAATTAGGAGTGGAAAGTTTTCTGGTTAATAATCTATGAAAAGAGTGATTGCTGCAAAATTCAAAGAAGCGCAAGTTGGATATGTTCCAGACGGATGGGTCGAAATGCCACTTGGAGATGCTGTTGATTTTAATCCTAAAAGAAAGCTGGAAAAAGGAAGGTTAGCAAAGTATGTGGCTATGACAGACATTGAGCCTTTTACAAAAAATATTAGGATTTTTAAATTGAGAAACTTTTTAGGTGGTTCAAAATTCAGAAATGGGGACACATTAATGGCTCGAATTACTCCGTGTCTTGAGAATGGAAAAACAGCCTTTGTTGATTTCCTTGACCATGATGAAATCGCTGCCGGTTCAACAGAGTTTATTGTTTTATGTGGTAAAGAGAATGTATCTGATTCTGATTTTGTATACTACCTTTCAATTAATCCGTCTTTGAGAAAAGCAGCTATCAAGGCAATGACTGGAACATCAGGACGACAGCGCGTTGAGAACGATAAGATTGCCAGCTTTTTATTCCAGTTACCGTCATTGATTGAACAGAAACAAATCGTCAAAATTCTTTCCTCTCTCGATGATAAAATTGAGCTCAATCGAAAAATAAGCGTTAATCTTGAAATTTTAGCAAGTACACTATTCAAGAAATGGTTTATAGATATTGGCGATGAATTGCCGGAGGGGTGGAGAGTTACAACACTAAAAGAAGTACTGACGTTGAATTATGGAAAGGCATTGAAAGCTGAGGATAGAAAAAATGGACAGGTAAAAGTTTTCGGCTCAAGTGGCTTTATTGGATTCCATGATACAAAACTCGTTGATGGGCCAGGAATTATTGTTGGTAGAAAAGGAAATGTCGGCAGTGTATTTTGGTCAGATCAGGATTTTTATCCAATAGATACAACTTATTTTATTACATCGGAATTACCACTTACATATTGTTACTTTCTCTTGAAAACGCAATCTTTTGTTAATGGAGATTCGGTTGTTCCAGGACTTAATAGAGATCAAGCCTACCGAACAGAAATTTTCCTACCAAACGCCAAGATACTTAATAAATTTGATGCTATTGCTACTGATTTATTCAATTCAGTAGCTAGTATTGAAAAAGAAAACGAAAAGCTAAGCTCTATGAGGGATTCTCTGCTACCACGGTTAATGAGTGGAAAGATAAGGACAAAAATATAATATGATTTCAAAAATTAATAAAATCAAAAATCTTGGGTTGCTTTTGAATAGTTACTCTTGGAATTCTCACTTGACTGCGCCTTCTCAACTCGATAATTTCAAACGTTATAACCTATTCTATGGCTGGAATGGTTCTGGGAAAACAACACTTTCAAGGCTTTTTAGTGCCATTGAAGTCGGTGAACTAAATGACAACCTCGATCTTGAATACGAAGTGGAAGATATGAACGGTCATGTTTATAAAAATGGTGAGAAATTCAATCAGAATATACGAGTATTCAATCATGACTATATAGAAAATAACCTTGAGATCAAGCATGGCAAGGCAAAAGCCATTACCTTAGTTTTAGGCGATGTCAATAGGGCAATCGTTAAACAGATTGAAGACGATGAAACTTCGCTGAAAGAAAAAAAGGATAATCATAAGAAAGTTAAAGAATCGTTGGATCATAAAATAAAAACTAAAGGCTATACATTTACTGCGATTGCGAAGACTATATATGTATTAATCACAGGTGGGGCAGTTAGAACTTATCGAAAGGACCATGCTGAGAATGATTTTACTAATCTTACAAGAAAAGAACTATTAGATAAGGCTGAATTCGATAACATCATACTCATAGTAAAACAAAATTCAAAACCTATAATTGAGAAGATTGAAGAAATAGAAATCAATTTTGATGGCAAGGAAAGTAAGAAATTATCATTAGCAATTCAAAGCTTAATTTCCAGCATGAATACTCTATTAGCTCAAACGGTAGAGTCTCAGATCATTGATAGGTTAAAGGATCATGACGACATTTCAAGCTGGGTAGAAATGGGTATTAATATCCATGAGAAATATAAATCAACTAACTGTGAATTTTGTAGGCAGTCTCTGCCGGAGAATCTTTTATTCGGCCTTTCAAAACACTTTAACGAAGCAGACAAGAAATTAAAACGAGATATTGATAACTTGATGTCTAACTTAGACTATCTTTACAAGTCAGTTGATAACATTAAAGCTCCCGACAAGGCACGACTCTATGACGAATTACAAGATGAATACGGGAAAAGTTATACTATATTTAATACAGAGAAGTCTGGCCTTTTGAAGGTGATTGAAGAGGTTAAAAGGACACTTGAAAATAAAAGATTCAAAACTACCGAGTCTGTTATTTTGGACACTACAATAGATATGCAATCTTTTATGGAATCTCTGAATGTTATTGCCAGTTACGTGAATCAGCATAATAAAAAAACATCTGATTTCGACAGTGAAAAAAAGGTGGCGATCTCTAAATTAAAAAACCATTTCCTAAGCACTATCTTTGATGAGGTAAAACTATTAAATAAAGAGATTCAGGATTGTGAAGACAAAATAAAAATTATAGTTAACGGCGATGAGACAAGCGGTGGTTTAGGAATCAATGCACTTAATAAAAGAATTGCTGACAATCAAGCTAAAATATCATCTACACATAAGGCTTGTAAAGATATTAATACTGGATTAGCTATATTTTTAGGCAGAGACGAACTATTCTTTGAACCTCATAGGATAAAAGCCCAAGATGAGCATGGAAATCCACAAGAGCTTGATGATGGTTATGTAATCAAAAGAAATGGGAAGCCTGCTATAAACTTGAGTGAGGGCGAGAAAACTGCAATTGCTTTTGTGTATTTCACAATCCACTTAAAAGATCAGAATTTCGATTTATCTAAAGGCATAGTAGTCATTGATGACCCAGTCTCCAGCTTGGACTCAAACTCTCTTTTTCAAGCATTTGCTTTTCTTAAGAATGCCGTTAAGAATGCGGAACAGATTTTTATTTTTACGCATAACTTTGATTTTCTAAGATTGCTTCTTAACTGGGTAAAAAATGATGATCACGGTAAGAAAGCTCGCTATTATATGCTAAAAAATTACTACAACATAAATCAAAGACAAGCCTATATTGATAATATGGACATAGAACTTAGCACATACGAAAGTGAATATCATTATTTATTCAAAATCCTCAAGGAATTCAAATCCAATGGAACAATAGCTCAGGCTTATCCCATTCCGAATATTGCCCGAAAGGTATTAGAAACTTTTCTTATGTTCAGAGTTCCTAACAATAAATCGTCATTTCAAAAAATTCAGACAATAAGAGAAACGACAAATTATGATGAGAATAAACTTACAGCAATATATAAATTCACAAATGACCAATCACATATAACTGGTTCAGGATTTAACCCTGCTCTTGTTCAAGAAACACAGAAGAGTGTTGAGTATCTCTTGGAAATGATAGAGGCGGTATTCCCAGAACATTACAAAATTTTACTTGAATCAATAAATTAACAATATGAAAAATTGTAAACTCACAGAATCAGACTTAGAACAAGCGACACTCGAATGGCTCGAATATCTTGGCTATTCCGTTGCTTTCGGCCCGGACATCACGCCTGACGGCAAGGCCCCTGAGCGTAAGTCATACAAGGATGTGGTTCTGGCTGACCGCTTGCGATCCGCTATTGACCTAATCAACCCCAATATCCCAAGTGATGCAAAGGAAGAAGCCATTAAGAAAGTTGTTAATGTCGCATACTCCAGTCCTAATCTCTTGATTACCAATCAAGCATTCCATAAGATGCTTGTTGAGGGCGTGGATGTTGAATATCGCCGGAAGGACGGAACGATTGCGGGTGATAAGGTCTATCTTTTCGATTCCAGGAAATTAGACAATAACGACTGGCTGGCGGTTAATCAATATACAGTTATCGAAAATAACCACAATCGGCGGCCTGACATCGTGATTTTCTTAAATGGCCTCCCGATAGCAATATTTGAACTGAAAAACCCAGCGGATGCCAACGCCACTATCCAAAGCGCCTTTAATCAGATTCAAACCTACAAATCAGAGATTCCATCTTTGTTTACATTCAATGAAATCTGCGTGTTGATAGACCACGTTAAGAATGGCGTAACCGGTACGATTTCGTCTGATATGGACCGTTTCATCGGCTGGAAAAGCGTTGACGGTAAGAAACTTGCCAAAGTAAATGACCTGAAAACTCTGATTGAGGGCATCTTCACAAAAGAAAAACTCCTGGACATCATCAGATATTTTATTGTATTTGAGAGTGAGAAGGACTCTAACATCAATAAAATCATCAAAAAGCTGGCGGCCTATCACCAGTATTTTGCGGTTAATAATGCCGTGGAAAAGACAAGGACAGCAGCTTCTCTTAAGGGAGATCGCCGCGCCGGTGTTGTCTGGCATACACAAGGCTCCGGCAAATCTTTGTCGATGGTTTTTTATGCGGGTAAGATTATTCAGGTCTTGGACAATCCAACCGTGGTTTTGCTTACCGACCGCAATGATTTAGACGGCCAGTTATTCGGCGTATTTTCCAATTGCAGCGACATAATCCGGCAGATACCCAAACAGGCACAGGACAGGGCTGATCTTAAGAAATTATTATCTGTTGCTTCCGGCGGTGTGATATTTACGACGATTCAAAAGTTTTTGCCGGAGAATAAAGGCGATAAGCACCCGATGTTGTCAGACAGACGAAATGTAGTTGTAATTGCTGATGAGGCTCACCGCAGCCAGTATGACTTTATAGACGGCTTTGCCCGTCATATGCACGACGCATTACCGAAAGCAACCTTTATTGGTTTTACCGGCACACCGATTGAACTTACAGATAAAAATACCAGAGCCGTGTTTGGGGAATACATTGATGTCTATGACATCATGCGGGCTGTTGAGGATAAGGCGACCGTGCCTATTTATTATGAAGCGCGCCTGGCAAAGATTGAACTGTTAAAAGAAGTGACCCCGAAGATTGACGCTGAATTTGAAGAATTGACCGAAGGCGAAGAATTAGAGAAAAAGGAAAAACTCAAGAGCAAATGGGCACGGCTGGAAGCCATGATCGGTTCAGATAAAAGAATCGCCCTGATTGCCAGGGATATAGTGGAGCATTTCGAGGCGCGCTTGAGTGTGATGGACGGCAAGGGTATGTTTGTGTCTATGAGCCGCAGAATCGCGGTTGAATTCTACGGCGAGATTATTAAACTGCGTCCGCAGTGGCACAATAACGACATCAAAAAAGGTTTTATTAAAGTAGTAATGACCGGCGCGGCCAGCGATCCGATGAATTATCAGCGGCACATTCACACCAAAGAGGAACGGGATTTATTGGCTGATCGAATGAAGTATCCGAAAGACGAACTAAAATTGGTTATTGTGCGCGATATGTGGCTGACAGGTTTTGACGTGCCATCTCTGCATACAATGTATATCGATAAGCCAATGCGCGGGCATGGACTGATGCAGGCCATCGCACGCGTCAATCGGGTATATAAGGATAAGCCGGGCGGGCTAATCGTTGACTATCTTGGCATTGCCCCATCTCTTAAAGAGGCCCTTGCATATTATACCCAAGAGGGTAAAGAAACCCCGACTGTTAAGCAGGAAGAAGCTGTCAACATTATGATGGAAAAATACGAATTGGTTAGGGCTATGTATCATGGCTTTGATTATTCCGGCTTCTTTACTGACAAGACCAAAGACAAAGCAGAGATTGCAGGAAAAGCTATGGATCATATTTTGGTATCGGAAAATGGCAAGAAGCGCTATTTGCAGTCTGTTTCTGAACTATCGCAGGCTTTTGCGCTATCTGTGCCAAGCGAAGAGGCGTTGAGAATTCGCGATGAGGTGGCCTTTTTCCAAACTGTCCGGGCATTCATTACCAAGTTTGAACAAACCGGCGGCCTTGGCGGGCCGACAATAGAGGATTACGACCAAGCGATCAAGCAAATCGTTTCTAATGCTGTCACATCGGACAAGGTGATCAACATTTTCGATGCAGCCGGACTCAAGAATCCGAATATCGCAGTTCTATCCGATGAGTTCCTGCAAGAAGTCCAAGGATTGGAACGTAAGAATGTTGCGCTGGAAGTCTTAAAAAGACTATTGAATGACGAAATCCGAACTATGGAAAAGAAGTTTTTGGTTAAGTCGCGGTCATTTTCCAAGATGCTGGAAGAGACGATAAAGAAATACCAAAATCAGACGATAGAAACGGCTCAAGTGATTGCCGAGTTAGTGGAACTGGCAAAGAAAATCAGAGATGAAAAGAATCGCGGAGCAAATCTTAACCTGACAGATAATGAGCTGGCGTTTTATGATGCACTCAGCACTAATGACAGCGCTGTTATGGAGCTTGGCGATGAGACCTTGAAAAAGATTGCTAAGGAACTCGTGGCAATGCTGCGTAAGAACACGGCAATTGACTGGACACTAAAGGAACAGGTCAGGGCAAAACTTCGCGTATATGTGAAGAAACTGCTTAATAAGTATAAGTATCCGCCTGACAAACAGGAAAGCGCGACTAAGACAGTTATCGAACAAGCGGAGGTTTTATGTAAGGATTGGACAGGAGAATAGACGAGTTTAATGGGAGCATTGCTGACGTGTAGTATTAATTGGGTCAGTGACCGTGATGGCAAATTACCACTTGGCTGCAAAGGAAAACAGAGACTGTTTAACGAACTGTGTCAATCCTAAAAAAGCGAAGGGAGGAGAGGCGGTGTGGTATGAGTGTGTATCGCC
>JAMOAZ010000048.1:0-26801 GCA_039908505.1 Nitrospirota bacterium
CTTCGAGGGAAGGTTACTATTGGACATTGATGTTAAGGGCTAAAACCGGGCCTGACACAGTTTAGTTAACAGACCCCATTTCTGCTTTAGTCAGACTTGACACAGTTTAGTTAACATACCCTATTTTTCAGCCCTTTAAGAAAACGCTCTTTAATTCCTACAATGGTCAAACCCACCAGTTCACTTGAGTCCTCTACATATCTCATTATTACTCCTTCACCAATATCAATCCCAAGGGCCTTTTCCGGCTCGCCTATGCTTATGTAAAGCACGTCTGCCTCCTGATCATAATCCCAATTAAGATTATCTTTTTTCTCAAGTATCTTTATCGATTCCATATCGTTGTCCTCCTCTCTGAATATCTGCTCGTATAATAAGCTGTTATTACAAAACCATCGTTAAGGTCTGCCTCTTTATAAACTACGGCTAAATATTTTGATGTCAATGGAGTATTTTTATAAAACTTTATTGATATAAGCTCTCCAAAGTCGCCCTTTTGAATCAAATCTGGCAAATCAATACATTGTATTACCATGTTCTTTTGATGATTCAGCTCAGGATGTCTCTTAATGATGTGATTCCACCTCTCTATCGTAAGCCGTATAGGAACTCTATTTATCGATTTTATTATTACTGTGTCCAACGTCAAACACCCCATCCGTTCTTTATTATATCATAATTCTAATCTCTTCTTCTCTGTCATGTCATCAGACGTCCCACGTCTGTCACCCATATCGCCATATACAAACTGAACCAATGTCATAGCAGCAATGGCCGCTGTCTCTGCCCTTAATATCCTGCTTCCCAGCGTTGCGATTACTGCGCCGGAGTGTTCAGCACGCTTAACCTCTTCAGATGAAAATCCCCCTTCCGGGCCAGTTATGACGTAGATTGCTTTTTCTTTTATCTCCAGATTTTGGATTTCCTTTAGACCCTTCCCGCCGCCTTCATAAAACATAACAGCAGTGGCGCCTACGGCATGTATCGTGTCTGTCAATGTGGGGAAATTCATGGCTTCTTTAATATCAGGCACTACAATTCTCATCGACTGCCTCGCCGCCTCTGCTGCTATCTTTTTCCATCTATCGATTTTTCTCGTGTAGTCAAGCTGTGTACGCGCTGTTACCAGTGGTATTATCCTTTTTACTCCAAGTTCGACGGCCTTCTGTACCACTATATCCATTTTTGACCCCTTCAACAAACCCTGGCATAGTGTTATCGACAGTGGAGATTCGGTATCTGGCGCTGGGTGCGGGGTGACAGATATTTGTATGGCATTTTTGCTGCATGAGGTTATTATACCTTTAAAATACCGGCCAGTTTCGTCAAATATGAACAACTCGCCGCCGGTCTTATATCTCAGTACTGTAAGAATATATCTGGCAGTCTCACCGGTGATGGTCAGTGCTGCGCCCTGGACTGCCGTAGATTCGACAAATACATTAGGCATCTACTATATCAGCCCGTAAACATCTCCTTCAGTTTTTCCTTGAATGTCTTTTGTACATCGTCGCCACTGATATGGGCATATTCCTCAAGCAGTTCACGCTGTCTGGGGGTTATCTTCTTTGGGATGTCTATGTAGACCCTGACGATTTGATCTCCACGGGCGCCGCCACCGACGCGCTGGACGCCCTCCCCTCTTAACTTAAACTGTTCACCCGACTGCGTTGAATGAGGTATTTTCAACTTCGATACCCCCTTAAGCGTGGGTACTTCAATCTCCCCTCCAAGCACTGCCGTAGGATAGCTGATTGGAATTTCGCAGTATATGTCTCTTTCGTGGCGCTTAAAAAATGGATGTTCGATTACGTTTATAAATATGTATAGGTCGCCCGGGGGCGCGCCGCGTTCTCCGGACTCTCCCTCTGATGTCATTTTAAGACGGGTATTAGCATCTATTCCAGCCGGGACTTTTACGTTTAGGTTTCGCATCTTTTTTGTCCTGCCGCTGCCTCCGCACTCACCGCACGGGTCAGTCACCGTTACTCCTGCCCCGCCACATTTGCCGCATGTCCTGCTTACTGCAAAAAACCCCTGCTGAAAACGCACCTGACCGTTTCCATTACACTGTGAACATGTCTGAGGGGGATGTCCACTTGCCGAACCGCTGCCCCTGCACTTGTCACAGCTCTCCATTCGGGGGATTGTGATTTTCTTCTCCGTGCCAAAGGCTGCCTCAAGGAGCGTTATCTCAAGGTCATAGCGCTGGTCTTGCCCACGCCTCGCCCGCTGCTTTCTCTGTCCGCCTCCACCGCCAAAAATATCCCCCAGAAAATCATCAAAGATGTCAGTAAAAGCGCCAAATCCAAAATCAGCCGCGCCACCGCCGCCACCCATTCCTTCCATTGTACCGAATCTGTCATAATGGGCTCGTTTATTGGCATCAGACAGGCACGAATATGCCTCGTTTACTTCCTTAAACTTCTCCTCGGCCTGCTTATCACCTGAGTTGCGGTCTGGGTGATACTTTAAGGCCATCTTCCTGTAGGCCTTCTTCAGCTCTTCTGGTGATGCCCCTCTGTCAACCTCTAATATATTATAGTAGTCTTTCATTGTTATTTCTTGTTCTTGTCAACATCTTCAAATTCTGCCTCTACTACTTCCTCCTCAGGACCTCCTGCCTTCTGCCCGCCTGCACCTTGTTGCTGCTGCCCCTGTTCAGATGCTTGCTTTGCCGCTGCATCTTTATACATTTGCTCGGCAAATTTATGAGATACATTTGTTAGTTCCTCTACCGCCTTTTTAAGCTCCTCAGGGTTAGTGGATGTGTCCTTTATATCTTTCAGGCGCTTAAGTTTCTCCTCTGCCTCTGCCTTTTCAGCCGGTGTGACCTTATCACCATATTCTTTCAGTGATTTCTCAACCGCA
Organism: Nitrospirota bacterium; assembly: GCA_039908505.1. Lineage (GTDB taxonomy): Bacteria > Nitrospirota > Thermodesulfovibrionia > Thermodesulfovibrionales > Magnetobacteriaceae > Magnetominusculus. Next base: position 2,872 of record JAMOAZ010000048.1, read on the forward strand.
TACACGAGCGTGTCTGCCTCGTTTCTGACGGTTGCCAGTTCTTTCTTCCTCTTGTCTTCGTCGGCATGTGCCTCGGCGTCCTTGACCATCTTTTTTATCTCATCATCTGAAAGACCGCTTGAGGCGGTTATCTTAATCGACTGCTCTTTGCCCGTGCCCAAATCTTTAGCCGAGACATGGAGTATGCCGTTAGCGTCTATGTCAAATGTCACCTCAATCTGAGGGACGCCGCGCGGGGCCGGTGGAATGCCAAGAAGCTCAAAATTGCCAAGCAGTTTGTTGTCCCCTGCCATCTCCCTCTCACCCTGAAATACCTTTATCGTAACCGCCGGCTGATTGTCCGTTGCGGTTGAGAATGTCTGGCTCTTTTTCGTCGGTATGGTCGTGTTTCTTTCGATTAGTTTTGTAAATACCCCGCCAAGTGTCTCAATACCCAGTGACAACGGGGTTACATCCAGGAGCAGGACTTCTTTTACGTCTCCTTTTAATACCGCAGACTGGATTGCCGCCCCTACTGCTACAACCTCATCAGGATTCACAGTTCTGTTGGGTTCTTTGTTGAAGAAACTCTGTACGGTCTGAATAACCTTGGGCATTCTCGTTGAGCCGCCCACAAGGAGTACCTCGTTTATCTCAGAGGTTGACAGGCCGGCGTCTTTCAGCGCCTTCTTGCATGGCTCGATTGAGCGCGTTATTAAATTATCAACAAGCTGCTCACACTTCGCCCTTGAGAGTTTAAGCAGCAGGTGCTTTGGCCCGGATGCGTCAGCCGTTACAAACGGCAGGTTTATCTCCGTCTCAGCAGCGCTTGACAGCTCTACCTTTGCTCTCTCTGCCGCTTCCTTGAGGCGTTGCAGCGCCATTTTATCTTTCTTTAAATCAATGCCCTGTTCTTTTTTAAACTCATCCACCAGCCAGTCCATTATGCGTATATCGAAATCATCGCCGCCAAGATACGTATCACCGTTTGTCGATTTGACCTCGATGACGCCCTCGCCTATCTCCAGTATCGATATATCAAACGTACCGCCGCCTAGGTCATAGACCGAGATCTTCTCCTCTTTTTTCTTGTCAATGCCATAGGCAAGCGACGCCGCGGTTGGTTCGTTTATTATTCTGAGGACATTCAGTCCGGCAATCTTACCCGCTTCTTTTGTGGCCTGTCTCTGGTTGTCGTCAAAGTACGCTGGGACTGTGATAACGGCGTCTGTTACCGTCTCACCAAGGAAATCCTCTGCGGCCTGTTTGAGTTTTTGCAGTATCATTGCTGAAATCTGTGGTGGGGCGTAACGTTTCCCTCTGATTTCCACATGGGCGTCGCCGTTTGGTGCCTCTACTATCTTATATGGCAGCCGCTTTATTGCGTCAAGCACCTCCGGGGAATTGTACTTTCTGCCCATCAGACGCTTAACAGAAAATATCGTATTCTCAGGATTAGTTATCGCCTGCCTCTTTGCTATCTGCCCTACTAGTCTCTCGTCCTTGTCAGTAAACGCAACCACTGATGGTGTCGTCCTGTTGCCTTCCTGATTTGGTATCACAACAGGCTCACCGGCCTGCACCACCGCAACGCACGAGTTCGTCGTCCCTAAATCTATCCCTATTGCCCTAGCCATTGTCTGCCTCCTTATTTATTTCATCATTATTTTTATCAGTTTTTGGCTCTGATGCCTTTTTTGATACCGACACCAGCGCAGCCCTGATTAGTCTGTCCTTAAATACGTATCCCTTTCTGAATTCCTCTACTACTGTCTTATCTGCAAGATCGTCGCGCTCTACCTCTGCCATCGCGTGGTGGAAGGCAGGGTCAAAGGTTTTTCCCTTTGTCTCTACCTCTGTGACTCCGTTAGAGGCCAGAATCTTCCTGAGTTCCTTACGCGTCATATCCACGCCCTGCGCTAAGGCATCCGCTGCCCCAGGTTTAACGTGTGAGAGTGCAGCATCGAGGTTATCTGCAAGGACAAGCAGACTTGACACCAGAGACTCTGTCCCATACTTATATATCTCATCTTTCTCTTTCTGTACACGCTTGCGGTAGTTGTCAAACTCCGCGTACATGCGCATGTACTTATCCTGAAGCTCAGCGTTTTCCAGCCTGAGCTTTTCTATAGGGTCTGGTTCGTCAGGCTTGATTTCCAAAATGATGTCGCTGTCATCGGGCTGTGCTGCAGGTTCATTAGTGCCTGCTGCGTTTTCGCCGACTGTTATATCAATCTTTTTCTCTTCCAAATGTACCTCCTGCGCGCTATATAAACCCAAGCTGTTTGGACAGAAAATTTGCAGACGTGCTTACTATCGATATGGCATTGGCGTAGTCCATCCTCTGCGGCCCTATCAGGCCAAGTACGCCAAACGGTCTGCCCTTTTCGTAAAATGTCGAGGCCACCAGGCTCAGTGCCTTTTCATCAAGCAGCGGGTCGCTGCCGACAATCACCTGTACCCCTTCGCTTTGCAATATCTTATCCAGCAGATTTATCATCAGGCTCTTGTCGTCAATAGCCTTGGACAGCTCCTTTATCTTGTGAATGTCGTCGAAATCGGGAAGATTGATCAACTCGCTCATACCAGAGATAAATATATCAGCATTTATGGACGAAAAGACGGTCTTACACAGACACTTTGCCTTTTCTTTAAGCGTATCGCACTGCACCCTTTCTTCGGCCACATCCTCTAACAATGCCTTTTTAATATCCCGCAGGGTTGACCCTGCGTACTCATCATTCAGGTAGCGGCTTATCTCGTTCATATCTGACTGAGTCAACCGGCCAGAGGACTCCACTATCATGTGGCGCACAACGCCGTACTCCGTGAGAAGGATTGCCACAATCATGTCTTTTTTGTATGAATAAAATTCAATCTTACGCAGGATGCTGCTCTCTGTCGTTCTTGATAGGACAACGCCCATGTAATGGGAGCAGTCGGACATCAGCCGTGAGATAATGGCAAGAAAATCATCGATACTAGCCTTTGTATCTGTGGCCTTGTCTGAAAGCATTGAAAGGAGATAGTTGTTTTGAGACATGCCGCACTCAAGCAGAGATTCAACAAAAAACCTATATGCCATACCCGTAGGGACACGCCCCGACGAGGCATATGGCTGGCTCAAAAACCCCAGCTCCTCAAGGTCGCTCATCGTATTGCGAATTGTCGCCGATGACAGCCCAAAGCCATACCGCTTGCTGATATACCGGGAACCCACCGGAGCGGCTATCCCAATATAGCTCTCTATTACTGCGAAAAGTATCTTTCTCGTTCTCGTGTCCATAGTGTCAGTCGAAACTCAACCTATTATTATATAAATACTGTACATGTTTTAACAATGCCCTACCTGTAGTCAGTTCACAACTCTATTGCAAATTTAGTTAAACATCTTTATTGCCTTAAGTCCATGATATTTCAGCTTTAAGCCAATTATTGTCTTTGTCATACTTACTGTAAAGGATACTCCCTTTTTCAATAAAAATATGCAGATCAATATAGCGCCATCTATCAATCAATTTCCCGCTTTGCAGCCTATCCTTACGCGTATTTAGTTCCTTTAAAATTTCTGCCTGCGAATAATCATCAGGTAATGGTGGACAATTGACTGGAGCATGATTTCCTATACTTTTCTGATGTTTTATATGTTCAAGGTAGAAACCAAACTCATCCTTACTTGGAATAAGAATCTCGACAGCATGTCTTAACTTAATACAATTTTTAAGCTCTGCTTCCTTAAAATCAGCTATATTTACACTCATCATAAATCATACCCTCCAAAAAAATCATAACATCCTAACTAATTATAAGATTACATAAATAATATTAAGGAAAGCCGCCAACCGCGGCTTTCCTTAAGCCTATCCTAGTACATATCTCCCATACCGCCCATGCCCGGGTGACCGCCGCCGCCCATTGGCATCTTCTCATCCTTGTCAGGCAGGTCTGTTATCATCACCGAGGTAGTCAGCATCAACGACGACACAGAGGCTGCGTTTTGCAGCGCACACCGCGTTACCTTGGTCGGGTCGATTATACCCTCTTGCATCATATCGCAGAACTTCTCGTTCTGGGCGTCAAAGCCGTAGTTTGCATCCTTTGAGTCCTTTACCTTCTCGATTATTATTGCGCTTTCCAGGCCGGCATTGTTGATAATCTGCCTGATTGGCTCCTCAAGCGCCTTTTTGATTATGCTGGCGCCAATTTTCTCGTCGCCGGTTAACTTCAGGTCATCTATCGTTGCGATACACCTGAGAAGGGCAACGCCGCCGCCGGGCACTATGCCCTCTTCTACGGCTGCGCGGGTGGCGTGAAGGGCATCTTCAACGCGCGCCTTCTTCTCCTTCATCTCTGTCTCAGTTGCCGCACCAACGTTGATTACTGCAACACCGCCTACGATTTTGGCGAGCCTCTCCTGGAGTTTCTCCCTGTCGTAGTCAGATGTGGTCTCTTCGATTTGGGCCTTTATCTGCTTTACACGGCCCTTAATCGCGTCCTGCTTGCCCTCGCCTTCTACTATGGTCGTGTTGTCCTTGTCTACGGTTATCTTCTTGGCGCGTCCGAGGTCGGTCATCTTTACGTTTTCGAGCTTCATACCGAGATCGTCAGATATTACAGTGCCGCCGGTCAGGATTGCGATATCCTCAAGCATGGCCTTACGCCTTTCGCCAAAGCCGGGGGCCTTTACGCCGCATACCTGAAGCGTACCGCGCAGCTTATTCACTACTAATGTAGCAAGCGCCTCACCCTCTACGTCCTCTGATAAAATGAGAAGCGGCCTGCCCATCTTCGCAATCTGCTCAAGCAGCGGAATCAGGTCCTTCATTGATGAGATTTTCTTGTCATAAAGAAGGATGTGTGCGTTTTCTAATACAACTTCCATTCTCTCAGAGTCTGTCACAAAATACGGTGAGATATAGCCGCGGTCAAACTGCATACCTTCGACTACCTCGAGGGCGGTTGCCATGGACTTGGCCTCTTCTACGGTGATTACGCCGTCTTTGCCGACTTTGTCCATCGCCTCTGCGATGAGATCCCCGACTGAGGGGTCATTGTTGGCAGAGATAGTACCAACCTGTGCTATCTCTTTCTTGTCCGCTACTTTCTTGGTCATCGCCTTGAGTTTATCGATAACCGCAGTTACGGCCTTCTCCATGCCACGCTTGAGGTCCATTGCATGTGCGCCTGCTACTACGTTCTTTACGCCCTCTTTGTAGATGGCATGTGCCAGCACTGTCGCCGTTGTCGTGCCGTCGCCGGCGGTATCAGAAGTCTTTGAGGCAACCTCTTTTAAAAGCTGTGCGCCCATGTTCTGAAACGGTTCCTTCAGCTCTATCTCCTTTGCTACCGTTACGCCGTCTTTGGTGATTGTCGGAGAACCGTATTTCTTGTCAATAATTGCGTTTCTGCCCTTCGGGCCAAGCGTTGCCTTTACGGCAGTGGCAAGTATGGTTATACCCTCAAGGATTTCCCTTCTTGCCGCTTCATCAAAAAGTAACTGTTTAGCTGCCATTTATACCCTCCTATGCGATTATTCCTAAGACGTCTTCTTCTTTGATTATTAAATAATCAACACTGTCAATCTGAACCTTCGAGCCGGAATACTTATCGAAAAATACCTCGTCTCCAACCTTCAGCTCCTTGACCTCTGAACCAATGGCCTCGACCTTACCGCGTTGCGGTTTCTCTTTGGCCGTGTCCGGCACATACAAGCCGCCGGCAGTCCTCTCCAACTCTTCTTTGTAGCTGACAAATACACGCTCTTTTAACGGTTTAAACTTCATAGAGTCACGCTCCCTTCGTTGTTATTAGCACTCACACCGAGTGATTGCTAATAATGTAACACACTCTTCATAATTTTGCAAGTTTTTTTTCTACATCAAACCATTTTTACTGCGAATTCAGATTCACACGCAGAAAGCAGAGAGGCTCATCTTCAATTGACACCACACATAACCCTGTTAAATCAATAGTTTATTTATAAATACATCATGTGTTACATCAAATCTGTCTGGCAATATGTCTGAGCCTCGGGCTGTGCAGGCGCTATAGCAGTCTTTTTGCAGGTCTCTTGCCAGACATGGGCTTATGGCCGATAGCGCGTACTTCGTTTCCTGTCTTGAAACCAGATACAGCAGAATTTAGCTCACCGGATATTTCATTGATAGCAGTAACTTCAGTCATAACATCCTCAGACATACGCAGAATATCTCTTGAAATGTTTGACGATTTATCAATATTTTCAGCAACCTCACCGGATGCAGCAGATTGTTCTTCCACCGATGCAGCTATCTGGGTGATTTGGTCTGCCACACTTTGGACTGACAGGACCATCTGATGCAGGATTTCACCAACTTCCTTTATGGAGCCAGTGGCATGGGTGACCTTTGCTGAGGCCTCGGACATGGACTTGGTGGTCTTGTCAGAGTCCTGTTTGACTGTGGAAATCTTTTGTGAAATCTCATCTGTGGCCTTGATTGTCCTCTCGGCAAGTTTTCTCACCTCGTCGGCAACGACGGCAAACCCTCGTCCCTGCTCCCCTGCCCTTGCGGCCTCGATTGCGGCATTCAGGGCCAGGAGATTCGTCTGGTCGGCTATGTCCTTAATAACCACTAATATGTTGCTGATCTCAAAGACACTGTTGTTGAGGCTTCCCACCATACCAGACAGTTCTATTGTGGATTCATATACCTCGTTGAAAATTCCAACTGCCTGATCAGCGGCATCTTTACCCTTGGCAGCCGTTTGCTTGGAGGCAATGCTTGTCTCTGAGGCAATTGAGGCATTTCTTGCTATGTCAACTATGGTGGCGCTCATTTCCTCAGCGGCGGTTGCAATGGTCATAGCCTGTTCGGACTGGTTTGAGGCACCGTCGGACATTAGAGCGGCCTTATCTGTCAGCGCCCCGACTTTTGAAAAGAAATGCTCTGAGGAAGCGTAAATTTGGCCGATGATACCTCGCAGGGTATCGTGCATTACCTTCATATTTTTTGCAAGCACAGTAATTTCACTATTCCCCTCACATGCAATCTCGCCAGTTAAGTCCCCATCGGCCATTAAATTGACCTGACCGACTATCTCAGACAGTGGTACACATATACTCCTTGTTATGAACCACGACAAAACCCCTAGTATAACGACTATTATAAGCGTGACGCCCACACCCTTTACGGCCTCCTGTTTCAGGGCAGCGCTAACGTCATCCAGATATATACCGCTTCCGATTATCCAGCCCCACGGCTCAAAGCCCTTCACAAACGACAGCTTTTCCACAGGACTGCTAAACCCGGGCTTTGCCCATAAGTAATATACAAAACCCTCTTTGTTCTTTCTTACCATATCGGTAAACTCCACGAACAGACGTTTGCCGTTAGGGTCCTTAAAATCCGATAGATCTTTGCCGTCAAGTTCGGGCTTATATGGGTGCATAACCATATTCGGGTGCATGTCGTTGATCCAAAAATACTCTTTCTCGTCATATCTGAGTGACTTAATTGCACCTATTGCTTGTGACTTCGCATCGGCTTCGGATATTTTACCTTCCCTGAACTGTTTATAATAGTTATCTACTACACCATAGGTCGTTTCCACAAGATGTTTCGTCTTCAACTGTCTGTCAGACATCAGAGTTTCTTTAAAAAAATACCCGCTTATTGCTATGTTTACGGCAAACCCGGCAATGGCAATAGACACGATTAACCATAACCTATGGCTTATCTTTAATTTACTTAACATGCGACCCCCTTGTGTTGCATCATCCGATACCAACTTGCTACGACTGAAATGATAACATAGAAAATGCAAAATTATCTATCCCCCAAAACGGCTGATTAACGTTTGACAAAATCACTCCGTTATTAATAGTATATAACTACGGGTTGCCGCAGGTGCGCCAAGCATAGAGGAGCGGCAGACATTGCGGGAGTGGGTGTTGGAGACCAAGGACAGAATTCTAGTCATAGACGACGAACAGGTAGTACACGAAGTTATAAGCAAACATCTTGGCATGAAAGGCTATGATGTGCATCATGCCTTTAACGGCGAGGAAGGGCTTTCGGTATGCGCCTCTGTGCAGCCCTCCGTTATATTGCTTGACCTGAAGATGCCCATAATGGACGGACATGAATTTCTTGATAAATTCAGAGAGCAATTCTCTTTCCCATGCTCCATAATTGCCGTAACTGGTCATGCGGGGGATGTCGATTTCGAGAAGTGTTTCAAAAATGGCATTATGTCTTTCCTGCATAAACCCTTCAGCCTGTATGAATTAATCGGAGTAATAGATAGTTCCATAAACTTGCAGCATACGCAGCATTCGCTCTTAAAGGAATTGTCAGAACGAAAGGCAGTTGAAGAAAAACACTTACAGCTTCTCGATGAGTTTGAGGCCATCTTTGAAAACGCACCATTCGGCATCGCCTATATGGATTCTGAATTCAACATTATAAAAATGAACCGCTTTCTATACAATATTACAGGATTCCAAACTAAGAACATCGTTGGAAAGCCATGTTATGAGACTATAGGGGAGTTCGCAGCCAACAACGCCAAAGGTGGCATGGAAAAGGTATGCAGCTTTTGCAAGGTTGCCGAGTCTTTAATGACCGGAGAGCCTGCTGCGGTTGAAAGACCGATGGGAAAGAACTTTCTTAAGGTAACAACTATACCGCTTTTCGATAAAGACAAATCCATCAGTCATTTCCTTGAGGTAATCGAAGACATCACATGGCAAAAAGAGGCGGAGGAGAAAATCGTTCGCCACTATCAGATTCAGGGTACTATTAATTCCATCTTACAGATATCTATTGAACCTATCCCGCTTAAGGATGTATTACAGCAGGTACTTGAGCTGGTATTGTCCATTCCGAGGTTTTCATTTCAATCCAAGGGTTCGATACATCTTGTAGATGATACAACGCATACACTCGTGTTGTGTGCCCATCACAATTATAGTGAACCCCTGTTAACAATATGTGATGTGATCCCATTTGGCAGGTGCCTGTGTGGGCTGGCCGCCGAAACAGGTGAGATAATACATGCCGAAACGGTCGATGAAAGACATACAATAAGGTATGACACTATGACCCCTCACGGGCACTACTGCATCCCCATCGTACATAACAATAAAGTCCTCGGCATCTTTAACATGTATATCACTGAAGGCCACAAGAGGTCTTCTGAAGAAGAAGAGTTTTTGAGCGCAATCGCAAATACAATCTCCGGCGTTATTGTGCGTAACCAGAGAAACGCTGAAATCAGAGAGCGTGAAGAGCATTTCCGTTCAGTAGTTGAATCAACAAAAAACGCAATCATTACCATAAACAGCAGCGCTAATATAACCTTCTGGAACAAGGCCGCTGAAAACCTGTTCGGTTATACTTTCGATGAAATCAGAAGCGCACCTGTAGCTAAAATAATACCGGAGAGGTTTCGAAAGGGGCATATCGAAGGGATGGACAGGGTACTGAAAACTGGAGAAACCCGTGTCATCGGGGAGATGATAGAACTCTATGGACTCAGAAAAGACGGCTCTGAATTCCCTATCGAATTCTCCGTTGCCAGGTGGGAGGCAAGCACAGGCACATACTTCACAGCAGTTTTGGTTGACATAACAAAGCGCAAGCAGGCAGAAAAAAACCTTGCCGAAAGTTTTGAAAACCTGAGAAAGGCTCTTGGAGGTATAATCCAAACCCTCTCAATGGCGCTTGAGGCAAAAGACCCTTATACAGCTGGTCATCAAAACAGGGTAGCAGACCTTTCAAGGGCAATAGCGATTGAGATGGGGCTTTCACAGCATCAAATAGAAGGGATACGAATGGCCGGTGCCATTCATGATGTGGGGAAGATATGGGTGCCCTCTGAAATCCTCAGCAAGCCCGGTAAACTGCACGAGAGCGAATTCATGCTGATTAAAAACCATTCCTTTGTAGGATATGAGATACTAAGCACCGTGGAATTCCCCTGGCCTATAGATCAAATCGTCCTCCAGCACCATGAAAAGTTAGACGGCTCCGGCTACCCGCAAGGGCTCAATGGGGAAGAGATTCTTATAGAAGCCAGGATCATCTGTGTTGCTGATATTGTTGAAGCCATGTCTTCTCACAGGCCCTATCGCCCATCGCTTGGCCTGGAAATCGCCATGGATGAGATAACTTTCAACAAAGGGATTCTCTACGACAGTGACGTTGTAGATGCCTGCCTGAGACTCTTCAAAGAAAAGGGCTTCACACTCAAGGACTCCCAAAAATATAATCACTCAGCACAGCAAAATACTTTCAACTCTAAAGTAAAACATTAATATATTTAACGATGTTATTGATAACTAATATCGTCGCTGGCTTATGAGCGAACCCCTTAGTCCATCCTGTAAACCACCTCTTAGAACTCAAATCGTCATTTGTCTGATTCTGTTCAGCGCGATATTCTCAGTATTCCTGCAAGTCAAGGACTTTGACTTTCTGTTTTATGACGACAATCAGTACATACTTGAAAACCCATACGTGCGAAGCGGGATTTCGACAAGAAACTTAGAGTGGGCTGTAATATCCACTCAGTACAGCAATTGGTTTCCTGTGACGTGGGTGTCGCACATGCTTGACGTATCGATTTTCGGCTTATGGCCGGGTGGACATCATCTTACAAACGTTGCCTTTCACGCCATGAATGCCTCATTTTTGTTTCTATTTTTTACGTCGGTCACAGGTGCCATGTGGAGGAGTTTTATTATCGCGGCAGTCTTTGCATTTCATCCAATGCACGTGGAGTCGGTTGCATGGGTGGCGGAGCGCAAGGATGTGCTTAGCGCCTTCTTCTGGATTTCAGCTATGTGCGCCTATGTGTTTTACGTGAGGCGGCCAGCGCCGGGCAGATACGCTGTGGTGCTTTGTTGTTTTGTCCTCGGGTTGATGTCAAAGCAGGTTATTGTAATGCTGCCCTTGGTGCTGCTTTTATTGGATTACTGGCCGCTTGGCCGCTTTGACACTACCCGCCCTGCCGCTTCATTGTTCATAGAGAAGCTCCCCTTTGTAGTGCTGTCTGCACTGGCAAGCGTTATCACTATTTATGTGCAAAAGGCGGGTGGTTCAGTTGCCACACTATCGACATTGACGCTGAAACTACGAATGGAAAATGTCTTCGTCTCCTACGTTAAATATATAATAAGGCTGTTTTACCCGGCAGGGCTTGGCATAATGTACCGCCATCCAACTGACTATCCTGTGTGGCAGGTCTTCGGGGCTGTTATTGTTGTCGTTGGTGTTACGGTATTTGCAATTGCGCAAATGAGGCACAGACCATGGCTTTTTACCGGCTGGTTTTGGTACATATGTACGCTATTACCTACGATTGGGGCAGTAAAGGTGGGAATATCCTACATGGCAGACAGATATTCGTATATGCCCTATGTTGGATTGCTTATTATACTGTCAATGGCAGTACCGGCAGGGGCATTGTCATCCGGCACACTAAGACGAATTACCGCAATTACCGCTGCTGCTGCCATACTCATGTCTGTTATACTGACGAATAAGCAGTTAAAATATTGGCGCAACAGCATCGCGTTGTTTACAAGGGCAGTGGATACGGCAAAGGACAGCTATTTTGCATATTACAGCCTTGGCTATGCGCTGCATAACACACAGCGGTTTAGCGAGGCCGAATCAGCGCTGAAAACGGCAGTCACAATAAAACCAGATTACCCAGAGGCACTCCTGAACCTGGGCATGGTGATGTTACGGCAGGATAAACTGAAAGAGTCACATGAAGTATTTCTAAGGGCAATAACAGCAGCCCCCACAATGTCTGAGGCATATAACGGCGCCGGTGTTGCCCTGATGAACATGGGACGGTTGAACGAGGCCGCCGGATATTTTAAGAGGGCACTTGCCCTTGACTCAGAAGATGCCGCACGCAATCTCAAACTCCTTGAGCAGTTGGCAGCAGGCAATTAATTATGAAGAACCGCCCAGAACTGCTATGTTAAGAATTTACTATGTGGAAGAGGTAAGAGAAAAGCATAAAGAGATAAATACAGTAAGTATGTGGAAGGTGAAGTCCTCGACGACAGATGCACCTCCTTTTCAGGAGCCCCCCACTCAAACGTCCGAAACGTTTCGATTTCCCTCACCTTTTACTAATGATATTTTATCAAACCCTGACAAAGGCTGTCAAGCTGGCAAATGAAATATTGGCAGGGCAGGCAGATGATATTTTCAATTCCAAAAATAAAGGAGGATATATAAAGATGTCTGAACAAGCAAAGATGTCTGAACAAGCATGGTACGAACAATTCAGGACAATGTTTAAGGGTCTCAGCCGGTGCGTATTTTTAAACTCTGCAGGGGTTGCGATGGTGTCAGACCCAGTCAGAGACGCCGTCACCGAATGGGCTGAGCTTGGGCAGTGTGTAAGCTATGACTACAACACTATCCTCACCGAGGCAAAGAACAATGCCGCTGCCATAGTCTCCGGCACACCTGAGCGGGTGTTTCTCTCAAGAAACACAACTCACGGCATTCAGACGTTTATCTTAGGCTACCCGTGGCAAAAAGGCGACGGCGTTGTGATAGCCGATAGTGAGTTTCCTGCAAACCGGTTGACGTGGCTGTCTCTGCAGAGGAGAAATGGTGTCGATGTAAAGATTGTGAAGTCACATAAATATAAAGTGTCACTTGATGATTACATACAAATGTGTGATAAACACACGAAAGTCATCGCCATAAGCTGGGTTTCCTACCTGTCCGGCCAGAAGGCGGCTATCGCACAGCTTGGTGAATTTTGCCGTGAAAACAATATGTACTTAGTGGTTGACGGGATTCAGGGGATTGGTGCTGCTGCAATGGACGCCGAAGCTATGAACATCGACTGGTTAAGCGCAGACGGGCATAAGTGGATGTGTGGCCCGGAGGGAGTTGGGCTTGTGTGGATGTCAGAGAGGGCACTTCAGATAATCGAGCCAGCGTGTAAAGGCTGGTTTGGCGTAAAAAAACCTTTTGATTTCGAAGATTTTGACCAAGACTACGCGCCAAATGCTGACAAATATCTCGATGGAAGCCCGATGCTGCTTGGGATAATGGCCTTTAATGCCGCCCTTAAAATGCTCCTGAACTTTGGGATGGATAGAATTGAAAGGCGGGTTATTGAGCTGTCATCATATACTATACATGAGATACACAGACGCGGCTGGGAACTCCTGACCCCATCCGCCCCAAAGGCCAGGGCAGGGATTGTGACGTTTAAGCCGTCATCGGGTGACCCAGCGCTGATTATGAAAAACCTGCTGGCTAACAACATCATCTGTTCGCTGCGAGGCGGGCAGCAATACCTGAGAATCTCGGCACATGCCTTTAATAATCACGAAGATATTGACAGGGCATTTTATATTATAGATAATGCACAATAGGTGAATGAGATACTACACGGACGCGGTCGCGTAGGTTCAGAACTGCTAATGATGCCTGATGATGCTTGAGTGAAAGGGGATTTTCGCAGCGGCACAGGTACTTGTACTGAACCGGAACAACCTTCAACCATGTGTGCACTGGATTAAAAACACCAATATTAGTTGTTATTAATACTATTGCGAAGAAGAATCACAATTGCATATACTACCTACTCGCGCAGCCGGTCTGCTGTACGTTATCAGTGTCTAAGAAGTAACTGTTTTGATTATGAATCGCTGAGAATATTGAAATCGGAGGTTTGACCACTGAAAAGTATGATTAATCCCGAAAACACTGACAAACAGGTGATAAGTTACACTCCTCGATTAATCGTCTTTACATTGATAACTACCATACTATTATTAATATTAACAGTCACATGGACAAAGAATACAACAATAATAGCTATCCATAAAGATGCAGTAGAGCATTTAAATACTTATAAAAGCTATTTGTCAGACACGGTGAACAATTATGGCCGCTTTCCAAAATTGTTATCAGAACGTACTCACGTCATAGAATCCTTAATTCACCTTAAGGAACAAAATACAATGAACGAATATTTATTAGAATTTAACAAAACTGCCGGAGCGGCTGTGACCTACATACTAAATAAGGAAGGCATCGTCATTGCGGCAAGTAACTATAAGAATTCCGATAGTTTAGTCGGTAAGGATTTAAGTTTCAGGAAATACTTCCAAAATGCTTTAAAGGGGATCCCACATGAAGATATAGCGATTGGCGCTATTACTAAAACACTCGGTTATTACAGGTCATATCCGGTGAGCAACGGCGATGAGATAATCGGAGTTGCTGCAATTAAATTCAACCTAAACATATTTACTCATCACAGTACGCAGAAAGAAGAGTTAATGTTTATTGCGGACGAAGACGGTGTTATTTTTTATGCCAGTGATACGCGGTTACTCTATCACCCGATATACAAGCTGCCGGAACATTCATTAAAAAAGATTAAAGATGATAAGATATATGCAGACCTGCCCTTGCTGCCCTTGCAGATTGTAAGTGAATCCGAGAAAAATGGTATAAAATTGGTTACAATCAGACACACTGAAAGCGAGCCGGACACAGAATATCTGATGGCAGGGACAACTAACGCCAAAACTATATGGAATGTCTATTTCCTATTTGATGTTTCCGATGTCAGAAAGAATATTAAAAAGAATGTATTATTTGTATTACTGTCGATGTCTGTCTTATGTATAATTAGTATTTTTCTAAATTACAAAAATAAATCAGCACAAATATTACAAAAAAGCAATAATGAATTATTAGAACAAAAGGCAATAACAGATAAGCATGTAAAAGAGCAGGAAGCCATAAACTCTGTCCTGAAATTATCGCTGTCATCTGAAAGTCTTGATATATATCTGCAAAGGATATTAAACCTCATTATGGCACATTTCTCACAGTCCAAAGGGTGTATTTTTCTTTATGACGAGACACTTAAAATCCTTAAAATTGCGGCACAATATGGATTCAGCAAGGAGCAGTTAGCGCTATGCACAATAGTTCCACTTGGTAAATGTTTGTGCGGTTTGTCGGCAGCCATGCAGAAGGTGGTGTTTTCATCAGATTGTAATGACGACAGACACACGATTATATATGACGGAACGACAGAACATGGACATTGGTGTGTGCCCGTTGTCTCAACTGACAAACAAACAGAGAGGTTGTTGGGAATAATCAATCTCTATATAGACGCCGGGCGTCATCGCAATGATGGAGATGAGGCGTTTCTAACTAATATCGCGAATGTAATTGCCGGAGTAGTTTTACGCAAACAAGAACAGCAGCTTATAGAGTTGGACAGGACAGAGGGTCTGACAACGTTATCAGCGGGCATAGCGCATGAGATAAACAACCCGTTATCTTTTATAAAATCTTCCGTAAGCTCATTTAATAAACATATCGATGTAGTTAAACATTACATAATACATTCTGAAGCGCTGCTCACGCCTGAGATTATATCTGAAGAAAAAAGAGATGAATTGCTTCAATTTAAGGTACATGACAGGATTTCTATGATATATACTAAAATCAGCACGGCAAATAAGGGCATCGAAAGAGTTATGGAAGTCGTTGATGGGTTGAAGGCGTTTTCACACCTCAATAAATCGGAAATAGATGATGTGGATATTGTCAAATGTATCAACAATGCGTCAGCCATTTTAAAAAGTGACGCCGAAGGAGTAACAATCATACATGAATGCACAGCTCTGCCTCTGTATCCTTGTGAACCACAGGCTATGAACCAATGTTTCTATCACATACTTCAAAATGCCTTCCACGCAGTCAACCATTCCGGCACAGTAAAGATAATCACTAAACTGATAAGCAGCACTGAAGACAAAACAGAAACGATACAGATAAATATTGAAGACGATGGAATAGGGATGTCCGAGGATGTGGTGAAACGCGCATTTGTTCCTTTCTTTACGACAAAAGAGATAGGTTCAGGCAAGGGACTTGGGCTGTCCATAGTGGATGGTATTGTAAAGCGGCACAACGGCACGGTTCAAATAGAAAGTACACAAGGCAAGGGGACATCTGTGACAATAAGCCTGCCTCTTAAGAGTTTGCATCATTAAATAAGACATAATAATACTGGAGACTGGTTAACAAACTGTATCAGAAAGCGAAGTGAGAAATGCGTACTGACATATTTATCTGATGATCAATGGTTATCCCCTCTCGTACTGAAAGAGACAGCAGCCTAGGCTGATTCGATTTGACACTGACTATGTTGATTGGTGTAACCCCAAAAAGCTGGTACGACAATTGCATATAAAAACATGAGTGACGGTAATTAGAACGATTATGTCGGCGCGCTGACCTGTACCGTATGTGACAGGCAGCCAATAAATTGACGGTCAGATGACCAATGGAGTGTGATTATGCGGCATTATAAGGCGTACATAGTTATTTGTTTATTAGTATTACTGACAAGCTGCTCCACTACACGCGAAGTGAAAAAAATCATCCCACCACCCGAAATAATTGAACCCACCCCGGTTGAAGACCCTTATGATGTCATGGAAAAAAATGTCCCCAATCTCTCTAAGGTCTATATCGGCAAGGACTATAAATTTGGCTCTAACCCCGACAAGAATGTTGAGGCAGACTGCTCCCACCTCGTATGCGCTATAGCCAGAAACAGCCTCATCGGTACCAAATACGAGTTTAAACCCTACTACTACCCTTCGTGGAAGATATATGAAAACACCTATGAAATCGAAAAATCTGAAACCAGACCCGGAGATATCGTCTTCTTCAAAGACCTGCAAAAGAAACAAAACCACCTCGGCCTTATCACTAAGATAAAAGACGACACTGTATATTTTGTCCAGGCATCGTCATCCTCCGGCGTAATAGAACGCTCAACAAAGTCCGAGAGCTGGATTTACTATTGGAAAAAAAGATTTGATTCCTTCAGACGTTGGAAACTAGAGGTTTTCGAGGAGAAAAAGACTAAAGGCTATGAAGTTAATGCTGGCAGAGAAGCCTCCACTCTGATACAGTGATTTAACCCTTAACAGGTGGTTTAACCCTCATCAATAATATAAACCCTATGATGAAAAACAGTGAAATCGACACAATTGCCGGTCGTTGGCTTTTGAAATATGCCGATGTCATGCCAAATATCAACGGCCCCAGTATGGCCGACGTCTTTCCTATCATTGAGTAGACGCCAAAGTACTCTGACTCCCGGCCCTGCGGTATAAATCCAGCAAAAAACGCCCGCGATGCCGCCTGCACCGTCCCAAGCCCCAGCCCTGCCGTCATTGCAACAACAAAAAATTCTGACTTCGCCGTTACAAAATATGACACTATCGCCACAGCACTCCACAACACCAGCGAGATGGAGATTACCTTCTTCGGTCCCCACACATCAATAGGCTTTGCCATTATCATCGACCCCGCAAAGGCCGTCACCTGCACCGTCATAAATAAATATATCAGTTCTGAGTTGGTAAAATTCAGTGTTGCCGCAGCAAATATGCTTGAAAACACTATGACTGTATTCGTACCGTCTTCATATATAAAATATGAAATGAGAAACCTCCTCAGCTCCCGCTCTCTTAACAACTCCCTGAGCGAGCCAATGAGCCGCGAGGCATTGGACATGGCAGCCTCAACAAATCCCTTTCCATTCAGGGCTGTCTTATTATCAGCCGGTAAATTAATAAATGCCGGCATCGCAAATACAAAAAACATTATCCCTACAAGCGGCCATACAAGACTTAACCTGTCTGATTTAACTAGCGGTAACGACAATATCAAAGCCGTAAACGACCCAATATACCCTAGC
Organism: Nitrospirota bacterium; assembly: GCA_039908505.1. Taxonomy (GTDB): domain Bacteria; phylum Nitrospirota; class Thermodesulfovibrionia; order Thermodesulfovibrionales; family Magnetobacteriaceae; genus Magnetominusculus. The sequence continues at coordinate 20,623 of JAMOAZ010000048.1, forward strand.
CCAAACCCCCATGCCGAGACCCTTCCCTGGTGTGACCTTTGTGCTATCACCGGCAGGTATGAGTTATAAAACACTAACCCACCCTCAAAGCCAATATTAGCTGCTACTATCAACAAAAACCCCACGAACACCATCCCTGCCTCAAGCACAGACATCAGGACAACTGAGAGAATCGCCACCATCGAATAGCCGATTAGAAATCTTTTGCGAGTGCCTCCGTAATCCGCTATGCCGCCCAAAAATGGTGAACTAAGAGCCACAAACGCCATGCTTAGGGAGATCGCCCTACCCCACCACAAATCCCCAATACCGGCGTCGTTGCCTACTATGACATTGACATAGTAAACCGGAAATATGACCGTAGCAATTATCGCAGAATACGATGAGTTAGCAAAATCATACAGACACCAACTGAAGATTTCCTTGCTGAACAGACGGCTGGCCGTTTTCACAGCCTGCTAAAAATCTTCGGCAATCATCTTCGTAAGCATCGACAGGACGTTTACGTAACTGCCCATCTCATTGTCGTACCAGCCGTATATCACGGCCTGAGTTAGGGGAATACGAACCATGTTATCTTTCAGACCTTCGAGCAATTCTTTTTTCACACCGGTGAGCCGTTCAGCGTCAAATGTTATCTCTGCCGTGCGTGTGTGCGTCTCGTGTCCTTCAATTATCACAGCGGCAAGGGGCATCGAGATTATATCGCACGATACGTTTTGCTCATCCGAATAGACGACAAGCCTGTGCTGGGAGCTTGCTGCGGCCTCCTTGTAGATAGCATTGATGTAGTCACCGTCTATTAATATCCTCTCAGGGTCTTCCTGAATATTTACAGTAAGAATGACAAGCGAGCCAGTTGTCGTGGGGATTCGCACAGACTCAGCAATAAACCCTATCTGTGACATCTCCGGTATGACAAGCGCCAGCGTGTCGGCAGCTCCGGTTGTTGTAAGTATTATGTTATTAAATATGCTGCGATTCTTTCTTAAATCCTTATCGCCGGAGCCGGCAAGCCTGTCAAGCACCTCCTGTGAACCTGTAGCGGCATGTACTGTGGCCATTGATGCGGAGAGGATTTTCTTTGGCCCTATTTTATTGATTAGTGGCTTAAACATATGGGCAAGGCACGTAGTAGTACACGACGCGGCTGAGATTATTTTATGTCTCGCCGGGTTGTAGTCGTGTTCGTTGATACCCATGACGGCAGTTACGGCGTCATCGGGCATGGGCTTTGATTTGTCCTTTATCTTAAACGGGGCGCTGAGAATGACCTTCTTTGCACCCGCGTCAAGATGCCCGCGCAGGGCGCCCTTGGGGTCGTCGGCAGGCTTGACAGGGTCAACAAACGCACCTGATGCGTCAACCACAAGCTCTACGCCGTAATCCCTCCAGCCTATATCCTTCGGGTTTCTCGACGTCCTCAGCACTGTAACTTTCACGCCGTTAATTGTCATTGTCCCAGTTGCGTCATCGACATCGGCGATTGCCCGTTGGTCTTTAAAGCCGTACAGGTATTTTCTTAACGAACCATAGGTTGAATCCCTTTCGATATAGTAGGCAATGTCTTTTAGTGATTTGCCTGCTGCCCTGCCGGTGTTTACAACTATCTCATCAAAATCACGCGCTGCGGCAAGCCGCCACAAGAGGAGCTTTCCAATCCTTCCAAGACCGTTTATGCCTAATTTTATACCCATTGCTATTTTTTCTCCTGTTTGCTTATCTTCATTTTGCCTTCATATATTGCCCCCTCAACAGCATCTATGCTTATGAAATCTCCGGAGGCGATTGTCCTGTTATTTAAAATAAATTTTTTCTCTTTTTCATAGAACAGCATATCCACACAGCCCACCACGCATGTCTTGCCCAGTCTGTATGCCACAATTGCCGCATGGCTTGTTGCCCCGCCGCGAGCGGTCAAAAGGCCGTCTGCGGCATTGACTTCGTTGATGTCATCCGGGACGGTATCTCTTCTTATCAGAATCAGGCGTATCTGCGGCTCATCCTTCCTGTAGTGCCTTATATCTTCCATTGTAAACACCGCACGCCCTGCCATCGCCCCGCCGCTTACCCCAATGCCGTGCCCAAGCAAACACTGTGACAACTCAGCAGTTATTGCAAATGAGTGTTCATGTGGTTTTTCCCTTATTTCCATATCTCTGGACTGTAATATATAAACTGATTCTTTATGTTCTCCTTCAAACGTGAACTCTATGTCCTGGGGATTCCATTCCCTATCTTCTATCAGAAAACGGGCAGTTTCGACAAGTTCATTGTAGACTTCCGGGAAACGCCTCTCCAGTGAATACTCAACCGGCCTGTTTTCCCGTCTGGCCTGATTTAAGGATATGGCATGTGTCTGAACCAGACCAGAGACAATATCATCTCCCTGAACACATATGGCATAATCCCCCCAGGGCTTCAGCTCATACTCGGAGAGCTTAGGATTGTGCGTAAATAATACGCCAGAGCCTGATGTGTCACCTATATTGCCATATACCATGCGCTGAACCGTTACGCTTGTTCCCCAGTCATCGGAGATTTTTATTATTCTTCGATAACTTCTGGCCTTATCAGTATCCCATGAATCTAAGACCTTTCTAATGGCAATATAAAGCTGTTCTCTAGGTCTTTCTTCCAGCTTTATCCCCTTTCCTACCACAAAATCCTTATAGGACATGGTTACTTCTTTCATCTGTGCGGGGGTGAATTTCTTCTTTAAAAACACATGGTACTTGTCCTTATAATGGTTAATTATGGCGTCAAAGCTGTCGCGGTCAAGCCCGAAAGACATGCCGTAGTGTTGAATAAACCGCCTGTAGCAGTCCCACACAAACCACTCATTGCCTGCATTATGTTCTATCATACCCTTGACTACGGCCTCGTTCATTCCCACGTTCAGATATGAATCAAGCATCCCGGGCTGCGATATGGCTGAACCACTCCTTACGGAAACAAGGAGCGGGTTTTGAGGATTGCCGAATTCCATGCCTGTAAGCCTCTCAAGCCTGGCAATTTCTGTGTCCACGCGTTCTTTGAAATTCAGTTGAGCAGCCTCATATATATCAAATAGCTCTCTGCACTTAAAGGCGTCTGAGGTAATCAGAAACCCTGGCGGCACACGCAGCCCCATAGTCTTCATCCTCATAAGATTAAACCCCTTGCTGCCCATCTGAACAACATTTGACACCTTAAGCACTGGTTCAACTATCGATGTAACGGCGTTATCTGGATTATATGTGACAAGCAGGTGGTGTTTGTCTGCCGGGATTCTCTCTGCCTCACGCCGAAGGGTGTTGACAACCCTGGTGATAAACAAATCAAGGCTCTGAAGCCCTAAAGACATGGCTATTGTGTCACGCAGGAAGACCTCAGATACCCTGTCGAAAACATCGGCATCGTCTGAATCATCTGAACAATACTTTGGAAGCAGCTTATGCCTTGGCAATTGCTCAAGTATTTCTTTAAGTGTTTCAATGTGCATATTATTAAAGTAATCATTTACTATATTTCGCAAAACATGTGATAATTCCTTAAATATATCTACATACTGAGAAAACGTAAAGCCCCTGAGCGACAAGCCCGTCTCAAGCAGGAAGAGCTGTCTGTCGAACTCCCTGATGGCTATGCCGTCAACTATCAGGGCCTGCTTATAGAGTTTCAGATAGTCGTAAATCCTGCTTAGTGCGGCCCGCGTGATGAAACTCAGGTCAACCCCGTCTATCAACTCCTCAAAGAGTGTATTTACCAACGTCTCAAGCCTGAAGGTAAGCCCCAGGGCGTCGAACTTCACCTCGTGATAGCTGCCGTACATAGAGGGTATCTCAGTGGATATGTGGCGCTTCCTGTAGATGTCCTCACGAACCTCAAACTGCTTCGTGGATTGAATAAGTTCTTTAAGTTTTACCAGATGTTGAAGTACCCCTTCGAGTTTAGCGTATGTAGTCGGCTCTGAAATCGCCTTAACGAGATTGTCAAGCTCTGGAAATGCACTCGTGTGAACCTGCGCGATTATGCTGTCTATTTCACCGAAGCCGGAGGAGTACTTCTGGTGAAGGAGCTTATAAAATGAAATCGTAAGGGCAACTTTCTCAAGGTCGGCTGCGTAGTCCTGCCCGACTGCGTTTAGAACACCAGTGAAATAGTCATCCCCAAGAGTTAATAAATCACTTACAGTTTTCAGTCCATTTAGCTGAAATATCTGATTAATTACTGCATGGACGCCGTCCACATACTGACCAGAGTTTTCCTGCTGCGAATAAATATCAGGCGGCAGATAACCCCTGAGTACTTCCTTATTACGGGTCACCCAGAACTCGAGGGCGGCCTCAACGACAGAGAGTATCTTGTTGGAGCTTTCTACGTGGCTTTGTTTTCTGAGAAAATGTATGAGCGTATCATTGCGCTTACAGGACTCATCCATCCTTGTAGAAATATCCCGAAGCTGCCCCTCGGCGCCAAGTTCGTTAAAATATGCGGGGAAGAGCCTCATAAGCTGCTTAATCAGGTTATAGACCTGCTTTGTATCTGAATTTAAGAAATTAGTTATTTCGCGTGGAAACAAATCTGTGTCCTTGATGATAACGCCGCAGAGGGAGAGATTTACGATAAGCGATGAGATGAGCTTTTTTGACCAACTGGGGTTAAGCCTTATGAGTTCCATGCATGTGCGAATATTTTCAATGTGCGCAGAGTTGCCAATAATCTGCCAGTCGTTGCTGATGCCCTGGAAATCCGGTGTTTGAAAGCCGAGGGAGATAATCGAGTGGTTGAAGAAATTCACAAGGGCGCTGTTGTTGCTTTCATAAACGCCTTTGCCCATGTTTAGTACGCAGCGCAGGACTGTGTTTGGGTATTGGCGGACTGTGTTTTTCAATATGCCGGTAGTCTTTTGAATCAGGGTCTTGTTGTTGTCATAGTCACTGTGGTTGATAAGGTATTTTATGATTCTGTTAATCTCCCTGATGGTCTCTTCGTGAATTGTGGAAAGCCCAGGGGTGTTCATTATGTGAAAAAGAAAGATGAGTTCATACTGGTGCTTGAGCGTCTCGTCGAGTTGGCTTTGGTTGATTATTGAAGGGATTTTATTAAAGTGGGCGACGATGTCGCCGTAGCCAGGTAACTCTATCATCTCTTTAAGTTTATCCCGCAACAGTCTGTCTTTACTATTAATAGTCTGATCAAGGCGTGCGACATAACTATTGATTCCCTCGTGGGAGATTGGCTCGAATATCTCCGATATCAGGGGTTTTATCACCTTGCCGGTGTCCTCTGAAAACCAGTCCTTCGGGTTTTTCTCTGAAAGCCAGTATGAGTAGGTAAAGCGCAGATAGTGAATCATCAGTGAGTTAATACACATGTATTGGGAGTTGCCCATTTCTAAAGTTTCTGATATTGTGTCATAGAAATTTCTGGCAAGCTTATTTAACCTGTAGTGGCTTTTTGCAAGAATGACAAATCGCTCATCAGGAAGTTGGTCGGCCATCGCAAAGCCCAGGTTGACAACGGGCAGATATTTTTCAATTATCACGTCCTTAGGGGTATCTTTGATAAGTTTCTGGCTGAAGAGGTAAAAGAGGCTGAAGGCATCGGAAGAGACCTGTGTGTCTTTAGCAGCGTTGAGGGCCTCAAATATTGTATTCATATAAAGCGCAGCCGCCTCCGGCCCACTTGGGTGTGTGGTGAGTTCATAGAAATACCCAAGGCAATACGTCCATGTCTCTTTGACGATATACTGCCAGTTCTTGTAAGGGTGGCAGAGTTCCTTAAGATAAGTGGTCAGGCCGTCCTGAAGGCCGTGGTAACGCGCCATGACCTCCTGTATGGGCTGATACTTAGCATCAATGGTCACATCGACAGTGTATTCGGCAATATTTTTTTTAAGTGCAACTGATGTCTGTGCTTTTTCTGTCATGTGTATATTATATCACAGGACACGGGTTTGGGAAAAGGTCTTTCAATGGGAATAATTTTATCAATGGTGACATAATGCTGAATTCCATTTAAAATGGCTAACCCATTTAATAAACCTCATCATGGGTGCCTATGTTGACGAGATGTATGACATCGCTGGATAGTTTGAATAGGATACAAATATCCTTAGTTACAGAACAGGAATATCTATCTTTCAGATTTCCTGTAAGTTTATGTGTATCAAGGGACGGGTCAAAGGGATTAGC
>JAMOAZ010000049.1:0-26042 GCA_039908505.1 Nitrospirota bacterium
CAACCAGACTGTTGTAAGCTCTGTCTCCACCCCGCCAGAATAACCGCTTTGATTTATTTTCAGGAGATATTATACCCAACCTTATCTATCCAGTGTCAGATTACATCGTTAGCAGCACAGATAATCCACCATCTATCACGAGCTTTACCGCCTCTTCTCTGAACTCCTTCGTGTACTTCCCATTCGGGACCCTCTCCATCTGACACCTCCACTTAGTTGTTTATTTTACCTTATTTTGGTGTCCACTTTTCCATCTTACCTCATAGTGTCACGGCTTATTTTGATAGTGGATTTATGGCAATTTCATATAGATTTTTACATGAGGCAACACACGCCCCCCGATCGCCTTTTTTTGGCTAATATAATTTTTACATTGTATTAAATAGCGGCAATTGTTATAATTACATTAATGAACTACGAACGAGGAGGCTTATATGACTTGCAAACTATGCAGTGGAAGATTGGATTTGTTGATAAGGTGAAAGGCTGTCGAGCTGCGCTGCACGGGTTGCGGCCAAAGGTTCTCACTCTCGGAATATGTCGATGAAATAGACAAGGACACGTGGGCTACGATTTCAGGGCGAAGTTGTGACTCTGTTTAATATTTAAAATTCAATTAAAAGGAGTTAGTCAATGGCAGCAAGGTCAAGACCTAAGAAAAGCCCGTCTGTAATTAAGCGGGCCAGACAGTCCGTAAAAAGACAGCTAGTTAATAAGATGATTAAGAGCAAACTGAAAACACTAGCTAAAAAAGTCGAAGAGGCTATAACGGCAAGTAATACTGAGGAGGCTCAGAAGACCCTCATTGAGGCTGTCAGGGCATACGCAAAAGCAGCCTCCAAGGGTGTCATCCACAAAAATAACTCGGCAAGGAACATATCCCGTCTTACGCTGAAAGTCAATAAGATACTAAAGGCCCAAGCGGCATAAGGCAGATACATTAGACAGAAGGCGGTACACAATGCCGTTTTCTGTCAATCTCCATTTGGGATAATTAGTTTATAAATGAATGAGATGTATGAGCGCAGGGTATTAACAGCAGCCATCGTCGTTGTAGTGTTGTTGTTTAATTTATTGGCGGTCACTGGCAGTGCAGTTGGCGGTGATACGAAAAACACGAAAGGAAAAATAGCCATAACCAAGAAGGACAACGGCGGTAGATTTAAAATCAAAACCGGCTGCCTCATCTACATAGGGCTTGCAGAGAATGGCTCTACCGGCTACGCATGGTATTTCGACAAACTGGACATGGAGTACTTTGAGGAACTCAAAGATAAGTCATTAGAAATGTTACCCGAAAACAAGACTGGCACAAAGGGAAAGCCGGTCGTCGGTGCCCCCATGCTTGCCACATGGATGCTAATGGCTAAGAAAAAAGGTCAGAGTGAACTTAAGCTGCTTAACTACCGCATATGGGAAGGCCCTCAGACCGCAGTTGACACATTCACCGTAACAATAGAAATAGAATAGCTAAAATTCTAACATACATAATCTAACGCAAATACAACCCTTTACAATACCCTAAATCCACCAACGGCGTGAAGTTGATACATGACAATGGTTCCCAGGTGATCTCAAATGATTTTTAAAAGGTCCTAATGGCTGGCAATATCCAACAACTACGTGAAACATCCAAAGAGCAATGGTAAAATCGAAAGATTTAACGGCATTCTCAGACAAGAGTGCCTTCGTCCCAACAGCCCCGTCACTATACCTGAAGTTGAAAAAACTCTCGCTGGCTACATTGACTACTATAATAACCACAGACTTCACTCAGCTATTGATTTTATGAGACCCGTCGATTATTATAACAGTAGCCCTGACCATGTCAAAAATATAAGGCAGGAAAAACTAAATGCCGCTAAATAAAGGAGGATAGAAGAAAACAGAAAAATTAATCTATCGTTAAAGGCTTAACCCACTGCTTATTTCAATGCCATCAAATGATCCGTTTGAACTAGGCAATACACGCTATTTCTTTCCTCCAAATATCGTAAATATCCCATATTTATAATAACAGTCTGTCTCTTTAAAACCTGAGTTTTTCAACATTCCAAGCTGGCACTCAAGCGTGTCTGGTTTATTTTCCTCAATGTCCTTGTAGCGTTGAACTATTTTTTCAACAGGTTCTTTTATGCCCAACGAGGACTGTTTAGTGTGCATCCAGTCCTTCCATATTTCCATGTACCACTGCTCAATTGAATCAAACGGGGCGATTATAACATCAATATTCACGAAATAGCCGCCGTCACCAAGTATCTGATATATTCTGTTAAACAGCGTGGCCTTTTCTTCTGTTGTCAGATGATGTATGGCAAGTGATGAGATAACCATATCAAACCCAGAGGGGAGACGTTCACTGCGTATCATCTCTTCAAACGAACAATGGATTAATTGTGTATCATAATCCCTCAGACGTGCCCCTGCCTTATTGAGCATGTCTTGTGAGCCGTCTACAAGGACGGCTTTTGCGTGTCTGCCTGTCTTTAATAACTCATGCGTCAGGGCGCCATCGCCTGAGCCAAGCTCAAGCAGATTTACTGGCCTGTCAAGGGTTATAAAGTGCTGATAGAATGACTTCACTATCGTAAACATTCTGGTACGTTCTATGATATAGATTTCAGCCTTATCGAGATAGTCCCTGCTGAAGTCTGTATCTGCCCATTTAGATTTATCGAATTCCATTTTTTATATCCCCTTTGGTCAGTGGTTTTGAGTTATCATTCAGAAAATCTTCAATCTCCACAACGCGTTCCTCTTCGTGCAGGACTGCACCCCTGAGTGTTTTATAGCGTTTAAACTGTGCCTTTGTAAAGGAGGCGGATATGTTGTCAAGCCTTGCAAGGCCGTGTTCAAGTCGTTGTGAGAGTGTGAGGAGTTTATTGTACTTGTCCTTGTCTGCCCTGATGGAAAAGTCTCCGGGGACTTTCCACTTGTCTTTAAGGAAAAGCCATGAGGCGAAGTCCTCAAGTTTTGCGCCGTCCATGAGTTCTATTGGGGTAGTGTTTTGTATTGATTCGACTCTTAAACTCTCAGAGTCGGCAATTATAGTGTGCTGACCATTAAAAGGATATGCGCCGTAGTTGTCAAAAAACTCCCATGTGGATTGAGATACCTGTTTATCCAAATGGCAGGAGCTGCATTTCCTAGCCTTGCCGAATGGATGAGCAGCCTGGTCAAGCTGGAGCCAGAGCAGGTGTTTGTTATTGGCGGTGAGATTGTCAACTGTGCCGTGAATGTAGTATGCATCGTGAGTCTCACCCTTTGGCCAGTGGAACATCAGAGCAGGGGATGGAGGTACATCTTCTTTGATGTTGCCCACGCTGTGCGGCCAGATTTTATACGGTCGCCATATACCCTTCTGGTCTTTGACAATTATTGGAGGGGACTGAATGCCGTAGTAAAGCGAGTACTTTTTAAATGGATTGGGTATACCGGCAACAGTGCCAGGGCCCCATATGGTTATCTGATAGCCCCTGAGTTCGCTTATGTGGCATGAGGGACAGTCGAGTGTTTTATGGGCGCTGCGTGCATGAGCGGCTTCGATTTCCAGATGGCAGTCCTGACACGTCGCCTTTCGTTCCATATCTCCCATGCCCTTTTCCCCTGTGGGGTGGCAGGCGACACAGTCAATACCCTTGTCGTAGTGAACGTCAGGGGTCATATCGGGGGGAACGGAGTAGTCACCGCCGATATAGGTCTCACCGCGCCGCGACTGCATAGCCCCAGGGTGGCAGATACTTGTGCCCCTGCCGGAGCCGGAGCATGTCTCTGACTTTGGGGTCTTTGTAAATGAATGAACACCGCCCTTTTGGGTTGGCGTGTAGTGACAGTCAAGGCAGCCGGCATGGCAGACGTTACAGAATTTTTGTTTATCTTCGGCCTGTTTATGGGTAAACGAGGTATTTAGATTTTTAACGATGTCCGATGTGTTTTCATATGAAAACCCGGCGCCTGTTAGTTCCCCTGTGGCTGGCAGGTCGGCAAACGAAGGGCCGCAGTTGTGCGGCCCATAGGGTTGCGTCCATGTCCTCATATAGCGCTGGCGGTAGTTAATTCCCATTATGGTTTTTTTGAACTGGTGGAGTTCCTGCGGGTGACAGTTGGACTTTCCACAGGTCTTTTTTGCAATGTCGGGGTCGAAGTTAAACGTTTCGAGATTTCTGTCGTGCCAGAGCAGGTTTCTTACCTCATCGGGTACGGTAAGCTGACCGTCTTGAGTAGATTTCGGGAGCAGCTCATAGATTTTATTGTCTCCTGAGGGCAGAATCGGGCCATTAAAGATTTCCTTCCTGTTAAGAATTGTGCCGTCTTCGCTGATCAAAATGGCCTTAAGCATACCCTTATGTGCTGTATCTTTATCATTTGACCTGCCGTTGCCAAGATGGCAGTCACGGCATTCGATATCTGGGTGTTTACTTTGTTTTTCAACGGCCTCTTTTGTGATATAAAAATGTGGAACGTCCTGGGTCTCCATGAGTTTTTTATCCCCATGGCACCCTACACACCCCGCCGATGTATTATGCATAGAGCGATACGCAAGGGGAACAATGACAGCTAAACCAAGCAAAACAGCCAAGGCTATGAACCGCGGCGTCAATCCCTCACCGACAGAAAAAACAGGGCGTAGAAAACTAAGTTTAGACATGGTTGATGATTCTAAATTTTCGGCAGTAGTTTGGTCAACATAAGCGGAATTTGCGCTACTGGCGGCACGAGGCTGAACCGACGTTACACGAGGTTATTGGTTTACCGTTTTTGTCTCTGAGGGTTACGCTCCAACTGTCGCCTTCTGGCTCAATCGTTGCAAAACCAAAGGTGGACACACTTTTTACATTTTTCAGTGTCTTAAGACCAACCTTATAGCCCTGCAGGTTGGCAGATATTGCGGGGTAGAGCAGTGTACCGCTGTTACCGATGACAAACTGCGGCGGTATGCCTGGTTCGTTATAGCTGAACATGTCAAAGACATGGAGGTGCCCGGAGACAACCATCTCATACTTTGACAACAAGGCGCTCCACTCTACAGACCTGAAGGCGGTTTGAAGCGTATGGTTTAGTGTGATGAGGTTGTCCTCAGTTTTATTTTCAATATTTGGGTCTTCAGTAACTGCCCATATCGGTCTGTGAGTTAGAAACCAACGGTGTTTTGAGTCAGTGTTTTCATATGTCTTAAGGTATGAGGCATATCTGCTGGATTTAACCTTAGAGTATGTGTCGTCGTTTGCGCTTGTGGAGTCGAGAACACTCAGCGTGAGTGTACCAAGTACTATGTTATATGGCTCTGAGAAATTCTCACATTTCTCTGAGGATGGAAATGGGTCAAGCAGCCGAAACCATCCCATTGGGTTTAAGGCACAGTTTTCTCTGTCACCTCTTAGAAATATCCATGGGGCAGCAGGCAGCAGATTTCGTGCTGGAAGGAGCAGGTCGGCCTCCCAGGTATCCCAGTTGTCGCCGTAGGGGCTCCTGCGGCAGCCATCTGATTCATATGGGCAGAGGGAATCTCTGTACGTATAATCCCCCATGTGGATTATTAAATCGGGGTTATATCTTACAGCCGACTCGGCAATATAGGGAAACACCCATGCGGAGCTGTTGTTACATGCCTGTAGCTCATCATCCGAAATCCTGCAGCCCGTATCTCCGATTACCAAAACGCGGGAAGGTGATTTCTTAAGTAATGGCAGCGGCGTGGATTCAATCGACACAGTCTTTGCCTCAGCCGGGATGTCCGTCTCACAAACCGTAACCTCCCATTCCCCTTTCTCTTTCACAGCTCGTATACGCATAGGTACAGGTTTTGAGTCGATGACGGCGTCAGGGCAAACAGACCCCTTTGTCACAGCCCTTGCAGTGATACTTCCGTTTGGGCCAAGCTCTACCCATTTATACATAATAGGCGCCGCCTGCGGCGGACCAACAGCCCTCCCGCCACACTGAACCAGGAACAGCAGGATAGACAGCCAACAGAGCAGACTTCTCAAAAAACTATTTCTCACGGTATACAGCTATAATAATAAAAGCACGGAAATAAATCAAGCATTTATTCACGGCCTCCCCCAACGCGTCAGCCACAATTTGAATCCTTGACAATGATTAAAACAGTTATATATTATACCTCTTAGAGAGTATCACGATGATGATAGCAATAGGGTGTGACCATGCTGGTGTCGAACTTAAAGCTCAACTAAGTGTGCTGCTGAAAAGCGAAGGCATCGAGGTGAAAGATGTCGGAACTAATAGCGGGGCATCTGTGGATTATCCTGACTATGGCTCTAAGGCAGCAGCGGCTGTGTCGAAGGGGCAGGTTGACAGGGCAATCCTTATATGCGGCACGGGGATAGGCATGTCAATAGTGGCAAACAAGTATAGGAACGTCAGAGCAGCCCTATGCCACGACGTATATACAGCACGGATGAGCAGAGAACACAACAATGCTAACGTACTGGTGATTGGCAGCAGACTAACCACACCTGAGGCAGCCAGCGAAATACTAAAGACATGGCTTCACACGAACTACGAAGGCGGCAGGCATGAAGAGAGGCTGAAAAAAATCTCAAAAATAGAGGAATCCTTTGAATCCAATGAATCCAAAACTTGACACAATAAAACAGTATGACCCAGAAATCTACAATGCCATAATGGGTGAGCTGCAAAGAGAGCAAAACAAATTGATCCTAATAGCGTCGGAAAACTATGCCTCCCCAGCGGTGATGGAGGCCCAGGGGTCGGTGTTTACGAACAAGTACGCAGAGGGTTACACAAACAAAAGATACTACGGCGGCTGTGAATATGTTGACATCGTCGAGTCACTGGCGATAAAAAGGGCAAAGGAGATTTTTGCGGCAGAGCATGTCAATGTCCAGGCACACTCCGGCTCACAGGCTAACATGTCAGTGTTTTTCTCTGCACTAAGGCCCGGGGATAAGATATTAGGCATGGACCTGCGCCACGGAGGACATTTAACGCACGGCGCAACAGTGAATTTCTCTGGAATGATTTACGAAAATGTGTTTTACGGTGTTGACAAGGAGACGGGCTACATAGACTACGAAGTTGTCAGAGAACAGGCCATTAAACACATGCCAAAGATGATAGTGGCCGGTGCCAGCGCCTACTCAAGGACAATAGATTTTGAGAGATTCTCCGCAATAGCGGCTGAGGTAAACGCGACGCTGTTAGCGGACATAGCGCATATAGCCGGATTGGTTGCGGCGGGGCTTCATCCATCTCCCGTACCATACGCAGACTTTGTCACATCTTCAACGCATAAGACACTGAGAGGCCCTCGCGGCGGGATGATAATGTGCAAGGAAAAGTATGCCAAATCAATAGACAAGGCGGTATTTCCAGGGGTGCAGGGCGGCCCGCTGATGCATGTCATAGCGGCAAAGGCAGTGGCCTTCAAAGAGGTGCTTACTGATGGGTTTAAGACTTATCAGGGGCAGATAATAAAAAACGCACAGCGCCTCAGTAATGAGTTAAAACTCAGGGGATATAAAATAATATCAGGCGGTACAGATACACACTTAATGCTTATTGACCTTAGGACTAAGAATATAACCGGCAAAGAGGCAGAAGAAGCGCTGGGCCTGGCAGACATAACAGTAAATAAGAACTCAATCCCCTATGACGATAAACCTGCAACCGTAACAAGCGGCATAAGGCTGGGGACTCCGGCGTTAACAACCCGTGGCTTTACAGAGGAAGACATGGCAATGGTGGCAGACATAATTGACAAAGTAATTACCGGTCACGGACAGCCCAATGACTCTGTAAACGTGGAAGCCCAGCGGCAGCGCGTCAAGGAGTTATGCCAAAAGAAACCAATATATGTGTAACCGTCCGGCGGAATATTTGACATAAACCAAAGGCAATAGTTATAATAGCAGTGGAGAAGTTGGGGAGTCGTCTAATGGCAGGACAGCAGACTCTGGATTTGCCTGTAGGGGTTCGAGTCCTCTCTCCCCAGTATGTGGTCCCATCGTCTAGTGGCCCAGGACGTGGCCCTCTCAAGGCTGAAACACGGGTTCGACTCCCGTTGGGACCACCAACCTGCATTGTGCAGTATACCTAAACTCTACTTTGGCGTGGCAGTTGATTGACAAAAAAATGCCGAAAGCTATAAAGTATAGTCATGTCAGGCGGTGTGTATTGATATACGATTGGACTTCATTGAAATTTGAGGTTGATCTTCGTTGATCTGCACGGTTGGCGCTAATGGCTGAGTTGCTGGCTGGGTATCTGATATGCAAGTAAAATCAGCGCCCTGGTCACAGCCGGGATTACAAAGATATGGTCATAAATTCAAAACGTCATGTTATGTATTTTTAGCCCTTATGCTTTGTTGTACAGCTGCCTTCGGACAGCACCAAGACAACATATCCTGGCAGCAGGACGTCCTTTCCCCATCTATAATAATTTCAGATGTTTCCACACCATACGACGGCAGGGTCTCCTTGTCAGCGGCTGTCTATGACAGGAAGGGAAATCCCATTGGGGGATTAAAAAAAGACAGCTTTACGCTTGACATAGATGATAAAAGAATCTCTGATTTCTCATTTAAACAAACCTCCGATGACCCGCTCTCTGTAATCATTGCAGTGGACATAAGCGGGAGCATGAAAGGGGTTCCAATTGTCGAGGCAAAGAAGATTATTGCCCAGTTCATGGGTTATCTCAAAGAAAATGACTATGCCGCCCTCTTCACCTTTGGCATTGACGTTAATAAAGTCATAGGGTTCACCAAAGACAAAGACATAATTTACAGCAAAGTCGATGAGTTGCGGGCAAATGAAAACAGAACTGTTCTATTTAAGGCTGTCATAGAGTGCCTCAGACAAGCATCCTCCTCTGTGACACCTAAGGCTGCCATTTTATTAATCACAGATAGCAAAGATGAACACAGCAGCACCGATGAGGCCGATGTTGTCACCGCTGTTAAGGACGCAGGTATCCCTGTATACACTGTAGCGCTTGGTAAGTACAAATATCTCGATTTCCTAAAGACAATTTCGGAGGTCAGCGGCGGGCAGTCCTATCAGTTCCCTAAGTACGAAGATGTAGCACTTTTGGCAAGGGCTTCTGCCTCGGGGCTTAAGACAATGTATCAGTTTCAGTTTCCTTTCTCCGCGCCAATCGGCAAATATACGGCAACTATTAAGGTAGCCATTAACGGCGCCGATGTAACAGCAAAAAAAGAATTCTCTAATAATACCGTTAAAGACAGTAAGCCCCCTGTTGGCTCATCACCTGCTTATCCCACAGATTATTCCAAAGTGGACACAAAAGGAGCCGTTGAGCGCCCAGTCAGCCAAACGTTTTTTTATTTGCTCATAGGACTTTCGGCAGCAAGCCTCATCCTTATAGTCCATATGATTACTAAGACCAGAAAGCCTACCACTCTTGACGAACATCAAGAGCTTAAGAAAATACATGGCGAGGTCACCGCCACAGCCGAAAAGCTAACGAAAATTGACTCAGAAATAAAACAGGCATCTGATAAGAATTCAGAACTCACCACTGCCCTCTCAACAGAGATAAAGGCCGTCGGCGGACAGATTTCAACCCTATCAGGCCAGATGGATGCCGCCGCTGCTTCTATTAATAACAGCATAACAAACACAAGGCAGGCACTGACTGAGACCCAACACGAACAGGGGCTTACCGGTCTAAAGACAGAACTCTCAACATTCAAGGACGAGATCATTGATAAAAACTCCGAACTCACCGCTGCCCTCTCAACAGAGATAAAGGCCGTCGGCGGGCAGATTTCAACCCTATCAGACCATGTGGACGCCACCGCTTCTTCTATTAATAACAGTATAACAGACACGAAGCATGAGCTGGCTGAGACCGCTCAAACACAATACGAACAGGGGCTTACCGGCCTGAAGGTAGAACTCTCAGCATTCAAAGACGAAATCATTGATAAGAACTCAGACCTCACCGCCTCCTTCTCAACAGAGATTAATGCCGTTGGCGGACAAATATCCATTGTCGGACGGCAAATGGAAGACGCCGCCAGTTCAATTAAAAATAAAATAACAGACACACGTCTTGCCCTGACCGAAGTCGTCCAAACGCGGCATGAAGAAGGGCTTGCCGGGCTAAAGGCCCTGAAGGAAGAGATGTCGGGCTTCAATGACGCCACAGTGGAAAAAAACTTGGAACTCACCGCTGCCCTCTCAACAGAGATAAAGTCTGTCAGCAGACACATATCGGCTGTCTCAAAGCAAATTGATGATAAAAACGCGGAACTCACTGCCACCGTGTCAACCGCCGTATCAACTATAATAAGAGCAGTCGGCGGACAAATATCAACTGTCTCAAAGCAAATAGACGACGCGGTCAATGCCATGACCAATAGCGCAGTTGACCTGGAGCGTATTCTTACAGATGCCATTCAAAGTAAGTATGAAAAGGAGTTTTCTGCCCTGAAGGTGGAAATCAAGGCCATTGAGGAAGCGCTTTCAGTGATCATGGTAAAGCAGATAGAGTACTCTGAGCGGCAGCCCTTAGCGTTAACAGAGTCAAACACCGCGTCAGAAACCATTTATAAAGATAACATCGTGGCTATAGAAACACTCAATAACAGGCTCAACACGATCGATTCGTCAATAGCAAATCTGGATACAGAAGTAAAAAAATACGCCAACAGAGAATCTGAAAGCGACGTTGCCCTGAGAACTGAAATTACGGCCGTAGACGAGAAACTATCAGACATACCCCGATATCTGGATGCATCCCTCGATGCCATGAAATATGCCATAATTGACCTTGTAAACACTGTAATAGATATAGAAAAAACACACGGGCTTTCACCAGGTCAAACGTTCGAAAAGATAGAAAGTCGGATAATCGAAATAGAAACTGCGATAACGCTCCTGGCTGCTGAAATTAAAAAGGTGACAGACGCAGAAGTGGAAGCCGGTGAAATCAAGCTAATAGCAGAGAAAATATCAGAAATATCACGCCAAATGGAAGACGCGGTCTATGCCGTCAAGTACAATATAACCGGCATGGAAACCAGCATAAGAGAAGACTCTTCCGCCATGTACACCAAAGAGATTGGAGGCATGAGAAGAGAAGTGGCGTCAGTCAGAGAAGCCATGGCCGAGCTTATGAGGTTGTTGTTGATTCTGAGTGAATAAACGAGGAGAACATACGTTATGTACGACGCAGAGATAAGCCGAAACAATCCGGGCTGCTTTCTATTTCTAATTGATCAGTCCGGCTCGATGACTGACCCCTTCGGAGGCAGTGACACCATATCCAAGAGCCAGGGGGTTGCAGATACAATAAACAAATTAATCGCAAATCTGATATTGAAATGCACAAAAGACGACGGTATTCGCGATTATTTTGAGATTGGCGTCATAGGATATGGCAATCCCGAAGTAGCCCCGGCCTTCTCCGGCATATTTGCCGGTCATGAGCTTATTAAAATAGAGGCGCTTGGCAACAATCCCCTGAGAATCGAAGAGCGTATGCAGCAGTTCCCCGCTGAAGGCGGCGGTACAGCGGAGAAACCTGTAAAATTCCCTATCTGGTTTGAGCCAGTGGCCAATAACGCTACCCCGATGTGTAAGGCTATTACATATGCAAAGACTATCCTTGAACGTTGGACAGCAGCCCACCCTGACAGCTACCCGCCCATTGCTATTAATATCACAGACGGTGATTCCACTGACGGGAATCCCATTCCCTACGCGATGGACCTGTACAGGCTTGGCACAAACAACGGCAATTGCCTGTTTTTTAATATTCACATATCCTCTAAAAAGGCGGTACCAATACTGTATCCTGATACGGATGCACTGCTGCCAGACCAACTGGGGAAGTCTCTGTTTGAGATGTCAAGTCTGCTTCCAGAGCCGATGTATCAGGCTGCACGAAAAGACGGCTATAATGTCCTGGCGCAGTCGCGCGGCTTTGGTTTTAACGCAGACCTTGTTTCTTTGATTAAGTTCATCGACATTGGCACGAGGATTGGGAACCTAAGATAAACACAGCTAAACCCATCAACGGACTTAAGGCCTATGGCATTCAAAAAAATGGCAATCAGCCGGAGTGCTATGAAGACGCATACGGCTTTAATAAATATGCCATGTGTGTTGCCGACGGGGCAACCGAGTCCATATTCTCAGGAGAATTCGCCCACCTGCTGGTGGATTCGTTTATTACCTCTGATGCCCCGGAAAGTTCAGGAGAAAATTCAGGGGAAAGTTCAGATATGAGGCACATCATGCTGGCAGCTATAGACAAGGCAGGCGCAAAGTGGAGCGAACTCATATCAACAAGGACACTGCCGTGGTATGCACAGCTTAAGGCAGACGAAGGCGCTCATGCCGCCTTCACCGGTGTAAGGCTAATCCCAACTACAGACCCGAAAAAGCGGTCATTTTTTCAAAAAAATGTCTATAAATGGGAGGCCGTCAGCGTAGGCGATGTGTGCGTATTTATTGTTAGGGGCGATGAGCTGATTCATGCCTTTCCAATCAAAAGCCCGGGGGACTTTGACAACACCCCCAACTTAATATCAAGTCTTCACGGCGCACCAGATGCTTACATCTTAACAAAAAGCGGGGAGATACGACAGGGCGATACGATGTTTCTCTTGTCTGATGCCCTTGCACAATGGTTTTTAAAGGGCAGCGAGGATGGTTTATTCCCGTGGAAAACACTTGGTAAGATAAAAAGCGAGGCGACATTTAAACTTTTAATAGAAAGACTGAGACAGACAAAGCAGATGAAAAACGACGACGCAACGGCCATTATACTAACCATTGGAAAACTGCCGTGAGGAAATACCCGCTGCCGCTGCAGTACCAGCAGGCCCTCCAGAACCCGCGCCTGTCTCTTTTCGGTGATGAACTAAAACACGGCACCGTTCAAACAGACAAGCTGGGTCTGCCGCGTGTCAGGTCAGGCAATTTTGCCTCTGTTTATAAAATATTCACTGCTAATGCACAGTACGCGATAAAATGCTTCCTAAACGCCCCAGATGACATGCAAACGCGCTGCGAACAAATATCAAACTATCTGAATAAGATTGACTGCGGGTATTTCCTGAAATTCCAGTATCTTGCCAGAGGGATAAGCGTCAACGCTCAGGTATATCCTATATTAAAAATGCCCTGGCAAGACGGCATCCCACTGGACAGATACATTGGCATCTGTGCTGAGAAGAAAGACACACAAGGCATTTTAAGTGTGCGCGGACGATTTCTTGAGATGTACAAAACACTACGCAGCCATCGCATCGCTCACGGAGACCTCCAGCATGGCAATATACTGATTAATCAGGAAGGAGGGCTGTGCCTCATCGACTACGACGGCCTATACTGCCCCGAAATGACGCTTAACACCAGCAGCGAATCCGGACACCCGAACTATCAGCACCCAAAAAGAAAGACTTACCACTGTGATGAGTACATAGATTCGTTCTCTGCTATTGTCATATTTACGGCATTAACCGCGCTGGCGCATGATTTAAGTTTATGGCAGAAATACTATAACGGCGACAACTTACTGTTTTGCGCCAGAGATTTCCTTAACACCAACCAATCGCTGCTGTTCAGAACTCTCAGCATTGTGCCGGTTGAACAGATAAAGACTCTGACTGAGACAATTGCCGAATCATGCCTCACCCCATATGAACACCTGCCGGAGTTCTTAGGGCAGCTAGACAAGATAAGCGCTGAAGCGGGAGATTTAGAGCTGCCGATGCATTCATGGACGGCTGAACGGGAGGATATGCCGGGACAATTACCGGGACAATTAATAGTTAAGCCAAGTGCCGGGACGCGGATTCACGCTTTCCCGACAGGCTCAACAGCAGATGCCGCAGATTTAACAAATCAAGAGCCGCCACACTACGGGCATACAATGAATATCAAGGTCATCTGCCCAAACTGTAGCGCGATAAATGACCAGTCAACCGCTCTCTGCTTATTTTGTGGTTATATACTGAGCATTCCAATACCGCCCGTGCATCAGCCGAAGCAGCAGCAACACCAGCCCCCTCCAAGGACTGATGCGGCGCAAGGCATAACCTTTGGCGCAAAACTGAAATGGAGTCTGCTCTATTTCATCCTTTTTTCCCTCATACTTGCCGCCTACGACCAGACCGACAACA
Source organism: Nitrospirota bacterium (assembly GCA_039908505.1). Classification (GTDB taxonomy): domain Bacteria; phylum Nitrospirota; class Thermodesulfovibrionia; order Thermodesulfovibrionales; family Magnetobacteriaceae; genus Magnetominusculus. The sequence goes on from JAMOAZ010000049.1 coordinate 14,144, forward strand.
ACCGGGCCATACTAAACAAGGCGCTTACGTACCTTAACAACTGGGAGGCCAGTAAAAATAAATTGCTTGGCAGAATTAAAAACGACAACGGCGAAACAGCCGAATACCCAAAGCGCATCATTGCCTCCCCAAGCGACGCCTACATGAAGGCCGGACGAGTCACCGAGGCTGCTGATAGCTCGGCCAGGCTTGACATTAATAAGGCGGCAGCAGGCGACAACCGTTCTAATTAAACAAGCTGGCGCTTATAAGTTAAAATAAGTTATCACATGACAGATATGAAGATTGACATAGAAAACACTTCTCACAGGAAGACTGCTGTCAGATGTGACCCTGTCTATGCGGCTGTTTTATTGCTTGTCGCCATTACGCTGTTGGTCTTTTTCCCGGTAAGGGGCTATGAGTTTGTAAACTTTGATGATGACCTCTATATCATTAATAATCCGCATGTAAACACCGGACTTACAGTAGAAAATATAAGATGGGCATTAGAGTCTACTGAGTTTAGCAACTGGTTTCCTCTTACGTGGATTTCTCATATGCTTGATGTCAGTCTGTTTGGTCTGCGCCCCGAGGGACATCACCTTAGTAACCTGCTTATTCATACGGCCAATGTCGTTGTCCTGTTTTTTGTCTTTTTACGGCTTGGGGTTCCACTCATGCGCGCTACCTTTATAGCTGCGCTGTTTGCCGTCCACCCTGTGCATGTGGAGAGTGTTGCATGGGTTGCCGAACGTAAAGAGGTACTTAGTGCATTTTTCTGGATGACCACTATTTTGGCATATACACGGTATGTCAGAAGCCACTCGATGGCGAATTACAGTCTGGTTGTGTTTTGTTTTATCTTAGGGCTGATGTCAAAGTCTATGATTGTGACACTGCCGTTTGTGCTATTGCTGCTTGATTATTGGCCGCTTGGCCGGTTTCGGGCTGTGGCTGATGTGCGTGGTCTGATATTAGAGAAAATCCCGCTGTTTTTTCTTTGTGCCGTGGTGTCGGTACTGACAGTCGCTGCTCAGAAACAAAGCGGGGCAATTAAGACATTGGAACTGTTTCCTATTAAGCACCGCCTGTTAAACGCATTTGTTTCCTATGTAAGATATGTCGTGAACTTCATAGCGCCATATGATTTGTCTGTAATGTATCCCCATGAAAAAACAATCTCACTATTGACAGGGGCTGGGGCGTTTGCCCTTATTGCCCTTGCCACTGGATTAGTCCTTTGGCAGGCTAAGAGATTTCCATATTTATTTACCGGCTGGTTCTGGTTTACAGGCACTTTATTCCCAGTGATTCAAATCGTCCAGACTGGGCTTCATTCGATGGCAGACAGGTACACATATATACCGTATATAGGGCTGTTTATCATAACTGCGATGGGTGTGCCGCATTTGTTAAGAGATTACGGGAAGGCGGCTGTGTCCCTGGGCGTAATAATTATCTTAGTGTATACGGGGCTGTCAGTGAAACAGTTAAGTTATTGGAAGGACTCAGTTACCCTGTTTACACATGCTGTGAGCGTAACAAGGGATAATTACCTTGCGTATAATAATCTTGGGTGTGCGCTAAGTCAAAAAGGGAGAGACGCAGAGGCTGTTGCCGCCTTTGAAAAGTCCTTTTCCATTTATCCCAACAGCGCAGTAATACATGTAAACGCGGCCAACCTGATGCTTTGGACGAACAGGAAAGACGACGCAATCATGCACTTCAGGACAGCAATAGCGCTTGACCCCGCTAACACCAGTGCATATGTCGGCATAGGCGTAGCGCTGCTGATGCTGAACAAACCCGGCGAGTCTATCCCCTATTTTGAGAAGGCGCTGGTGCTTGAGCCAACCCTCACGGCGGCGGTTTCTTATCTGAATGCCGCAAAGCATCAGGCGGCATCAGGCGACTATAGTGCCAATCCGTCTAATTATGGGAAAAATTTCAATTGACATTTGGTTTTACATTGTATCACTAGTACAGAAATGGGTTAAGCCCAGACATTAACGGTTATCGCTAATCTCGATGACATTTCCTATGGTATTTATAGCCAAAAGCCACAACAGGCTGATGTAGAGTATGTCCTCAATTTGAACCGTGGTCATTGGTCTGCTGCCATTAGATTGGAAGTACGATGCGGACTGCAGCCGTATACGTACAGGGTACGATCCAACTCGCCTTCGACGATTTGCTATTGTATCATTAAGTCCAAAAGGTGTCTGCATCATGGTACAAAAAATACGAAGACATTTCTACTTTGGTAAAAATAGGACATTTCTACTTTGCTGTAACAGAACTTGAGACGAGATTGAAAATTTAATATTAAAGATGTTATCTTACGAGACCATTGTACGATAGGCATTGTACAGGTCTAAATTATCAGGAGGTATTGATGAAATATATTTTTACACTGCTTTTTATGTTAATTGCAACAGCAGCCTATTCGGACACACCCGCAGGAGTTGACAAAGGGGATACCGCATGGATACTGGTCAGTGCAGCGATGGTAATGCTCATGACGCCGGCACTGGCGATGTTCTACGGCGGGATGGTCAGGCGTAAAAATGTCCTCTCCATAATAATGCAAAGTTTTGCGGCTATCGCTCTGGTGAGCCTTCAGTGGATTCTCTTTGGTTACAGCCTTGCCTTCGGGCCGGATTTCCACGGTATCATAGGCGGGTTGGACTGGGCTGGGCTCAGCTCTGTTACCCTTGAGCCTAATCCCGATTATGCCCCAACGGTTCCTCATATGGCCTTTATGATTTATCAGGCGATGTTTGCTGCCATAACCCCGGCTCTAATCAGCGGGGCATTTGCAGAGCGGATGAGGTTTTCAGCCTTTATTGCGTTTACATTTTTATGGGCATTGGTTGTCTATACCCCTGTTGCCCACTGGGTATGGGGCAAAGGCGGGTGGATGTCTCAAATGGGTGTGATGGACTTTGCCGGAGGTATTGTTGTTCACGTTACGTCAGGGTTTTCGGCGCTTGCTGCGGCACTATATCTGGGGAAGAGAAAGGGCTTTCCGCACGATCTGATGCCGCCTCACAATCTGCCGTTGACTGTAATCGGCACGGGTATTTTGTGGTTCGGATGGTTTGGGTTTAATGGCGGGAGTGCGCTCTCATCGGGGCAGTTAAGTACGCTTGCGTTTGTTACCTCGCACACTGCCGCGGTGTCAGCGATGTGTGTATGGATTACGCTTGAGTGGATGCTCCACGGCAGACCTACAGTATTTGGCGCCGCCACTGCTTCTATCGCTGGTCTGGCAACGGTAACACCTGGCGCCGGGTTTATTACGCCAATGGCAGCTCTTGCCATTGGCTGCGCTGCTGGAGTAGTGTGTTATTTTGCACTCAATCTGAAACCGCGCTTTGGATATGACGATTCCCTCGATGCCTTCGGCGTACATGGCGTAGGCGGTGCAATCGGTACAATATGCCTTGGACTTTTTGCCAGTAAGACCATGAACCCTCAAGGCGCAAACGGCCTGTTCTACGGCAACCCCAAACAGTTAATCATTCAATTAGGCGCTGTCTTAATCGTAGCTGTTTTCTCGTTTCTTATGACAATCGCTATTTTTAAGATTATTAGCCTATTTACATCTATCAGAGTCACAACAGAAGACGAAGTCGAGGGGCTTGACACCACACAGCACGGTGAAAGCGGCTATTACATGTAATAGTTTGCGATTGGGGTAGTTACAATATTTCCGCAGCAGTGTAGTTAATATAGCCAGTTGATGTTCATTCAAAAGATGAATGCGGTAGACCTAAGTTAACAATGAGGTGCATTTACATTGTTTAAAGTTAGGACATTTCAAGCTGGATTAAATCACTTTACATATGACCCTGGAATAAAAAATATTTACAGATTCAAAAGCATTATGCTAAACTGTGTGAGTATGGCAGTCTGCTGGGCGCTGGTAGTTAATAAATGTTTAAGCGCATCAGTTGGCGTCGCCAATTAATAGCGAGATATATGAACAGAACAACAATTCGCTCAGGAGGTCAATGATGTATGTTGTTATGATAGCCTCGGAATGCGCCCCAGTCTCCAAAGTAGGCGGACTGGCAGATGTAGTAGACGGGCTTAGCCGGGAGCTTGCTAATAAAGGACATAAAGTTGAAGTTATACTTCCCTATTATGACTGCATGAACCTCTCAACTATCGGGGCAGCCATCAATGATTTTCAAAACAATTCTGTACAGGTTTCTGTCCAATGCAGTGGAAAGCAGTTATTAAGCACCGTACACAGTGCAGTTATACACGATAATGAGTGTTTTTTTATTAAGCCTCATTCTCAGGAAAGATATTTTGACAGAGGTATCTACTACGGTCAAAGAGACGACGACGAGCGTTTCACAGTTTTTTGCCTTTCAGCGGTTGAATTCCTGCATGAGACCGGCAGAAGACCTGATGTTATACACTGCCACGACTGGCAGACTGCCCTCATCCCTGTGCTGCTAAAGACTAAGCACCGGCACTCAGCCCTTTCACAAACTAAGACATGCTACACTATACACAATATCTGGCATCAGGGAAAGACCTCTGAAAAGGTCTTGAAGATAGCTGACCTTGAGCAAGTTATCACAGGTAAAGACAGCATTGTAGATGACTCTGACCACGCCTATATAAATCTAATGAAAGGCGGCATAACCTACTCGGATATCATCACTACCGTCTCTCCAAAGTACGCCTCTGAGACCATGACCAATCAGATGGGTGAGGGTATGCAGAAGACCTTGTCCAAATATTCTGACAAATATACAGGCATCATCAACGGCGTAGATTACGACTCATGGAGCCCAGCCACAGACAAACTAATACCCTTTAACTACGACATAGACTCAATAGAAGATAAATACAAGAATAAGGAACACATGAGAAAAAAGATGTCTATGAAACAGGACTTTAAACCTATAGTCTCAGTTGTCGGACGGCTGGATATGCAAAAAGGAGTTCACCTGATCAGACATGCGTTGCTGTACTCCCTTAACAACGGTATGCAGTTTGTCCTGCTTGGCTCATCTCCTGACAAGGAAATAGATATATACTTCCACCATCTGAAACACTATCTGAAGAACAATCACGACTGCCACATTCATCTCAGCTATGATGAGGAACTGGCGCATCTCATATACGCAGGTGCGGACATGATACTGATACCCAGTCTTTTTGAACCTTGTGGGTTGACGCAGATGATAGCAATGAGATATGGCACTGTCCCACTTGTGAGAAACACGGGCGGACTCAGCGACACAGTGTTTGACGCCGAGGTCTCTGTTAAACCTATTGCAGACAGAAACGGGTTTTCATTTGATGACTTCTCCTATGATGCTGTTTCACTTGCGCTAAAGAGGGCATCTATGGTATGGCATGAAAAACCCCATACTTTCAGAGAAATCATGCTGACCGGCATGAGGACAGATTATTCGTGGGGGGCTTCAGCAGATAAATATCTCAGCCTCTATAACAAGATTTCTGGGAAGTGGTAGCCGCCAAAAAGTTATTACTATAAAGGAGACACTATGGAAGACACACTCGTTAAAACCGAAGGCCAGGGCAAAGACAAACCCCGTGAAGATGGACACGGTATAGCATATTTATTATCGGACACACTAAAATATCCAATAGTCGAAAACTATGAAATTCCTGCTAAATATGATACCGATACGCTTGTCATTCTGCCCGTAACCGAAAAGAAGGTTTATCTTTACTGGGAATTGACTGAGAAACTGCTCATAGAAAAGACACAAAACCCGTCGGCCTCATATTTCACAGTGAAGATATACGAGGTAACACTAGGCGAGAAGAAGCACTATAAGGAACAAGAGATATACTCCGCTGCCGTATCAGAGCCGTTTGGTCAGATTTATGTTGAATGCACAGATAATTTCAAGCCGATGACAGCCGCGATAGGCATTGAAAGGGATGGGGTGTTTACAGTAATATTGAAAGCTAACCAGATCAATGTCCCGTCGTTTAGTGTGCTGGGCCTGAAGGAGGAGTTCTGGAGCAAGGGAATATTATACACAGAGGAGAAAAATGTGGACGAAGTAATAGAAAACACTAAAAACGCCGAATTGCAGGGCGGCAAATCAGACATATTTGAAAAAGAAATGGAAATCATTTCCAAGTTTCTTGACATAAGATTTAAAGATACAGAAAATATAGAGCTGCTCCTAAGACTGATAGAAAAGATAAAACATCTCTCAGAGGATGACAAGGCTATGCTTGAACTGATAAAGAGCTTCTTTGAGACCAGGGCTAAAGACATTCAACTGCTTAGTATGTTTCTTGAGTTTCTCAAGTTTTTGGGACTCAAAGACAACAGCAGGGGGTCTATAATGAAGTATTTCGAGCAGTTGATGGGGAACTCAGGGTCTAGCGAGATGTCAGGTGAGAAGCCAGGCTCAAGCGAACTCCTCTCCGGCAAAAGGAGTTAACAAATGATAAAGGGCTATTGGTTACCAGTACTGCATTCACATCTGCCGTTTGTAAAACATCCTGAGTACGATTATTTTCTAGAAGAACACTGGCTCTTTGAGGCAATATTTGAGACATATCTGCCGCTTCTTATGAGGATGAAAAAGTTTGAGACCGACGGTGTGGATTTCAGATTGACTGTTTCCGTATCACCTCCCCTTGTTGAAATGCTTGATGACGAGTATCTTACGGGGCTGTTTATTAAGTATATGGACAGACTCATCGAACTTTCCCAGAAAGAGATGAAGCGTGTACAAAATGACGGCAGCATGTTGAATGTTGCGACGTTTTACTATAAGAGGTTTATAGAAATAAAGACTTTCTTTACAGATGTAATGGGCAGCAACGTGTTAAACGGTTACAAGTACTTTTCAGATAAGGGTCAATTAGAGATAATAACCTGCGGCGCCACGCATGGCTTTCTGCCGCTTCTGAGGACAAATCCACGCGCAGTGGAGGCGCAAATTGACCTTGCCACGCAGTGCCATTACGAACACTTTGGTAAGGCCGCTGCCGGTATATGGCTGCCTGAGTGTGCGTACTACGAGGAATTGGATGAGATTCTAAAAAAATATGGGATTAAGTATTTCTTTCTTGAGTCGCATGGCGTGAACAAAGGTGTGCCTGCCCCGAAGTTCTCTGTGTATTCAGCAGTTCACACGTTAAACGGCCTTGCAGCGTTTGCCAGAGATCCTGAGACGTCCAAGCAGGTGTGGAGTTCTATGTCAGGGTATCCGGGTTCTCCAGAGTACCGTGATTTCTACAGGGACATTGGCTTTGACCTGGAAATGGATTATATCAAGCCATACATCTCACCAGATGGGAACAGGGTGTTTACCGGGATTAAGTACTATAAGATAACAGGGAAGACAGAGGACAAATTACCCTATGACCCTGTTGCGGCATTTCATAAGACAAAATTTCATGCCGAACATTTCTGTAACGCCAGATATGAACAGGTAGAGGCGCTGGCCCCATCTATGGACAGACCCCCTCTTATGGTATCCCCATACGACGCAGAACTTTATGGTCACTGGTGGTTTGAAGGGCCGGACTTCTTATACCATGTCCTTTTGCAGCTGCAAAAAGATAAAACTATCAAACCCGTCACACCAACTGAGTACCTAAGCTACCATTCTAAGAATCAGACTGTAGCACCAAGCCCATCTTCATGGGGTGAAAACGGCTACTACGACGTATGGCTCAACGAAGACAACAGTTGGATATACAGACACCTGCATTTCATGGCCGCTTCGCTGGAGAAACTTGCAGACGAGTACTATGACATGCCGGACGACGGATCGGAGACAAATCAGTTCAACAAGAGGGTTCTGGATCAGCTTGCAAGGGAACTCCTGCTTGCGCAAAGTAGTGACTGGGCATTTTTGATAACCCAGGGCACGGCAATTGAATATTCTGTGAAGAGGACAAAGGAGCATATATCGAATTTCAATGCGCTTATGAGCAGCTTCAGGTCAGCAACTGTTGATATAGATTTTCTGAAATGGCTGGAGCTTAAGAACTCTATATTTAAGAACCTCAACTTCAGAGTCTATTCAAGTAAAAACATAAGATAGAGCCAATTGCAAAATGCTGTAGCTCTTTGTACCTGCAACATCCTGGATTCCAGTTTTCACGGGAATGAGACAAGGAAGGGCGACATTCTATCGTAATTCCGGCCTCTGGGCGGGGTGTCATTCCTGCGAAAGCAGAAATCCATTCTTTAGAGTCGAACATAAACGGGGCATATTTATTCATTTTGCAACCGGCTCGATAGACACCGCGCATAAGCATCTGGCAACGCCGGGCTTGGCAGCATTTGGCGCAACATTGGTCAATGTGGGTCAATGTAGATCAATGTGCGGTCTTGCCTGATGTTTACTGGAGTGGGTTGATTCTGCTGTTCACATTTGCGGACAGAGAACCACCAACTGGAAAGAAATATCTGGTTTCACAACAATCGCATAAATAAAAGCGGCCAGTTGTGGAACTGCAAATAAGGACAAGTGAGCCGGTACAGCTGTCACATTTCTCCACTGTTACCTCCAATGCTGAACATATTACTCAAGTTAGCAGACGCTCCCCCTATTGTAATTATACTGTGACTAATGTTACAGGAATGTGAACGTAGTGTTACAATTGTGTTAAATATTTATATCCAAAGTTTAACATAAACATAACCCATTCTTAATCAATCCTTAATATTCCTGTAACAGCCCATCGTTTAATATATTACAGTTAAAGAATTAAATAATGGAAATTAGGAGGGAACATGTCAAAGGTAATCTGTGAGCGATTCGAAAGTCTTGCCGAGCTTTCAGCTTGTGGCAGGTGTGAGCATGTAAAAGTGTGTGCAAGCTACGAGGAACACATGGATGCCGAAGTCTCAAGAGTGTGTTCTCGTTATTTGGACTATGTGTAAACCCGGTAAATATGGAGGGAGGCAATGAAACTTTGTGACGATTGTAATTCTATTCTTATCCTTGCTCGTGAATATTTCACAGGTAATATGTATTCATGTGTAAACTGTAAGAACAGGTTCTTTTTCCCCGTGGTTTGGTTTTTAGCTGAAGATGGAGTATCCCGTAAAAGACCTGTAATGGTTTGCAGAGAGCTTTGAATATGTACTGAGGAGGTAAGTATATGAGAACAAAATGGACACTTGATGACATGCTAACAAAAAAACAAAAAGATTACGACTTAGAGGAAGATAGAGAACATATATACAGGCTGATAGACACTAACGCATTAACCATCCATTTCCAGCCTATCTATTCGTCAAAAGATGGCAGTGTCTATGCCTATGAAGCCCTTACGCGGCTTATACGTACCTCATCCTTGCTCAACAACATAGGTGAGTTGTTTGAACGGGCAAAGGCAGCTAAGGCGCTCGCTTTGTTAGACGCTGCGTGTCAGGAAAACGCACTCGTCAGGGCATCTCAGGAGGGTATTACAAAGACCAATTCGCATTTATTTATAAACATCTGCCCTGAGACGATAATGGAAAACCCAGGTTGGTGTGAGATTACTGAACACTATATAAGAGAATGGGGTTTACTAAAAGATAGAATTGTCCTTGAGATAACCGAAGAAAGCGCTATCGAAAACTATGAAGCCTTCCAAAGGGTCGTTAACCGCTTCAGAGACACGGGCTATAAGATAGCAATAGACGATTTTGGAGTAGGATATGGCGGGTTGAAGATGCTGTCAATCATAGAACCTGATTATGTGAAAATAGACAGGCATTTTATCTCCGACGTGGATAAGGCCCTGATTAAACATAATCTGGTTGATGCCGTTACTACAGTATGCCACAGGCTTGGCATAAAGGTTATTGCCGAGGGGATAGAGACCAAAGAAGAGCTTAAACATGTTATGAACATGGGAGTAGAGTTGTTGCAGGGGTTTTATTTAAACAGTCCTGCCCCCGGTTTAGACGCTCAGGCAAAGACAGAAATTTGCAGCTCACGAGGAAAGAAACCAGACTATTGCTGCAAATTAACAGAGACTGTATTCATCGGCGATATTGCCGTAAAGAAAAAAGGTCTCCTTCCAGAAAGCTCATTAATGGAGGTGTTTAATACTTTAATAAATACTACTGACTTTAGATGTATGCCCGTTATTGATGACGAAAGGATTGTAGGGATAATCAACAGACAGAGGTTTTTAGAGAATCAGATGCTGGGCAAGTGCGGCTATGGCAGCGCCCTTAACTCCCGCAAGAAAGTCAAAGACCTGATGGAAACACAGTTTCTCGTGGTAGAAGGCAACGTATCTATTGAAGATGTTGCCAATATGATCAGATTAAGGAAAATAGAACATCTTTATGACGACATCTGCGTTACTAAAAATGGAAAATATCTTGGTGCTGTTACTATCAGTGAACTGTTAGCGGCTGTAACCGAGAAATCTATATCTCTTGCCAAAAACGCCAATCCGCTTACAGGGCTGCCAGGAAACAAATCAATTTTCGATGAGATTAACAAGCGGCTTACACAAAACATGCACTTCGATATCTGTTACATAGACCTTGATAATTTTAAGCCCTACAATGACAACTATGGTTTTGAGAAAGGTGACATAGTAATAAAGACGCTGGGTATGGTAATTGAGGAATCGGCGCAGACATTGCAGCATGATTTTAATTTCGTGGGGCATATAGGAGGGGACGATTTTATCCTGCTTGCCCATCCTAACATGTCGATGCCAATCTGTAATTTACTGATAGACAGCTTTAAGTCAACGCTGAGGGCGTTTCACGGTGAAAAAGACTACGAGGCAGGGTACTATGAATCGCTAAATCGAAAGGGACTGAGTGAAAGATATGATCTTTTGTCCTTATCTATCGGCATAGTGAGTACCGAGGTATATAAAATTGAATCGGTAGCGCAGCTAGCCTCCATTGCATCAGAAGTCAAGAAGGCAGCGAAGTCAAAGCAGGGTTTTTCGATTGTCAGAGACAAGAGAATGCACGACCATAAGCATACAGCTGACAGCAGAGTTAATTAACACCAGGGAGATTAGATGGATGAGGTAAAAGGCTTTAATTTTTATTACGCGGGCGGCATACATGCCCTTAAAAATATAAACTTCCCTATACACAAACACGCCATAACTGCCTTTATAGGACCGTCAGGGTGCGGCAAGACAACCCTGCTGAGAAGCTTTAACCGGATGCACGACCTCTACCCCGGCAACCGCTACGAAGGTGAGATCATATTTAACAGTATAAATATCCTCACCAACGATACAGACATTATAGAGCTGCGCAGCCGTATAGGTATGGTATTTCAAAAACCGACCCCATTTCCTATGTCGATATTTGATAATGTTGCCTATGGGCTGAGGCTTCGGGGGATAAAAAAGCAAAGCGAACTTGACAGCCATGTAGAGTACGCCCTTAAGCAGGCCGCCATTTGGGAGGAGGTCAAACATAAACTCCACCAAAGTGCTTACACGCTCTCCGGCGGGCAGCAACAGCGCCTCGTCATAGCCCGTGCCCTTGCTGTTAACCCCGAAGTGCTGCTCTTTGATGAGCCTACATCAGCGCTTGACCCCATATCTACATCAAAAATCGAAGAACTCGCGGTTGAATTAAAAGAGACTGTAACTATAGTAATTGTCACACATAACATGCAGCAGGCTGCAAGAATGAGCGATTACACGGGATTTATCATGCTTGGCACACTCATAGAATTTGACGAAACCTACAAGGTGTTTACATATCCTTCCAATAAACTAACTGAAGATTATATAACCGGAAGATTCGGCTGACGCCGGAAGCATTACAATTGCTGAGTAAATCGTGTTATTTCTATTTTGCTATGACACATTTGACTCTTGCAATACGTGTTGCCTCATGTAAAAATCTATAGGAAATAGAGTCGTTGCCTCACGACGAAATCTATAGGAAAACATTGGTATT
>JAMOAZ010000005.1:0-100743 GCA_039908505.1 Nitrospirota bacterium
CGAATAATCAAGAAGCTGCAAGAAATTATAACAATATTGGTGGTGTCTGGAATAGTTTGGGGAAAATGGAGAAGGCGTTTGAAATCTATTTAAAAGTATATGGAAAAAATCATCCAGATGTTGCGATGAACAATAACAATATAGGTTCAGTATGGAATAGTTTAGGAGAATCAAGAAAGGCTCTGAAATATTACGAGAAGGCGTTGGAAATCTATTTAAAAGTATATGGAGAAAATCACCCAGATATTGCAAGAAATTATAACAATATAGGTTCAGCATGGGATCGATTAGGACAAACAAAGAAAGCACAGTTATATTTGGAGAAGGCACTGGAAATAAGCCGTAGATTTTATAGCGATAATCATCCTGATGTAATTTTATATAAGAATAGCATTGCTTCACTGCAGAAACTCAAATCAGGTTAATGGATTGCCTCATCGACATTTATAACTCTGCCGTAGATTCATGTTCTGCCTATAGCTGTGTCCTAAATTATGTCGATTACGTCAGGCGGGTTTATTTTGATGGGGGATTTAAGAGGCTGTATGTTACAGGGTTTGGGAAGGGGGCTTATGGGATGGCGCTGGCTGCTTCTGAACGTCTTGATGATATTATTACCAGCGGCATTGTCATTACTAAATATGGTCATAGTGAAACTAATATTGCCGGGAAGATAAGAATTCTTGAGGCCGGGCACCCCATCCCAGATGAAAACGGCATCAGTAGTACAGCTGAAATCATTGAACTCGTTAAAGGTGCATCGGCAGATACGCTTATTTTGTGCCTGATTTCAGGCGGTGGTTCGGCACTCTTTGTCGCACCGACAGACGGGATAACCCTTGCTGAGAAACAATCTGTTACTGAGGCACTGCTTAAGTCTGGCTGCGATATTAATGAACTAAACGCTGTTAGAAAATGCCTCTCCAAGGTAAAAGGCGGTGGGTTTGCTGCCCTACCCTATCCGGCAAAGGTTTTGTCTTTAATCATTTCTGACGTGCTTGGTAATCGCCTTGATGTCATCGCCTCCGGCCCGACGATAGAAGGTACTAAGGCCAGCCGTGAGGCCATCGATGTACTAAAAAAATACGGCCTGATTTATAAGTTACCACCGAAGATTATTAATGTTATCGACAAGGGCATACACCATCGGCCAATTAACGCTGAAAATATTATTATCGCTGATCTCGGGCAGGCACTCATTGCAGCACGGGCGCGGGCGCAGGCTCTGGGGTTTGAGGCTGAAATTATCACAGATAAACTCGCAGGCGACGTAAAAGATGCGGTTAAGTGGCTGTCAAAACACATTACGCCGAATAAAAAATTGTTAATCTCTGGCGGCGAAACTACCGTTACTGTTACGGGTACGGGCAGAGGCGGCAGGAACATGGAACTCGCCCTCAGATTCGCCCTTGAAATCGAAGGAAGCTCTGGAATAACCATGTTGAGCGCAGGGACAGACGGCACAGACGGCCCAACTGACACAGCAGGAGCAATTGTCGATGGCAGCACAATAGCAAGAGGCCGTGCTGTTGGTCTTGATGCACAAGACTATTTAATTAATAATAACTCCTACACATACTTCAAACACGCCGGTGGGCTGTTTAAACCCGGCCCAACGGGTACTAATGTGATGGATATTCAGTTGATGTTATTCAGTTGAGTGTATTTTGTCACCCTGTTACGGCCCTGTTTTTTGGAGTTATACAGGGCAATGTCCGCCTCGTGCAGCATTTGCAGGTAGTCTCTCAGGTCGGCCCGATACTCCACTACGCCCATGCTTAGTGTTGCCTTTATCGTGTAGTCACCTGATGAAATTGTCATTTGCTCAACGCCTTCTCTAATCTGCTCTGCAATGACTGCAGCGGTTTCCTCGTTTGTCTCTGTTAATATTATGATAAATTCCTCGCCGCCATATCTTCCCAACGAGTCCATTGCATTTCGCAGCAGCCCGCCAACTTTTTTAGAGACAGTTTTTAATACATCGTCACCAGCCAGATGCCCATACGTATCGTTCACCTTTTTAAAGTGATCCAGGTCGAACATTAGCATGGAAAACACATTCCCATTGATTTTTGATTTGTTAAACTCTGCCTCAAGCTGTTTTTCTATGTAACCCCTGTTGTAGACAGAGGTCATGGCGTCATAGTTAGTCATAAGCTGAAGGGCCTTGTTAGCGTCTATTACCTCTTCCACTATCTTTTGTGATTCGGCGGCCTCGGTCATGTCCTGTATTGTCATACAGATTAAGGTCGTCTTGCCATCGGTGTCCAATATTGGGATAAATGTGCAATCCTGATACATATATTCGCCCCCGCCCGTTATTTGGCGGTTATGCTGAAATCTGAACAGATATGGCCTTTGTTTCCACGAGACAAACGAATAACTCTTCAGTATTCGGAGGCTCTGGAATTTCAGTTCAAGCCAGTTCCTTGACAAATATGGAAATATGTCAAATAAGTCCTTCCCCACTGCGTCTGCAGCGCTGACGCCGCTGTGTTTGGACATAAAACTATTCCACACCACTACGCGGGATGACAGGTCAAGCACCACAACACCGACACTCAAGCTGTCAACTATGGTCTTACTGAAATAATCTCCTATATTTTGCACCGTTGTCTCCATAATCGTCACATCTCAGAAAGCATCGTCTGAAGCGCTCTCTGCACTGATTCAATTGACCTTTCAGATATAAATATTACCAAGTCGCTCTTAAAGCGCTGGTCTTTCAGGTTGAACGCTATCATTACCATTAACGTGTAGTCCCACTTTAACTGGCTTCGTTGAAACGTGCTGTAGACAAATTTTGTTAAATTTACCTTATCTGCCTGCACCACTGGGGGGGTAAATGACATATCCTTACTAAACAGTTGATTAGCTATCCCGTTCAGACATGCCCCTACTATGATGTTCGTCAACTCAAGCATTATTTCGATTTCCTGTGAATGGTCGTCAACATTATCAATGCCAAAAACACCGGCAGCGGTTTGAATTGCCTGGTCGTTGAATATCACAATGGCCTCGCCATCTACCCTGGCTCTATGCACATCATATGGCACATCATATGACTGCCTCAGTGCTGTTACAGAATCAGATGGAGAAAAAACGGTATCTTTTAAAATTTTGTCGGCAACTTTCTCAGCCTCAATTATCCCGATGTTGGGGACAGCTAAATCGACAAAAGAACTCAGCAGCCTTGCAAGCTTGTCCCCTGCCTGCCCTAATGCAAGATTAAAGGTCTCTCTTAATAAGTCCTGTTCGTCTTCAGAAAGGCTAATCTTTAACATTATAACCGTTCTCTTTAAGTATCTTAACCATTTGTTCCCTGTTAAAAGGCTTTTTCAAATAGCCGATAGCCCCTGAGGCCTTTACCATTTCTTCGACGCCGGGCTGAATATCAGCGCTGAGTACAATTGCCCTTACCGTATTTCCACTCTTTTTGAGACACTCCAGCGCCTCATAGCCGGTCATCACTGGCATCGTCAGGTCTATCACTACAAGGTCAAATTTGTTGGCAGTGCAGAAGTCACATGCCTCCTTGCCATTTGACCCCTCTGTTATTGCAATCTCTTCATAATTCAATATGGACAGCATCTCCTTCCGGACATATCGCCTGGCCACATTGGAATCGTCAACTAATAGTAATGAAAACGCCATAATAATCCCTCGCTGGATATAAATTGTCTGACGGTGTGTAGTTTATCACATAACGATTGCCTATTGCAATCTCATATTCAGGGTTGCCGCATTGAAGAGTCAAGCACCACGACACAATCGAACTTTTTAAACAAATCATATTGGTATAAATTCCCTGTGTGTAAGTCTTTTTCCGATATATGATATACGGCAGCGTTTGAATCGATAATCCTGTATGCTTCATTGTTATAAAAGAGATATGGATAAAGGTTATATTCCAGCTTATCAGAAAATCCAACCCTCCAACGCCTCAGCGGATCTGTTTTGTTCAACTGCCGAAGCAGCGGGCCAACCACGCTCTGCGGCTTCCAATCATGTGTGGTTACAACATGTAAGGCCATCAGAGGTCCGGCAATCAGGACAACAGACATCAGGCAAGTCACAACGTATATGCTGGTCTTCAAAGGCACAAGCGGACTAATACGAGCCCCGTCCATAACAATACCGGCAGATATAAATATCAGAGGCAGCCAAAACACATGATTACGCGTAAAGCCCAGCGACACTCCAGCCGCTGTACGTGCTGCGTAAGCAAATAAAAATGAAGCCGCAAGCACAGACAATACTATTAACGCAGCGGTTGGCAGGGTCTTTTTACTTACTATCACATTTAAGAGGAACAACACTGTAAGAGCGACCATCAGCGGCAGTATAATTGTCTGGAGAATATTTAAAATCGTTGACAGAGGGAATTCCCAGTTTGTAAAAAGACCTTCTGTGATAAGCGATTTTAATATAGTTATGAGTGCATCGTTTACTTCACTATGCTTACCGGAGGCCGAGATTATTTTTGTGAAAACTCTATTATAGAGCAAAGCCAATGCAAGAGATGACAGGCATAGAATTACAACCCCTGCCTGAACAGTTTTCTTTAGCGCGTCATACAGCCTGTCAGAGGCCGTGAGCTGCCCTGCTTTTAATCGGTGAAACATAACCGCAAGGAAGGCAAGATTCAGAGGCACCACAGTGTACAAACTCGTTAACATTGCACCTAATGCAATAAAATTCAGGGCGCTAAAAAGAATGACCATTGAATCAGCCTTGTCTTTCAGGAGCTTTGGATATAAAACAATGACCAGCAGTTCCAGATAAACCGCACCCAGGGCTATTGCGTATCCCCTGGCCAGAATTGTTAAATCAAAGATTAAATAATTAAACAGGCAAGCCCCCAGCACAAGTATCTTTAGAACTCTGCCCCTTAAGGCGGCCTCTATAACAAGTGCTATCGATACCACATACACTATGCCAAAAAAAACCGCAGGCAGCCTTATTGCTGGCACCCCAATAAAACTTTGTCCGAAGACCTTGACCGACAGATAAATCAAAACCGAGTTCAACAGGTGATTATTGGTCGATGAATAATTTGAAATCGCACTGTTGAAATCCCTTGAAAATCTGAAATATGTAAGGGCCTCATCATAAATAACACCTGTATAATAGGCCTTATATATCCTTAGAATCACTGCAAGGAGGACTATTGCGGCAAAACACCCGATGTAAAGTTTATGTGTTATGCCGGAATTATGTCTTTCTGTCATCGCGGGTAAATTTTACCACATCGATTATTTATTTGCATACTTTTATGCCGCAGGTATTATATAATGTCGGGTAGATAGTACAAAAATGGGGAAGACGGGGGGTACGGTGCTTAAGGTATTTTCATTAATCTTTGGGACATATTTTGTTGGGGCATTGATAGTTGAAATAAGCAAGAGGCTCTCGCAAGAGTCAACCACTAAGACATTTTGCGAAAGAAGATTTCTCCCGCAGTTTAAGCTGTCTGCGATATTTCGAAAGCTCACCGGCTGGTCAAAGGATGCGACAAAATAATACCCCAAATAATACAATGTCTCTGTAACTGCCGGTCATCCGGTAACTCAGGCCGTGAAATTGTTCAGCTCTATCGTAAAGACGGCGCCTGTTTCCCCGTTGACTGCGTATATTTTGCCGCCCATGTTGCTTTCTATAATTATCTTTGACATGTAGAGACCAATTCCCGTACCTGCTGCCCCTTTTGTCGTAAAATACGGTTCAAACAGCTTATCAAGAACCTCTGTTGGTATGCCTCCTGCGTTATCTTTCACCTCGACTATTACCGTGTCGGCTGACTTTGACAGCACAACTGAGATCTCGCCGTCCTCTACGGCGCTGCCCTTGATGAGGATGGCGTCTCTGGCGTTACATAAGATATTGAGTATCACCTGCTTGAATTCGTTTTTGAATCCCTCAACTGATAGTTCCGGTTCACAGATACATATTGCCTGAGTTTGACTTTCTGTCGTCTTACGCACAACCTCTGGATATGTACACGACAAGCTGATTTCTATGCCGGATTTTATAAACAAATCATAGACCAGGTAAATCACTTCTTGTATGGCGGTGTTTATTTTAAACGGCATCTTTATTTTACTTGGTTTAAAAAAATTCGTGAAGTCGTTGATAGTATTAGACATGAACTCGACCTGTCTTAAGGTGTTTTCCACCATTTCGTATAGATAGGCCTTGTCAAGTTCGCCGCATTCATAGGCGTCTTTTGCGTCCTGAACATATAGGGCGACGGCATTCAGGGGCTGGCGCCACTGGTGGGCAATTGCCCCAATCATCTCGCCCATTGACGCCATTTTGGACTGTTGTATCAACAGGTAGTCTTTTTGTCTGCTGAGCTCTACCTCTTCTTTTACCCTGCTTTCGAGAGTTCTGTTTAATTCCTTCAGCTTGCTCTCCATGTTATGCCTGTAGAGGGCCATCTCTATGTTTGTCTGCAATTCCTTGTCCTGAAACGGTTTAAGTAAATACCCGAATGGCTCGGTTAGTTTAGCCCTCTCAAGCAGTGCATCGTTGACGTGTGAGGTTAGAAAGATTACCGGTATATCGAGACTCACGCGTATCTTCATTGCAGCCTCAATACCGTCTATCTGCCCATTGAGCGATATATCCATGAGAATTATGTCGGGTGTGCTGGTCTTTGCCAGTTCTATCGCTTGTTCACCGGAGGATACAATATCAATTACTGTATATCCCATGTCCTGTATGATCAGTTTTATCGCGTTTGCTATGATAAACTCATCCTCTACGATTAATACAGATTTTTTATCCACTAATATGCCCCATCGCCTTGAATCGCACTATTATTTCCGTTCCCTTATCCCTTTTCAGTTCTAATTCGCCTCCTAGTTGGGTTTTCGTTATGCCTGTTATCAACTGGCAGCCAAGCGTTTCTGTATTCCAAATATCAAGTATCTCAGGGATACCAACCCCATCATCTTTGACAGTCAGTTCCATTATACCGTCTGAGGTACAATGGAGACCTATGTGTATCTCACCGTCGCCTCCCGCTGGAAATGCGTACTTCGCAGCGTTGGTGAGAAGTTCATTAATCAGCAGGCCGCAAGGTATGGCTAAATCTATTCCTAAAGATACGTTGCTCACATCTGTTATTAGCTTAACACCAGATAAATTACCCCTGTATGTGCTGTAAATTGTCTTTATGAGCTTGTCAATGTATTCCCTGAAATCAACGCTGGTCATGTCATTGGTGCGGTAGAGCATCTCATGAACCGAGGAAATCGATTTTATCCTGTTCTCGGTTTCCTTGAATATCCTCAAAGAATTTGTGTCTTTGATGGAATAACTCTGCATCCTCAGGAGGCTTGAGATTATTGCCAGATTATTCTTTACTCTGTGATGGATTTCCCCAACAAGCATCTCTTTTTCCTTAAGTGAAGCTGTTATAAGCATCTCTGACTTTTTCAGTTCCGTAATGTCGTGAAATAATGCAAATTTTGACACCGAGCCGTCTCTGTTATTTATAGGTGTATCGTACCTATGATAAGTCTTATTGTTCGCCGGATAATGCCACTCCCAGTAAATGGTTTTACCAGAGAAGACCTCCTCTTTCCTGCACCACGGACACGGCTCTGACTTATTATAAAAATACTCGTAGCATAAACGTCCGGTTACCGCGCCGAATTCCCGTTCTACCACAGGGTTTATGTATTGAAGTTCGCAGTTCTGACCAGTGATATAAATACCGTCGTCAATGGTCTCCATAATTGAAGTCAACTTATCTCTTTCTATCCTTATTTCCTCTTCTATCCTCTTCTTTTCTGTTATATCGCGGGCGGTTGCATAAATTAATCCCGCCTCAGGCGAAGAAATCCACACAAGGTCTTTATATGTACCGTCTTTGCAGATATATCTGTTCTCAAAATTTATCACATGCAGCCCCTGAGAGAGTTTTACTATCTCATCCAATGTCTTTTGTCTGTCATCGGGGTGTACAAATTCTATAAACGGCCTTGACATAAGTTCCTCTGAGGTGAATCCAAGCGTTTTTTCAAACATAGGATTTATCCTTCTGAAATATCCATCGACATCCGCTATACACATCATATCCAGAGAAAGGTTGAAAAACTTATCAAGGTCTGCCGCTGCCTGTTTTCTTTCAGTAAGATCCTTAAGTATCGCAATCCAAACTGTACCGTATTTTGTATGTTCAAATTTAGAGATAGTCGCATATATCCAGAAATGAACGCCTGTCTTCTTGGCACACAGCAGCTCTCCTTTCCATACGCCTCCGTTTTGCAGAGGTTTTCCTATCTCATGGACTGTTATATGTGAAGGGGTAATGAGCGTACTGAGGGATATGTCCGTAAACTCCACACCTTCACAGTCGAACATTTGCCTCATTTTAGGGTTTGCGTAAACAATCCTGTCGTCCACGGCGTTTACCATGATTACCCCTTCGGCCATATTCGTTATTATCTCACCCTGCAGCCGTAGTTCCAGCTCCATTGCCTTGTACTCAGTAACATCTCTGGCAACGGCATATATCCTGGCGTCCTCCATGACCTGCAGCGCCATCCATGACAATACCTTTACTGAGCCATCTTTGCAGAAATACCGGTTCTCGAAGTTCTTTGTTGTCAGCCCTCTGATTTGCTTGTCTATTTCTACAAGTGCAGCCTCGCGGTCATCGGGATGGATGAAATCTATCAACGGTCTATACAGGAGTTCCTCCCGCGTAAATCCAAGCGTCTTTTCAAACTGTGGATTGACCTGTTTGAAATAACCATCCGTAGAGACTATGCAGATTAAATCATTGGATTCGTTAAAAAATATATCTCGCTCTTCCATAATAACCTTATTTAAAACTAAAACCCTTCTGAAACACAGGCCACAGCGCTTATGAATTTACTACTCACATATACCTCCTAACCACTGTCAGACATGGTTATTTTACTCAATAAGCGGGGATTACTAGCCAGGAGCTGCTTATTTTAGAGATAGTGTAGCACACGGGAATGTTATTCCACCTCGCCAGAATAACCGATTTGTTTTATTTTCAGACACCATCTTATCTATCCAGTGTCAGATTACATTGTTAGCAGCACAACCCAAAGATATCCTTGATAGCAACTTGCAATCCTTCAATTATTTTAGAGATAACAACGCCTTCAAATGCTGCAAATGAATGTAACTTATACTTGTCGTCATCTATAGTTAAAATCTCAATGGTTTGAAGTTCAGGTATAACAATCCAGTACTCAGGTACTTTGTACTTCTCATAGATTGCCTTCTTAATTTCTGTATCTTTTTCATAACTATCCGCTGATATGATTTCACATACCATATCAGGCACTCCTCTTATCCAGTCCTGCCCAATGTTCATATTCTCTTTTTTAATGAATAATATATCAGGTTGCAGGCGGTTGACTCCTTCTTCAAAAATTACATCGAGAGGGGAGAGACAAACCTCTCCAAGATTATTCTTGTTAACGAACTGCCCTATAATCAGATGTAATTTGCTTACAATCCTTTGATGTTTAAAAAACGGACTTGGACCCATGACTTCCTCACCATTTATGATTTCTGTCAAGTCTAAATCTCTGGTTTGCATAGCAATATTATATCACTGGTGTTAAGGATTTGTCGACAATAATTCAAAGGACACAGAGTGATATCTTTAGGTATCTTTATTACCCTCGATTTGATTTAAGTGGATTGTATATTTATACAATAATAGTGTATTATCAAGGTTGGAAAGGATATTGCAATAAATGAAAACAAGGAAGCGTGTGCTTGTAACTGGCGGGGCTGGGTTCTTAGGCTCTCATCTGTGTGAGAGGCTGTTGAGCGCTGACAATGAGGTGATATGCCTCGATAATTTCTATACCGGAAGAAAAAGCAACGTTATTCATCTGATGGACAACCGTTATTTTGAAGTCATGCGGCATGATGTATGCTTCCCGCTCTATGTCGAAGTCGATGAGATATATAATCTTGCTTGCCCGGCGTCGCCCATACACTATCAATTTGACCCCGTACAGACTACAAAGACCTCTGTGCATGGCGCAATTAACATGCTTGGACTGGCTAAACGCCTTAAGATTAAAATCCTTCAGGCCTCGACATCCGAGGTATACGGCGACCCTGCCGTCCACCCGCAGCCTGAGTCTTACTGGGGTAATGTCAATACTATCGGGCCGCGGGCATGTTACGACGAGGGCAAACGGTGCGCTGAGACACTTTTTTTCGACTATCACAGGCAGCATGCCCTGAAAATCAAGGTAGCCCGCATATTTAATACATATGGCCCCAGAATGATGCAAAATGATGGCCGTGTTGTCAGCAATTTTATAGTTCAGGCCCTGCAAAATGAAGCAATCACTGTCTACGGCGAAGGCTCTCAGACGAGGAGTTTTTGCTATGTTGACGACCTGTGCGACGGGCTGATAAGGCTGATGAACTCCCCAGATGAGATTACAGGGCCGATTAATCTGGGCAACCCTGGTGAGTTTACAATCCTTGAGCTGGCCCAAAAGGTTATTAACATGATTGGCTCGAAGTCAAAAATTGTCTTTTTGGAGCTTCCCGCTGACGACCCCACGCAAAGACAACCCGACATTACAATGGCAAAAGAAATACTCGGCTGGGTGCCTGCTGTGCCGCTGGATGAGGGGCTTGTCAAAACTATCGCCTACTTTAAGGAAGTCTTAGCATAACTCCTTAATATTGCAGTGAAACATATCCTCCTGACCCTTCAATATGACGGCACAAGCTACTGCGGCTGGCAGAGGCAGCCAAACTCGCTGACCATACAGGGATTAATTGAAGAGTCATTGTGTAAGATTACAGGACGCGCCACCACCCTCAACGGCGCCGGAAGGACTGACTCAGGGGTTCACGCATTAGGACAGACCGCCTCATTTTTTACGGACAGCCGTCTGACCCCTGATATATTTCAAAAGGCATTAAATTCTTTGCTGCCAAGTGATATCAGAGTAATCAGCTCAGACTACGTCCCTGATGATTTCCACTGCCGTTTTTCTGCAAAACGCAAACGCTATTTTTATGTCATATGCAACAATTCCCCTGTCTCACCCTTCACATATCGTTACGTCTGGGAAGTTAAACATGACTTGGATGTTGCAGCAATGCAAAAGGCCTCTGTCAGACTCATCGGCAGATATGACTTTAAGTCCTTTTGTGCCGCAGATACAGATGTCAATAACACCATCAGAGAGATATTTCATATAGAAATCAAGCCTGTTTCCTGCATTACATTTATGGGTGCCGAGATAAAAGGAAAATTCATCAAAATAACGATAGAGGCAGATGGTTTTTTGCGCCACATGGTCAGAAACATTACTGGCACTCTGGCAGACATAGGAAGGGGAAAGACACACCCCGAAGCAATTGAACAAATCCTTAACGCAATGGACAGAAAAAAGGCCGGCATGACTGCCCCCGGGCGCGGCCTGTTTCTCGACAAGGTATACTACTACTGAAAGGACTGTTCCTTTTCTACCTGTTCAATCTTCTCTCTTTTTTCCTTACACTCAACACAGTGTACCGCGTATGGCAGCACTCTTAAGCGAGCCTCACTTATTTCTATACCGCAGTCGTCACATATACCGTAAGAACCGTCGTTGAGCTTCCTCAGCGCCTCGTCTATCTTGTTGAGTTTAAGTTTGTGATGGTGCAGCTTTTGAAGTATTATATCCTCGTTGACATCTACAACAGACCAGTCTCCGTCGTCAATGGCCGCTTCGACAAGCTGTTTTTCATCACCTTTGACAAAATTTCCGATCTCTGTCTTTGCTTCTTTAAGGATTGCCTGTCTCTCCTGGAGGAGAATTTTTCTAATGCTTTTTGACCTTTCGTTTAAGCTTGCTGAATCGTTAACATTATCCATTGCGTCGTATCCTTTCGTGTTAGGCCGTCTCAGGCATCGGGTTTATCTTCTGGCGCGGGTTTATCTTCTGGCGCCCCTTCCTTATACAACTCCACAATGCTTCTTATCTTTATCCCAGCAGACTTCAGGGCCTTTTGCACGTCTGGCAGCTTTGACTCCTCAACCTTTAACATAAAATTGCTCAACAGCATCAAACCTCCATTATCTCTTTTTCCTTGTGAGCAAGGACCTCATCAACAAGCTTAATAAATGAATCCGTCACCTTCTGCACCTCTTCCTGGGACTTCTTCGTCTCGTCCTCGCTTATGTGTTTGTCTTTTTCGAGTTTCTTAAGCTCCTCGTTAAATTCCCTTCTGATGTTTCTAACTGCAACCCTGGACTCTTCGGCCTTCTTTTTGACCACCTTAACCAGTTGCTTTCTGCGTTCTTCAGAAAGCGGGGGAATTGTTATTCTTATAGCCTTCCCGTCGTTATTTGGCGTAAGGTCAAGGTCTGACTTTCTTATGGCCTTTTCTATATGTGGTATCATCTTCTGTTCCCACGGTGAGATACTAATGGTCTGGGGGTCAGGGCACCCCAGTGCCGCTACCTGATTAACCGGCGTGGGCGTACCATAGTAGTCAACCACGATATTATCTAAAAGGGACAGTGATGCCCGTCCAGTTCTGATAGTACCGTACTCTCTTTTCAGGTGGTCTATTACCGTGTTCATTTTAGCGTTTAGTCTTTTCTCAAATTCTTTGTCCACAATCAGCCCCCTACAAAAGAACCGACTTTTTCACCGAGCAAGGCTCGTTTGATAGCACCCTTATCTTTCATGTTAAATACGATAATAGGAAGGTTATTGTCCATACACAGGGTAATTGCCGTAGAGTCCATGACACTGATACCCTGTTTGAGGACGTCGGCGTGTGTGATTTTTTCAATCAATTCGGCATCAGAATTTTTCACGGGGTCTTTGGTATATACGCCGTCAACCTTTGTGGCCTTAAATATGATGTCGGCGTCTATTTCCATTGCCCGAAGGGCTGCTGCCGTGTCCGTAGTAAAATAGGGATTGCCAGTGCCAGCAGCAAAGATAACCACCCTGTTTTTCTCAAGATGTCTCATAGCCTTCCTTCTGATATATGGTTCAGCCAGCTCACGCATCTCTATGGCCGATTGAACTCGTGTGGGGATACCTGTTTTCTCAAGTGAGTTCTGCAGTGCGAGGGCATTTATTACAGTAGCCAGCATTCCCATGTAGTCGGCAGTTGCCCTGTCTATTCCCTTGACTGATGCCTCAACGCCTCTGAATATATTGCCGCCGCCTATGACAACCGCCAGCTGTGTACCGGTTTCATAGGCCAGTTTTATCTCTTGTGCTGCGTATGCTACCATTTCCTGTGAGATGCCGTAGCTGCCGTCGCCTATCAGTGCCTCTCCGCTTAACTTTAGTAGCAGCCGCTTATATTTTATGGTATCCATTGTCTCTCTATGACTCGCCTTGCTTTTCACCAAGCTGATACCTTACGAAGCGTCCAATAACTATGTTTTCTCCAAGCTTTGCTATCTTTTCCACAACAAGATCGTGAATGGTCTGGTCGGGGTTTTTGACAAATGCCTGCTTGACCAGGCACTTCTCGGAGTAGAATTTTTCGAGCTTACCTTCTACTATTTTATCTACGACGTTAGCCGGTTTACCTTTGACCTGGTCTTTGTATATCTCTTTTTCCCTTTCGATTACTGCGGCAGGGATTTCAGAAGGCTCTACGTAGTCAGGATTTGCCGCGGCTATGTGCATAGCAATGTCTTTAGCCAGAATCTTATATTCGTCCGTTTTTGCCACAAAGTCAGTTTCACAGTTCAGCTCCAGCATAACGCCGATTTTGTCCATGTGGATATAGGAACAGATGAGGCCTTCGGATGCCTTTCTGCCAGATTTTTTTGCTGCTGTGGCAAGGCCTTTTTTTCTGAGGTAATCAAGGGCCTTCTCGAAATCGCCGCCGGTCTCAGTGAGGGCCTTTTTGCAGTCCATCATGCCAACACCGGTTTTCTCCCTTAATTCCATGACCATGTTTGCGGATATCACGCTTTTACCTCCTCAAGTTCTTCCTGTTGTTTTTTCTCTTCTATCTGGACATCCTGAGCTGCCTGCGCCTTTTCCCTGTTCAGCATATTTTTACCTTCCATGATTGCATCGGCCATTTTACCTGTAACCAGTTTAACCGCGCGAATGGCGTCGTCGTTACCGGGGATGACATAGTCGATTTTGTCAGGGTCACAGTTTGTGTCAACAATGGCAACGATGGGAAGAGACAATTTTTTTGCCTCCATAACGGCGATATTTTCGCGTCTTGGGTCGATGACGAACAGAACGCCCGGGTATTTTTTCATTTCTTTGATGCCGCCGAGGTATTTTTGCAGCTTAGTGCGTTCTTTTTCATATGCGAGGACTTCTTTTTTTGTCAGCACGTCGTAGATGCCGTCGTTTTTCATAGTTTCTATCTTTTTCAGCTTTTCGATACTCTTTTTGATAGTAAAAAAGTTTGTGAGCATACCACCAAGCCATCTCTGGTTGACATAGTAGGCGCCGACGCGCTCTGCCTCTTCGGCAATGGCGTCCTGGGCTTGTTTTTTCGTGCCGACGAACATAATTGACTCACCGGCAGCAGACATATCTCTGACGAAGTTATAAGCCTCTTCGATGCCTTTGACGGTTTTTTGGAGATCGATGATGTAGATACCATTTCTTTCGCCGAAGATATATTTTTTCATCTTCGGGTTCCAGCGTTTTACCTGATGTCCGAAGTGGACACCTGCCTCAAGCAGTTCTTTCATTGATACTACCACTGTGTGTGTACCTCCTGTAGGTTTTTACCTCCGCTATAGCCTTAGCGCCCCCTTACCGGGCATCGAGAAGCGCCGAGTCGAGGACCACCGCCAAAGCTGTCATATTCGACCACATAGCGTGTGATTTTCTAAAGGAAGGTAACATAAATGTTCAATATTTTGCAACAAGATTTCTTAATCAAAAATTGTTACTCTGTTGAGCGAGAAATTGGATATCCAAATTGGGGCCAACCTCACACCATTGTTAACCTCCCAATCATTATCAGTGCATTTGCCCTGCCCAAATCTATTGACCGGCATATCCAGTTAATATATAATCATACATAAGGGTACTGCAACTCAATAGTTGCCGCCACTTGAATACTGGAGGTATAAGAATATGGCTATTGTAGAAGATAAAAAAGTGGCTGATATGACTGCAAAGGAATTGAAAGCATTAATTATTCAAACCATCCAAGAGGCCGTTGACCCTGACTTTGGTCTGGAGCTGAGACCAGAGGCAGAATGTGATCTACTCGAAAGCATAACAAACGCACGGCAGGGAAAACTCATATCCGTTGAAGATGTTGTGCAGGAGTTAGGCTTTACATGGGAGTAAAATACAGATTAGCCTTTACGGAACAAGGAAAGAAGAGTCTATCTGTTTCAGACAAAGAATCTGGTCAAAAAGTGTTGGATAAATTCAAGCGGCTTATTGAAAATATCGAATCGCTATCACATATTTCGCTCCACGGCAAACACTCCGGCTTATTCAAGTTGAGAGTGGGTGATTATAGGGCAATTTATGACATAGACCGTGCCAACAAAATTGTGGTAGTACATAAAATAGGCCATCGCAAGGATGTGTATAAGTTATAGAGACGATGAATTATTTCGGACTGCAAAGTCCTCAAATGAACCACTACCTGGCAATAGCGATAAGCCTCATGCTTTTTTATATCGATTTTTGTTATAATCCATTGAGTAAATAATAAATTGAACGAGGGACTGAAAGATTATGATTTCTGAAAGAGCGAAAAAGGTCAAACCATCGGCAACCCTTTCTATTGATACGAAAGCTAAGGAGATGAAGGCCGCCGGTATCGATGTAATCAGCTTCGCTGTCGGCGAACCAGACTTTGACACCCCTGACAATATCAAGGCAGCGGCCATTAAGGCCATAAACGAAGGTTTCACTAAGTATACACCCGTCGGCGGGATACCAGAACTTAAAAATGCCATAGCCACAAAACTGCAAAAAGACAACGGCTTAGAGTACAAGCCAAACGAGATACTCGTCTCAGTGGGCGCAAAGCACTCTCTGTATAACGCAGCCCAGGCGCTCTACAGCGAAGGGGATGAGGTCATTATACCAGCCCCGTATTGGGTGTCTTATCCTGACCAAGCACTCCTCAACGATGCCATACCGGTTATTGTCGAGACCCGGGAAGAGGACTTGTTTGTCGTAACACCGGAGCAGCTCTCTAAGGCCGTTACAAAAAAGACTAAGGCCATTGTACTCAATTACCCGTCAAATCCCACAGGATTTACCTACGACAGAAAGGCTCTGGAGGCTATTGCCGAGATTGCCGTCAAGAACAATATTTATGTTATATCAGACGAGATATATGAGATGCTGCTCTATGACGGCCTTAAGCATGTCAGCATTGCATCAATAGACCCTGAGATAAAAAAGCGCACGATAGTAATAAACGGTTTCTCGAAATCCTATGCGATGACCGGCTGGCGCATTGGGTACGCGGCAGGTGATGCTGCGGTTATCAAGGCTATGGAGAACATCCAAAGCCAGTCAACATCAAACCCAACGTCGATTTCCCAGAAGGCCGCCCTTGAGGCCATAAACGGCCCACAGGACTTCATCCCCGTCATGCTCGCGGAGTTTGACAAGAGACGGAAGTATCTGGTGGCAGAACTTAATGCCATAGACGGCGTATCGTGTAAGATGCCCCAAGGGGCGTTTTATGCCTTTGCGAATATCAAGGCATATCTTGGTAAAAAGTCGCCCAATATGGAGGTAGCGGACTCCTCAGCAATGGCCCTTTACCTGCTTGAAGAGGCAGCGGTTGCCCTGGTGCCTGGCAGTGCCTTTGGCGCAGAGGGTTATATAAGGATGTCCTATGCTACGTCGATGGAAAAAATAACCGAAGGCCTGAAGCGGATAAAATCTGCCCTGCAGAAGCTGGCATAAGAGGTGCCCATAGATAAAAGTCAATGCACCGGTTTTCGTTCAGGGTTCGCAGCGATAATGGGACAACCCAATGTCGGGAAGTCCACGCTCTTAAATACGATAACCGGCCAGAAAATAGCCATCGTCACTTCAAGGCCCCAGACTACGAGAAACAGGATAATGGGCGTTAAGAATGCGGCGAATGGACAAATTGTCTTGTTTGATACGCCGGGGATTCACTCGCCGTTACATACGCTGGGGCGCTTTATACTGAAGACCTCAATGGATACGGTAAGCGAGGTGGAGTTGATATATCTGGTCGTCAACCCCTCCATGCCTGATGACGGAGATATATCAGTTATGGATATGTTGAAGGGCACGAAGAAGGTTATCTTTCTAATCATAAACAAGACAGATACGCTCAAGGATAAACCAGCGCTGCTAAATATTATAGATGCGTACCGTAAATTTATAGATTTTGCCGAGATTATCCCAGTGTCGGCCAAAACTGGCAGCGGTGTTGACGAGCTTGTACAAGAGACTTTGTGTTATTTACCGGAAGGCCCGAAATACTATCCAGATGAGGTAGTGACAGACGTGTTTGAGCGGTTCATGGCATCGGAGTGCATAAGGGAGAAGCTGATGGACTATACACACGACGAAATCCCCCATTCAATCGCCGTTGACATTGTTAGGTGGGAGGAAAAAAAGAGCGGCCTGGTTTCGATAAGTGCAAATATTTTTGTTGAAAAGCCCACCCAAAAGGGTATAATAATAGGGAAAAACGGCAGGACACTAAAGGCCGTCGGCACGAAGGCCCGTAAAGAGATAGAGGATGTTGTTGGTGCAAGGGTATATTTAGACTTGTTTATAAAGGTGAAAAAGAACTGGCGTAAGGATGTCTCTGCATTAGAGGAGTTGGGGTTTAAGTAAAATGGTTATAAAAATGAAAGTAGATGGGTTGTTATTCGACCCAAGAAGCGGTATGTACATACTCCTGCTGAAGGCCGTAGAGGGAGAGGAGACACTGCCAATTTGGATTGGAAAGCCGGAGGCCGACTCAATTGCCCTTGCGCTGGGCAAGGTAGTAACACCGCGTCCACTTACGCACGACCTCATCAAAAACATCATAGATGCGCTTAACATGTCGGTATCTAAGGTTATTGTCCATGAGATTATAGACAACACATACTATGCCACGCTTTATGTTTCGGACGGCAAAGCAGAAATGTCGATAGATTCGCGCCCAAGCGATGCCGTTGCCGTTGCCCTGAGGACAAATTCCCCTGTCTTTGTCGAAGAGTCCGTCATCGAACGAAAAAACACTGATGAACTCGAAGAATGGCTTAAAAACCTCAAACCAGAAGACTTCGGCAATATCATGTAATGCGTTTCAGCGCTGAAGGCATTGTCTTTAAGGGTCTTCCTCTTGGAGAGGCCGACATGATTATGACGATTTTCACCCGGCAGAAGGGTTTTGTGCGGGCATTTGCAAAGAGTCCAAGGAAAACAAAGAGCAGGTTCGGCTCGGCGCTTGAGCCTTTCTCATATATCCGCCTCAGCCTGTGGGGGAAGGAAAACGCAGAATTACCACGGCTGATTCAGGCAGACATTGTCCATCCATTTCAGAAACTGAGGGAAGAGCTTAAGTGTTTTCTGCGGGTGTCTGAGATATTTGAGATGACATTTATGCTTATCCCCGAACATGTCAGGCAGGAGAGGCTCTTTGACATACTGCTTGATACGCTGAGAATGCAGGAGCAAGACTGCATGAATCCGAAGGCAATACTCTGCTATAAGATAAAGATGTTGGCAGCCGCTGGATTTATGCCAAGATTGAATGGTTGTGCCCGATGCGCGGGCACGGGAAGGCGGTTTTATTTTCGTGAGGGTTCAATATTATGCGACAACTGCAGCGGCAACGGCAATCCAATAAGCGGGTTTGAGCTTTCTCCGGGGGCTATAAAACTCTTTGAGACGCTGCGTCTATGGGATTGGAGTAAGTTAAATCGTGTAGTTCCATCAGATGGTCTGGCACGGGAACTTGGCATGCTGCTTGACCTGCACATCCGCTACCGGCTAGAGAAGGGCCTTAAAACAAGGGATTTTATTGAACACATAAAGACTAAGGCGCCGCCCTAGCCCCAGCAAGCCCAGCATAGAGGATTATCCTCACTAACCCTGTATTTCATTACTAAGCTATTTAAAATTATAGTGTTTTCTAATAGGCTCTTTTATCTCCCATGTGCACGACAGCCCCTTTGGGAATGTAACAAAATCGCCCTTTCCGAATTCCACTTTCTTGCCGTCTTTTGTCGATACAGTAACTTGCCCTTCAAGTATATAGCACTCTTCGGTATCACCGTAGTGCCAATCGAAGACTGACGCCTCCTTTTGCCAGATCGGCCAGTTTTCTACGCCGCGAGTCTTAAGGTCTTCTACTGCTGGTTTTACTACTTTTATCTCCATGTCTGCCTCCTTATCACTATTCACCAATTATATTTACAACGATTGTTCTGCTGCGCGGTCTGTGGTCAAAGTCAGCGAGGACGATCTGCTGCCATGTGCCGAGGTATAACTTATTGTTTTCAAATGGTATTGTGAGGCTGGGGCCTTGCAGCGCTGCGCGGACGTGACTAAAACCGTTTGCATCGCCCCATGTCTCGTCGTGTGCGTAGCGCTTGTTCTGAGGGGCGAGTTTATCGTAAAGTTCTGTCATGTCTTTTATCAGTCCAGGTTCATACTCCAGTGTTGTGACAGCCGCAGTTGAGCCAACCACAAATACCGTCAGAATTCCATTATGTACGCCTGAGTCGGCAAGGACTCCACTGACGTGATTGGTAACGTCGATGAGCTGACCGTTTCCACGCGTACTAAAAACCAGCGACTTGTTTACTACCATAGTCCTTTCACCTCATTAGGCCCGTCTACCCGTCTATAATATAGTCTTTGGGAGAATCCCTATACCGCACTCATCTATGTGCAGTCTGAAGCGGTCTTTATTGGGGTCAAGGCCAAGCGTTTCGCCTTCGTTTATTACGTTGTTCTTGTCGATGATGACCTTATTTAGTTTGGCGCCTTTTTTAATATGGACGCGCTCAAGGATTATCGAGTCTGTAATCTCGACATCTTCTTCAATTACCACACTGCTTCTGATGATAGAGTGCTTGATAGAGGCGCCCTTTATTCTTACGCCGTTTGAGATAGAGCAGTTTTGAATATCGCCGCTGATGATTTTAGCAGGCGGCACAAATGATATAGTCGGGTGTATTGGCCAGTTATTGTTGTAAATATCAAATATTGGCTCTTCGTCAAGCATATCCATGTTAGAGTCCCAGTATGCCTTAATAGTTCCGACATCGCGCCAGTAGCCAACTTCCTCATATGGTTTTGTGCTGGGGATTGTATTTTGAGAGAAATCATAGGCAAAGAGCCCGCCAGAGCTGACAAGGGTCGGCAGGACATAGCCGCCGAAGTCGTGTTCATTTTTTTTCTGTGCGTCTGCGAGTGCGGCAAGTAGTACATCGGTGTTGAAGATATAATTTCCCATGGAGATAAAGGCCTTTGTTGGGTCTTCGGGCATAGATGACGGGTTTTTGGGTTTTTCCTCAAAGCGTTCGATTCGGCTGTCAGCAGCAGTCTTGATAACGCCGAAAGCCGAGGCCTGTTCGATTGGTACGGGGATGGCTGCAACTGTGACTTTGGCGTTGCGCTGCTCATGGAAGTCAAGCATCTGTGCGATGTCCATTCGATAGATGTGGTCAGAGCCGAAGATTACCACATGCGTTGGAGCGTGCTGCTGGATAAGGTTAACGTTTTGGAGCACGGCATCTGCGGTACCCTGAAACCATTCCAGTCCCTTACGCATCTGAGGCGGGACAATAGTGATGAACTGCTCGCGGGATACGGAGGTCTGGCTCCAGTTTTCCTGAATGTGTGATATAAGGGATTGAGATTTGTACTGAACAAGCAGATAGATTGAATAGATTCCTGAGTTGATAATATTACTAAGGACAAAATCAACAATTCTGTACCTTCCCCCGAACGGCACAGACGGTTTGGAGCGCATAGCGGTAAGAGGAAAAAGCCTTCTACCCTCACCACCCGCCAGAACAAGTGCTAAAACCTTCCTCTGCATAAGACCTCCTCGTATATTTATGTGATATATGACACGGCAAACTGATTATACACGAAAACACAGAGACAACACAATCATAATCTCCACACTGGGATTATAGCATAGCACAAGCACTACCGGCAATCGCCAAAAGTTTCCAAAAATAAGGGATTTTCAAATACTGCTGAAAACGGCAGGTCACTCTCCTCTTAATAATGCAAACTCACACAACTTCCTGCATGGGGCGGATGCGTGGAGCGGGGAGTACACGTCCTTCCATCTCGAAATGATTGATAACCTCTTCAACGGTTTCGCATAATTCACTGTACAGCACTACGGGGTCACCGCCGTGTATACCTGTAATCAGATCAGGACACTTCCCAATATAGACATGGTCTTCTTCACTCCATTCAACCCACTTGTGGTAACGGTCAGATTTTTTCATTTCTTCAACACCTCTATCGCCTGCTTTATTTGTTTTTCCTGATATGGCTTTACGTCATCGCCAGATTTCCCGGTCAGCGTTACAGCACCCGAGTATTCGGCATGTGAGAATTTACGATGCGAGCCTTTACCAGCTCCTGAGATTTCATAAAAACCAGCATTTGTTAAATCACGGACAAGCTCCCTGATTTTCCTTGGCATACCTAATTATAGCATATGATTGATCTTATTTGTGCTGAGTACTCAGCAGAGTTTTCTTGTCGTTGCATAATTTTTTGTCTTAACTTGCAATTGCCTTTTTATTATCGACAATTGCAAGTTATAAATATCCACTTTCACCGATCATTAATGTTTACTTCCAAAATAAATTCTTAAGAGATTACCAAACTATATTACCCATACCGTAGCCGCCCATACCGTTATTACCCATGCCGTAACCGCCAGTTCCGTACCAGTCCATACCATACCCGCCCATGCCGTAACCACCAGTACCATTACCGCCCATACCGTTGTTGCCCATGCCGTAACCACCAGTACCATTACCGCCCATACCGTTGTTGCCCATGCCGTAGCCGCCAGTTCCGTAACCACCCATACCATTACTGCCCATGCCGTTGTTGCCCATGCCGTTGTTGCCCATGCCTCCGCCATTCCCTCCACCCATAAAGGCATTAGCATCAACCAACACTAATAAAAATACCATCGACACCACAACGAAAAGTCCCAGCTTCTTCATATTACTACCTCCCTTTTTTTATTTCTTTTTAATTATCTGTTTTCATTATATAATTCAATTGTGAATAAATTATGAAGACAGAATATTTTATTCCAAGCGAACATACCATACTAATACTATATTCAAGGATTAAGGTAAGACAATCGGAAAACAACCAATAGCTTATGCTAAATATTACAGTGCCATTTTAAAATCATAGTCAGTAATTCCTGCATCTCTTATAATTGCTTTAAGTGTATATGGATTTAGACGCTTGTGGTTGGGGATTACAATGCGATAAATTCCGTTAGACATTCCTACGTGCTTGCCTTTGCTGACAACCATGAACCCTAATTTCACGAATGCCTTAATTGCGCGCTCAGTAGATACATCAGTGAAAAGCATTTATCAGATCGACTTCCACTTTATAAACAGGATTACCCTTTAACTCCTCTTCAATCATTTCAAGATAAGTCATAATTGCGTCTTTTATGTTTTCCTGTGCCTCTTCAAGCGTTTCCCCCTGGCTATGACATCCTCTCAGCATCGGACAATGCGCGTCATAACCGTATTCCGACTTATTTATTATTACAGGGAATTCCATATCTCTATCGCTTTAGTATATCATAATAAGCCCAAAGTGTACAATGCGCCACTAAATTACTCTAAACCTTGCGAAACAAGGATTTTCACAAATGTGGCTGAATTTACAATCTGTAAGCCTTTATAGTGTTTTATCGATAGCAAATGTTCATCTCCCGAGACAACAAAATCAGCCTCACCTTCAATAGCACATGAGAGAAACTTGTCATCGTCAGGGTCTGCATTAATGCACTTAACGCTTATTATTTCCTCGGTAATGACAGCTCCCTCATAGAGAAGCGATGATATGCCGTTTATGATATCCTCATCCAGATGATATTTTGTGTAAATATTCTTCCTGTGAAGCACGCTCAGAATTTCATGATTTATCGTTATGGAAGTAATCACCCTGAACTGTCCTTTAAGCGCTGCATTCAATACCTTACGAGGTGAACCGTTGGGTGATATGGCGCCGCTTACAAATACATTAGTATCTATGACTGCCCTAATTATTGGCTGCTGCCCTCACTTCAGCGACAGCCGCACTTACATCGGTTAAGACCTCTTCTTCTGGAAACGCACTGTTTCTCTTGTCAGTTTCATTTAGAGACCAACCGAACATCTCCTGCCATGTCAGTATCTTATCATGTTGCAGCTTCCTCTTGAGTATGAGTTTTTCGTCAGGGTTAAGCTGCTCAATTAATGTAAGAAGCTTCTGAAACGGAATTTCGAGTTTCACGGTTTTTGCAGCCATATCAGACCTCCTCTATGATATTTCACTATTTTACCATATTACAGGAGGAAAATATTGACCAGGAAGTCAAGACTATCCTAACCGGCTTCTTATCTTTCTGGCTATTGTCTTAATCATGCCGCTTCTTTTAATCAGTGGCTCGATGGCGTTGCGATAGACTATGAACAGCGGCAGGTTATTCTGGAATTTTTCGTGTGCCTTCAGTAACGCTGTCTGGTGGGCATACATTATCTCCGAGTCTGGCATTCCACTCTTGTTCCTGATTTTCACGAGGGAATTTTCAATTTGCCTGTACGCCTCTCTTAGGGCAGCCCCGCTGAAATGGAGATATTTCTTTTGGAATGTAAGCGATTCTCTAAAACCCGACGCAGGATTCGATACAAGCGCAATTTCGGGCGCCGCCTCCAGCGACAGTGCAAGGTCAGTGAATTCCTCTATTTCTCCTATGTTTTGGGAGTTCAGCGTCATCGCTATAAAAAATGGAAACCCCTGCCTTGCCTTAAGTTCTTGTATTTTTTGTAAATTTTTCACTACACGGCCCCAGAAATTCCCCCTCAACAACTTATACGTACTCTCACGTGCCGCATCCAGCGATACGCCGAATACGCCGATGTTTATCCTGTTGAGCATCGTAAAGATTTCGTCAGTCAGCAGTGTCGCATTGGATATGAAAAAATGCCGACAGTGCTTGTTTTCAGACCAGCTTGCCATCAGCCGCTTTGCCGGTTCATACATAAAGGGCTCCCCGCCAAAATAAAATATCACCTGAAGATATTTTAATATGGAATCAATTTCAGTAAAAAACTTCTCTGGTAGCACCTTGTTCTGCGCCCGGATGTCCTTTTGATAGCAGTGGTAACAGTTCAGATTACACACGTAGCTATAGGCAAAGCGCACCCAGCGTGGCAGAGATTTAAGGACAAGGCTGCCCGCCTTTATCTCCTCGTCGCTTAGGAGCGCATTTTTATACAGCTCCAGCTCCGGCTCCAGTTGCTTGTACCAGTTAAGCCTCTGGTAGGATTTTGACCCCTTCAGGACGGCGCAGTTCGGGTAACACAAGTCATGTGCCCCGCGTGTGAGCATCGCCTTTCTAATGCTGCGGTAGCCTTCGCCGTTCCATATCTCCTCTATGGTCTGACTGTTGACATTTCCAAGCACTACGGGGCTGTCGCAGCACATCGTAACATCTCCGTTAGGATTGTTTACCTCAAAATGAGTCCATGGATAGTCACAAACCGTCAGCTGCATAGCACGATTGTAACATTTTATCAGGTATTTTTTTACGGTTTTTACATTCCACACCATTTGTTGCAGTATATGCGCCCTCACAGCATTTATGATGTATTATATATTTTGTTGCACATCGATGATAATTTTATTGACACAGCCGCCATTGTTATGGTTTACTATGCACACAAAAAAGTTAACTAATAAACAACACGGAGGTACTTTATATGTCAGCTAAAAAGAAGAGAATGGCTGTAATTGCCAGCAAAGGGACGCTTGATATGGCATATCCGCCACTGATTCTGGCGTCAACCGCAGCCGCTATGGATGTGGATGTGCAGATATTTTTCACCCTATACGGGGTGGACATAATAAACAAGAAAAAATATCGGAATCTGCAGGTCTCACCGATAGGCAATCCAGCTATGCCTTCACCGGTTCCTATGCCTAATATTATAGGAATGCTGCCCGGCATGACACCTATGGCTACATCGATGATGAAGGGCATGATTAAGAAGATTAACTGGCCGTCGATTCCGGAACTCGTCGATGCTTGCCGTGAAATCGATGTCAAAATGATCGCCTGCACGCCTACTCTCGAAATGACCAATGTACATAAAGAAGACCTCGTCGAAGGCGTAACGGTTGCCGGGGCCGCAGAGTTTTTAAACTTTGCTCTCGATGCAGATATAACGTTATTTATATAGTATCATTCAGGTGGATTATAAAGCGGAGTCTCTCCGCTTTATCCATGCTGTGCAGTCGCCGTTAAAGCCATCCAGTCGTTAATAAGGCGGTGCCTGTCCATATTATTGCAGGAGGTGGCACACCATGTCAGTCAGACGCTCAAACAGCGCTTTAAGAGACCCATTAAGAAAATTGATGGTAAAGATATCATGCGCATTTAGCAGGGAAAAGCGCCCTATGATTTTCTTCGGGTTCGTTTTCGTTCTTTTTTTATCGATGACTTATGTATCTCTGTATTTCCCAAAGGCATTGTACTCAAGCACATCTTCTTCGCAAGTTTCTATTGTAAAACCTGCAAG
Source organism: Nitrospirota bacterium (assembly GCA_039908505.1). GTDB lineage: Bacteria > Nitrospirota > Thermodesulfovibrionia > Thermodesulfovibrionales > Magnetobacteriaceae > Magnetominusculus. The sequence goes on from JAMOAZ010000005.1 coordinate 25,775, forward strand.
ACCGGTTGAAAAGACCCCGCAGCTTAAGGTTATCAACGGACTTGTTAAAAAGGGTGAAACGCTTCAGGATATCAGCAAGAGATATAACCTCAAGGCAGACGATGTCAAAGGTATCTCTATAGCCTCCAGAGACCTCTATAATCTTAAAACGATCAGGCCAAAGATGTCCTATAAAATCATTGTAAATCCCGTCAACAACGATATCCTCGAACTTAATTATGCCATAGACGACTCATCCTATTTGTCAGTTAAAAGATATGTTGACGCCCCATCAAACGAAAATCTGGCCGCTGCTGAGGATTATTTTCAGGCCGAGATGGTATCTCTGGCCTATCAAATGAAAATTGGAACACTCGCCGGCACCATAAAATACAACCTCATAGACTCCATAGGCAAGTCAAGGGAACACCTTAATGTTGCCTACGAGTTGGCTGATTTATTTGCCTATGACATAGACTTCAACACTGACCTTCGAAAGGGCGACACGTTTGAGGTTGTCATCGAGGAGCTTTACAGAGATAATGTATTTAAGGGCTATGGCAAGATTCTCTATGCCAGATTCACAAACGATGGTCATCGCTATGAGATACTCAAATATGATATAAACGGCAAAGACGAGTACTTTCGCCCTGATGGCAATTCTGTCAAGAAGATGTTGGTGAGAGCGCCGCTAAGGTACAGGCATATCAGTTCGTTCTTCTCTAAGAGCAGATTTCATCCCATATTAAGAATCAGCCGGCCTCACTTTGGTGTGGATTATTCCGCCCCTAAAGGAACCCCGATCTCAGCAGCAGGCGACGGAGTTGTATTTGACGCAGGACGAAATGCTTCGTATGGCAATCAATTATTTATCAGGCACGCTGGTGGTTATGTCACAGGCTACGGTCATCTGTCCGCGTTTGCCAAAGGTCTGAGAAACGGCGACAAGGTCACCCAGGGTGAAATCATCGGATATGTAGGCGCCACAGGGCTTGCAACTGGCCCTCACCTTGATTACAGGGTAAAACTCGATGGAAAACCCATAGACCCGCTTACTATGAAACTGCCGGCAAGCCCCATTCCGGCCAAACACAAGGAGGCTTTCAAAACTTATGTTGCCCAAATGCGCTCTGAGTTGTCCAAATCCCAACTGGCAAAGGCTTCAGCAAAGCCAGCTAAAAAATTTAATTAACTAAAGAGATGAAAATAGGCTTGACTGCTTCATGGGGTGTTCTGTTCGTAGTGTATCTGGCATTAGCCTTGTCGTTTACACTGTTAAATCCTCTAAATCCTCGGGCGGCATTAGCCGGGGATATAATTCGGTGTGCTTCGACAACAAGCACACAAAATTCAGGATTTTTCGATTACATCTTACCACAATTTCAGGAAAAGACCGGTATCACCGTAGAGGTAGTTGCAGTGGGCACAGGGGCGGCTATAGAGATAGGAAAAAGAGGAGACGTAGATTTCGTCTTAGTTCACGCAAAAGACCAAGAAATGAAGGCAGTTGAAGAGGGATGGTTCATAGACCGTAAGGATGTAATGTATAATGACTTTGTGCTGATTGGGCATCCTCAAGACCCGGCTGGTATTAGGGGTATGAAAAGCGCCTCCTCTGCATTTAAACAAATCTCCCAAAAAGAAGCACCGTTTGTCTCACGCGGCGATAAATCCGGCACGCATACTAAGGAGCTGTTCATTTGGAAAGAGGCTGGTATTGAACCAAAGGGTAATCGCTGGTACATGGAGGCAGGGCAGGGAATGGAAAAAACCCAGCGTGTTGCAGACGAACACAAGGCATATACGCTTACTGACAGAGGTACATGGCTTGCGAAAAAAGATAAACTCGACCTTCAAATCCTCTTAGAGGGAGACCCTTTACTATTCAACCAATATGGTATCATGGCAGTAAATATAGAAAAACATAAACACACCAAATACAAAGAAGCAATGGTATTCGTAAAATGGCTCACCTCTAAGGAAGGCCAGGAGGCCATAGCTGGTTTTAAAGACAAAAACGGTAACAATCTCTTTATACCAAACGCCAAATAGGTCAGACTTACTCGTTTTTCATGAATTCCATCCAGATAGGTAGGGCTGCGTGTGACCCTGTTTCTTTCTCGCCTATTGGCCTGTGGTTGTCTCTGCCGACCCATACGCCGACGGCAAGGTTGTTGTCAAAGCCAAGAAACCACGCATCTACGTAGTCGTCTGTTGTGCCGGTCTTGCCGTAAACCGTTTGTGGCAGCGACATGGCCGCCCTGCCCGTGCCTTCCGTGATTACTGCCCTTAGAATTGTCTTCATTTCCTCTACGGCTAAGTTGTCCAATATTGCCTTGGGCGGCGCGGCCTTTTGTTCCTCAATCAGGAGGCCGTCCCTATCGACTATCCTCTCAACCGAAAGATGATCGAATCTCTTCCCTGTTGCAAACGCAGCATACGCATACACCAACTCCAAAAGCGTCATATCCGAGGCCCCAAGCGCCGACGGCATATACGGCTGAATGGTACTCTTTATCCCAAGCATTTTAGCGGTTTCTATAACATTTTTAATTCCCACTTTATCAGCCAGGTAGACGGTTGCAGCGTTTAGTGAATGAGCGAGGGCAAACCTTATCGGCACATCGCCCTTGTATTCGCGGTCATAGTTCTGAGGCACCCATACGTCTGCCTTGTTTCTGCCGGTAAAACTTATTGGTCCGTCGTATATGACATCCTCCGGGCTGAATCCCTGGTTAAACGCCGCTAAGTAGACAATAGGTTTAAAGGATGAGCCAGGCTGCCTTACGGCTTGCGTGACACGGTTAAACTGTGTCTCCCAGAAGTCTGTGCCGCCGACCATTGCCTTTATGCCGCCTGTTTTTAGGTCAACTGCAAGGAGCGCTGCCTGAACGTTCTTTCTGCCCCGCTTGTTCAGAATTGAAACCCCAAAATCAACTGCATGTTCAGCCGCCCTCTGCAATCTATAATCCAGAGTTGTATATATTTTAAGCCCCGCCGTGTATAATTTCTCATCGTAATCGTCTTCAAGGGTGTTCTTCACATAATCTAAGAAATACGGGGACTTGTACTTTCGCGTATGTGGTATTGTGGGCAATGGTTCTTTAAGTGCGGCGTCATGCTGCCTCTCATCGATAAAGCCATTTTCAAGCATCTTTCGTATCGCATAATTTCTGCGGTTCAGAGACTTCTGGGCGTTTTTAAAGGGTGAATATGTCGATGGTGCCTTGGGTATGGCTGACAGTAGCGCGGCTTCTGCTATGCTTAAGTTGCTTGCTGTCTTTCCAAAGTACGTAAATGCCGCGGCCTCTATGCCATATGCACGCGTACCGAAATACGCCTGGTTCAGGTAAAGCCCGATTATTTCATCTTTCGTATAGTGCCGTTCAATCTGAATGGACAGCGCGGCCTCTTTTACTTTTCTGTTGATGCTGCGCTCTGGTTTTAGAAAAAGCATCTTTGCAAGCTGCTGTGTTATAGTGCTTCCGCCTTGAACGAATCCTCCAGCCTTTATGTCTTCAATCATTGCGCCGACTATCCGCACAAAATCTATACCGCTGTGTTTATAAAAGCGTGCGTCCTCAACCGCAATAAAGGCGTTTTTGACGTGCTGAGGGATGCTGAAATATGGAACAAACGTGCGCCTTTCCACAAACAGCTCGGCTAATATCTCATTATCTGCCGAATACACAATAGAAGATTCAAGCGGCGCATATTGCTCAAGCTGTCTGATTTTCGGCAAATCAGAAAATGCCCAGAACAAATAACCGCTGAAAAAACCTAACGATACGGCTATCACTATCAGTATAAGGGGGAGTATTATAGAAGCCTTACTTGTCTTTGTCTTCTTCTTTGCTACAGTCTTCTCAGCCACACCACCATTATAACAAAAACCCCACCCGTGTGTCTTGTTGTGAGTCTATTATTAATGCCCCATCATATTTTTAATTTATATTTATTTAAACATAAATATAATACTTTATTAAATTACATAATAATATTATTATTCAATTATTTAAGAAATATCCACGCTGCACAGTGCTACGCCCCCCTCAAAAAAAAGGGGGCTGGTTGGTTTACTATTATGACACAGTCTGTTCTCTATAATGACAGATTTAATAAACTTGAATGCTATTACTTGAATTAGTATGACTCGAAAATAACACAGTATACATATGGTGTGTTTGCCCTTGCTGCAATGCCGCCAATATTGCTGCTATTCATGCCCAATCCTGAAGGATTCGCAAATCTTGTTTGACTCTACTATGAAGTCCCAGGCGACCCTTCCATCTCTTATGACAGAAAGCACTTCGTCTGAGTATATGCTTGCAGGATACCAGTTGTATGATTCAGTTATGACTGTATAGTTGTCAAAGACAGCAAATTTGTGGTGCAAGGGCGAGTAAATACTCTCGTGGTAGTAGACGAAGACAAGTTCCATCCAATTGTCCTTGAGGCGCTGGGCCGGGTCTTTGAGCGGACGCCACCTGTTTTTGTCCCATGTCTCTGGCAGTGCCCCTGTGTGGGCTATCATGCCATTGAGGATAATTTTCACGTACACGCCTCGGTTACGGGCATTTATAAGGGCTGTGACAACGTCTGTTTCGTGGTTGTCTGCGCTGGATACGCCGGTCATCCATCCTATATCGAACATGGATACGATTATCGAGTGTTTGGCATTGTTTATCTCGGTTATTATTGCGTCCTGTGGTCGGTAGTAGTCTCTGAACGGTGTGTAGTAGCTGCCGAATGTGTAGTAGAGATTGTATCTGCTTTCGGGAGTTGCTTTAATTCTCTGAATAACTCCGCCCTTTATAGCGCAGTAGATGTTTGCATAGAGCGTGGCAAATTCCCTTGAGTAGTACACAAGGCCGTTTTCCCAGTTGCCGCCCCAGAGGTGAAAATGCAGGTTATACGAACTTGAGTGGACTACCTCGCCGTCAAAGATGATGAATTTCGTATGCATACTGGCTATGCCATGTGACGGGTCACAGGGATTATTTCTTACTACACCGCAAACCATGATTCCGGCCCGCCGCAGTTTGGCAATATTTTCTGTGGCGTTCATAGAGCTCACCGCAGACCACTCGGCATAGACCTCTACCTCTACCCCCTTATTTTTCGCATGAATCAGGTGCTCGGCGACATGGTAGTTGTCCGGGTCAAATATGGCCATGTGAATATAGTGTCGCCCACTCATGTCCTCTTCTTTTCGTCTGATTACCCAGTCGATGTGTCCGTGCAGTTCATGGATGGGATGGTCGACATTCCATGTGTTGCCTCTGGTAAAATATGGCCTGATTGGGAGATGTTCGTATTCGAAATTTATTTTGTCAAGGGCGTTTTGTATGTCTTGTTGGTTCATCTCAAATGTCTGGTATGTGTTGATGGTATGAAAATAAGAGTCGTGAAAATCGCCTGAATCTATGGAACCCCTGTGAAAATCATCAAGACCAGCGAATTTATAATCATATTGGGAAGGAATCGACACCCCATATCTGTGTATTATGTAGGAGAATTTTATATGTGTAATACGTCCGTGGCACCCCTCATAAGGGAAAAGAGGCAACTGATGGGTCTGCCATTTTTGCCAGTTATCGCCCCAGTGACCGCAGTGATAGGCATTCATTAAGTAATACTCTACGGCGTTGTCTTCCCTGAATACCTTTAGAACTACGCGTAGGGCCTTGTCATTGGCATAGTCCTCGAAGGCAAAACCAATACCTCCGGGAAAGTTCGAGATATTCCAGTTCTGAACATTATGAACGAAACGCCTAGCGCCTATCCATTTATAGCTTGGGTGGCAGTATTTTTCAGCATATTCATTTTCCATAGTTACCTTTGTATTTTATATGAGTAGTTTAAACCCTTGTTATTGTGGATGTAACCACCCTCGTGCGATACGACACAGCAGTTGAAATAGTCGCAGTCATAGTGGTAGTCGTGCAGTTCGATAGAGAAGTCTATGTCGAATGCCCTCGTGCCGTTTATATCTGATGGTATCTCTTTAATAAAAAAGTTGTGTTTTATATTAAAAACGTGTTCCCAGTCACCGCGTTTCTCCTTTGAAAACCCGCAGTAAGTTGCCATATTGTAAAGATAGTGTTCATTGGGAAAGACGACCATACACCTGTCATGAAGGGTGCTGAAGAGCAGTTCATTATCTTCCACTATGTAAGTAATAAAGTGTACTTCCAGCCTCTGGGGTCTGTCGTCGATTTGGCGGAAATAGAACCCGGAGTCAAAGGATATGTTATATATCTGCTTTTGCAGAAAGCCGAGGTGTTCTAACTTCCATCGTTCATAAAAATATGCCTCGACTGCGACATTTATCCTGTGTTTAATGTAATCGTACATGTCTTCAATCGAACCGCCATAGCGCGGCAGTGCCTGCACTTCCTCGGTCTGAGAAAAACTTATCGGCGGAATGCCTTTTTTTAACAGCATGTAGTTTAAAAAACACTTGCCGACACGCCCGTTTGAATCCCAAAACGGGTGAATGGCTATGAACATGTAATATGAACGCGATAAGTCATAAATGAACGCGTCAAGGTTATGAAAGCTCTGACTGGTTTCCCACAGCACATGCTGCAGGTCTTTGACTTCCCTGTCGAAGTTGCCGTTGTCAAATGTTACACCGTTTTTGTCGGGGAAATCAAACGGCCTGAAACTCCCTGCATTAGGTACGGTTCCCTTTGACATTGTAAGATGGATTTTTTTCAGCAGATCGATGCCTATTTCTGTATAGGTGTGAAGGGAGGAGAATGTCTCTTTGTACATTTCGATGAAATTTCTATTTCCAATAATCTTTAATTCCTGAGGGGAAAGCTGGTCCTCGTGCCCTACTGAACCTTTCATAATGGTCATTGATGAGCAGCCCAAGTGCAGAAACAACTTCTGAAATATGGCCGTATTGACGTTCCATGCGGTCTCCTCGCCCATTATTTTGAAATAGTGCTTCAAGTCAAGGTGTATGGGATGTGTTACGACAGGCGTGTGTTCTTCGGCATTTCGGCCTAATATGGCGCACAACTGTTGAATTATCTGGGCAGAGTTTACCGCATCGGCATTTGAGACAGGGAAATTGATAAGCTCTGTTATCTTTGCTGAGTATTTGTTGAACCTATCGGTAAGCAGCAGGGATAAATGCACTACATAGTCCTTTTTTAAAGTACCAAATGCGCTTAAAAGATCGATGTTTACGCCATAACCCCGATAGCCAAGTGAGTTGATAACATCGCATTTTCTGTCGATTGCAGCAATAGTCTGGTCGTAGAGTGTCTTGTTGTAATGCCATTTCATATAGTAATACAGGAGATGTTCAGTATCATGGGCTTCCTGATACTCTAGTTCACGTAGTTCACGCAGAATGTGCTGGAACTTTCCATTTAGCGAGTCATATATTGCCTGGCAGTGGTGGTCCCACTGGTATGCAAGGACAAAGCTTCCTGTTCTGTGCGGCATTAGTTTCTACCTCTCATGTTGAACATATGTTATTCGATGTTATTCAATGACGGCATAGACCCCTGTGTGATCGCTCAGAGACGGCGCTTTGAGAATAAGCTCTGCATGGTGAATTTTGACGATGCCCTTGACCATGATATAGTCAATTCTGGTATGTGGTGCAGTGCTAGGAAATGTGTTTCCACCAGTTCTGTGGCACGACCTGTAGGCATCTGTATATCCCTGTTCTTTTAGATATGTTATGACATCTGAGCCTTCTACATCGTTAAAGTCTCCGGCTATTATGGTACAGTAGGCGCTGCTGCCATATAATAAATCAAGAGATTTTAATAATTTCTCTGCCTGAGCGTAACGCACCCTGGGATTTTCGCTGTGGTCGAGGTGTACAGAGGCAAAAATAAACCTTTTGCCGTATATTTCTACCTCGGCTGTTGCTGCAAAACGCTCCATCAGTGGGTGAAGCCCCTCGATAAGGTCCTTGTTAAGGTCAATTGTCTGAGGATTTTTCATGGCATATCTTGATGACACTGCTACCCCTTCAGGGTACTTATCCATGAACAGGTGGCAGTAGCTGTAGTGGGTTCTATAGTAATAGCCTGTGGTTTTTGTCATTAAAGCGGCGATTTGGGCGCTGGTCTCATTGATACCTGCCCCGTTTATGACTTCCTGATAGACGCTGATTTCCGGGTCATTGGCGCTTAGCTCTGTGGCAATTTGTTTAAAACGCTGCGCATCACTTTGACCGTGTGTGCCGTGCAGGTTGAACGATGTAATACGGACAATCTTCGGATTTAGTGCGCGGTACCTCTGAATATCCTCTTCTGTTAATATGCCGATTGTGGCATGTTTTGTAAATCTGTCATTAAGCCTGTAGATGTATTCCTTTATACAGTTGTACTCTTTTGCGATGGTCTCAGTCGGCGTCCCTGCCCTGAGCAGACGAATCATCTCAAGACGCCGCAGCACGTGGTCTTCCATGTTCATATTGTCCAGCCAGTGTTTTATGTTCGAGCCTGAGAGGATGCCATATACCCCGTAGTGAGAAAATGCCGAGTGTACCCTGTAGAGATATTGGACATCGGTATGGAATTCGCTTGCAATCTTCTCCGGCGGCATTCCAGTCCTCAGAAGGCGGACCATTTCAAGACGCTTTAATACGTCGTCGTTACTGTTGAGTATATTCAGCCATTTAGCGCTGCCGAGTTCTTTGTCAAGGTCGATGCCTACGCCCTGACCGCTCATTGTTCCCCACATATCGCTTAATTCTTTTGCCAGGGTATCGTCGCTTTCGATAATTTTTCTTAATTGAAGACGAAAGGCTGCACGGGCATCGTCGTCGAAGGGGTTGTCTGCGGCATCCTGCATGGCGTCTTTAAAGGATTGCCGCTGCTTGAGGTTGGGTTTGAGCTTATCCATAATGTGTTTTGCGATTTGTTTTGCCCACATGAAGGCATGTTCATCTGCCGGTACGGCTTTCTCTACTGGCGATTGCAAAAGATATGGCATAAAAGGCATGAGATAGCTGGTTATGCCATATAATAATGTCTTGATGTCCAAGCTGCCCTCTCTTGATGTTGAGTAATTTTGACTGTTGTATAGTACCAGATATACTCATATTAATACAATAGCAAATTATGCCATAAGCGTATAATATATTTACATGTTGAGTGCGGATACAGTTATTATGTAGAAATGATCGTTATGGCTGCGGTCATGTCGTCGAGTTATCCTTGCTCGTCAGATGTAAGCCGGAGATTCTTTAATATCATGTCAATAGTCTTGGACTGTGGTATGCTATAACTGCTACCATAAAAGAGTGGACATTCCAAAGGACTAGAGGTTAAACTCTATGCATAGCGGAGAGCAAAACCTAAAACTAAGGAGCAAGAGCAAATGGGACAGAGAAAATGGTCAGTAGACGAGAAATTCTCAATAGTGATAGATAGGGATAAAGAATAATAGACCAGCAGCAGAGATATGCATGCAAATCAAATAGTATGGGAAAATGGAGACTGAATGAAATAGGATTCATTCTTTAGAACTCTACCTCTTTTGGGGTAAAAAGATGTCTTGACTTTTGGGTAGCATTACAGCATAAAGAGCATTCACTTTCTGGGGAAATATGGTATAATAGAATCCAAAATCGTTTACGGAGGACTACTCAATGGCCGACGAACATTCATTTGACATTGGCTGTCAGGTTGATATGCAGGAAGTTACCAACGCAGTTAACCAAAGCATGAAGGAGATTGCCCAGCGCTTCGACTTCAAGGGCAGTAAGAGCAGCATCGAAATCGACAAGGGTAATAACACCATCCTCGTCACCTCAGATGACGAATTCAAGCTGAAAAATGTCCTCGATATCCTTCAGGGCAAACTTGTAAAACGTGAGGTATCCCTTAAGGCCCTCTCATACGGCAAGGTTGAACCAGCAGCCGCAAGCACAGTAAGGCAAAAGATTACCCTCCAGCAGGGCGTTCCCATTGACAAGGCTAAGGAAATCGTAAAAATCATCAAGGATATGAAGCTCAAGGTGTCCTCAGAAATTCAGGGCGATTCCGTCAGGGTCAGAGGGAAAAAACTCGACGACCTTCAACTCATCATCGAAAAAATTAAAGGACAGGACTTCGACATACACCTTCAATTTACTAATTACAGATAAACAATTCAAGGAGGAGTTTTTTATGGCATCGGGATTTAATGAACTTATAGATGCAACAATGAATTTCGTAAAAGAGCGTTTCGGTCAGCCAAGCTATGAGGGTGTTAATATCTTCTGGGACTACCTGTCGCTGCTTCAAAACAAGGGCCTGGCCATGGGCAATGACTTTACTGAGTTTTCAGCCCGAATTCTTGATGCAATGATTGAATATCAAAAGGCTACCGCTTCTACCTCCGGCATGGAGAACAAGCTCATCGAAATCACCCAGGTTATGCTCGATTTCATCAAAGACTCTAAGGGCACGGGAAACTGGAATGATTTTCTAAGTCAACTGACAGATAGACAAATCGAACTCAGCGAGGAGTACACTCAGTACATTAAGCGGGTAATTGAGGCAGTGCATACCATATATTCATATCACATCTGGTAGGGGCTTTTTAACAGACCGCCATTAATTACATCTAAAAAAGGTGGGGCGTGACAATTGATGACCTGAGGAACATAGGGCAAGAGCTTCTTGCGGTAGTCCCGCGCTATCGTTTCGCCGCAGACGCACGCACAGGGCTTCGTACCGGGGCTGCAGGGGATACGACATTCCCGCTGGATGAGGCTGCTGAAAATATAATTATCTCCCGTATCAAATCCCTGGGGGAGTCCTTCAGCATCATCTCTGAGGAGTGCGGTATTGAAGACGAAGACAGCTCAAGTCTCAGGGTAATCATCGACCCCATAGACGGCAGTAAAAATGCTATAAATGGTCTGCCTATGTTTTGTACTTCAATCGCAGTTGCCAGCGGTACAACCCTTGATGACGTATTCATGGGATATATTGTCAATCTCATAAGCGGCGATGAGTTCTGGGCAGTCAAGGGCTGCGGTGCCTGTTATTTTAATGGCAATAAAACACATACTAAAACAGACGACAATATTGAGATAGTGCTTTATGAATCTCAGAGGCCATCAGAAGAACTGCCCCGCATGAACCGTCTGTTTTCTTACACCGTAAGGACACGCTGTCTGGGGGCAACCGCCCTCAATCTCGCACATGTGGCCGCCGGGTCTGTCAGCCTGTTTGTCACACTGTCGAAATCGCGCAGCTTTGATTTTGCCGCAGGATATTTAATCGTAAAAGAGGCCGGGGGCATATGTACCGACGCAGAGGGCCGCGACATCAGCGGCATTCACACCGGACTGGGAAAGACAAACACTATACTGGCGTCAGCGAACGCTCGCATTCACACAAGAGCCCTCGACGCCCTCATTAATTCACATAACAAATGACATAAATAATGATATAGAAAATGAAAGAAACGCCACAAAACTCAAACTCCATATTTAGCCGGTTTGCCGAATCGGCAAGGAAGAACTCCGCAAAAAAGGCATTTATATATTGCAGCTCAGACGAGAAATCAACCAGCCCCGCCCCAGAGTGCCAGACATACACATATGCAGACATCCTCGACAGGGCAATCGCCATCGCAGGTCTGCTGAAAGACATTGGAACAACAAGCGGCTCAAGGGCAGCGATATGCGCTGAAAACTCACCAAAGTGGTGCGCATCATATCTTGCGATAACGGCAGCGGGCGGTGTTTCAGTCCCAATGGACGCAGAACTTGGCGCGGGGGAAATCAGAAATCTGCTTATAAACTCCGGCGCCTCTGTCATATTTACAAGCCGCCACACGAATGACAAGGTACGCGGCGTGTGTGAGTGCTTGGCAGTCCATCAAATATTATTAGATTCCGATGAGTTTAATGATATTTGGGAAAACACTAAGACCGGCGCCGCAGCCCCGGAAATTCTTTCTATGACCGATGATACTGCATCAATAATCTACACCTCTGGCACAACGTCAACCCCCAAGGGGGTCATTCTGACGCATAAGAATTTCCTCTCCGACGCTGCCGCAGTAATCGAAACAGGGCTGATAACCCCCTCAGACAACGTACTTTCCGTACTCCCGCTCCATCACACTTATCCCTTTATGTGTACATTTTTAGTGCCCTTATTTGTCGGGGCAACAATCACATATCCGCCCAGCCTTAAGGGTCAGGAATTAATAAGCACAATCCGCACGCAGTCTGTTACTATTTTAATCGGTATTCCACGTCTGTTAGAGATGTTCCTGACCGCCATAGACAACAAGATTGCTGCAAAACCTGAGACAACACGCCGTGTCATCAATGCACTGAACACTGTATCGCACACGCTCAGACGAACACTTGATATAAACGCCGGAAGGTATCTCTTTAAGGCCGTGCAGGAGGCATTTGGAGGGCAGTTCAGGTTTATCTCATCAGGAGGCGCGCGCCTCAAACCAGATGTGATGACGCGCCTTGAGTCCTATGGATTCACTGTCGTTGAGGGCTATGGGTTGACTGAGACATCCCCAGTAGTAACGTTTAATCCTCTGGGTAAACGAAGGCCGGGTTCTGCCGGTGTGCCGCTTAAGGGGGTAGAGATAAGTGCCCCGCGAAAAACCGGTAACACGCCGCCGCCAGAGGGTGAAATCCTGATCAAAGGGCCAATGGTAACAACAGGGTACTTAAACATGCCCGATGAGACCGAAAAGGCCTTTGGTGCAGACTCAACGGCAGCCGGTTGGTTTCACAGCGGTGACCTCGGCTATATAGACAAGGACGGCTACCTGTTTATAACCGGCAGGTCTAAAGAGGTAATCGTCCTAAGCTCAGGGAAAAACGTCTATCCCGAAGATGTTGAACAGGCATACTCCGCCATACCATTAATAAAAGAGATGTGCGTCCATGCAAGCGGCCCTGACACAGACGCAGTCAGGGCAATTATCGTCCCCGACATGGATTACGCAAAAAGAATGAACATAGTCACTGTTGAAAATGCCCTCAGATGGGAAATAAATAAAATATCCACAGAGCTGCCGCCCTATATGAGGATAAAAGGTTTTGTGATTCACTCAGAACCACTGCCCCGGACCAGACTAGGCAAAATAAAGAGGTTTCAGCTAAAGTCCATTGCATCTGCCACCCCCGAAGAAGGCAGCAATACGCCAGAGGAGCAGCCTGTCACAGAACCATATGCCGCCGCAGTTATCTCAATACTAAAGAATCTCATGGAGCTGAATCGCAATATCTCAATTGAAGAGAATCTTGAGCTTGACCTCGGCATTGATTCACTGAAGCGTCTGGAGCTGCTTGGCGCGATTGAAGAACACTTCAAAGCGCGGCTTCCCGATGGTTTCGGGCAGGCAATTCACACCGTTAAGGAATTGTCCGATGGGGTGAGGGAGTTTTACGAAGATGCAGGCTCTAAGACAGGCACAGCCGTCCTCACAAACGAGGCACAGAGCGGCTTTAAGGAGATGTTTAGTACCCCGCCCGATGCGCATGACCTGCGAAAAATAGGCATTCGTAATACATTGCCTGAGAGATTAATCACACGGGCTGTGCTGTGGCTGATAAGGCAGTGTATTAGGAGGTTTTACAGGGGGGAGCTCATAGGGATTGAAAACCTTACAGCACCGCCCTATATTATTAGCCCAAACCATACAAGTTATCTCGATGCCTTTATAGTGGCGGCGCTTCTGCCCTGGACAGTGTTTAAAAATTTATATTTTCAGGGGGCTGAGGACATATTCAGGAGCGCTCTGGCAAAGCTATTTGCACGTCTTGGGCATGTGATTCCGATTGACCCAAATGTGAATCTTGAAAAGGCGATGACGATGTCGGCATACCTGTTGAGACAGGGGTTGTCACTGTGTATATTTCCAGAGGGTGGACGTTCGGTTGACGGCACACTTCAGGTGTTTAAGAAAGGCGTTGGAATACTAGCAAAGGAATGCGGCGTACCGGTAATCCCAGCAAGAATAGACGGCGCATATGAGGCGCTACCGCGCGGGGCATTCCTACCAAAACCAGCCCACATAACCCTGAGCTTAGGCAAACCAATAACTCCCGCTAACGGCACCTATCAATCGATAACCGAAGCGGTGAAGATGAAAATTGCAGAAATAGGGAAGTATGCTTAGAGAGAATCTATCTGGGCGGCATTAGACATGGAGTATATATTTAATTTTACTAAATTCAAGCTTGCCATTTTTTGCAGTCAGTTCAGTGTCCACATCGTTTCTTTCTGAAGAAATAATATTAGGATTTCTCTTGGACGATACTATATATGCGTTTACTGAGTCAGAATTTTTATAGAATTTACACGTCTTAATTTTCTCTAATGTAGCAAGGATTTGCTTAACAGCATATGATACATTCCTTCCTTTCAACTCGACAAAATAAAGAGTTGATTTATCACAATCGATGAATAAATAATCGCATTTCTTTTGTTCATTTTTGATAATACAATTATCTATCTTAATTTTCATAATTCTTTTTTTTGTTTTGTTTGTTATTATAAACCACTTGCCATTTTCATCTGCTGTGATTTCTATAGCGCTGCCGTCATATTCAACACAATCCGTATCGTTAGGATATTCTTTTATGAATGATTTGCAAGGCATATTTTTTTTATTTTATGTCTAGGATTTTTTCATAAATTTCTTCTATTTCATCAGACGCCTTATCAATCGCCTCAGCTTTGATAAAGTTCAACCTTCTACTAACAATGTCGCTACATTCTCCATTTTCCAGTTCAAACACACCTATTTTATCTATGTCGATCCACAATCTTTTATCGACAATAGCAGATACTTCACTTTCTTTGCCACTTTTTTTAGCAACGTTGTTAGCAAATATCAGGTTGTTAAGGCTTGTCAAAATATATGGGCTGTGAGTGGTTATTATCATCTGGCTGTTGGTGGCATTCATAACATAACTAATTAATTCGACCAGTTTTCTTTGAGCTTTGGGATATAAGTGCGCTTCAGGTTCCTCCACGATGAACAATACTTTTTGTTTAAAGTTCAGCAGTACACGCAGTGTCAATAAAATCCAGAGACTTTCCTGCTGTCCCGAAGAGGCAAGCTGCATTGTTATATACTCGTCTTTACTTATATAGAGCCTCTCCTCATCAATTTCTCTTATGTATCTATAGTCACCTTTCAATATCTCTTTAATAAAATTCTCTGCATAATCACCATTTAAAGCAATATCTAAACCCATCTTAGCTCTTTCCCTTTCGATCAGGTTTCTATAATCATGATTTCTCATAAAATAGCGTTCTAATAAATAATCATCAGTGTTAATGGTTTGTCCATATAGCTTATTATAAAATACAGTTGCCGTACTTCGACCTGCTGGGATATAAACAGCATCAGAATAGTCATTAAATAATTCTCTTATTTCATGTTGTAACATATTGAAATAACTTAGCCCCTCTTTTTGACGAATAGCACGTTCAACATCAGATATCGGTGTTACCATGTTTTCAACTAGTAGTTGTAAACGTTGACTTATAGCGGCACCCTTATGAAAAAATATTTTAAATTTTTTTTGAAGGGCACGATTTATTCCAATTTTGAGAATATACTTACCACTTTTATTTATCTCTGTTGCTAATGTAATCGTAATATTATTACCATAGTTATATCTTATTAATGATTCTTTATTTTTAGATGTCGAACCAAAAAGCATGACCAATTTATCATTCATATCGTTTAAGAAATCTCTCTTAGAATATTCTAAAATTCTTTTAATACCTTCAGGTGATCTGATTTCTTCTTCAAAATGCCGATACATCTCATCCTTTACAGTCCTAAAGAAATAAATCAACTTACTCACGGTACTCTTGCCGGTGGCCTGCTGACCAATCAGGACTAGGTAATCCTTTATGTCCATTTTTAGATCTTTTATTGGTCCGAAGTTCTTGATGTGTATCTTATGCACTGTCGGTTCCCTGCCCGGCGTCCATTATTTTGCGCAGATGCAGGCAATATTGTTGAAGTACACTGTGCCGTTAATCGTGTTGGGGTGGATTTTGACGAATTCTATATCCTTGAAATGCGGTTTCAACAGGTGATGCAGACTGTTTTGATTGAAGAAATTGACGTGTGTTGCCTCAAGTATGTGCCACGGCACTACATTGTGCTGGTAACACACCGGTATGGCGCTTATGTCCGGGACAGTTATCAGCGCCCTATTCCTCGCTATTCTCGCAATTTCACTGACTGCGCCTTTAAAGTCAGGGATATGCTCTATTACCTCTGTGCAGACAACACTTTCAAAACTTCCATCTTTGAACGGACACTTTGAACCGCTCTTATACAGAGTAACGTACTCCTGAATATCAGGGTACAGGTTTTCAATAATTGCCTCACTCTCTATCTCAATACCATAGGCCTCAATCCCAATGCCGCGCAGATTCCTTATCAAGGCACCGCTTCCACATCCAAAATCCAGCACCGGCGACAGCAGGTAGCTGCTCGCTAAATTCATTATCACCTCAGATACATACCTAGCAGCAGGCGCAGAGCCGTATATATCCTTGCGCGTGGCCGGTTTCGTCTGAGAAATCAGCTCGGCATAGTGTGGGGCTGCAATCTGATATTCAACTTTCGAACTAAATATCTCCTCATCCTTAAAGGTTACTCTCAAGTCCTTAAATGCCGAAAATACCTGATATTCCAGAGCAAACCCTGAGAAATAATTAGTTATTCCTGCATGAGCCGCTATATCTGCCCTGTGTACCCTGTAATAATACGCAACTGGCACCAAGGTCTCGTCTATATATAGCTTAATATAGTCCAACAACTGTAAAACATTCTCTATATACCAGCCTTCCAACCGGAGAAGCCCGCATGGTTCTATATCTATTGCATCAATGCACCCGCCTTGAAACGTCCTTAGGATGTCCTTTTTCACGTTATACAGCGGCGGCGCCGCAGACTCTGAGCCCAGGTGTGGAAATCTTACCGCTGCCCTTGGCAGTATCTTAAGTAGCCCGTTCTTAATTCTATATGATAAGCTTCCTTTCATCACTTTCCCTTGCTCCAGCTCCCTTGCTCCAGTTCAGCCCTGCCCAAGACCCCCTGATTGTTCAGCTTCCTGGCGTAATGCACAATGCTTGCTCTGTCGTCCGATATAGTAACACAACTAAAGAAAAAATAAAAGCAGTTATTGACAAATAAATGTTTCTCTTTTATAATCAACACGAGCGCTGTAAGGCTCGCAAATGCTGAGTCAGTGTACCGGGCGCTGCTTGATGTGGTTTCTTAATTTTAAGCCTGAATAATATACCTGAAGATATAAATGACGATATAAATGATGCGCTCAAATGGACGACAGGTCAAGACGCCAGGCGTCTTAAGAACTGCTATAGAAAAACTGACCGGCTCTGTGGACATTATTTCTTTCGATGTCTTCGATACGCTGTTTGAAAGGGAAATTGAACCACCCGAAAAGGTAAAAGAGGCCGCCGCCCGCGCCTTATCTCAATATTTAAGCGATACTCACGGCTTAAAATACTCACCGCATGAGTTATACTCCCTCAGAAATCTGACAGAGACACGCTTAAGACAACTCTCAGGCGCCGAAGGTAAGGACACTGAATGCTCCTTCACCACCATTGCCAGCGAAATGGCACGTGAAATTGCCGGTGAAATTGCCGGTGAAATTGCCGGTGAAATTGATAGTGAGGCGCCGGGCGACAAAGGCGGACAAATTCAGAGACAAATCATAAAGTTCGACCTTGACATAGAAAAAGATGTTATCTATATCAAAGAAGGCATGAGGGAAATCCTCCAGTGGCTCAAATCTCTCAATAAACGAATCATTGCCACCTCCAACATGTATCTCGACAAGGAACACTTCCGGGAAATATTCAAAGACAAGGGCATAGACGGTTATTTTGATAATATCTATGTCTCCTCGGAAAACGGACTGGGCAAACACTCAGGGAAACTGTTTGACTATGTGTTGTCCAAGGAGGGCGTGCCGCCAGAGCGTATGCTGCATATTGGCGACCACATCGAGGCAGACTATAAAGTCCCGCTTCGTATGGGTATTAAGGCCATACGGCTTTACGATGTATCACATCTTAAGAAAAAAAATATCCTGCTTAACTACAATGCCCTCGCCTCTAAGAATCCCTACTGGAGGGGCCGTTACGTCCTTCAGCTCATACGTCCCAATCAAGACAACCACAAAGCCGGTGATTTTTACTACAACTACGGGTACTCTTTCTTAGGCCCCATATACGCAGCATTTGTCTATGGCGTAATAGAGGAGATAAAGAGACATGAGATAAAAAAGGCATTCTTTATATCCCGAGAAGGGGAACTGTTCCTGAACATTTTTAAGGTGTTTGCCCCGGCACTATTAACAAAAAATGAAACTCCCACGACTGATTACGTCTATTTAACGAGAAAATCAACCGCTCTGGCCTCCTTGTGCAAGGGGCTTCCCCTGGATAAGGCGCTGCTTGGGCTTTGCAATCCCGCTCAAAAGGGCCTGTACTCTATTTTAAATGTCTTTGGCTTATATCACAGTGACATTGCAGCTCTCTCGGGGAAATACGGTTTTCATAACATCGAAGAGCCTATATGGAACTACAATGACCCCCGGATTGCTGATATGATAGCTGATGAGGAATTTCAACGACTTGTCCGCAAATATGCCGGCGCTGACAGAGATAAACTTGAAAAGTATCTGAATCAACTGAATTTCTTTGGCTCAGGCAAGACGGCCTTCGTAGATATTGGATGGAGCGCCTCGATTCAAAAGTTCCTTCAGGATACATTTATGCCGCGCGAGGACTATCCCCACGTCTATGGCCTCTATTTTGGCTTCAGCAATCTTGGGAAGTACACCTTTGACGAGACAAAAAACACCATCACAGGGGTACTGCTTGACCAGAGGCGCGGCTCTGCTATAGAACAAATATTTGCCCGCTTTGAAGAACTCTTTGAAGAGGGCGCCAGATCGCTTCAGCCAACCACAGTAGGATATAAAATAAATCCTCAAACAGATATGGCAGAACCAGTCTTTAAGGACGAAAAAGAACACGACAGGGCAGTAGAGCTGCTCAATAACGACATGATACAGGCAATGAAAGACGGCGCCATTGATTTCTCAAGGGAATTTCTCAGGTCTATATTGCTCACCGGCTGCACCTTTGATGACATTAAACCATTTATAATGACCACAGCAGAAAGATGTATAGCCTTTCCCACAAAAGAGGAGATGAACTGTCTCTTTAAGATAAAACACGCAGAGGACTTTGGCTCTAAAAGCGTTACCGATTTCAGCAGTGACAGGGTCGATAACCCAGCTATTATATTCAATCCGGCCAGATTTAAGGCAGCGGTGAAAAAGTCCAACTGGAGATACGGCACAGTGAAGTCCATGGGGATACCTGGCATTAACCTGCTCTTGAGATATTATGATATAATAAGGGGGCTATGAAGGATAACTTCTACTTTACAGACAACCTTGATCTTAAAAGATGCGGCATCTGGCAGGTCTTGTTAATAGCCCTGTTGCATAAGTTATTGTTTCTGAGGAAATACTGTTATATGCAGCACTATCCGGCCTTTTCACAGATTGCGGCTTCGTATCTGGCTCACAGGTCGTTTTATCTTTATAATATGGCTGTATGGATTAAAAAATTGATATTGCGGTTTATAAACAGATGAATTTAAAACAAAAAATATTTAATTTGATAGCAGACACAACAAAATCTAAAAGAGTAACGAAGCATGAGCCGCCTCCCCCTCCGCCGCCGATTTCGGCCAACTGCGACAGGGCCGTTTTGACCGTCGATGCATTAGACATTATGGGTTGGGCAGTTTCACTCAACGGGATAAAATCTGTAGAAGTTTCAATCGACGATATACACACAGGGCCAGCCATCTATGGCAGCGTCAGAACAGATATACAGGCGGCCTTTCCCGAAATAATCGGCTCCTTAAACGCCGGATTTTGTCTTTTTAAGACACTTGACCCGCCATTAACTGAGGGTCTTCACAGACTTGAGGTAAAAATAACCTCAAATTGCGGTCATGTTGAAATAAGACAGTTTCAACTTGATATAACCTGTACATTCGAGGCATTTTCACAAGAGAATCCAACCGTGATTGTCCACTATGACAGGGTATTGTTAGGCCTGAAATCCATAGATATGACAGGTTTTGCGGTTTCTCCATACCCTATTGACCGAGTGGATGTGTATATTGACGATATATTCGTACACAGCGCCTCAACCGGTATCCACCGCCCTGATGCTGATTCGATGTATCCTTGTTATAAAGATTCTCTAAACTCAGGTTTTTGTTTATACACCGAACTCGAAACGCCCGAAGGCCCGCATACGATTACACTAAAGACGACCACTAAAAATGGCATCACAGACAGCCATAGCTTAACCGTTGACGCCGCAAATGAAATCACACCCATTGTTGATATTGTATGCGATGAAATCCATTTTGGCACAGATGCCATTGAGATTAATGGTTTTGTGGTATCATCTGTGAAGATTACTAAAATTGAAGTATATATAGATGAAGAGTTCACTGGAAATGCCCCCTATGGACTTAACAGAGCGGATGTAGCACTGAGTTATCCCTGTTACAAAGACAGCAAGGACGCCGGGTTTTGTTTCTATAAGCAATTTAACGCACCGCTTCACCCCGGAGTGCATACGCTTACCGTCAGGGCAACAACTGAAGGCGGACATATCAAACAGTGGTCAGAGCAAGTTGAGATTGCCCTGCCATACAATGCCCTTACAGATGACAACCCGAATATATTTATTAACTGTGATATAGAGCTGCTGACGTTTGACGTTATAGAGGTAGTCGGCTGGGCGGTGTCGCCCGATGGGATTAAGGAAATTGCCGTATTCGTTGACGGCGTATTTATAGATAACGCAGTTTGCAGCGTGCCGACTAATACCTTAGTAGAAAGATACCCATGTTACAAAGGCAGTATAAATGCCGGGTTTTGCCTGTTTAAGACACTTGAAAACCCACTGTCTGAGGGGCAGCATACCCTTACACTCAAGGCAAGAAGCAACAACGGCCAGGAGGCCACCCTTGATATAGTGTGTGAGACAGTTGAAAGTTACAAATCATACACGTCACAAAACCCGATGTTTATAGCAGGCTTTGAGACCTGCCTCCTGACCTGTGAACGAATCCTGTTATTGGCGTGGATTGTTACTCCTGCCGGACTTGCCACAACTGAGATATTCATAGACGGTGCGTTTACAGGTTATGCCGAAGGCGTTAATACAAGGTCTGACATAGCACAGCTCTATCCTTGTTATAAGAACAAGAAAAACCTGCTCTTAGGTTTTGACAAAATCCTAAAGACACCGTTATCAACAGGCAGACACGTACTCACACTGAAGGCAACCGCCGAAGATGGACAGGCAATGTCGTGGGATTTTGAATATAATGATGTTGAGGCATATGCAGATTATCTGATGTCAAACGCCCCTGAGGTACTTGTTCAGTTGGACAAGGCGATAATGTCGCTTGATTTTATTGAGGTAAGCGGTTGGGCGCTGTCGCCCGATGGCATAGATAAAGTGGAAGTTTACATTGATAACAGGTTTGTTGACACGGCCTATTATGGATATGAGCGAGGGGATATGAAAGAGACATTCCCCCTGCACACACTCTTTAAAAACGGGGCCAGTTGCGGCTTTTGTTTATATAAGAAACTGGATGAGGCGATTGAGCCGGGGTACCACACAATCAAAGTAGCTGCGCTGTCTGTTACCGGCCTGTCAAAGGCGATGTACGAATACAATTTTATCAACAGGCCATACAAAGAAACCCGCTCTGAAGTACCGAGAATCATTCTAAGCTGCGACAAGCTGATGGTGACCCCTGACGTTATAGAAGTCGAGGGATGGACAGCCAGCCCCGACGGTGTAAGCACTGTGGAGGTTTATGCCGATGGCGAATATATAGACAAGGCATTTCATGGAATCAGCACACAGGAGATTGGAAAGCTGCTCCCTTGTTACAAAAACAGCTCACACTCTGCCTTTGTCCTTTATAATGCGTATGAGCATAGTTTTAACGCTGGCGACCACTTGATTACACTTAAGATAATTTCTGAGACCGGACTTGTCAGGGAATGGTCTACACAGTACTATATTGCTGATTCGTATGAGAAATATCTGGAAAAAATAAAGCATCCACCTCTGAGTAAGATAAAAGACACGATAGAGGAATTCCTGTACAGACCGAAGATATCTATAGTAACGCCGGTATATAACGTACACCCACGCTGGCTGGACAAGTGCATTCAATCGGTACTTGACCAATACTACGACAACTGGGAGCTGTGCATATATGATGACGCCTCCACGCGTGCTGATACAGTTGCATGTCTTCATAAATGGAAGACCGCAGACGAGCGTATAAAAATCGCATTTGGCACAGTAAACCTACACATATCAGGGGCAACAAACCAGGCGTTAAAACTGGCAGAAGGGGAGTTTATAGCCCTGCTTGATAACGATGACGAGCTGACAAAGGACGCCATCTACGAAACAGTCAAACTCCTCAATATGAACCCTGAGCTGGATTTCATATACAGCGATGAGGACAAGATAGAGGAAGACGGCACACTGTGTGACCCGTTTTTTAAGCCTGACTGGTCACCGGAGCTTTTTTGCACGATGATGTACACATGCCATTTTGGAGTTTACAGAAGGACTGTCATAGAAAAAATAAATGGTTTCAGAAAGGGCTACGAAGGGTCTCAGGACTATGACATGGTGCTGAGGTTTATTGAGCAGACAACCCCTGAGCGCGTAGCCCACCTCCCAAAGGCACTCTACCACTGGAGAAAGATATACGGCTCGGCCTCAGAGAGCGCACAGCACAAGACCTATGCCTTTGACAGCGCTATGAAGGCACTCAAAGACTACATGCAAAGGAACTCCATCGAAGGCGAGGTGATAAACGAACACAATACCGGCCTATACAGGATTAAGAGGCGGTTGAGGGAAACACCTCTGGTGTCAATTATCATACCGACAAAGGACAAGGTGGAGTATCTGGAGAAATGCGTGAGGTCACTCATCAGGAAAACAGATTATCCCAACGTAGAGATAATACTGCTGGACACGGGCAGCGCCGAGCCTGAGACACATGAATTTTACGATGAAATCAAACAGCACAGCTCAATAAGGATTATAGATTATCCAAACCCTGAGTTTAACTATGCAGAGGCTAATAACTGGGCAGCCGCGAGGGCACAAGGACAGTACCTGCTGTTTTTAAATAACGACACCGAGGTGATAGAACCTGAGTGGCTTTCAGCAATGATGGAATACGGGCTGCTGCCGGAGGTGGGCGCTGTGGGCGCAAAACTGCTCTACCCGGACAACAGCATCCAGCACATGGGCGTGGTAGTGGGCCTCAAGCGCGCAGCCTCACACGTGGGAAGACTGTACCCGGACAGAAAACCGATGGGCTTCCCATTTCTCCATGCCAAGGACGTGGTGAGAAATGTAACGGCAGTAACCGGGGCGTGCCTGCTGATGCCAAAGGCGCTGTTTGATGAGATCAAGGGCTTTGACATCAAATTCAGGATAGCCTTCAATGACATAGACCTGTGCCTGCGCGTGAGAAAGTTGGGTTACAAGGTCATCTATACGCCATACGCAAAACTCTACCACCACGAATCGGTAAGCGTGGGAAAACCATACGAGGATACAAGCCGCTGTGCCGGTCTTTTCGAGGCCGAGGTTGACTTGTTCAGGGAGCGTTGGGACATAGAGAATTATATCGACCCGTACTTTAATAAAAATTTGGATGAAAGCCTGAGATTTAAATATTGACGGGTGTGTCAGAATTCCCGCATAATCAAAACACAGATAATAATGAATGTAAAGGGAGACCATGGACGACTATAACAGGATCAAGACAATGCTTCAACACTGGTTAGAACACAACGACGAACACGCTGCCACATATGTTAAGTGGGCGCAGCAATCTGCTGAATTGGCTGTAGACGGGCTTCCAGAGCTGTTAAACAAGATATCTGAGGAGACGAAAAAGATAAGTGGCCTGTTCAGAGAGGCCATAGGCATAATGGAATCGGCCAGAGACAAAGGGCGGAAGGCCTGATACTTATGCCTGTTTTTACTGTTCGTTCCTGACTAAACAACGCTTCTTTAAGCTTCTTTAAGCTACTGGAAGCCACTGGAAACTACTGGCACACTATTTGCAGTATGTTTAGCATGTTAGGAAAGATAGACAAAGAGTTATTCAGAGAGCTTCAGGCAACTGGGGGAAACCGGTCAGCCTCGCAGGGCACCAAGACTGCAATGAGCAGCGATTTTAAGGCCGCCCTGCAGAGTGCCGTAGCAGGAGACAGGAAAAGACCCTCAACATCGTTTTCAACATCATCAGGTAAAGTATCGGGTTATGTATCAAATGACGCTGCTATGGATACGTTTTTATCAGTGGACAGGATAGACGATACGAATTTATTTCCTGAATCCGGGAATATATTTCCATCATCTGAGTTCAATACAGATATTGCCACTGTAAATACTGACAGAAACAGTTCATTGCGCCAGATGGCAGCAGAGGGTAGGCTCCACGGGACATATGACAGGTGGGATTCCAACGCAATAGCGTCATACAAGCCACAAAAGGGACGACTCTTCAATCAAGCCAACTTCGCTTACAAGCCGGGACAATCAGCCGACACCTTAACTGACGTAAATCTTGATAAGTACGAAACCTATATTAACGAATCGGCATCCAATTATGGATTAGACCCGGCGTTGATAAAGGCAGTAATAGTAGCTGAAAGTGGCGGGAATGCGAAGGCGCGCTCAAGGTCAGGCGCAAGGGGGCTGATGCAGTTAATGCCTGCAACTGCCAGAGGGCTTGGCGTAGCCAATTCCTATGACCCAAAACAAAACATCGATGGCGGCAGCCGCTACCTGCGTCAACTACTTGATAAATACGATGGCAACGTCCATCAGGCGCTGGCCGCATACAACTGGGGCATGGGAAATCTTGACAGAAAACCGCACATGATGCCACAGCAGACGAAAAACTACATCGCAAAGGTCGAGGGTTACTACCGCGGCTACACTGAAGACGCCTCAAACGTATAACTTTACGCTGTAACCCGGAACTGCCGGAATTGATGATGTGTTGCATAACAAGTTGTATGAAGCGTGGCGCCGCGGATTCCTGTAACTGCGCTGCACCACGCAGCATTTGCCAGATGATACCGGTGTCTGTCCATGTCATGACAGCCTCAACGATTTTTTTGACATTAACCTGCCAAATATTTATATAATCAATGTATGCGGACACACTTCACTGTCAGACAACTTGTGCTGCTGGTCTTGCTGCTGCCAACTCTGGCCTATGCCGGCGGCCCGTGGTTCTTCCCGCCCAATAACGACAAACAGTGGGTTGAAACATATGGTGAGATATCCACCTCCCTTGTTTTTGGCGACATCAACGGTGACGGTAAAAACAAAATAATCTTCGGCACTAAAAATGGCTACATAGTTACCATTAACTCAAACGGCAAAAAACCCCATGCAATCAAAATCGGCGATTCCATTAAGGCAGACCCCATACTTCTTGACCTTAAGAAATCAGGCGCCACTGACATTCTGGCCTTCGCAAAGCTGGCAGACTATGACAAACCGGCAGATAAAAGTGTTTTTGCAGTCATAGATGGCCGTACATTTATAAAGCGGACAGATGTGAACATCCCAGGCAGCATTACATCCAGACCAGCTATCGCAGATTTTGACAACGACGGCAATGTCGATGTACTTATCGCAGCCAGGGGCATTTTTCTAATCGACGGCGAGGGATTAACCCAAAAAGCGCCATTAGATGTCTATCAGTTTGATATAAACGGTACAACATTTTCATCTCCCGTTGTCGGAGATTTAAATGACGACGGTATAAACGACTTCATCATCCCCTTTACCTATAAAGACAAGTACTACCTACAGGTGTTTCTCTCAGAGTCAAACGATTTTGTATTCAATCAGCTAACCCTTCCCATCGTAAATGAACTACGCGTTGCCCCGACGCTGATAAAGGGCACTCAATCAAAAGACTCCGTCACGTGGCAGCTTATCTGCCCATCGCACAACAAGACCGTTGATTTCTATACGCTTACCGTACATGCAGACAAGACGCTGACAATAAAGCCCGATATTATCTACAAGGGTCTTCAATACAGCTTTTTGAACCAATTGTCGGCCTTTTGTGCTGTCGGCTCAGATTGTTTTTTATATCTTAACATCATAGAGACCAACTCGATTTGGAAAATCAGCACCGTTGACTTTACTAAATTCCCTGTGGCAGACGGGATTAAATCCTACGACAACGTACCGTTTTATCTCAGAAAATCAGACAATGTCACATATGTCCCCATGATTTTATCCCAGGACAATAATACGCTTTATGGGGTTGAAGACGGCAAAACAAATGCGCTTGCCGAATTCAACACCCCCATACCACAGCTAGACAAGCTATTTTTATTCCCAACCGCCGATGGGCAATTCGCACTGACCGGCATAACTGATGAAAAACAGATATACTTTGCACCTGCCCCGGCAATCAAGCTGCCCCTGCGTAGTCCAAACGTGCCGGATTACTTCAATCAGGGAATCATTCCTCCGCCGGAGATGGACTCACTGCTTACAGAGCTAAAAAACTCCCTTTTGTCGCACAATGACGAAAGGACATTTGTCCTCATGTCCATTGCCGGAGAACTTTACCCCGGCGATCAATATTTCCGGCAGGCAATTAAGCAATTTAAGCAGAACATCAAACAGGAGGCGGCACTCTTGTCCAGCTTCACAGTGGTTAAAAATGACATAATGGAGATGGTATCAAAATATGATTATCCGACGCTGCTCCAATTTATACTGTACAGAGATGTAGAGAAAAAATTAGAGCATGTACTAAAACAAGACCCTGAGTTTTTGGAGGAGCCGGGGGTGGCGGACTTTTACAAAAAGGTTCAGATAGTACGCTCCGTGATACAGGCCTTCATCCCTCTGGCTACGGGTATTTTCATTTTAACTGTCCTGATATTGGTCGTGTTTAACTACCCGCTGTTTATAAAACTATTCTACATGGTGTTTTTCTGGTGGAGAGAAAACAGTAAGTGGAAAAAAGTAATCGCCGCCCACCCTGCTGCCGGTGAGGTTACTGCATATCTGAACGATGCAGGCCTTCTGTCAAAACCCCCTACACAGGCATGGGATTTCAGCCTCAAAGTCCTGCTTGCAAAGCTGATTAAACGGGATACGACGGTGGAATGGCTTGGGATACTGCGCCTGTACGAAAATAACGTAATAAACGGCGTTAAACTGAGCAATTCAGAAAAGCGGAGATTCTACAGATATATCCTCAGTCTCTATAAACGGTTGTTTTACATGAGGCTTGCCAGTGCTGGTCTGATAGAATGGCTTATTTTCCAAATTAAACATGTACTGCAAAGGGACAACTATGACATTAAAACAAACGACCAAGCGCTTTGCTCACTGAAAATTGAGCTTGCAAGGGCTTTTCTCAATATAGACGAGTTTAAACCGGCCTTTAACTATTTACATAAGTTTATTTTAACGAACTATGAGACCCGCCCTGAAGGCGGCTCCACAGAAGAGATGGACTTTTTGGACAGACTGCCTGAACATAAAATAGAAAGCTATTTTTTGAATTTCAACAAACATTTTCTAAGCATAGTGCCAACACTAAAAGACCAAATCGTTATATTAACCGCGTACAGACGAAAGCAGCTTCAATCCGGTGTTGACCAGTTGATTAACAAGCGGCTCAAGGGCTGTATGGCAGCAAGGGGATTCCCAATGGTAGTGGTTGGCGATTACGTGCCAATGGGATTATACAGAGACCACGGCATGTTTGTCACACTAAGCGCATACAACCAGGAAAGGAAAATGGACGTACTCCTGAGGTGTATCCCCAAAAGGCACAAACATATTAACATTGCCGACGACCAAGCCCTTAACAACCTGCCAGATGGTTTTACAAGGATATATAATGTCCACAGGAGTCATAAATGGTTAGTACAAGTGGAACCTCTCATAAGGGCATCTTCGTTAAAGACACTTGGTGTGACCGGCATAACACCGAACAAGGTAAAAGTTATCCTCTCAGCCGTTGTCGAACTCCTCAGCGCTGCACAGCCGCTGCGCTTCATCCCAAATCTACACCCATCTCACGTATTTTGGGACGATGGGAAAGTCCTGCTCGCTGGCAACGGTTTATCGAAACTCTCTATTGACAGGCAGATTATCCTTCACAGCCGGAGGTACAAGGCGGCATCCAGGAAAGACTGGTTTGTCACCCCTGAGTTCCTTGCAGAGCCGTTGCCGGAAAAGGTATTAGCCAGCGAGGAGCTAAAAGAAAAGACCATAGTCTACTGCTTAGGTCTTCTGACGTATTGGATGCTTGAGGGCAGATTTCCATTGAACACCCCCCCGGGCTCTGGCACACCAGCAGTACTCACAAAGTTCAGCGACGCCGACAGGCTTGTAAGCGCTGCACTTGCCCCGGCTCAAAACAGGATACGCTTGTACGAGTTCAAAGACATTATGCGTGATATTCGCTGGGGCTGGGACTAATCGCAATCTTGCTGTTGCTGTGCCATAGTACAGGCAGCAAGGCCGCGCCTGCGTAATATATAAACTCTGTTGTATAGCTGTATCTGATATTTGGAAAGGTTGACACCCCCACTATCAGTGCCGACGCTATTGCTGAGAACGACATTGCAAACAGAATAAATGCACCGATGTGGACCAAGCGGCTGCGGACTAAATAAATTGCGCTCATTACGAAAATAACGATGTTTAATACAGGCCACAAAAGATTTCTAAATAATGCCTTATGAAGTTTAGAAAATATTTTATAGTGTATTCTCTGAATAAATGTCTGTTTATAATTAACAATACTGCCGCATTCGCTCTGTTGCACACTGAAATATGGCAGGGATAGCTGGGTTATATATTCCTTGCAAAGCTCTTTATCAGCGGCATCTGGAGAGTTACACAGCGTATTTCTCTGCACATACATATCGTCATATAACATATTTATTATGCTGTAGATTTCGTGCTCTTTTGATGTATTTTTGTGATATGCTAAAAATGTTATAAATGTCTTCCGAAAAAACTGATAGGGATTCTTTTTGATTACATCAAGATATAACCCCCTGAATATCCCAAGTAATATCTGCTGCGGGGGATTTCCCACTGCCTCGCTTACCGGGCCGATTACGCCGCCGTCACCGCCAACATTATACGCATTAAACATAGCCCTGTCAAATTTATCAATGTCCCATGAAGTTTCTAAAATAACCCTGTCACGCGGTGTTGACCTGTCACGAATCTTTTTTATTGCTGCGTTTAATTCCTTGCTGTAACGGTCGTCCTGTTCCATAAAAATAGAAAGTCCTGCCATGACAGTAAACTCACCATAGTTGCTCAAAGAAAACCTATTAAACGTAAACAAGTTATAGACAGCCAGCATCAACAGGAGTGATGCAAAAGGGACGGTAAGGGCTATAGAGTTGCTTATCTTATATCGATTGGTGATTAAATATACAAGAGTTAATAACACTATCACTATGAAAAATATCCCTGCCGGACGAATATAAATTGCATAGGCTGCTGCAGTGGAAAATAAAACAAAAAATCCAGGTTTTCTCAGTCTCAACGCAAGTATTAAAAATCCAAATGCCAGCACTAAAACGCTTACATAAACACTCTCAGACAATACAGAAATCTCAGCCTCCATATGGACATGGCTTGATATAAATGCGGTCATTGCTATTGCTGACAAGACCGTCAAACTTCTGTATGTCTTAAACACCGCGTACACAAAAACTAATGACGATATAAGCGTCAGCGCGCTTTGTGCGATTATCACTGAGAATAATTTATTTGAAATCATAAAAACCAATTTCATAAAAAGCGAATAACCAGGCGGTCTCAGGTACAATGACGGCAGCATCCCCTTGTCAATACTGTCCACAATAGTGAGATAGCCGACGCTGTCAGGGTACAGTGAAATCACAGGATAATATAGAAAATAGGGCAGCCTTGTTATCAGAAACGGTACAAGGACAGCTGCGGCAGGCAGCACCCTGTCATGCTGCTTCAAAACCTCTCCTAAAGAAACCCATGTCTCATGGCTTCTCAGGTAATAATAACTTATGACAGTTGCCGCAGCCGTCAGCCCAAAGACGAGCCAGCGCAGCAGCGGAGGGATTGGAAACGGCCACTCTATCTCATAATATCGGCCATTAGTGCGCGGGTCGGAGTTGTCAGACGCTGAGAAATGCAGACGGTCGTAGCGAAACTGATACCTACCCCTGCCAAAACATGAAATGGACGGGGCATTTGAGTTGCCAGGCCCAAGGGCAATACCATCTTCATATACTACTGAGGCCGAAGGCGGTGAGAGAGCATTAGTACCCAAAATTACCTCATACATATAGTTTGACACATGTCTGAAGTTTGTAACCGGTTTACGCTGCCATGCGGTAGTGATAATCTCCTGATTATGTAATACAACAGAAACTGACAATAGCCACAATATCACAGTGATAATAAAAACAAGCTGCCTTTGGGTTGAGCCACTCAGATGAAACACTGCGGGTCTTCCTCCATGTAATCCCCGTGTATTGCATAGGCAACTGCCCTGCAGCCGCCGCACTGCCATCTGTAGTGGCATTTTCTGCACTTGCCCTTGAGGGCATCCCTGTTTCTCAGGAGATTTAATATCTCGTCATTCCAGAGTTTCCAGAAATCATCTGTCATTATATTGCCTAGTAGCAGCGGCAGCCTGCGGCAGGGATACACAGAGCCGTCAGTGTCTACACATATGCCGTTATATCCTATCGAACACCCGCTTAGAAGTCTGGGATTGCACTTTGACAGGCTACGGCTGTTTAAATATGGGCCCCACAGGGGGTCTCTCATCGGCATTTCCATGCGATGGTCTGACTTCAGTTGACGGCCAACCTTAAACAGCCCCTTCAACTGGGTTTTTGACAGTGTATCCCCGCGGTAAGACGCACCACGCCCTATTGGGACAAGCCTTGAAAAGGAAAACCTGTCCACCGCCGCGCCCGCTAGGGCCTCATCATAAACCGGTTTCAACATGTTGTGGTTGACCACAGACAGGGTCATCATTATGGTTACTGAGATACCCTCTTTCTTTAGTATCCTCGCTCCTTCCATTGCCTTTTCATAGGCAAATTCCCCTCTTATGGCATTATGCGTCTGCCTGTCACCGTCCAATGATATTTGCACTATCTTGCAGCCAGAGTCTTTCAGCGCTCTGGCAGTATCCCTTGTAAGCAGCGTGCCGTTAGAGAGCATCCTTGTGGGCATGTTCTTTTTCCTGGCCTCATCAAGAAGTATAAACAAGTCCCCGCAGATGAGCGGCTCGCCGCCCGTAAAGTGTATCCTTCCCCTTAAGCCCATTCGTTTAAGGAACTCGTCATACTTTTCAATAATGCTAATCAATGCCTCACGGCCTAACGGAGACTTATCTTCCTCAATATAACAGTGGTTGCAGCGCAGGTTACAACTGTTTGTGATGTGCCATTGAAGGTAAAAATAATCGTCAAATCCCGAGATTCTCAGTATGCCCTGCTCCCCCCTGAATCCCCCCTGAATAGCAGTGGTCTAATCACCGCCGCCTCCACCGCAGCCTCCACAGCCACCGCTTCCGCCGTCACTTCCACCGCTGTCACCGGATGAAACACCCGAGCTGCACCCTGAACACCCCGACGATGACTCCCCACGCTGTGCCCTTGCATATGAAACATACCCCAAGTAGTCATCAAAAACAGTCCCCGCTATAATACTAAGCCCTAAAATCGCAACTCCATAACTAACAAGCGGATTGCCTTCCCGTACTACAAAGGACTGGTTTTCCACTGTCGCTTCCCATTTTTCTAACATATACCTTGCCCTGCCAGACTTAGGACGGCGTTTATACAATATCAACCCTGTTATTATACCAATAACCGGAACAATCAAAGACAATATCAGGTAGAAAGCGCTAACACCTGAGAATTTCCCTGCGGCAGCCAAGATTATCAGGGCAAGCGCTGATGTCCAAATAATCGTTCGGGCTGCCGCCATGTCTGCTTTGGCCTCCTTCAGGCATCCCTTTCTTGACAGGGAATTAATTATCTCCTCCTCATACCCCTTTCTTAGCTCCTTGTCCCTGAATAAATCCGTCAATGTGGCTGAAGTCTTAAAAAAGTCCATGAGCAGCATTTCATGCGCGTAGAGCGTGTTGTCAGGTTTTAGGGATTGTAGTGAGTTAGGCGGGGTCTTTATCAGCCGCCCCAACTGCAAGAGGTCAAATACACCCACGCATATGGCGTGTTTCAGCCCCTTTTTTAAATACGCTACCTCGGCAGGTGTCAACTCCCTTGAGTCAAGCCTTGCGGAGTCTGGCAGATTTTTTATATTGATAATTATACGCAGGATTAATAACACCGCCGCTGTCAACGCAAGAAGAAAAAAAACAGATGAATATCCACCAAATGAAGGTACGCCTAACGAAGGTTTCACCTTCATGCTGAATACAGACTCAGCAAGCAGCGGCTGATTGATTTGAATTGCCTGACTGCCGTTTACAAAGACCTTATTAAACGACGCGAAATTTGTGTCAACCCAGTTGGCATTAAACCCACGAGGAAATATGAATGTGTACACAGCGTTGTTCACAGGGATTTGCCACTTGCCAACCCAATTGGCATCAAACGAGTCATAAAGCAGCCCATTCTTTATAGCATCTTCCATGACAAAGACAATTATAATTGTCTTTGTTCCCGATGTAATCGCCGGAAAACTAAAGCTTATCTTGTTTTCTTTTAACTTCTCCACTGTATATCTTACAGGTCTTCCAGTGTCGTCTGTCACCATGACATTTGAAATCTTTTCTGAGCCGACAAACTTAAAGCCGCTGCTAAGCGGCTGGTCAGTCTTATAGGTTATCCTTAGTTTGGCCTGCACATTGACGAATTCCCCTACTCTATTTTGAGCCGCTTCAAACACCGCCTCATAGCCGTTTAAAAACAGTTCGGCAGACGCAGTTGACGCCAATAGCAGAAAAAACGCCAGCAATATTGCCCTTTTCATAGTTCATTCCCCCCAAATCAGCCCTACTATTGAGTAACTACATGGCTTACCCAATTTTAACTTAATGCGTTTAACAATATCCAGTACTGTGTAACCTTTTTCGATTCAATAGCGACTTAGTGATTAAGGGAGCAGAAAAGCCAGCTTGTCTGGATAATTCCCAAGATGATATTAAAAGGAGGAAGTAACTATGATGTACGGGAAAAGGTTTTTGGCGGCAGCTCTATTTACAGCCCTGTGTGCGGTGGTGTTTGCCGGAGGGTTGAGCGTTCACAAGGCGTATGGCTTTACGGCATCAGGACATGAGGGCGCTGTGCATGCGATTGAACCACGGTTTCTGAAATTCATGCTTGGCCTGAAACTCAGCCCTTCACAAAAACAACAGATAGCCTCCATACTGAAGTCCTATCGTCAGACAATTGGAAGCAGCGCTTTAAGCGTTGCTGAGGCAAAGAAAAATCTGAGTGATGCCATCCACAGCACGGCGTATGATGAGAGCAAGGTGCGCCAAGCGGCAAAAAGTGCAGCCACAGCCGAGGAGGAACTCGCCGTACTCAGGGCACAAGTGGTGACACAACTTCAGGGTGTCCTGAGTACTGAACAGCTTGCCGCAGCAAATCAGTTCAGAACAGATATGTACACGCACATTAAGAACAAAATGGAGGGAATTCACTCCATAGTTGACCTCTGGATAAGCAGCAATGGCGGCTAATAACGGCAGATAGTTAAACTTAAGTGAGGGGGCATGGCGTAAAACCCTTGCCCCTTTTACCTTAACTTCAAGTATAATAGGATTGGGACAAGAGGACAGACAATGCCCGATACACACAGCGAAGATTCAGCCCTTCAAGAGCTGATTGGACGCATCATAGCCGGAGATACCGATGAGTTTGAGGTCATCGTCAGGAGATACAGCGCGTATGTATTCAAAATCGCCGCTTCATACATACCACAGGAGGCAGTTTCCGAGGCAGCTCAGGAGGTGTTTGTCAGTGCCTTTGAGGGGCTTGCGTCGTTTAACGGCAAGAGCCACTTCAAGTACTGGCTCAGAAGCATTACAGTGCGAACGTGCTATGACTTCTGGAGAACACACTACAAGAGCCGGGAACTACCGGTGAGTTCATTGGGAGAAGTCCAACAGGGATGGTTCCAAAGGGTTATCAATGAAGACTCCGTGGGGCTGTTCAGGGATTCTGAGATGCAGCGGGACACAGTCGAAATCCTCAACTGGGCGATGGCTGGGCTTGCCCCCATCGAGAGAATGCTGATAACTCTGGTATATCTTGAGGGTTACAGCGTTAAGGAGGCAGCACAGATGCTCAATCTCAGCACAATTAACGTAAAGGTCAAAGCGCTCAGGGCAAAGGCAAAACTTAGGAAAAAAATTCTAAATAATTTAAAGGAGGGTGTGCTATGAAAAAAAATGCTTTAGAAAAAATAGAAGAAGCCCTCAGAGAAGCTCATCGCCTGGCAAGCCAGTACACAGCCCCCATGCCAGAAGACAAGTGGTACAACACTGTAATGACCAGGGTCAGAGCGGTACATGATGCAAAGGCAGACGCACTCCAAAGATTTATCTGGCCTTTTGCAGCCGCCTCAGCAGCATGTGCCCTGACGGCAGCCCTGTACGCGGTATTCTCTGGCAGCGGCAGCGGGTACTCTGTCTTTGGGGTATTTATTGATGACCCCTCCGGTATCAGCGCGCTGCAGTTGTTTTTATAAATGGAAAGTTTATGGAGGTATAGAGATGAAAAACTTGAAGGTCTTCGCTGGCTGCCTGATTATATTTCTGTCTGGGATTTTAGCGGGTGCAGTTATTGGCGGGATGATTATGAAACACAAGATGGAGTCAATATTTCACGAGGGGCCACCTGCATTTAAGAGATTGATATTAAAGAAACTATCTGGTGAACTAAACCTTACAAAGGCACAGCAGGAGGCAATAGAACCCATTGTTGAGAAGGCACACGCAGACTTAAAACAACTAAGGCACAGGCACCAGCCGGAGGCCGAAAAGATTATTGAGGCGGCCATATCAGACATGAAACAGAAACTGACAGAGGGCCAGCGTAAGGAACTCGACTTATTTTACGATGGTGTGAAAAAGCGGTGGCACGACAGATGAGCCATTATCAGGCGCGGCACTATCTCTTCAGAAAAGAGGCAAGCATATTGATATATTTTCTGGCAAAACCTCCAGCCTGGGCGTTTTTTTCAGTACTCAGTTCGGAGCTTGCGCCTTGAGAAATTGTTTGATGCCGGTTTTGATGTCTTGTTTGATAGCGGGCGAAATAATCACTAACTCCGCGTGCGGCGATTCTTTCCCATTTATCAGGGTTGCAGTTGTTTCTTTTGAGGTTTAGGACGCCCAATGGAGGCTCAAGCCACAGGCGGCTCTCTATCTTTGGTGTATTAATCTTGTCATCTATTGTGTATTTAGCAGACTGGGCACCGGGGGGATTGCTTGTGATGTGCCAGTACAGTAAGACCCCTGTTTTTTCACTTAACTCAATGGCTCTCTGCATTTCCTCATCCGAGTCGTTCCACTTAAAAAGCAGATAGCGCCATACAATATCAATATCCGATGACGCCTGCCGTTTTTCGTCCGCAAGGGCGGCCATGTTGTTAAATGCCTTCTGAAAGTTTCCCCCCATGCGGTACTGAATATAGGAGTTCTCTGAGCTGCCGTCAATAGAAAATACTATTTGGTCTACTGTGGCGGTCACTATCTTTTGCTTTTCCCTGGTGTCTATGAGCATTCCGTTGGTTGAGATATATACGTTGATAAAAGGGGCATTCGCTCTGGTGTATAAGAGCATGTCATAAATATCTTTGTGTAAAAATGGCTCGCCGTAATTGTGAAGAATAAGCGCCTTGAAATACTCAAGCGTGTTCAAGTTGTCAATAACTGCTTTGTAGGTCTCAAGAGACATGTGCGGGGTTTCTCTGTCTTCTAATATCTTCTTGCGGTCACAGCGTTTGCACCTCAGATTACAGGTTGCATTTGTCTCTAAAAATACCATGTAGGGGGTATTAATTGTGTTGTAGAGTTTGCTTTTATCATATGTCGAGACGATGAAGGGGCAGTTTAGACATGTATCTGGCGGCGTGTTTTCCCTAAACATATTTCTGATGTGCTTCGCTGCCTCACCATGCCATATATCATAGAGGCTGCTATTGGGAACCTTCCCCAAGGTAAGAACGTTCCATGCGTCACGGCAGCTACACACCACGCGTCCGTCTGAGACAATAGCGACATAAAAACCATCAAACAACGGCCCG
The DNA here is from genome assembly GCA_039908505.1 of Nitrospirota bacterium. Lineage (GTDB taxonomy): Bacteria > Nitrospirota > Thermodesulfovibrionia > Thermodesulfovibrionales > Magnetobacteriaceae > Magnetominusculus. The sequence goes on from JAMOAZ010000005.1 coordinate 62,224, forward strand.
CAGTACCGATACATTTCCCCGTTTAACACTAATCATAATGTATTACATATCGTTTAACGCTGTCAAGCGCGCAGAGCAACAGGGCAAACACATTTGAAAATATCAATAGCCATTTCATTCTCTGGAATCCAGAAACCTTTGGTCGGAGCTAAAAGTATAAGCATTTTCCACCTCGTTTAAGTCATCTTTTGGTGGCAGCCCCAGGAAGGGATTTTATTCCCTCCCTGGGATAATGCCCCAGAGCTATATGCCTAAGGCTTTTCTTTTTTTCATTATGTGGTCTTCAATCCCGTTTGCAATCTGAACAGGGTCGTCGCCGACGGCAATTTTCCCTCCTGTAAGATTCTCAATATCTTGAGTCAGGAGTTTAACCACATCAGGGGCGCCTGTTACAGCAGGTACCGGAGATACATGAGTATAGAGACCAAAGGCTACTGCAAACAAGGCATCAATCGTAGCTTTTTGCTCCATAAACTCAGGAGCTGTTACAGCTACTGGCAACTGTGACACGTCAACACCAAGTGCCCCGGCAACGGCTGTTACCAAATTAGCAAGTCTTCCCGTATCAGTACAGGTGCCGAAACTCAGTGCTGGCGGAACTCCCAGAGCCTTGCATACGCTTTGCAGCCCTGCCCCGGCCAGCGCTATAGCATCAAGGCTTTGCAGTCCAGCTACCTGTAAGGCTGCATTTCCACAACCAGCACTAAGTACCAAAATATCTCTCTTTATCAGCTCCTTAGCAACTGCTACAGTCAGGGCGTCCTGTGGCCCGTTTGTCAGGGTTGAGCAGCTTACCAGGGCAGTGATGCCTTTTATAGACCCCTGCTTTACTGCATCGAGAAGCGGGGTCAAGGTTCCTCCAAGCGCTTTAAGCACAGACTCAGTTGAAAACCCTACTATTGCACTTTGTTTTTTCTGAGGTATTAATGTATCCTTACCCTTTCTCTTCACAAAGTTATCTATAGCTATGGTTATTAGCTTCCCTGCAATCTCCTCTGCGTTTTCAGGAGTATAATCAAAGTTATTGTTTACGCCCACTATTCTGACGAGTTTCGACACGCTGGCTACAGTTGAGTTATATTTATCTGCAAAAATGCCCAGAGTTGGCACAGAACAGTTCATGTCAACCGCAAAAAGGTCTACAGCTCCGGTTGCCATTACATATTCCTGGTTTATCCAATTACCGGTAAGCCCTACAAACACATCGTCTGTGGGAAATCTCTGAATCAATTCCTGCCCAGTCTCAATAGAACCAACGACTCTAATACCCTTCGCGCCTTTGTCACGTGCAAGCTGTTGAATATCTTCACGATGTGCCAGCTTTATGACAGCCGCCCCAACAAAAGGCTCATGACCGTTTGGCAGAATGTTTACATAGTCTTTGTCTATTATGCCAACATCTACAAAAGTCTCATGGGGTGTGGGGGAGCCAAACAGGATGTCCTGGACAATCTCAAGTGGAATTTGGGAGCAATAAGCCATGGAGATGGCCATCCTAAAAGCCATTTTCGCTAAAGATACATAGTCTGAGTCAATATTGGTCATGCACCTGGTTTCTGTATCCAAAATTTCATGAAGTGGACCGCCCGGGAAAATTCCCATATCCTTCCAGATTCGCTTACGTGACTCTGGCGCAAATATCTCAACAAGCTTTGATTCCTCATCAGAGTCGCGATGAAGTTCATTCAGGAAAAATTCGGCTACTTTTAAGGCAGTTTGCTTTACGCTGTTCTGCCTGCCTACTCCCAGCGTATCGGCAACATTGTTCAACATCTCTTCGTTTTTTATCTCATAAAAACTCTTTCCCTCGCCCACAGCCTTTAACGTCTTAAAGGCTGTTTTTGCATGATATGAGTACGCAGCAGTGCCAAAAACGTGCAAATGCACCAAATTCCTCATCACCATGCCGTTTGCGTCTATGCCGCAGACTCCTCTGTCGGCATACTTTGTTATCCTGCATGGTCCATGACTGCACAGTTGACAGCTTAAGCCCTGTTTACAGTAATTACAGCGAGTTTTTTCCTGAGCCTCAAAGCGCTCAGGCAGACTTGACATGCCATCTTTTTTAACTTTTTCATGGAGTTCGTTGATGCTTCCGTGACTACTTACTTTTTCCATTTATCCTCCAATTATTTACATATTGTGAGGCAATAATAACTTAAAATATCAATAAATAAAATGATGCTTATCATATAACGTCATTTTAAACAGATTGGTTATTAATTATGTTCGATTGAGATTCGCCAAGTAATTAACTCTCTCCAAAACTGGCGGGTGACTGTAGTGAAACAACACATACAGGGGATGTGGGTGGAGATTCGATAAATTGTCCTTTGCCAGCTTCACCAGGGCTGAGATCATCTTGTCAGACCTGCCTGTCAGCGTGACGGCAAAGCGGTCGGCCTGTCTTTCGTATCTCCTTGAGACGGCGTTCGAAAAAGGTTTGAATGGAAACACCACTATGCTCGCTATAAAGCTTATGAGCAGGAGTTTTACAACAAATGAATTCTCATCTATGTTAAAAATATCCAGCACCGCATCTGCCTTCAGAGCAATATGAAAGCAGTACAAGGCCGCCAGTGTTATAACTTCATATGCGGCTATGAGTTTTAACAAATGACGTTTTCTCCAATGCCCAGCCTCATGCGCCAATATGGCAAGAAGCTCCTCGTCATCTACTTTTTCTATCAGCGTGTCATACAATATTATGCGCTTAACCTTGCCAATGCCCGTAAAGTAGGCGTTTGTATGCGTTGAGCGGCGTGAGGCATCCATCTTAAACACGTTTTTCACCGTTATCCCTGCCCTGCCCATCATCTCCTGTATCTTATCAACCATCGATTCTTCTGATATGGGCGTAAATTTGTTAAATAACGGCTCGATTATATACGGTGACACATACATAAGCGCTATACTAAATATAAAAAACACCACCCACACCCAAAGCCACCAGAAATCCGGACTCCTCTGTATAACATATAACCCAACTGCAATCAACACCCCCATCAGGATTGTCGAAATCCCCAGCGATTTTATAGAATCAGTAAGCCATACCTTCACGGTTGTCGTATTAAAGCCATACTTTTTCTCTATCTTAAACGTGCGCCACAGACTAAATGGAATCGACAGTATTGTCTCCCCATAGCTCAACAATAGAAAAAAAACTACCCCGCAATACACAAACGACAACTTAAACGACATTACCCATGAACTATACGCGTTTAACAGGCCGCCGAAGATAAATACAATTACCACTATGTTATTAAACATGGACTCTGCAACGCCAAAGCGCATATTTTCTATCTGATAATCGCAGGTCTTCTTTAACAGAGCAGCATCAACGCTTCCCCTAAACTCATCAGGCACAACTGACCCCTTAGCTGCCATGTGCCTTATGTTCATGAACTCAAGATAATACCCAAAGCACTCCTTTAATATGTAGGCCGTGAGAATAATAAAGAGCGGCGTGTTCATTTATTTTGCGGCATCCGGTGCATGTTCTACGATAAGTCCTATCGGGAGGGATTCGCCAAATATTTCGTTTTCATCTGTGTTATCAAGCGGTATCAGCTCCTCTATCTGCCTGATAAAGCGTCCTGCCCATTTAGCAGGGGAACTGCCTTGTATATATGTCAGGAGTTTTTTTACGATTTCCCCGCGCAGGACATCATCTATGTCCCGTGTCCTGTCTCCGGTTTTTCTGGACAGTTGGGCAATTGCATATGCCGCATCCTCCGGTCTTGCATCGCTTACGGCAAGACATTCTCTAATCCACCTCTGTGCAGTCTCTTTCGTAACCTGCTTGTCCAGTTGGCCGTAAAAGCTCACCCTTGCCCCTAGTCTTGATAATGACCAGAAGTGGCTTCCCAGCACCCTGCCCTTTTCCTTTTTAATTATTACAAGTAGTTCGTCCCCGAGAGCTGTCTTTATCTGAGGACTAAGGTGTTCAAGACTCGCGGCAAGCATCCACAGTTCCACATATTCAGAAGTCTCAAGGCGCGGACCTTTTTTCTTTTGCATAATAAACGGCGCTATACGCTTATAGACAATGTCCTGATGCTGTGTGCTGAGCCCTCCGGCAACACGCCTCCACAGTATCCACCACTCGCTGCGGCACTGCCCGTTGCGCGAGTACTTCACCCCCTCAGAAAATTGCTTCCACAGTTCCTTTATCCTCCAGTCATCCAGTGGATGCCCAAAGCCGGGTCTCAGCAGAAAACCTGCAAGATTAAGCCACCGTGCCTCATGCCCCGGCGTAACCAGGCGTCTCTGGCGCAGCTGAATCAGTGTATCCCACATCTTTCTGATTGCTGGAAGAGGCCAGTCGGCCTTGTTATGAACCCCAAGCACACCTGGCAAGGCCCTTGGCAGGTCATCTGGATTTTGTCCGGTAAATGCACCCTCTATAAGCTTGACTGCATCGTCAATGTTTGATTCATTGAGCGTGTGCATATCCCCGCGTGCCAACGGTGGTTGATTTGGCAGGTCTGGTCCTCTGCGTATGTCAAATGCCAGTTTCCACTTGTGGGTTGTTGTCTTTGATTCGCACCACACATCAAGCGTGCCGTATTCGTTTAGTCGTATGCCAAGTGATACGGGGATTGTGGCAGCAACGGCCTTTTTCCCGTAATGCAGGATAGTCTTTATCTGTGGGAGTTCTGTAAAGGAATCCCTGTCAGCACTGATAATATCCCCCGGTCTGTCACCTGCCCTGTACGAAGAACAGTATACCGAAAAAGAGACAGGCGTGTTGGCGGCAACCTGGAACTCAGGCTCAAGTATGTGCAGTTCTCCGCCTTCTTCAAATCCTCGCGGCACTATGCAGGCGGCAGCAATGAGAGCGTCATCAGAGAGTTCGCCGGTCTTCACGGCTATGTAGTATGCCTTGCCAAGCCCGCCTGATATTTTTATCTTCTTTGTGGTGGATTTTGCTTCTGAATCTGCTGCCGCCTGCCTCTTTACAAGTCCATAGTACGCCGCACCCAAAGATACCGCGTGGTCATACCTGTCGTTTTTAAGTATGTCAAGCGTCCAATCAGGCTGACCTCCAAACCAATGCCTCAGTCCATCGATGGCGCACTGTCTGATAAGCGGCGACTTGAAGACCCCGCCGTTAAATAACACCATATCAGGGTGCACGATGTCCACTCCGCCGTCACTAACTACGGGAAGCGCCGGATTGACCGCATGTCTTTTCAAAAACGAGGCAAGATGCCTCATCACTGCCGTATCAGTCACGTATGGAAGACCTAGCTCCTGAAATCCTGTGCGCTTGTCCTTAGTAATCTCGTCTGACTTATCGACCTGCTGGAAAAATCCTTCTAAAGTTACGCGCCTTACGTCTTCATAGGTGATCTGTCCTTTCACAGCGCCACCTATGACGCTGCGCCCTGTACCAAGAATGGAAACGTCAACAGCCCCTGGCGTCTCAGCTCTTCCTTGTATATCACAAAGGAGCTGTTCCTTTGCTGCCCTGCACTGCTCAGACAGCGACACCCAGCCCTGAATGCCAAGCGTGCGTTTCCCTCCTGGCAATATGCGCGCCTCCATCTCCATTGCCAGGGCAAGGTCCATGTTATCACCGCCAAGCATCAGATGGTCTCCAACCGCCATTCTCTGAAACACCGGAAGACCACCAAGCTCCTTCAACATGATAAGATTAAAGTCCGTCGTCCCGCCGCCAACATCAAACACAAGGATCAGCTTATCTAATTTAATGAACTCCTGCCAGTTGTCCTCATGCACAGAAAGCCATGAGTAAAAAGCCGCCTGTGGCTCTTCAAGCATTGAGAATGTCCTAATGCCCGCTATTTTGGCCGCCTCTGAGGTCAACTCCCTTGCAGATTCGTCAAACGACGCCGGTATGGTGATTACAACGGTCTGATTTTCCAGTTTATACTTTACATCTCCATGGGCAATACAGTAGTCCCACGCCTCTTTGATGTGTCTCAGGTAGCGGCTTGACGCCTCAACTGGTGAGAGCTTCCCACCGGCTGAGTCTTGCCTTCCCCATGGTAAAATCGGAGATTTGCGCCCTACGCGGCTGTGGCAGAGCCATGATTTTGCCGATGTGACAAGATTTAACGGTGCCATAGCGCCTTTCACCCTGGCATACTCGCCAACAATACCAGACGTGTCTTTTGACCACGGCAGTACACACGAAGTGAGTTCGTATTGGGTTGGCAGATATAAAAATGACGGCAGTTGGGGGCATTCCTTAACCTGTCCTTCGCCTGTCAACTGTGGGATTTCAAATATGTGTATCTCTTCGCCGACCTCTGTATCGGCATACGAGACTGAGGAGTTTGTTGTGCCGAGGTCTATGCCTATGATATATCTGGAATGACCTGACACTAATCCTCTTGCCGGACACTGAACTCGAGCTTCCACTTGCGCTGTCCCTCAAGTGCCTCACACCACAGTTCAAGCGTCCCTATCTCTGTCAGATAACTATGAATCTTCACTGGCACCACAGCACCCTCACTTCCACCGGTGTCTGCCTCAAGTGTGGCCTCTAATGAGGCAAGCTCTGACAGCTCTGTCTCGTCCCATTCGTCAAGCACCTGCCCGGGCGTGTCTTCTTTTCTGATGTTTGAGCCAAAAAATCTGAACACCGACTGCTCACCGACAACAAGGCCAAACACATGCCCTGCAATACCCGTATCTGTGCCCTCTTCCATCCCAAACGGCACAACGCAGACGGCCTTAACCGGCGCAGGCATCCCCGGCACAGCCGGCATAGATGTCTCAACCCCAATGTAGTAAGCCCGCCCAGCGCCGCCTCTTACCCTGATGCCCTTTCCCCTTTTTGTAAACCCATAGTAGGCAGCCCCAATGGCAACAGCAGTATCGGGGTCGTCTCCGGCAAGCACTGTTACTGCCTGGGCACCTTCTGCCTCTAACCACCCGCTGAGGACTTCCCTGACCCGCTCCCGCAGCGATATACCCTTTGTTACGCCGCCGTTAAATAATATCTTCGTGGGATGAATAAATGATTTTTCAGTCTCTTTAGCCCCAAGGTGCTGCTTAAGGAATTTCGATAAAAACTTCGTCACCGCCGAGTCAGACGAATACTGAAGGCCGAGTTCTTTAAAACCCGACGCGCGTCTGTCGATGGGGTTGTCTTTAATAGTGCATTTGGGGAAGAATCCTTCTACAATTGATTGCTCTACCTCTTGTCTTTCCAGAACGGTCTTGATAGTGCCGCCAACGACAGACCGCCCGCGCCCAAGCACTACGATATCTGCACTGGTACACGCAGTGTCGCTGAGTATCTTTTCCTTTGCATCGCGGCAGCTGTGAATCAGACCCAGCATCTGATATGAATCAATGTTTACGCCTTCGTCGTTAAATTTCTTCTTAACCGCATAGGCAAGCGTAAGGTCCATGTTATCGCCGCCAAGCAGTATGTGGTCACCAACAGCAATTCTCTTTAAGACCAGCTCGCCGTCTTCCTCACACACCTCAATAAGGCTGAAATCTGTCGTTCCGCCCCCTATATCACACACCACAACTATATCGCCAACTGCAACATCCTTCCTCCAGCCATCGGCATTCCCGTTCACCCAGGCGTAAAAGGCACTCAGCGGCTCCTCAATCAGATTAACATCGGCAAGACCTGCTGCGGCAGCGGCCTTCACTGTAAGTTCGCGCGCTGCTGCGTCAAACGATGCGGGGACAGTAAGGTAAATGTCCTGTGCCTCCAGTTCATTTGCTTTGTCTGTGGAGGCCATAGTATGGTTCCACGCCAGCCGTATGTGATTTAAGTATGCCGCTGATACCGCTACTGGAGAGAGCTTCTCAGCCGCGTCAGTAACGTTCCACGGCAGTATAGGGGAGTTCCTGTCAACCCCCGAATGACACAGCCACGACTTTGCCGAGGCAATGACGCGGGTTGGGGCCTGTGCGCCGCGCGTAAGGGCATACTTGCCTGTGACATTCCCCCCAGCTTTAGGCGCGTCCCATGGCAGTTTATAACTTATCTCAGGCCTTTCAGACTCAAGCGGCATATATAAAAACGACGGCAACGACTGTAGCTTTTCTACCATTCCAATGTCTGTAACCTGCGGTATTTCAAACAGATTACACTGAGGATCGTCCTTCAGTGTATCTATATACGAAACGACACAGTTAGTCGTCCCTAAATCTATTCCAACTATAAAAGGTGAATTTCTCATCGGTAACTCCTGTAAAAGGCGGGAATTTTATCTTGAACACATATCAAATTAACACATTAAAGGATTTCAACCTCGGCAGGCTCTACAATGCTGAGGTCCTGACCACCGGAAATCTCAGGCAAAGTTGTCTTAACAACTCGCCAGCCGCAGTGCCTCAGCACACCACGAAACGGGGGCTGCCCTGTAACATTACCCGTTAGTCTGAGTGCTGATGGGTCAAAGCCTGCCTCCACCGTTACATCATTACCTTCGGGTTCGTGCCTGACTGGTTCTATTTTTATATATTCCGTAAGGGCCTCCCTGCATCCTGAGTGAATCGCCCTAACTGCGTTGCCGATTTGAGCGTCGCTGAATCTGCTGACATCCTCCTGAAGGAAGTCTATCAGGCGCCCCTTTTTCTGCAAAATCATAAGTGTTTGGGCGGATTTAGGCTCGAAGACGGGCGCTGCCTGAATTTCAGGTACTGCCTTAACTTCAGGCACTGCCTCATTAGGCAGGGTCTCAGTCACTGAAGAATTCGTAATCATCGAGCTTACCACGCCATATACTACCACTGACATGATAATACCAAGGGCGACAAAAATCCCCACAAGCAATAACTTCTCAACGCTCAGACTAATCGCAATAAACGCCAACAAGGCTGCAGAACCTGTCATGAGCGCCGCAATAACTACAAAAAGTTTCTTCCTGTCCAGCACAGTGGTACTATAACAGGATTGCACGGGTGTTGTCAATATTTTGGAGACTGTTGGTCAGGGTGTCAAATTAGAGGGGCAGTCTTTCTAATAAGTATCGCCAGTCACGGTCAATTCGGGCTTCTCTGCCTCTGGTGGTTGCATATTTAAGACATCAACGGCACCAACACTGCCTCCATCACTTGATCCACCTGATTCACGGCTGTAGGAGAATGTCTCAGCACCGGCTGCAACTGTGCGGTTCAGCTCTTTTTCGCTTGCCAGTGCAGTTGGTGTGGTGGTCATGTGTTTGGTATCTGGCTTTTCATTAATTTGCACAGGTGTTTGCACAGGCACATCTGTCGGCTGAACTTCTGCTGGCATTGGAACTACAGATGGGCTTTCAGATTTACTTGCGTCAAGCGGTGGCTTTTGCCCAGCTGATTTAGCCTTTTCTACGGCTGTCTTTAGAGACTTAAGCGATGCTGTCATTGCCTTCATCTTTTGTACGGACTTGGACACATCCTTTAGTTCCGGCTTATTTATTACTGGTGCCTGCGGCTGGGTCTGAGTACTTGCCTCGGCGGTTGACATATTTAATATGTTCATTGACTCTTTTATTTTGTCAGATGGTTTTTTGCTTGTTTTCTTTGCATCCGGTAATTTCGAAACCGCCTTTTTCTCGACTGTGACCGGTGTTTTTTCAGAGTTTTTTGCACTGTCAGGCTGAAGGTCAGACGACTTACCATTTCTCAGTGCCTGGTTGTCACTGCTGCCAACTGAACTTGTTACAGCAGTGCTCCCTTCTTTGGCAGCACTGAATAGTTTTGACGAAGAATATACGACAACGGCCAAGAAAACTAAAAATACTATCAAATAAACCAAATGGCGCGTGTAATCCGGAGTGCTGTTCTCAAGGGCAGAGTAGGTTTGAGACAAGTTAGCTGGCTGCTTTGATGGCTGTTCTGTCCCGCCGGTATCAATTTTTACGCTGCTAGCATATTTAGAGGTATTTAATTTAACTTGTGATTTAACTGGATAAAACCCATCCTCCTGTAAAATCCTCAAGCCCTCTGTACTGTCCATATTTAAGAACTCTAAATATACGCGGATATAACCTTTTGTGAATACTTCACAGGGCAATGCCTTAAAGTCTTCGTCTTCCAACGCCTTCAGATATGACAACTTTATCATTGTCGTCGCGGATACATCCTCCAATGACAAATTCGCCGCCTGACGGCTTTTTCTGAGATAGTCCCCTATCACTATACCAACCCATACATATTATAATTGTATTATTTAATAAAGTCAAATTATTTTTTCATGACTGCTCACGGCAGCGCTTATTAATCTGCTCAACACGAATGAAACGTAAACAGGTGCGTAAATAACTCATCAGGGGAGTCGAAAACGACGCCGCAGCGCGGGCAGTTTTCTCTAAAACCACCGTTGGGTGTGTCTTTCATATCTTCAGGCATGTCTTCCGGTCTGTCTTTCGGCATGGATCACGCGGTGCGGGCAACGGTAAATCTTAGGATATTTCTTCCGTCTTCGCGGCTGTAACTAACATCATCCATAAGCTGTTTCATAAAAAAAATCCCAAGCCCGCCTATCCTTCTTTCGTCTATATCGGCTTCTAAATCTGGTTCGGCAACAGCCGTCGAATCAAACGGCACACCATCATCTATTAACTCAACATGCAAATTCCCTGTCTCATCCGCCTTTATAACCATTTCGGCAGTGCCAGGGGGCTGCCCCTCATAGGCATATGATGCAATATTAACAAATACCTCTTCTATGACTAACTCAACCTCCCCTACCCGCTCGGCTGTGAACCCCTGGGCGTGGGCGCATGAGGCGGCGGCAGTCAGAAAGTCATGCAGGTGGTCAAGCGCTGCCGGAAGTTTAACCTCTGAAAGAACTATCAATTCTGGCATATTTGGCTTCCCAAATATTTTGGGCATTTTGGGCTGCCGGGCTTCACTGCGAAATCCTCTTCAGGTCTTCTACGACTCTCAGTGCGTGGCCTTTGGCTTTGACCGCTTTGTAGTGTTTTATTATCGTGGCATCATGGGCTATTATCACAGTTGAGCGGATTGTCCCCGTTGTTGTCTTCCCGTATGAGGTCTTCTGCCCCCATGCGCCGTAGAGTTCCATTATCTTGTGCTGCGGGTCACTCAAGAGCGGAAAATTAAGCGAATATTTCTCTTTGAACTTCTTATGGCTTTCCAGTGAATCAGCACTCACACCCGCCACACGGGCATACGGAAGTATTATATTTAAGCTGTCTCTAAAGTCACATGCCTCTTGTGTACAGCCCGGGGTGTTATCTCTTGGATAGAAATATAGTACAAGGTATTTGGCCTCTTGTAATAAACCGCTCAGTTGAAAATCCCTCTCCTGACCATCTGCATCTATTCCCGCTAATGTAAACTCAACAGCCTTTTGCCCTTCCATTTGGCATACCCCCATCAGTGTCTCTTACTGCCCGGCAGACATGCCCGGCTCTACTACGATTACAGTGTCTTCATGGCTGTACGGCGGCGCACATGCGCAAAGTACTTTTATTGGAACTGTGCCCGTGTTTTTGAGCTTGTGCGGCGTGCCCGGCTCAATACATACGGTGTCGCCTGCTGAGACCTCAAACACCTCCCCGCCAAGCGTCATAAGCCCCCTGCCTGCTGTAAAGTAATATATCTCCTCTGTCAGCTCGTGTTTGTGCAGACTGGTTTGCCCGTTGAGTTTCACAATTGCCTCAGCCAGGCTCTGTTTTTTGTTTCCGTGAACCTGGGGGTGCATCAGTTCCCTTATCTCTGAACCGTCTTTGGTTGTGTATGCGTTTATTTTTTTGTATGTTGTCTTAATCATGCCTATTTAAGAGATAATTCATTATCAACCTGACCCCTATGCCGGTTGCCCCTTTACGTATGTATGGTTTATCTTTGTCAGCAAACGCGGTAGAGGCTATGTCCAGATGTACCCACGGGGTATCTGTTACGAATTCGCTGAGAAAATACGCGGCTGTGACAAGTCCGCCTGTCCTTCCCCCGATGTTTTTTATATCGGCTATGTCGCTCTTGAGATAGTCCTTATACTCCTCATAAAGCGGCATCTGCCACACGCGTTCATGCGTCTCTTTGGATGCCTTTTTCAGCTCGTCCATGAGGGCTTCGTTATTTCCCATCATAGCTATGGCCTCGTTACCAAGCGCTATTGAACACGCACCGGTCAGTGTGGCCATGTCGATTACAACGGCTGGCTTATAGTGTTTTATCGCATAGCCTATTGCATCGGCAAGGACAAGGCGTCCCTCGGCGTCCGTATTTAGTATCTCAATGGTCTTGCCGGTGATAGAGGTAACCACATCGCCGGGGCGTGTGGCATTGCCTCCCGGCATGTTCTCAGTTGCTGGCAGCACTGCTACCAAATTTATATCAAGCGACAGCTCTGACACCGCCTTTATTATCCCCAGGGCAGCAGCCCCGCCTGCCATATCGTATTTCATCTTTTCCATCCCGTCGGCAGGCTTCAGAGACAGCCCACCGCTGTCAAAGGTGATGGATTTGCCAATTATCGCTACCGGGGCCATTTTTACCGGGCCGCCATAGTACTCTATGACTATAAACTTCGGAGGTTCTGCCGATCCCTTCGACACAGACAGGTATGACCACATGCCCTCTTTTTTTGCATCCCAGGCATCAAGTATATTTACCTTTACGAGTTTACCGGAGAGGGACTTTGCCGTTTCTGCCAGTATAGTCGGTGTCATATCCGAGGACGGCGTGTTCACTAAATCGCGGGCAAAACTTACGGCAGGTATAACGGTGTCAAGCCATTTCATTGAATCAGCCGAATTATCAGATACATCAGATACAGGGACATCAAGCACTGTAAGGGTTTTCAGACTTTGGGGCTGATCATTTTCAGGTCTTTTATACCTCCTGAACTCGTAGCTGCTTAACACACCACCTTCAACAAAATAGAATGATGCACTGTGCTGCGCGCCGTCTAATATCCTCAGCTCCTTAAATATCGCCGCTGAAAGGGCTGCTGAGGTGAGTTCATGCCCTTTGAGATATTTTGAGATAAAGACCTTGCCGCCAGCCCTTCTCAGCCTCTCTGCCGTTAACTCTTCTGCCTTGCCTAATCCAACAAGGACAACCCTGCCGGTCTTCGTATGCAGGAGGGTCAGTTCTGCGTGCTTGCCGGTGAATTCCCTTGTGTCAAGTACGTGTTTTATCAGAGCCACTGTCTCATCATCAAGCCCTGCGTACACACTGCCCTTATAATCTTCCGTAAACGGTAAGATCAGGACGTCTGCCTTTATATCAGTCAAAGATATATTTTCAACAATCCTTATTTCCAAGTCGTCCCCCTTTTGAATAATATCGCATATATTGTATCACAGCGCGCCGCGTTACGCAACGTAAATCAATTTATGCCGTACTTTTTCAGCCTGTGCCTGAACTGCCTGAACGAGATATTAAGGAGTTTTGCAGCGTCTGTCTTACTGCCGCCTGCCTTGTCAAGCGCCATAAGCAGATACCTTTTTTCGGTCTCCATCAGTATATCATCAAGAGATATACCACCCTCTGAGAACTCGACACCCTCTACGAACTTAACACAAGACGCCGACTGTGCCACAGCCTGACCAGAGCGTATATCCTCGGGGATTTCTTCCTCCGTAATTACTGATTTATCAGTAAAAGTAAGCAGCCGGTCAAGGGTATTCTCAAGTTCCCTGACGTTGCCAGTCCACGGGTATTTCATCATCACATCTATTGCCCCGCGCGTGAACTTCACATGTGCAGCATTGTTTTTATCCAAATAGTAGTCAATCAACACGGGAATGTCTTCCTTTCTTTCCCTGAGCGGGGGCAGGTGTATGGGGATGACATTTAATCTGTAAAACAAGTCAGCCCTGAATCTGCCTGCTGCCGCCTCGTCTTTTAAAATCTTATTTGTTGCAGAGATAATCCTCACATCAACAGTTATGTCTTTAGTGCCGCCTATGCGCCTGAATGAGCCGTCCTCAAGGACTCGAAGAAGTTTGGCCTGGAGGTTTTGCGGCATATCGCCTATTTCATCGAGGAATATAATGCCGCCGTCTGCCGCCTCAAACAGTCCGGTTTTATTTGAATTTGCCCCTGTGAACGAACCTCTCATATAGCCAAAAAGCTCGCTCTCAAGAAGTCCTTCAGGAAGGGCGGCGCAGTTTATTGGGATAAATTCCTTGGCAGCGCGCTTACTGAGGTTGTGGATAGCACGTGCGATAAGCTCCTTGCCGCAGCCGCTTTCGCCTGTTATCAGCACATTGGCGGCGCTCTCTGCAACCTTGGGAATGCTTAAGAGCAGGTCACGAATCGCCTTACTCTTACCTGCCACCTTTTGAAACGTGAACACTACCTGTGAGCGGAGGTTTTTGACCTCCCGGCTTAAGAGACGCCTCTCAAGGGCATTTTTGACTATTAACCTGATCTCGTCTATCTTAAACGGCTTGTTTATATAATCATACGCGCCGGATTTCATTGCCTCTATTGCATCCTCTGTCGTACCAAAGGCAGTTATCATCAACACCATCGTCTCAGGGGAGAGTTCCTTGACGCCTTTTAATATCTCATGACCGCTGCCAAGCGGCATTTTAATATCTGTTATCACGATATCGAAGATATCTTTTTTCAGAATTTCAAGGCCCTCTCTGCCGTCATACGCGCTTATAACGTCGTATCCCTCGCCCTCAAGCAGGAGTTTTAGTATATCGTTCATGCTTTTTTCGTCTTCTACTACGAGTATCTTGCCCTGATTCATTTTTAAACATCCTCCATCATTGAGCCATTGGCAATATTATTGTGAAGGTTGTACCCTCCCCCTCGATGCTGCTCACTGTTATCCTGCCCATATGGTCCTGTATAATCCTGTATACTATGGCAAGGCCCAGCCCTGAACCTCCTTTTTTCGTCGTAAAAAATGGATAAAATATCTTTGTTAATGTATCCGGGTTTATGCCGCCACCATTGTCTTCAAACGTTATTCTAACATAACCATGCAGGGCTTTAGCATCTATCACAATCCGCTTGTCAAGGGCTTCAGCCACTGGACATCCGAACGACTGTACCGCGTTCAGGCACAAGTTCCAAAACACCTGCTTAAGTTTGTCCTTGTCACCATTTATTGTCAAATCGTCATCTATACCGGAGGCAATTAGCTGCAGTCCGCTGGTGTCTTGCCCTGTTTGTCCTGTTTGTCCAACTAGGGAGTTTCGAAGCATCTCAATGGTCTCTCTTAGTACTGCGGTGACAGAGATTATTTTGAACTCTGGCGGGCGTGGATTTGAATAGACAAGGAAATCAGTGATAATCTTATTAAGCCTGTCCATTTCATATAGGGCTATTTCCATAACCCTTGATGTCTTGTCCGCTGGGACTTTTCCTTCTCTTAGCATCTCAATAGAGGCGCGCAGGGCAGCCAGGGGATTTCTTATCTCATGGGCAATGTTTGCTGAGAGTTCTCCAATGGCCGCGAGTTTTTCTTTTTCCTTCATTTCCCGCTCCAGCTCTGTTATCTTTGTCAAGTCCTCAAAGGTAATAACAAATCCCATCATTTGGCCTGTGTTGTCCTTGTGTTCAGAGAGTTTTAACTCGATTATCTTTTGGGTTGCCGTCATTGTTCCCTTATATATCCCCTTCTTTACCGGAAGTATGACAAAATCAAATACCTCCGTGATGGTCATCCCCACTGCCGCTTCACGGTTGATACCGGTTATCTCCTCAGCCGGGCGGTTGAACAACATAATGCTGCCATCAGTGTCTGTGTAGAGCAGGCCGTTAGGTATGTTTTCTATAACCTCACGGTGAAAGGCGTAGAGGTCGCTGAAGTCCCGCTCGGTTTTTATCAGAGTGGTTGATGTCCTCTCAAGATTTATCAGCAGGTTACGGCTAAGGTAGGCGATTAAGAAAAGGGCTGTTATGTTGGCAAATATATTATAAAAGAAATCCTTCGGACTCAGACTCCTCACATATGGCACCTTTAATATCTGGTAGAACTGCAGCTCCAGGGCGATGCCGTATAAAATACCGCTGAGACCGGCTACAATTAAAATCGTCCGCTTTCCCAGCGTAATCCCAGCGCTTATTATGTTTACAAGCAAAAGAAAAGAAAACCAGCTGTCTATCCCGCCGGTTATCAAAATCAACGTGATAATTAAAAATATATCGAATATTACTTGAAAATATGTAAAGTGATAAAAAGACTTCTCAACGGCGATGCTGGATTTTTCGTCTGATTGCTCGTATGACTTCTGAAGGACTTTAAAAATTACAAGATATATGATGGTCAGAAAAAAAATAGAGGCCGCAAGATAGGAAAGAAACGTCGGATATATAAATATTACAAACTTTTGGTCATAAAGGAAAAACGAGGCCAGGAGCAGATACGTTATAAAGACCCTCAGGAGAATCAACGACCTGAGCTTGGTAATTTCCACGTGCGGGTTACTTAATCAGTGTTACCATCTTAAATATCGGCAGATACATGGCAACAACTGTAAAGCCAACCGTGCCGCCAAGAAACACTATCATCATCGGTTCCATCAGGGCTGTGAGGTTTGAGACGGCCTGGTCAACCTCCTCATCATAAAAATCAGCTATCTTGGAGAGCATAGAATCAAGCGCACCCGTTGACTCACCAATAGATACCATACTGGTTACCATCGGCGGAAACACCTTCGACTTCGACAATGGCTCAACTATTGTCTGACCCTCCGTTACCGAGCTTCTGACGATGTTTATAGTTCTCTCCACTACCTTGTTACCCGATGTCTTCGCAGTATTTTCAAGCGCTTCCAGTATGGGCACACCGCTTCTGATTAGTGTGCCAAGCGTTCTGGTAAACTTTGCCACTGCAACTTTCTGTATAAGTACTCCAAACACAGGCAGCTTTAAGAATATCTGATCTGTGGCATACTTGCCCTTATCGGTACTTCGTATTTGTTTGTATATAAACACCATCGCCACTATCACGACCACAATTATTACGCCGCCCCAGCCGGCTATGAAATTACTCATCCCAATAATTATCCTCGTAGGGGCAGGCAGCGTACCGCCTAATGAGGCAAACATCTTTGCAAATGTCGGCACAACAAACACCATTATGACGCCGATACAGACAACGGCTATCGATATAATTACCACAGGATAGGTCATAGCGCCCTTGACCTTCTTTTTCAGTCTGAGGGCCTTCTCAATATAATCGGCAAGGTTCTGCAGCACTGAATCAAGTATACCGCCTAATTCGCCAGCCTGCACCATGTTAGCATACAGCTCGTCAAAGACCTTTGGATGTTTTTTTACCGCGTCGGCGAAGGTTGTACCACTTTCGACATCTTCTTTCATATTGGCAATAATTGCCCGAAACGCGGGGCTTTCAGTCTGTACTGAAAGTATGTCAAGCGCCTGGACAAGAGGTAACCCGGCGTCTATCATTGTAGAGAACTGCCTTGTAAACACCACAAGGTCCTTCGGGGAAACACTCCCACCCACTTTAAATGCCTTTTTTACGGGCTTTGCAGGCTTTACCTCAGCCACAACACCTCCATAGTACTCACTCCTAGATTATATTTAACCACAATAATATGTCAACATGTGTCATGTATAAATCATTGTATTTGATTTAAAAATTCAGTCAGCGCTATATTGTATCCAATTTCACCTTCCCAAGATAGACAACACAGCCCGAACACATCATTCTGTTGTCGTGACCACATCTCTTTTTATTAAGCTCCCAGCATGGAATCGACTTATCGACAAACGCTGAACAGTGCTGGCGTACCTGTTCCGGACACTTGGTTATCTCCCAGCACGGGGCATAGTCAAGCAAGAGCTTCAGCCCCTCAATACTTATCTTCCTATCGTGTATCAGGTCTCTGATGCAATTGAGCCATTTAATATCGTTTTCCGAGTAGAAACGGTTCTTGTTTTTTCGTGAGGGCTTAATTAGACCATGCTTTTCATACAACCTCAGCGTCTGGTCGGTTATCCCTGCCAACTCTGCCGCAACCCCTATTGTGTACAGAGGTCTGTCATCTCTGGTCTTTGCCATATTAGTCTTCACGCTGGTCAACTATCTATACTCAACCAGCTCATCAAAGGCCAACCTATATTTTTGTGGCTGAGGGTTCACCCTGTAACCAAATGGAACAATCAGCGCAACAGTATGCTTTACCTCATCAAGGCCAAGCGCCTCCATTACTTTAGACAGTGAAAATCCGCCTATCGGACATGAATCTATACCGATGGCAGCGGCAGCCGTCATCATGTTCGCCGCCGCTATGTGACACTGTGTTATGCTCCATTGGCTGATGTTTATGCCTGAGTAGTAACTGGCGTAAAAGTCTCTTACCCATTGATGTACCTCCGGGCGACCAGCAAGGCAGGCAAAGCGCGCCTCTACATATTCAGAGGCAGGCAGTAACTCTTCTATTTTGGCCGCTATTACAACCGCATCACTGCATGTCGAAAGCTGTACCTGATTAAAACATGCCTCTTTCAGCTTTTCTTTTAACTCCTGCGTGCGTACTACAATAAACCTCCAGTGCTCTAAGCCGAAAGACGACGGGCTGAGACGCCCTGCCTCAAGAATAAACCGGAGGTCTTCATCCGGTATCTTTTTCTCTGCATCAAATATCTTACAAGCGTGGCGAAACTGCATCGCCTTCAGGAAGTCTCCCTTCATGGTTTTTCCTCCTTATGACCATCGTCTATGTTATGTGTCTCATCAAGTTCAAGTTTCAATCCGGCTATTAAAATATCTTCTATTGTTCTTTCACTATCTGGTTTTGGTGGTGCTACTGGTTTTGGCGGCATAGCTGGTTTTACTACCAGTTCAGGCTCTGCCGGTAGTTCAGGGATATCAGGCACTTCAGGGATAAACATGATTTCAGGTCTTGCATCCTTTTTGGATTTAGCACCTTTCTTAGATTTAGGCTGCACTTCAGGAGCAAGGTCAGGCTCCTGCTGTTTTAGCGCTTCGGGCGTTTCTGGTACAGCCTCCTTTTTAGATTTAGCACCTTTTTTGGGTTTAGGCTGCACTATTGGGGCAGCCTCAGGTTCCGGCTCCAATGATATCTCGTACACCTGTCCGGTAGTACCGCCGGTCTCCTGCGCTATTTCCATATCTACCAGTGCTGAGAGTGACTTGAAATCGCTGGTGTCTATTTTCAGATTCCCGGCCTCGTCCTCCATAGGATGGTCCAACTCTAACTCAGCGGGTATATTTAATACTGGTTCAGCACTATCCTCAGGACTAAGCTCTAATACCATTTCTGGCAGCTCCGAAGAGACCCCTGCAATTTCAAGAGAAAACTCAGCAGGCAGTTGAAACTCTCCCTCCTCTGCTGCAGCGGTTGATTCAATTGTTTCGGACAGAGCCTCATCAATTGCGCTGAAGTCGGCTGATATAGCGCCACCGTCTTCTATTTCCAACTCTAAACTATGGTCTGAACTAACGCTCAACTCTGAGGGAAATTCCTCCCTCTCAAGTTGAATATCACTGTCCAGCAGGTGCTCACTTTCTTTGAGGTCATAATTACCTGAGTCAGAATCGGGCAAATCATCCACCTCAAGCTGAAACTTAAACTCAGGCATGGCCTCCTGCCGAGTTTCCGCTTCCGGCATATCATTGCTCAGTTGAATATCAGACATAGAGTCAATGTCGAATTTGTATCCTCCATCCTGCTCAGGGTGAGATAAAATGCTTATATCTTCCTTATCTACTGGCACGCCATCAAGGGTGATGTCATCAATTGAAAAATCTATATCTCCATCTTTTCCATAATCAACCGTGATATCATCAGGTGACGCAGCAGGAGGTTCATCAATGCCTGACTTCAGGGCAACAGCATCAACAGTAAAGGCCTCTGAGTCTACTGAAAAAGCATCAGGCTCCATTGTAATTGCCTCGGGGTCTATAGTAACAGCATCTGGGTCTACCGTAAAGGCATCTGGCTCCATTGTAATTGCATCAGGCTCTATTGTAACAGCCTCTGGGTCTAAAGTAAAAGCATCTGGGTCTATTGTAAGTGCCTCGGAGTCAGCCGTGCCATGCTCCTCATCTAAGCTGATACCGGGCCTGATACCAGAGTGTATATTTTCATTGAATCCCTCAATGTCGCCATAATGCTGAATGCCTACGGTTTCTTCGTCGTCAGTATTGTGGGCGTATGCGTCTTTACCGACAAGAAGCCCTGCCCCCAGTGCTGCACCGGCTGCGACACCTGCTGCAATAGGCGCCGATGCGCCAGAGCCTGCCTCTTCATAGTTCGGCTTGGCTAATGGCACAGTATCTTGTTCATAATCCGGCGAAGAGGTAGACTGACCCATAGGCACATATGAGAAATCTGTCCTTCCCGCCTTGTTCGCTGCCCAGTAACAGATAGCCGGTTGTGCTAGAACTGCCAACAGTGACAGTGCAAAAAGAACCATTGCGATAACAAGTATGACAATCGATAAGGTACCAGGGAATAATGAGGAAAAAACGCCGCCTAAGGCCATCACTACCGGCCCAATTAAAATTGATAGGCTCAACAATCCATATTTCTTATTAATCCCAAGCCTCTCACATATACTCATCCACGGCACAACTTCAAGTATCGGCAAAACAAATATAATCAGAATCCACCACAATGGCTTATCAGCGGCCTGAACCTTCGTATACAAGTTGAGAATTGGTATCCATGCCATCCATGGCATAGGAACATCCAATCGGGCGGCAATCTTATAAAAGTAATAGCTGTGAAATATAAAACCAAGGACAATAAAGCCTATGATTCCAAAGACAATCAGAAGAAGTGTCTTCGGATTAAAAGGCAAGTTCTTCGGCAGTGGCATGCCTGTCTCCGGTGACTGCATCTTGGGCTTTGGTAACGTCCTCGCTGTGGGCTTAGGGGCGGGTGTGACCGAAGGCTGAACGGGCACGGGCGCTGCCGTAGCAACCGGCGGTTGTGCAGCCGCATGAGGCGAAGGTGTTACCGCAGTAACAGGCGGCGGTGTAGTTTTTACAACTGGCAGCGGTGTTACTGGAGACGGTGTTGCTTTCGAGACAGGTTCAGCGGGTTTGGTCTTTGCATCTGGTGCTGCCTCCGGCTTTTCGGGTTCCTTTGCCTCTGTATCTTCTTCGTTGGGCGGTGGATAATCGGTTACATGAGAACGCCCGCTCTTGTCAATCCATCGGTACAAGGCGGCTGATGCTATATCTTGTACTAAGAACACCGATAATACTGTCAGTAAGACCGGTAAAATAAGCCTTTTTCCCATGCGTCCTCCCTTTTCACAGAACCCATATATAAAACCTGACCACAATTCTACCAAATGTCTTAAAGTAAAATCTTCACTTTTATAATATTGATGACCTGTCGGCATATACTTTTTATTTTCCGGCTATATAATCGCCTAGCAGTCCCCTTGTGTGTTCGTCGTCATGGCAATAGGCACACAGATTTTCCCAGTTTGAGCCGTCCAGCGGGTTGTTATTGTGATTGCCGTCTTTGTGATGCACCGTTAACTGGTTCTTGTTTTTTTCATCGAATTCACGTCCGCACTTTGCACATATCAGACCGTGAATTTGCAGCGACTGCTGCCGGTAATTACTGTTTGTGTTTTGCCCTGCTGCCTTCAGCTCTCGAATTATTTCCTCGACGGATTTGTTACTGTCAGGTACCTTTTTAATTGGTTTTCTTGGTTTAAACGACCGATTTTGCGCCATCACCATCCTCCCAGGCAATCAACTCAGATCTTACCTTCACAGGAATTATCTTTCTCAGCCCCTGCATGTATGACCTTAAAGTCTTCGCCTTTTGTTCATCCTGGATTGACTTCATGATTGATTCCATCGCCTGTTCATTGCCTTTCAACGCTCCGGCAAACTCTTTAGGTATCACTGCTTGAGTATTTGCCGCAAGTTCTATTAATCTCCTCATTTTTTGAATCGTCAGGTCATCACGTTTTTTCTGCTCAAAGTATCTGGGATTAAGCCTGCTTAACTCAAGGGTTCTCAGGTATATTTCCTTTCTGAACACCCCGTCTCTGATAAATGAGGGGTCGTGCGTTATTGCATCATTAACCTCTTCATCAGTAACTTTTATGCCAAGATTAATGGCTTCGACTAAAAGGAGTTCATTGTCTATGATTCCCTCAAGGACTATATCTTTCAGCTTCAGTTCCTTTTCCATCTCCGGCGTGAACTTCTCCTTTAGCGCATTAGAGTAGTAGTTTTTCATATTTTCATACATCCTCCAGTACTCATCAGGGTATATTTTCTTTTCCCCTATCTCTACAAGGGCGAGCTGCTCTAAGGACTTGTCTATCGGGCCAACGTAAAAGAATATGAAGGATATGATTATCAGAAAGAAAAATACATAAAAAAACTTCGCATACTTGTGCATGAATTTAATCATTTGTATATCTCCTTTAGCGCTATATTTTTTTCGCTGTCTTACGTCTCTGCAATTTCCTCATCCCTTAGGTTTACATCCCCCTCCGGCACTATTGATGAAATTGAATGCTTATAGATCAGCTGCTGCTTAATATCTTTCAGTATTATTACAAAGCTGTCGAACCCCTTGATTACGCCCTTCAATTTCACCCCGTTTACTAAATATATCATAACCGGCATTTTTTCTTTCCTGAGAAAGTTCAAATACGTATCCTGCAGGGTTGTACCCTTAACTGCTGCCATTGTCTATGTCTCCTTATTTTTTATTTACTATAAATTATTTTTCTAAATAATTCAAGCGGTTAAATTGGAAGGTGAGGGATAATTTTACGCAAAATCTCATTTTCGTCTGATATACCAGTTATATCAAGGCAAAAAATATCTGGTTCGCTCTTAAACCAGCATATCTGTCTCTTGGCATACCTGCGTGTTGCCTGTTTTATTTTTACCACGGCCTCTGCTAATCCTGTCTCCCCTCTGAAGTGTGCGAACAGTTCTTTGTAACCGATTGCCTGCATATGTGTGTTGGCAAGCGGCAGCCTGAACAGTGATTCAGCCTCTTCTAAGAGGCCAGATGCCAGCATCATATCGACTCGTTCGTTTATCATCGCATATAACTCATCCCTCTGTCTTGTCAGGCATATTTTTATAAACTCATAGGGAAGTGGCCTTGTCATTTCCATTTGCAGTTTTGACATAGGTGTGCCGCACTTGAGACATACCTCTATGGCACGAATGACTCTGCGGTGGTCATTGGGGTTTATCTTCTCAGCACTCTTTGGGTCTATACTGCCGAGATAGTTATACAGGAAGCCGGGAGTCTGCGCCTCGGCAGTCATCAGATTATTTCTTAGCTCCCAGTCCGCCGACGGCGCTGAGAAAAGCCCTTTTGACATTGCCCTGATATAAAGGCCGGTGCCGCCGCTTACTATCGGGCGCTTGCCCCTTGCGATAATGTCTTCCATTATCAGGGCTGCATCACATACGTACCTGCCTGTGCTGTATGTGTCTGTTGGCCCGGCTATGTCTATCATATGGTGGGCAACCAGAGACCTTTGGTCTGCTGTCGGCTTTGCCGTGCCAATATCCATCCCTTTATATACCTGCATAGAGTCCGCACTTACGATTTCAGCGTTAAGCCTCTGTGCAAGGACAATCGTCACACCGGTCTTTCCAACACAGGTTGGGCCGCATATGGTTACCACTTTCATCTTACGGCTGCACTGCGCCCCTGAGGGCAAATGAAGCCCTTGCCACCTCCGACATCTCACTCACATCGTGTACGCGCACAATATCAGCACCATTTAATATGGAAGCACTCACCATGGCGGCTGTCCCCATGAGCCTTTTATCAACCGGCACATCACCTAATATCTTCCCAATAAATGCCTTTCTCGATGCACCTATTAATATAGGATGCCCCAGCCCCTTAAATCTGCCAAGATTCCCAATTATCTGAAGGTTATGGTCTATGGTCTTGCCAAACCCTATGCCAGGGTCAAGGACTATCATGTCTTTCTTTACGCCCGCAGCAAGCGCCGTCTCTATAGATTTATTAAAATACGCCTCAATTTCCGAAAATATATCTTCATAGACGGGGTTTATCTGCATATCCTTTGGTGTTCCTTTGATGTGCATGATGATTACAGCCGCATCATAGTGAGCCGCGACTGAGGCCATCGCGCCGTCAAATCTGAGACCGCTTATGTCATTGATTATCTCTGCCCCCGCTTCCAGCGCCTTTCGTGCAACATCGGCCTTGTACGTATCAATAGATATGGGGATTGAGACGCTCTGCGCTATTGCCTCTATCACAGGAATAGTCCTTCTGAGCTCTTCATCATATGACACGGCCTCAGCGCCTGGGCGGGTTGACTCTCCGCCTATGTCTATGATATCTGCACCCGCTGATTCCATAGCAAGTGCCTGGTCAATTGCCATAGTTCTATCAAAAAAGCGGCCGCCGTCAGAAAACGAATCGGGCGTCACGTTTAAAATACCCATCACACAGGTCTTTAGTGATAGGTCTATGGGGTGTCTTTTTAAGCGGAGTATCAATTTTTTTGGGTTATTTGGGTTATTCGGGATAGTTCGATCAACTGGGAAACTTCGGCAGCTTAGGCCAGCTCAGCAGCCTGAGGACGCAACTGTCTGGTTTGTTCCATAAGCAGTTCTATTTCGTCATTGCCAATAGTCTCTTTCTCAAGCAGTACTTTTGCCATAGCCTCAAGAGTGTCAATGTTAGCGCTGAGAAGCTCCTTCGACGACTCATATGCCTCCATCACAAGTCTTCTGACCTCTTCGTCAATGCCGATAGCGGTTTTTTCGCTATAGTCTTTGTGCTTTACTATCTCTCTGCCGAGGAATATCTGCTCGTCCTTTTTCCCGAATGTAAGCGGCCCCATTACGTCTGACATACCCCACTCCGTTACCATTTTTCTGGCAAGGTCTGTGGCGCGCTCAAGGTCATTGCCTGCCCCTGTGGTCATGTGATTAAGGGCAAGTTCTTCGGCAGCCCTGCCGCCAAGCAACACCTTTAGTGTCTTTTTCAGAAATTCCCTTGAGTATGTATATCTGTCGTCAATTGGAAGCTGCTGGGTTACGCCGAGGGCGCGGCCTCGGGGTATGATACTCACCTTGTGTACCGGGTCTGTGCCGGGCGTGAATTTGGCAACAAGGGCATGTCCTGATTCATGATAGGCGGTGTTTTTCTTTTCCTCATCGCTTATTATCATGCTCCTTCTCTCTACACCCATGAGTACTTTGTCTTTGGCCTTGTCAAAGTCTGACATCTCCACTTTTTCTTTTGTATCTCTGGCGGCTAAAAGCGCTGCCTCATTAACAAGATTAGAAAGGTCTGCCCCTGTAAAGCCCGGGGTACCTCTGGCGATAAGGGCTAAATCGACATTTTCTTCGATGGGAACCTCTGCCGTATGAACCCTAAGTATCTCCTCGCGCCCCCTGACATCGGGCTGTGATACGACAACTTGTCTGTCAAAGCGACCGGGGCGCAAAAGTGCCGGGTCAAGCACATCAGGTCTGTTCGTAGCCGCTATGACGATGCGGCCTTCTTTGCCTTCAAAGCCGTCCATTTCCACAAGCAACTGGTTGAGGGTCTGTTCGCGTTCGTCATGACCGCCGCCAAGCCCCGCTCCTCTGTGCCTGCCGACAGCGTCTATCTCATCAATAAATATGATACATGGGGCATTTTTCTTTGCCTGGTCAAAGAGGTCTCTGACGCGTGAGGCACCGACGCCTACAAACATCTCAACGAAGTCTGACCCTGAGATAGAATAAAACGGCACATCGGCCTCACCCGCAATCGCCCTAGCAAGCAGTGTTTTCCCAGTGCCGGGCGGCCCTACAAGCAGCACGCCTCTGGGAATTCTGCCGCCAAGCCTTGTGAACTTCTGCGGGTCTCTGAGGAAATCAATAATCTCCTGCACCTCTGCCTTTGCCTCTTCTATGCCAGCCACATCTTTAAATGTCACCTTGTTTGTCTTGTCGGAGACCAGCCTTGCCTTAGACTTCCCGAATGACATGGCCTTGTTGCCCCCGACCTGCATCTGGCGCATAAAGAAAATCCAGATAAGCGCGAGAAATATTATTGGCCCCCATGAAAAGAAAAAGTTCACGTACCACGGGTTAGACGTTGGGGGTTTTACCGTTATCTTGACGTTTTTACTGACCATCTCTTTGACAAGGTCCGGGTACTCCATGGCAAATGTCCTGAACACCTTGCCGTCTTTGAGCTTGCCGGTCACCTCGTTTTCCTTAATCATAACCTCTTCCAGGTTACCGGACCTTAATTTTTCAAGGAAATCCGAGAAGATAAGCTCCTCCTGCATGGGCTTCTGCACGCTGAGCAGGTTGAACAGCACAATCATCAGGCCGCCGATAAACAGCCACACGAAAATATTTTTATAAGCATTGTTCAAGTTATACTGCCTCCATCGTCATTATAGCATATATCACAATCAATTTCACAATATATTAAATCAACATACAAAATTAAATATTGGCAAGGCAGCCCAGCCGCAGAAGTTTGTTATCTGAAAGACCCAAAGACGGGGAAATTTATTGGAAGCAAGCCAGGTTGTTCGCACAGCGGCAGTGAGGTGTCAGAGGAGTTATTACAACGGGTGGAAAAGGAAAAAGGTGTTATAAAACGGAGAGTTGGCGCTGCAGCAGCATTAGGAAATCTGAAGCTGAAAGACAGTGAGTTAAAGGACAAGGCAGAGCGGTTAGCCCGTGAAGTAAGTAAGGGTGACCTGAGTTTTCAGGAAGGGTTGTATGAGTTATCGAAAGGCGGTTCATCGTTGACTCGTTATACAAAGGCTGCCGAGCTTTTAGACAGGGATGCCCGTTATTGGAAAGACATAGCCTCAAAAGCTGGCTCAGATTAGGTTGACACACTACTGGGCAGTTTTGTCGGCACACCAGTAACAGGCGTTTCCAACTATGTAATGAAACTCACTGACGCTACACCGGATGTGCAGCAGATAAATGATCAGAAACCTGGGCTACCATCCGGCAAAACCCCTGCACAGGTGAAAGACGAGCATGATAAGTGGCGTGAAGACATCAAGAAAAAAGCCTTTAACTATAATAAGGACTATAAGGACAACTATACGGACGACAAGTACACGAAATATGACGGCAATAAGATGGATACAAATGCTACTTTTTATTATTTACCCAAGAATAAAACAGCGAGCGGTGCTAAATACGATAAGTATGCATTTGCTGGAGCAATGCAGCCAATCGATGTAGGAACCATTCCTTACAATAAGAAGGATGCTGGCGCATATGTATATGCCAGGGTGACTAACATTGTGATTGGTAAGGATGGGAAGGAAAAGGAGGGGAAAAGTGTTATAATCAAGATCAATGATAGGGGACCATATACACCAATTGTGACTGACAGATACATTGGTAAAAATGGAAAGTTAGAAGAGACGAAAGAAAACATGCCGGATCCAACAAAAGCCGTTGACCTCACAGTTGCGGCATATGCCGCAATTACTGATAAGGATGAGGCAGGTAAATTGCATGTTAAGGTTGAGTTTTTGCCTAAATCACAAGGACATGCTAAATATGAACAACAGATGAGGAAGACGACCTGTACTGCGTCTCGTTAAAAAAAGATTTTAAGATCAACAATAAAATTTTTTACGGTATAATGAGCGCTGATTTTAAAGTAACGAATGCTGAATTATACATTGTGCTTCACAAACCAATCGGATGGATTCTTAGCATATGGAAAGACAATGACGGTGAGGGACGTTTTGCCGGAGGCGCTTTCGTGTTTGCAGGTAGTGTAAGGTTGAACTTTTTCTATGATGATTTCGTAATAATAAAGAAAAAATCAGATGTTAAATTAAACGACGTCAAGTTAACGTTAAAATTAAAAACAGATGAGGGCATTAAAGATGGACCTGACGATAAAAATTATAATGCTGATAATACATATAGCTTTACAAATAAGGACTTTAACATACGCCGGTGTAAAGACAAGCTGCACTAAGACTATGACCAGATATTTTAAAGATTATGCAAAAGTTAGGATTAACACGTGAGTTAAACACATGGCATTATACTTGAGAATAGTGTTTATATTTGTTGTCTCGTTGCTGGTGTTCTCACCGGAGACCTGGTTTGTGGAAGAATTTAAGAGTAAGTTCTATATTGTTTTATTGAATGTGTCATAGACTAGCAGGCTGCTGCATTAGAAAAAATTATCTATTCCATCAGCTCCGTTTCCTGGATTATTCGCCAGCGACATAGATATTTTCATTGGAAATGTGATAAGATAGCCCCGTGCCCGTGAGAGTTTAGGCAAGTGTAAAATGCACCAAATTTGATTTGAAAAAGGTAAAAATTGCAATAACAACGACCTCCTTCGGCAAGTACGACGAAAAGCCGCTGCTGCCGTTGCGTGCTGGCTTTGAGATTACCCTGAATCCTTACGGCAGAAAATTAAAAAAAGAAGAGACCATAGAGGTCTGCCGCGGCTGCGTTGGAGTTATCGCAGGGACTGAGCCACTTAGTGCAGATGTGCTTGACTCACTGCCCGACTTAAGGGTTATCTCAAGGTGCGGCACAGGACTTGACAATGTTGACATGACGGCAGCAAAGAGGCTTGGCATTGAGGTCTTTAACACCCCCGATGCCCCAACGCGTGCGGTTGCCGAGTTGACTCTGGGCATGATACTGAATCTCCTGAGAAAAATCAACGTGATGGACTCTTCTGTCAGGACAGGCAGGTGGGATAAACTCATGGGTAATCTGCTAAGTGGAAAAAACATTGGCATCATAGGCTTTGGACGAATTGGAAAGGCTTCGGCGTCACTGTTACAATCATTAGGATGTACAATAGCATTTACAGACCCCTTAGTCGAAGAGACACCACCCTTTCAGAAACTATCCCTGAGCGAGTTATTAGATTTTGCTGATATAGTTATAATTCATGTCTCTGCAAAGGATATGATTATGGGGGCAGCGCAGATTGCCCGAATGAAAAGGGGTGGATGGCTTATAAACGTATCCCGCGGCGGGACAGTGGATGAAGAGGCGCTCTTTGAGAGCTTAAAAAGCAGTCATCTACGCGGTGCGGCCATAGACGTATTTGAGCGCGAACCATATGACGGCAAACTAAAGGAGCTGAAAAACACCATTCTCACCCCCCACATAGGCTCTTACGCAGTTGAATCACGCGTTGAAATGGAAAAGCTCTCCACAGAAAACCTGCTAAAAGGTCTCAGCCCATTAATAGAGCTAACTGATGCTTAAGACAGGCAAGGTTGTGGTATTTGGCGGCGCGGGTTTCCTCGGAAGCCATGTGGCAGATTGCCTGGACACCGAGGGCTTTGAAGTCTTTGTTTACGACATAAGGCAATCCCAGTATTTAACTGGCAGGCAAAAAATGATAATTGGTGATATTTTAGACGAAAACGCCGTAGAGTCAGTTGTCAAAGGATGTGATTATGTCTATAACTTTGCCGGTATCGCAGACATAGATGAGGCAAGCAAAAAACCATTAGACGGTGTCCGTTATAATATACTTGGCAACGCTATTATACTGGAGGCGTGCAGGAAGGCAAACGTAAAGAGGTTTGTCTTTGCCAGTTCACTTTATGTTTACAGCAAGGCAGGTTCCATATACAGAAGCACCAAACAGGCCTGCGAACTGTTAATTGAAAACTACAAGGAACTGTTTGGTCTGCCATACACAATACTTCGCTTCGGCTCACTCTATGGCCCGAGGGCGGACAACAGAAATATCATCTTTACGATGTTGACTCAGGCGCTGAAAGAGGGAAAGATAACCCGTCACGGCGACGGCGAAGAACTCAGGGAATATATCCACATCCACGACGCGGCAAGAGGCGCCGTTGAGATTCTTGATGAGGACTTTACCAATCAGAACATCATTATTACCGGCTACCAAAAGATGAGGATAAAGGATCTCCTGTTTATGATAAGGGAGATGTTTGAAAATAAGATCGAAATCGAATTTCTGCCAGCCGATACCGACCTGCACTACGAGATTACCCCGTACACCTTTGCACCAAAAATAGGCAGGCGCCTGACCTCCCGTACATATGTAGACCTCGGGCAGGGAATCCTTGAGACTATTCATGACTTATATAACGCACTGCCGCTGCAATCTTCTTTGACGGAAAAGGTCTGACATGAGATATGAATTCCTGTCGCACACGATGGCAGACGGGCAAAACCCCGTATACGGCGGCACTATATCCCTTGCGATTCATACGCTTAAATCTATCTCCAGAGGGGACAGCGCTAATGTATCTTCCTTTACAATGGAAAACCACTGGGGCACACATGTTGACGCCCCAAATCATTTCTTTAATCACGGGATGAAGGTCTTTGAGTATCCACCGGAGTTCTGGTTTTTTAAGCATCCTTATGTTTTACAGGTATCATTAGAACCGTCAGAGGTGTTAAAAGGGCTTAGTGAACTATCACCACAAACAGACCTCCTGCTTCTACAGTCCAACTGGTGCAAACGAAGACATGAAGAGGTATATGTAAAAGAAAATCCAGGCATTGACCCCGACGTAGGTGTTCATTTAAGAAGCAAGTACACTCACCTGCGGGCAGTGGGCATAGACTGGATTTCTGTCTCCCCATACACTAACCGTACACTAGGAAGGCTTACGCATAGGGCATTTTTAGACCCTGACGGGCAAAATGCCCCGATTGTACTTATTGAAGACATGGACTTGTCCTATAATCTTACGTCTTTGCGGGAAGTGGTTGTTTTTCCCCTGCGTGTAGAAGCTATAGACAGCGCTCCATGCACCACTGTAGGCATGTTTGATGATTAATTCGATAATATTTGATTTTGACGGCGTACTTGTTGAATCGGTGGATATAAAAACGCGGGCATTTGCAAGGCTTTTTGAGCCGGAAGGCCAGACTGTTATGGCAAGGGTTGTGGAGTTTCACCTGCAAAACGCCGGTGTATCAAGATTCGACAAGTTTCGTTATATCTATGAACATATCTTAGAGAGACCGCTTACCAGAGAGCGGTTCGATGAGCTTTGCAAACATTTTGCAGACCTTGTCGTCAATGAAGTGTCTCAGGCACCGTATGTCAGTGGTGCGCTGGAATTTTTGGACAACTTCGCCATCAGTGCTTACAAGTGTTTTGTGTCAACCGCCACCCCGCAGGCAGAGATAGAGCAGATCATAAGCCATAGACACATGGGTAAGTACTTTAAGGCAGTCCACGGCGCCCCAAAAAAGAAGTCCGCTATCGTACAGGAAATCCTTGAAACACACGGCATCGCCCCGGAGACAGCCGTCTATGTCGGCGATGCCATGAGCGACTACAAGGCGGCCTCAGTTAATCATGTACCATTTATCGCCCGAATCAGGGGAGACATTAAGATATTTGACGGCATAAACTGCATTAACATCCCCGATCTAACAGAACTCTATCAGGCCATAAACTCCCTCAACCAAAAGATATAGACTGCAGCAAGTTCAGGACTTCAGCCACGACAACGCGGCATCGAGGTCGTTGTGAAATACCTTGTGGTTTTTCGACAATATAAAGGCTATTGAGGCAAAAAAGGCAGTCGTAGCGCTCGGCACTACTGTGGCGCTTTTTTGCACCTTATCTCTTATCTTTGCATCGAATGATTTCATCTCCATAGCCAGTTTCATAGAAGGGGTCTCCATGTTTAACGTATTATAGAGAATTCTCGTACTCTGGGACTTAGTTAGAAGTTCTTCGATACCAGAGGCGGCTTGTTTTACAATTTCCATGTCCATCTCACCAGTATAGACTGCGATGATTATTCCATCCTGAAGCGTAACGTCTGTCTGACCTTTCACTTATTCCACTCCTTTATTTTCAGTTATTACTTGCAGGGGTCATATTTTTCTTGAGTATATCGGCCTGCACATTGTTCTGCTTCGTAGAATATACCATGATTGTTATCCTACGGTTTCTTGGGTCATTGGGATTATCTGTGATTAGCGGCTTGGTTGCGGCAAATCCCGCCACCCTCTCTAAATCGTTAGGGTCAATGCCGTCGCGTTCGAGTTCTTTTCGGGCTGCTGATGCCCTGTCAGTTGAGAGTTCCCAGTTAGTGTACTTGCTTGATGAATAACTCAGTGCGTCCGTGTGGCCCTCTATTGATAGCTTTATGCCCTTGAGTGTCAGGAGGTCTGTGGCTATAATTTTTATCAGTCTCTTTGCGTCCTGAGTCAGCTCAGGACTTCCAAGCGCAAACATGGGTTGACCGGCCTTGTCAACAATCTGTATTCTTACACCGCCCTCCACTACATCTATCAAAACCTGCTCTTTTAATTCGGCATTCCTTTCCCCTATTTCCTTTTTCAGGTTCTCCCCTATATTTCTCTGCAGCTTTTCCTTAAACTGTTCAGCACCTATCGACTCAGTCTCTTTAATCTTCTCTTCTACGTCCTTGATCTCTTTCTTCAGGGCCGCTCTGAGCTTTTCCAGACTTTCCAGTTCTGCTGGCGAAGCATCTTTGATTTTTGACTCTACTTTATCCATGTCTTTTTTCAACTTCTCAAGTTTTTTTTCCAGGTCTCCAGCGCCTTCTGATGCCGCGCCTTCGATTGTTTCACTTACCTCATCTTTTGGGTATTTGGTAACAGCTGAATCAACCACATCTTTACCCTTTCCTACAAAGCTCATTGAAAGGGCTTCAAACATGCTCAAGTTCTTAAAATACGTCGAGAGCTGCATTTTTTTTGAAGGGGATGTCATATTAAGAAGCCACATCAGGAGGAAAAAGGCCATCATTGCCGTCACAAAATCAGCGTAAGCTACCTTCCATGAACCACCGTGACCGCCGCCATGACCGCCTTTCTTCTTTTTCTTTATTATTATGTTCTGGCCTTTCATTTACTAACCATTTTCTACCTATTTTCCATCTATTTTCTAACGGCGGCCTCAAGCTCTGCAAATGTTGGCCTGTCGAGTCCTGGGATTGCCCTCCTGCCGGCCTCTACGGCTATCTGCGGTGCTGCCCCGCCTACAAAGGCCACTAATGCCGTTTTAATCACATAAAACATAATTTCTCCTTCTTTCACCTTTATTTCAAGATTTTGCGCTATCGGCCCGACAAACCCATAACACAACAAAATACCCAAAAAAGTCCCAACTAGGGCAGCGCCTATGCTGTGTCCCAAAACAGCGGGAGGCTCCGATATCTTCTCCATCGTCAATACAACGCCAAGCACCGCTGCCACGATTCCAAACCCAGGCAAGGCGTCACCCATTTTCTGAATTGCCATTACCGGCAGCATCTCCTCATGTGCACTAGCCTCAATATCTATGTCCAGTAAATCCGCTAACTCATGGGGCGGCATATTGGTCGTTATAATGACCTTTAAATTATCGCAAATAAACCTCATCGCGTGATGGTTTGATATAACGCTCTTATACTTTGTGAACATAGGGCTTTTCCCCGGTTCTTCCACATCCTGCTCAATCGATATTAACCCTTCCTTTCTTACCTTGGAAAACACAATGAAAAGCAGCGCCAACATCTCCAAATACTCCGCTTTTGTAGCCCCGCCCTCTTTCAGTATTGACGAAAGACTAGCAATTACCCCCTTAACTACCTTCATTGGCGACCCAACAACCAGCGACCCGGATGCTGCTCCGAATATTATCAGCAACTCAGGGGGATTTAACAGTGTCGCAAGATTACCGTGTTCAATCAAAAATCCACCTATTATTGACCCCATTACCATGAACATCCCTATTAAAACTGTCATGCCTGATAACCCACCGTAATATTATTATTTTGTATCAGAACCTTTCTCCTTATAGAAATGGTCACGCTGTTTTCTTAGAATCTCACGCTGCCTGTTCAGGGTATACCGAATTATCTCGTCCCTTACATCTTCCTCGACATTGACGAAATTTATCGACACCTCACATTCGCCGGTTTCAAGACATGCCGACATGACTACATTCCCATAAACAATCAGACCGACAGGGGGCGATGACGGCAGCAACATCTTTATCTCCACTGAATCACCTTTTGCAAATTCGGTGCGGCACTTTAGACGTACCCCTGATGCACTTATGTTGACATCTTTCTCTTCAGCATCCACCAATCCTTCTTTTTCCAGCGACAGCTTATCCAATACTAACCCTAGTTTCATGTCTATATCAAGGAGCATCTTCCAGAGGACAGGACTTATAGTCTCATCAGGGATGTCAACAGCATAACTTCTCAAATTCGACATCTCCCTGCCAAACTCAGAGATTATCTTCGATTTTTTGTTAGCTGCAACTGCACTAATCTTTTTCACAACTATCGACAGACAATCGTCAACCCGAAAAAAATCACGCTGCTCGGTTCCAAGCAAACGCAGGCGCACATATAGTTTATCTGATGAGGTGACTTCCGTGAAATAATCTACATTATCAGTTGACAGCATAACGTGCTGCCCTTTTCTGAAATGTTCAGAATACCCGTCAGCAGCGTTTATAGTTATATGGTCACCTTCTACCGAAAAAACAGAGGTATCGTATCGCTCAACCTTTGGCATCAGCTTACATATCACTGTCTCACCTTTTATCAGCAACATTCTCTCCTATTGTTTGCCGCTATACGCATGTACACTAACAAAAGACAAGTTATGTTGTCAACACATTCTGATTGCATGAAAAAAAAATGTATCATATCTTTCTAAGCACCACAAAGTACTCTATCTTGTTTGCCGCGGCTGCGGACTCGAATACTATTTCTGCCCCGATTGAAAACATATCTATAATTTTCAAAAGATGTTCTTTAAAAGTTGTACTGTTCCATACGTGAACATGCTCGTTTCTATTTCTTACATTTCTAACTGCGGACAGAAATGCCTCTTTGGTCTGGAATGTCTCTGGGTGGACACTGATCAGGAAATCAGTATAATGGTCATCTGCCGCTTCATTTACCTCTAAATAGTAATCGGCAAGCAGGTGCTCAAATTTTGTGAGCTGCCTGTCTTTGTCAAATGTATAGTCCTTGTCCGGTACCGACAGCACAAGAAATCCATTTTTATTAATCGCAGGCCACACGTGAAGAAATACCCTGATTGGGTTCGCTACATGCTCAAGCACATGGTTTAGTATTACGAAGTCGAAGTCCTTATTAGTGATTTCAGAGACTGGTTTTATGTTAATGTCTCCTACGAAATCAGGCTCGACAAATAAAGCAGGGTCAACTTCATAGAATAGTTCCCTCAACACGTCCATATCATGGATGTCAAGATACTTTACAGTACACTTAGCCTTATCTAAAACCGCTGGGCAGTTTAAGGCGCCTATCTCAAGGCCGCAGCCGCTTAACAGACTATAGGCCGCAGTGCGATGTTCCATTAATCAGACTTACGTATCCAGTTAAGCAGCTTCTTTGCCATTTTATGTGTTAAGGTACCCTCTTTGATATATTTCTTTAAGAATATCTTTGTCTGAGATGAGACAGGTGCAGAGGCAGCGTCATAGTTATAGCTGTCGTATATCGACTTGATAGCCCATGTCATTTCTTTAAGGTGGTCGATAGCAGGATGTATCTCAGGGCCGTAAATGTACTTTATCGTATTTGTGATAAGCTCATAACACTCTATGTGCGCGCTTACAGGGTCCTTGAGTATCGTATTACTGCCATGAAGCCTGTATGACAGCAGTTTTTCACCTATTAAAAAATTACATCCTTTTTCGTTATGTTTCATCGCCCTGACCGCAAAATCATAATCGAGTATGTATCGAAGGTTATTTAACAGGCCGATTTCGTCTGTCAGGCCTGCCTTGAAAAAAAAGTTGGAGGTGCTTATCGTATAATTCCCTCTCAATATGGCCTTCAACGGGGATGTGTTTTGGAGGTAACCATTTTTTAATTTTGTATACCATTTAATCCAATAGTGTTCTGGGTCGTCTATCGGGTTTGATTGGCTGTCGATAAGTGTCAGATCTGTAAATTGAAAGACATACCCGCCCTCTTTTGCCGTGTCTAGCAGTCTTTCAAGGCGTTTTACATGATATGCGTCGTCTGAGTTAATGATAGATATGTAATCACCTGCCGCCATCGAAATACCGCGGTTAATGGTTGCATGTGAGCCGTTGTTTTCCTGAGTGTAATATTTTATTCTCGGGTCTTTGTACTTTTTTATGACTTGCTCGGTTGCGTCCTTTGAGCCGTCGTTTATTATTATAAACTCAAAATCGCTAAAGGTCTGATTCAAGACGCTCTCTATTGACTCAGCCACATAAAGTTCATGGTTATATGCTGGCATTACAACTGTTATCCCTGGTTTTTTCATTTACCTGTTATCTGCTTCTCCTTGAAGCGGTAGTATGCCGCTTTCAGACTTTTGCATACGGCGGTATGCCGCTTTCGGACTTTTGCGTCTATATGTAGCTTTCTGATATAATCTCATTCATCAACCGTTAATGATTCGAATGTGAATTATAGAAAAGAATGCTCTTTTTGTCAAGATATTTTATGCCTGTAAAGATTTATCATTCAATTGTGAACCAATTGACCATGTTTAATGGCTATGTAAAAGGGTATCTGAAGAGGAAACTCTATCCCTTTTACATTAGGGCCGCCAACTTATTTTTTATAAAGAAGAGCTATCATGCGTGGATACAAGCTAATGAACCAAATACTGCCGACCTTGAAGCCCAACGCACATGTATATTTGACAATATGCCTTTGTTCGCTGTTGTATGCGTTTTCAACCCCTCACAGTCAATAATCGCCTCGCTGAGGCGCCAGACTTATGTCAGGTGGCATTTGTATATCCTCAGTGACTCTCCACCTCTTCCGGCACAAGAAAACATTACCTTCATTGATATATCTTTGCCGTCAAATGAGATTATCGCTCAGATAGATGGTGATTTTATTGTAATGATAGGACTAAACACAGTCCTTTGCCCATTTGCGCTGTATGAAATAACTGCGTCTGTAAATATCAATCCCAATGGGCCCAATGGGAAATTCTTTTATTCAGATGAAGACTCATTAATCGGCGGCAAACGTGCATCCCCTTATTTTAAGCCAGACTACTCACCGGATACACTGCGGAGCTTTAACTACATCGGGACATTGCTTGTAATCGCAAGGGAACTTTTTGTCCAGGAGTTCACTCTTATGCCTGATAACATATACGCAATCGCCCTAAAATGTACACACAATGCAAAAGGAGCGATAGTTCACATCCCGAAGGTGCTTTACCATATAACCGACAACGATACATGCCATGCAGCAGAGGCCCTCACTGCCCATCTGCTTGAACTTGGCGTTGCAGCTGAGATTGAACAACGCTGTCCCGGTCTGTTTAACATTATATACGAAATAAAAGACAGCCCCTGCGTATCTGTTATAATTCCAAGCAGGGACAACTCCGTGCTGCTTGCCAAGTGTGTAAAGTCTGTTCAGACTGCGGCTTATGAAAATATCGAGATTATAATAGTAGAAAATGGAAGCACTAATAAGGATACCTTTGCCCTATATGATACGCTTAAGCAGGACAAAAGAATAAAAATAATACACTGGCAGGAGACGTTTAACTATGCTAAAGTAAATAACTACGCAGTAAGAAACTCTAACGGGGCAATCCTGCTGTTTTTGAATAACGATGTTGAGGCAGTAAACTCTGACTGGCTACTAAACATGCTCAGACACGCTGTACGAAAGGATGTTGGCGCTGTCGGGGCGAAGTTATACTATGCAGACGGCAGTATCCAACACGCTGGAGTTGCGGTTGGCGTAGGGGGCATTGCTGTAGAGTATTACAAGGGACTTAAGGCCAGCAGCTTGGGCTGCTTTAATAGGCTTACAGCAGTACATAATGTTGCCGCTGTTACAGGTGCTTGTATGATGTTAAAGAAGGAGCTATTCGACAGGATAAATGGATTCGATGAGGCATATGCTCTTGCCTATAATGATGTGGATTTGTGCCTGAGGCTGATGGAGTTGGGATTTCCAACGGTGTGGACTCCTCATTCAGAGCTGGTACACAGAGAATCCAGGACACGTGGCTATGAAATCACACAGACCCAAAGACAAAGACTTGAGGAAGAATCTGCAATGTTTGCACAAAGATGGCGGCACATACTTGCTAAGGGTGATCCATATTATAACCCAAATCTATCACGCAAAAGAGGGGACTTCACACTCAGCTAACCAATCGGCGGCTTGTCAGACTACGTTTGCTGCGACTAAATTGCTCAACCTATTGCACCTGTGCTGGGAAATCGACTATGAGACAGGTGATTCGGGGCACAAAATACGTTTTACGTGGGAGCGCTAAAAGGTGTTATTCCAATTCTAATTCAAATATGACATAATATACTCATCTATAAGGAGGTGAGTATATGGCAAGACCTGCAAGCGGTATGGATGTGTCGGGTAAGGCAAAGGAAGTTCTGTCAAAGGCGCGCACAGTGGGAGAACTTAGGCAGGCGCAAGCGGTGATTTTTCCATTGGAATTTGGTTTTTCCATGGAGCAGACGGCAAGCGCTCTTGGAATATCAAAAGGTTGGGCCTGTCAATTGCGGCAGCAGTTCATCCGTTCCAATGGAGCGTGCATCTGGCGTAACACGACACGAGGTGGTCGTCGAAGGGAAAACATGAGCTATGAGGAGGAGGCAGTGTTTCTTGCGCCTTTTTTCG
>JAMOAZ010000050.1:0-25988 GCA_039908505.1 Nitrospirota bacterium
TCGAGGGGAGGTTACTATTGGACATTGATGTTAAGGGCTAAAACCGGGCCTGACACAGTTTAGTTAACAGACCCGACCAATGTTTTCCTATAGATTTCGTCGTGAGGCAACGACTCTATTTCCTATAGATTTTTACATGAGGCAACACGGGCGCGACAGTCGAAATCCACTGGATTAATAACCGCTCTGTCTGTGTGGGGTGCTTAGTCTCTGACAAATCGCTGGGTGTAGCTTAAACCAATAAATGCCTTCGTGACTGTAGATATGTCAAGTAAATGCCTCATATCAATAAAATCGCTCTTGTTGATGACATTTTTTATTTCAGCTTCAAAATTGGCAATTTTCCCCGCCATCGGAATAGGTGAGAATATTACTCCGTGATTGTGAAGCATCTCGGTCTTTCCCCCTAAGTTTGCAGGGTGGAGGTAAAACACAGACTTCAACTCCTTTTCGTTGTACGCCGATAAATCCATTGTTAGGTCAGCCCCGAGACCACAGATTAAAGCTGTGGTATCAGTGTGGCGCGGTGTTGTGTCTATATCAAACCACTCGGATATGTTGGAAGCATGTACTATCATCTGACCGTTTGACGGGGAATTGTCCGATATAGGCGATTTCTTAACGCCGGAAGCAAATATTGCTGCCATCTCCGCCCTCATCGCCACCCCTATGACCCCTTTAAAATCCTGGCGTCTCTCCTTTGTAACATTAAAAAGCGCACGATACAGCTCTGTCAGCGTGCATCCGCCCTCAATGTTGCTTTCAAAATATATATAGTCGTTAAAATTCCCTATAATTGATACATTAAAAGTTGTCCTGACAGTTACTTCGCCTGTATCATACTGAGGAATTAAAAAATCTGGTATATCGTTGCCATCGGTTGGAAGCCATATCATAGTGCCGCCTATTGTCATCATCTCTCCCATTACAGGAAAGTAATCCTGTACCTTATCGCCAAGTCCTCCCAGGCCAATGGAGTACTCAGTTTTTGAAAATCTCTTTGATGCTAAGTGGTTTAAAGTAATTTTGCTGTATAACACGTCATCTACGTTACCTAAAATCTCTATAGCTCCAGTATCCTCAGAGCCGTCTATAAATACCATCGAGCCGACAACAACATCTTTTTTAGGCAGTTTATGCCAATTGGTAAGAATGGCCTTTTCTGAGGCTATCCGCCCGCAATATGTTAATGCCTCCTTAGATGAATCAAATATGGGAAGTAGTTTATTAAAACCTGCCATGTCTGTCACTTTGGAACAATAGTTGTTTAAATTTGATAAGGCTGCTGAACCGCCAGACTTCATTAGTTTTTTATTTATGCTCTGGATTACTCTTAACCCTGCACTGCTTATATAATCTGAGAAGCTCATGTTAATTACAACACAAAGTATTTGTTCACTCAGGGCCGAATTTATGGCTTTTTCAAGCTCCTGCGCTCCCAGTGCATCAAGACGGCCCCTTACGCCTGCAATCAATGTCTGATCGTATGATTCTATTGTAATTTCTGTTTTAATCACAGC
Source organism: Nitrospirota bacterium (assembly GCA_039908505.1). Taxonomy (GTDB): domain Bacteria; phylum Nitrospirota; class Thermodesulfovibrionia; order Thermodesulfovibrionales; family Magnetobacteriaceae; genus Magnetominusculus. The sequence goes on from JAMOAZ010000050.1 coordinate 1,521, forward strand.
ATTCCCCTCTTAGAGCTTTGCCAACAGTCATTTTAAATGCAGCTATAGGATTATAAAATACTGCTTATTAATTTGTACACATCTTGCGAAACCAGGCGAAGTCAGGTTTGCAAAATTCATACAACCATTTTATTACTGCACATTTGCTGCCACGTTGGTATTTGGCTTGATTTTATTTTAAATAACATGTTCTAATAGAATTATAGCAAGTGTGGAAAGTCTGCTCACTTTACACATCGGCGCAAGGTAGAAAGGCAGCAATCATTCATAACATCTACCGGATATCTGCTTGAAAATTGTTTTGATACTCGCTATGACACAGAGGGGCAGTGATTTTACTAATGACTATAGACAAGCAAGAGGCGTTCCCAAACATCCCCGTTATCTCGGAGCCCACAATAGCTTTGTTTAAAACTATTTCGGGCATTGCTGCTGCTCTTGTCTTTGCACTTGGTGTCTTTGTCCTTGCCGCATGGCTGTTTAATATAAGAGATTTGGAGATACTATATTTAAATCCGATTGCTATGAAGGCAAATGCTGCGCTCATGTTTGTCTTAACAGGCGTATCGCTGTGGCTTTTACAGACTCAAAGGGTTAATCGCCGGACGCGGTTTTTTTCTAAAATATTCGCCTCAATAGTTGCTTTAATAGGGTCACTTACCTTGGTTGAATATCTTTTTAATATTGATTTAGGGATTGACCAGGCATTGTTTTTAGACATACCCAATGTACTTATGACGTCGCACGCGGGCAGGACGTCACCACTTACGGCAGTAACCTTCGTTCTGGCAGGAACTGCCTTGATTCTGATAGACGTTGAATCTCGGAAGGGATACAGTCTGTCACAAATTATAGCTATTGTATGGGGTATAATTTCACTGATATGTTTTATGGGTTATCTCTATAATATTACGTTACTGTACCAGCAGTCCTCCTTTACGGCTATGGCGATACACACGTCATTTGCGTTTACGTTGTTATCCATCGGGGTGCTTTTTGCACGTCCTGACAAAGGGATAATGTTTTTTTTTGTTCAGAACGGATTTGGCAGTATAATGGCACGCCGTATCCTTGCTGCCGTTACTCTAACTCCGGTTTTAGCAGACATAATAATTATCTCAGGTCATAGAGCTGGTTTTTACGACATACCCTATACGATGGCATTTCACACTGTTATTGTAACAGGTGTGATTGTTGTTATAGTATTGCATACATCTTTGACTTTAAATAAAATAGACTATAAGCAAAGAAAGGCAGAAGCAGAGACAGAAAGCGTGGCAAGATTCCCGGGTGAAAATCCCTTCCCTGTGATGCGCGTCAGCAGGGGGCTTAATGTTACATATGTGAATAAATCGAGTAAACCGTTGATTGATTATTTGGGGTTTCAAAAAGATGGTGATAAGTTGTATGCCGGTAAGATGTGGGGTGATGAGATTGCCGGGGTATTAGACTCAGGGCAGGTGAGAATCATTGAAATACTGGTTAACGACCGGGTGTTTCAATTCACTATAGCGCCTATGCCGGACAAGGACTATGTAAACCTCTACGGAAGCGACATCACAAGGCTTAAATTAATGGAGGACTCACTTAATTACGAAAAAAGAAAATTACAAAATATACTGGGCTCCATGCAGGACGGGATATATATAGTAAATCAAGAATATACAATAGAATACGCGAATCCTGTAGTTATCAGGGAGTTCGGTTCATGCAATGATATGAAGTGCTATTCATACTTCCACGGACTTATGGAGCCCTGTCCTTGGTGCAGAAATACTGAGGTATATCAGGGAGTGACTGTGCGCTGGGAATTTACTATGACTAATACCGGCAAAACATACGACATAATCGATACACCTTTAATAAATCAGAACGGCAGCATTTCTAAACTGGAAATATTCCGTGATATAACTGTCCGCAAGCAGATAGAGAATGACCTGCGGTTATTATCACGGGCGATAGAAGACTCTATGGACGATGTGCATATTGTAGATATGTCAGGGAAGATACTCTACGCTAACAAGGCCGCTATCGCAATGACCGGCTATTCCCTTGAGGAGAGCGTCGGTATGGATGTAGTTAATTTAGCAAATGATCCGACATTTGGGAGAGATGTCGTAATAGCATCTGTCAAAAAGGAAGGATTCTGGAATGGGGAGATTTTATGCAAAAAGAAAGACGGTACACTTTATACGGCATGGCTGATAGTCAATCTGGTCAATGATACAACTGGTAAGCCTGTTGCACTAATTGGAACGATGCGTGACATTACGATGAAAAAAGTGATTGAAGAGGCATATCACACCTCTGAGGCGAACATGCGGGCGCTTATGAACTCTATTACTGAGAGCGTTTGTCTCATCGGGATAGATGGTGTGTTTATCACTGTTAACGATACCTTTGCGAGGCGTTTCAAAAAAGAAAGCAGCGATATAGTTGGAACAAAGATGGTAGACCTTCTCACGCCGGATGTTTTAGAATCACGGATGAAATACTTTGATGACGTTATAAGCACCGGCAGCCCTGCTCACTTTGAGGACATACGCGGTGAAACTTATTTTTCAAGTAACATGTATCCTGTTTTCGATGAAAACAATAAAGTCAGCGGCGTAGCCGTGTACGCTATTGACATCTCCGGCATCAAGAAATATGAGAACTATTTATTAAACTCTATAAAGGAAAAAGACATGCTCACGCGGGAAGTGCATCACCGTGTCAAGAATAACCTGCAAATAGTTGCCGGACTTATCGGGCTGCAGCTCAATTACGTAACAGATGAGACATACAAGTCCATGTTTACCGAAACCATGAACAGGATAAAGTCAATCTCTTTGGTTCACGACAAACTCTATCGTTCAAAGGGACTTTCCGAGGTGGATTTGAAAGATTACATAGTAAATCTTTCAAAAGAACTGCTTAACTCTTTCTGTGTTGACAGAAGCAGTGTAGAGATGACTTTAGATGTAGAAAACGTTGTCATTGGCGTGGATATTGCGGTACCATGCGGGTTGATTATTAATGAGCTCTTTACAAATATCCTGAAGTATGCCTTCCCTGATAATAGAACAGGTAAAATCGACATTTCAATTCACTACAAAGGCGGTGACAATTTTGAGATGGTAATCTCGGACAACGGTGTTGGATTTCCGGCAGATGTGGACTTCAGAAATACAAAGAGTTTAGGCCTGCACATAGTGAATCTGCTGGTGAGGCAAATCGGCGGGACTATTGAATTGGACAAGACACGCGGAAGTAAGTTTACCATCAACTTTGAAAACCATAAGGAGCAGTATGGATAAAACCAGAATTTTGATAGTAGAAGACGAGATGATATCCGGCGCGTTCATACAGAATACCCTTGAGATGCTTGGATATGAAGTCACCTTTGTGGCGATTTCGGCATTTGAGGCCATAAGGGAAGCAGAGAGAAACAGACCCGACCTGATCCTTATGGACATAAAGATAAAAGGGGCAGAGGATGGCATAGAAACAGCGCATGAGATTAGAATGCGTTTTGATATCCCTATCATCTATCTCACCGCCCACTCGGATGAGGCGACGGTTGAACGTGCTAAAGTAACCGAACCATTTGGATATGTTATAAAACCAGTTGACAGCAAAGAGCTGAAGACCAGCATTGAAATTGCCCTGTATAAACACAAAATGGAAGCCAAACTGAAAAGTCTGGCACATTATGATTTTCTTACAGGACTTCCCAACCGCACGCTGTTTTTTGACCGGCTTGACCAGGCCCTTAAACAGGCAAAACGTCACAATAAGGATGTCGCCCTGCTCATGATAGACCTCGACGGTTTTAAATGTATTAACGACCGGATGGGGCATGACACCGGTGATATGGTATTAACAGAGATAGCAAAGAGGTTAAAACACCAGATACGCGGCACGGACACAGTGGCACGTTTTGGCGGCGATGAGTTTATAGTTATTCTTACAAACCTCGCCAATGCAGAGGATGCAGAGACGCTTGCCCTAAAGATTATCGTAGCGATAGGAAGGCCGTTTCAATTTAAAACCCCGTACTGCGCCATAGGTGCCAGTATAGGGATAAGTTTTTTCCCAAAAGATGGCAGCGATGTAGAAACACTGCTGAAAAAAGCAGATGCTGCAATGTATCGGGCAAAGGAAAATGGTAAAAACAATTATCAATTATTTTATGACGCAAACAATAAGACCAATGTAGATATAAAGACTGTCCTGTCACACTCGTTACAATTTATCCTGAAGAATAAGTCTGGCTGGGGGCACAAAGAGTGGCTTGAGTTTTTAATAGCGCTTAAAGAAAAAGGGGTTTTTATTTCAAAGACTGTTGAGCCATACGTTGGTGTAATCGTAGAGACTCTGAAGAAATTCTGCCAATTAACTTCGCCTTCAGCCGGAAGCATAGAGAAAGTTTTGTCTCATGTTTGTGACAAGGCCGCTGATTTCATCGTGTCAAACAATGGGATTTGGACAGTACAGGACTGGGAGACCTTTTTAAACGATATTAACTCAACGGGAATAATGCTTGATAAAGAGGCGGCATTGCTGGTGCTTGACATTATCGAAGCAACGAAGTCGCTCCATATTTTATGCCCCTGATGTGCATCTGGCTATTCCTTGAATCGTTCGAGGATGTTTACTATCTCTGCTACGGTCAATGCCCCAAGCTGCTTGGGAAGCGGTGCCTGCAAGTCGAAAAACTTCACAGGGAAATTCAACCCGTCAAAATCAGTGAACGATATTGCCTTTCTTGGCGGCGCTGTGCGGCAGTGGTCAAAATATAACAGCGTAACCTCTGTTTTCGTGTCAATTACACGCATTTTTATTGACATCATAGACTGTCTCAGTTCACCGCCCATGACTATTTTTTCAATTTCTCCGACAATAATATAATTATATTTTTTGTCTCTGGCGTATTTTATCTGCGACTTGAGGTCGTTGAATATCTCTTCATTTTTCTCTAATATATGAAACAGCTGCCTTTGCAGCAATAGCTTGTGCATGAGGTCAGTAAGGTATATGGATATTTCTTGTGCGTCAATTGACGACTTCAAGAGAAAGACTGCGGCACGGCTTTCAAACGGGAATTGGTGTTCCGGTTTGATGTAAAAATCCCTCAGACACGGCTGAGCCTCTGACTCTGACTGTGTCAGTGTCTTATGCTTTGTTGACAACACGGTGGTCTGTGGCGGCACGGCTACGGTGCATGACATTACGGCAAGCAGCACTGCCGCTATGAGCATTGTCCTACTGATCAGCCTAATGTCTTCCATCTTATTTGGCATTACCAGAAACAGGTGGTCTTTCAAAGACCGGTGCCGAATCAGGTAATTGTCCTTGCCCGCCGGTGTTTTTTAATAACTTCTTCAACTCTTTCGTCTCCACCATGCGTGTACTCCAGGCCGAATACAGTGTAGAGTCCTTCAGGTTTATTATACGCCCGTTAAATATTACCGACTTCCCTGTAACAGTATATGTCCCTACTAGTACGCTCATTGCGTTTTCTCTTGCCGCAAGGTCTTTGACATCTCTGGTTAAGACAAACTCCCCGTTCTTTTTATCCATATCTATGACATTACCCATACGCATCTCTATGACATCGAAATAGTTCAGTTGAAGATAGGTCATCAACAGTTCAGAAAATGCCCTCCCTAACGGCGAGGTCTGTCTGATGTCGTTTACATCGACAAATGTTGTTATCAATATGGGTGATATCTGTGGTGAATAGACCCGGTCGGTCTCTATCCTTGCAGAGAAGGAAAGGCCGTTAGCCATGTCTTTGGCCGCACTGTCAAGGTCGTCATATACATTAAACATACCATCGTGATAACCCGTGTGCGGGCCGCTGGGCGGGCCGACTGCCACTTTCTCTACGGCCTTATATGTTGAACATCCACAGACTATCGTAAGGGCTGTTGCCGCTGCCATTACCTTTAATGCCTTTGCTATCGGGGGTGCGCCCGTTGTGTTTTCATTAGTTTTCATTATATTTCCCTATGTCTCATTATCAGTGTTTTGCCGGTGTGCCAGGCTTTGGTGTTACCTCCGGCACTGTGGGTTCAATTGGTTTCGCCACTGCTTCCGGCTTCGCTGGTTCTTTGGGTTTTGCGGGTTCAGTCGGCGGCTTTGTCACTTCTACCTTAACTGCCGCCTCTGGTTTTGCCGACTCTGGGGCTGCCGGTTCTTCCGGCTTAACAGTTGTGACCTTCTTTACCGGTTTTTTTGGCTTTGGTCTGACCTTCTTTACTTTTTTCTTTGGCGCAGGCGCAGGCGCTTTAATTAAAGGCGCAGGCTCGTTCTGGCGCAGTCCTATTGAGGGCATCGGTTCATTCTGTAGTTCGCTTGCCTTGCTTAACAGGTATTTTACCATCGTCGTAAGGGGAATCTTTATAGTTGCTACGGAGATGACCTCTGCAAGTTCAGGACTTATCAGCCTCACGTTTACAAACACCTCGCATGGCTCTACCTGATATGTGCCAGCTACTATCAACGAGTTTGTATAGTCGAAGTTAAAACTCTTCGGTGTTATATCTATTTTTTTACCTTTTACATTATTTTCGGTCGTGCCGTTTCTGCTGAGGTACAGCTCGCCTACTTTGTTTGACATAACTATGGACTTCATCTCCCTTACGTCTGTTACCCTGTAGCCCTTGATATGCAGTTGTGAGAGGACTTCTTCGGCTATCAGACGCCCGAACATCGATGTCTTGTTAAGATTGCTTAACTCAACAAAACTGGTCACAATTATCTTGTTCGTGAATCTGGGAATATCGCCATACATCTCAAGCTGCTCGACTATGTGTGCAGACTTAAGGTCTATGTTGGTCATGTTGTCATAGGGATTACTCTCGAAGTGATTGATACTGCACTCTGGTATCTCGTTAGTCTTTGGCACGGTGTACTTTGTCTGGCAGGACATCGTCAACGCTGCCACTAGTGCTACGGCTATGAGTTGTTTTTTCATTTTATTTTTTTCACTTTGTGTTTGGTGATTGTTTTTTTACAATACCGATTACGTTCGGTATCGGCCACGCTGTTTGAAACGTGTTGTCCTCATCGTAGTTAGCGCCGTAGCCCCCGACTTTTTCTATCTCAGTGTCTCTTGCTGTGATGTATAGAGACGCCTGCCGCCCACCCTCAAGGTACACGGCACTGGAGATGGAAATAGGAAGCGACATTATTATCTCTATAAAATCATGTACGGTATAGGGCGAGCGGGAAAATAAAAAGAGTATGTTGCCGCTCTTGTCCTTGCCGATTGCTGCTATGCTCCAGGAGGTCTGCTTCTGCTCCCAGACGTTCTTATTTGTACAACTGATCATTCTGATATTCTGGATAATTGTATTATACTTTCCCTTGAGTTCTTCAAGGTTCTGGCACTCAGAGTCTATTATCTCTGCGTCGGCGACTGTGGAATCAACTGGATTAAACGCCAGCGCTGTCTTATATGATTTTGAGACCTTTGGGTTATTTACGTGGTTGAAGTTCTTCATGTACCCAACGCTTGTAGAGCCGTCGGCCTGGTACATGCCAGCATTTGTGGCGGCAGTAAGGTTATACTTCTTTGCCCATTCCTTTGCGGTTAAAGACTTGCCGCCAAGCTCGGACACTGTTAGCAGCTTAAAGGTGTAATTTGCAGGGCTTATCCTCAACACTGTTATCTTTGAACTACCCATGTCGGACTTCTGAGGGGATTCGAATTCGCGCATATACAAGCCCTCGTCAAGCCTCTTCCAATTGTCCGCTTCCGCAACAGCGGCGGCTGCGATAACCTGTACCGCCAATACCATAGCACCTGCTAAAGTCCATAATCGCTTTATCTGCATTTTATTGAATTTGCTTTAACCCCATGCATATTTTCTTTTTTTCCTGTGATTTATATATTTCTCCGCCGACAGTGCTGCAACACACCCATTAGCCGCAGCTATCACGACCTGCCTGACCTCTGTGCAAGATACATCTCCTGCTGCAAACACCCCATCAACATTCGTCTCCATCATCCTGTTGGTCATGACGCACTCCTCGTCGCTTATATCAACAGAGAAGTTCAGATAATCCACAATCGGTCTGTTACCGTGCAGATATACAAATACGCCGTCCATCGGCATTACTGTATCTGTCTTTGTCTCGTTGTTCTGCACAACTATACTCTCTACGCACTCAGTGCCCCTGATCTCAGTAACCCTATGGTTTAGGAGTACGTTGACTTTCTCATTTATACTATGATTGTCACCAATCTTGAGCTTGCTGGACTGGGCTATCAGCGTAACCTTACCGGTGAAGCGCGCCAGGACGTCTGCCTCTTTCACCGCTTCCTCTGAGTCCCCTAAGATACATACATTTTTATTTCTGTAAAATGCCGCGTCACAGATGGCACAGTAACTGACACCCTTGCCAAGCAGCTCTTTCTCTCCTGCAATTGCAGGCTTTCTGCCCATCGACCCCGTGGCCACGATTACTGTCTTGCCGTAGTAGGTCTTGTCTATCGTGTATATTTCCTTTGGATCGCTTTCTATGTTTACGCCTATGACCTGAGTCTCTATGAATTCAGCGCCAAATGTAACGGCCTGAGTCCTGAATATATCAAGCAGCTCCGGGCCGGTCATTGGATTTGTGATACCAGGATAGTTTTCTATCTTGCTTGTGAAGGCAAGCGCCCCGGCGGTCTTAGATTTGTCCAGCACTACGGTCTTTAGGTTCAATCTTGCTGCGTACTGAGCTGCGGACAACCCTGCAGGCCCTCCGCCTACTATCACCACATCGTATAACTGCTGTCCTTCCATGTTCCACCTCGGTATTAATTCTAATGTTCAGAAATAATTCAGCACATTGTAATACGTGTCCCTTTGAGCCGGTTTAAAACCTGACGATTTAATTGCGGCTATTATATCATTTTTCGATACCATAAATGCTACACCTGCTGCTTTTACAACATTTTCTTCTATCATTGTTGAGCCGAAGTCATTTGCCCCGAATCTCAGCGCCACCTGTGCGGTCTTTATCCCTTGCGTCACCCACGATGCCTGAATATTTTTGACGTTATTCAGATAAACCCTCGACACTGCCAGCACGCGCAGATAATCCGCCGCTGTTGCATGAGCCGCGTCGCGCCCCAGCGCTGTATCTCCGGGCTGAAACGTCCACGGTATAAATGCCGTAAAGCCTCCCGTCTCTTCCTGCAGCTGCCATATTGCCTCAAGGTGTGCCGCTATGTCCAGCGGTGTTTCAATCGTGCCGAACATCATTGTGGCCGTTGTCCTCATCCCCAGCATGTGTGCCTCTTTCATTACCTCAAGCCATGCCGCTGTGTTTATCTTTCGCGGGCTGATGACCTGCCTGACCCTGTCTGAGAGAATCTCTGCCCCGCCTCCCGGTATTGAATCCAGTCCAGCGTCTTTTAATATTGTCAGCGTATCTTTTATCGTGAGTTCGGCCTTTTTTGCCATATAGGAAATCTCAGGCGGTGAAAACCCGTGAATGTTTATTGAAAATTCCTTTTTAATCTTACGCAGCATTGCCGTGTAGTATGAAATATCAAGGGTCGGGTGAAGCCCTCCCTGGATTAATATCTGCGTGCCGCCTAGCGCGATAGTCTCGCTGATTTTATCCATCAAGACTGCCTCATCGATGATATATGCCCCCTCCGCGTCTTCATCTTTATGGAAGGCGCAAAAGCTGCACTTATTCGTACAGACATTGGTGTAATTGATATTTCTGTCCACGATGAACGTAACAACGCGCTCAGGGTGCAGCGCCAGTCTAATATTGTCAGCCATCTCACCAAGCTCAAGCAGCGGCGTCTCAGTAAGCTGATTAACGGCCTGAGCCGGTCTGTTAAGCATACCGCTCAATCAGAACCCCCTCCGTGTATAACTCCAGCATGAACCCTAGTTCGAGATGACATTGGTTATTCTAACATAAATATATATTAAATAGAGATTACACATCTTTGCATTTACCCTGATTAATTTCAGTTGATCTCTTTACACCTGCAATAATAAAATATTATGAAGGTGCTGACCAAACAGCAGATACTATGTTAAACTGCGGGCTAAACAAACAGTCGCTAACCCATTCAAATCACTGGAGGCTGCTTTTAAATTAATAATAAGTTAGGAGGAATTGTCAAATGTCAGAAAAGAATACAAAGGCAAATAAGATGCAGGAAATAATCACAAAGGCCTGGAATGATGAGGCGTTTAAAGTAAAACTACTGTCAGACACTATGGCAGCACTAAAAGAACAGGGCATAGACGTTCCGGCAGGTGTAACAATAAAAGCGGTAGAAAATACGGCAAACCATATAACAATAATAATACCATCAAAGCCAGAAGCCCGCGAGTTATCAGATGCTGATATGTCAAAAATCGCAGGCGGAGGCTGCAGCAGCACAGAAGGCTACGACTCAAAGTCCTGCTGGAGCCGCGGGGTGACCTGGTAAAAACGTGCACGTGGGTCATAATATGTCAAGACCATATTCTTAGGGGGAGCGATGTTTGGGATGTACGAGATAGACTGTGAGGGCAGGAGATACTTCGGCAACGTTTCTCTAAAAGAGTTCCATAGATTTACTCGCAATGGCGATACTTATCTGTTCAACATAGAGAAGATGACATCGCATAAGATATCAGCATCAACTTCACGTAATATTGACAGTGTGTTGTACTCCTTTGGTGAGCTTGTGCCTGCACCAATGGTTGAGGAGCTAAGAAAAATCGACCTCATCGATGATTATGAGAGTGAGAATGATGACGGAGTTTCAGATAAAGCCGACACTAACGGAAGGACAGCCAAGAAAAGCGAATTCAGTGTGAGCAACATCGCTCTCTTTGTTGCTCAGACATGTAACATGAGATGTGTGTACTGTTACGGTGAGGGCGGTGAATATGGCGGTAAGGGGATGATGAGAGAAGAAACGGCTTTTATGGCGGTTGACTGGCTGATGGATAATTCAAAGAGCGCCGAAAAGGTAAATATCTCTTTTTTTGGCGGAGAGCCTCTGCTCAATTTCCCTCTGATTAAAAGAACGGTTGAATACGCCAAAGGCAGGGCTGCCGAAAGAAACAAAAAAGTTGGTTTCGGCATGACCACAAATGCATCATTGCTGACTGAGGAAATAATCAGTTTCATGAAGGAAGAGAAGATAAACACGCTGGTCAGCTTCGACGGGTCTGCCGATATCCAGAACAGGCAGCGCCCATTTGCAGATGGAAGCGGCTCATATGACAGCGTTATCGCAAATATTCAGAAACTGCTTGCTGTTGTCCCTGAGACTACAGCCAGGGCTACGGTATATGGTGATACTGACCCTGTTGAAATAAAAAATGGTATGAAGAAGGCCGAGGCTAAGACATTCTTTGTTATAAAGGCCTCGCCTGTCATACTGACGGGCGGAAACCTTGACGCGTCAGATAGGGCAGCCGATGAGGATATGTCGCGCCGTATGATGGAGTACAAAGAAAAGGAGTGGGACGGATTTGTAGAAACGCTCAGGAATAGAAATGCCGACCAACATCAGGTCGGACAAATTCCAGAGCCGTTTATCACAGGTGAAAAGCGCTATTTCATGTGCGGTGTTGGTAAAGGGTTAGCAGGCATATCCGTCTCAGGTGATATATATCCCTGCCACCGGTTTGCAGGACAGGAAGATGCAAAGCTTGGAAACATCATCGATTACAAAGTTGAAGGCATAAACGATTATCACAGAAGCGTAGTGACTAATCTTCCAAGGTGTTCAACCTGCTGGGCAAGATACATCTGCGGCGGAGGATGCTTCTACGATAATAAGTCCCGCACCGGAGATATGCGCACCCCGGACATCTTTTATTGTAATGAAACAAAGGCCAATGCCGAAACGGTCATCGCTATGTATGCCCAGTTGGATGACACAGACAAGGAATACCTCAAGGGGGTATATCGGAATCTGGTGGATGAGAGGCTGCCTTAGATTGCAGCTTATACAATAAACTCGTCAAGGCCGTCTATTGCAACTTGCTTACTTTTTGAGCCTTCTCCCTTTAGGATTGTTATGGCTGATTTTTTTATCTTTACTGCTTGGGTCTTTGCTATGTGTTTATGGAGTGTGTCTATCAGCATCCGGTTTGCCTCGCCTTCTACGGGTGCGGCAGTTAGTTTTATCTTTAGCTCATCGTTCGTCACGCCGGAGATTTCAGTCTTCGAAGAGCGTGGGATTACGCGTATGTTTAATACTATACCCGTTGCCGTTTTGCGGTAAAATTGCCTTTCCACGACTTTTAAGTCTCAGAGCTTGTCCAGCGCTTGCTTAATCATCTTTTCCTTTTTCGATAAAACAAATGGATTGCCTTTCTTTTTCCCTGATGTCCTCTCGTCGTCTTCCATGTACATCTCATCGATTGAGTCAGGTACAATATCTCTCTTATATAACTTGCGGCTGAAATCCTCACTCCTTACCGGTGTGCAATCCTTCGACCACGCAAATGACGCAATTGCCCTGTCTGAAGTTATCACAATATATTTCATTCCCGCCCGACCAATGATTTCCTTTATAACATCGTCCGCACTCTCCCCCCGCCCTGAATATATCACGGTTACTCCGGCAATCACTGTCTGCGTCTTGTTAGCGCCGTCCCTTAAGCCGTCAAACACTACTGTCATATTGTGAAGAAACCCCTTGCGCCTTCCATAGGCAGATAAATCCTCTATCAGCTTTGTACGCTGTGCACGGAGGTCCTTGTGGTATGTCCCGATTATATTATAGCCGTCTATGATTATCTTTTCAGCCATCTGCCTCTCTCCCTATAATAATTGACACTTCTTACAATGTCAATTTAAAAAGTTGACAAATTGAGGAGTAAAAATTAATATATAAGCATATGTCAAATATTAATATATTAGTGCTGACAGGAGATGACTCAGTTATAGCCCCGCTCTGTGGCACACAAAACCCTGCCGCAGAGTTTAAGATACTCTCAGCGGCTGCAATCGATGAGGCATTAAGCATATATCATAAGGAAAAGCCTGTCCTTGTCATCCTCGACGATGACGAATCATTTGTAGATTTCCCCGGCGCGCTAATATCTCATGCCAACTCAACACCAGTCAACGGTGATTCCATAGCCACTATAATTGCCCTCACAGGACAGCATGGCAGTGAACACTCAGAGCGGTTCTTTCAGGCAGGTATTGAGATATTTTTGCGCAAGCCTGTAAATATTCATGAACTCAGAGGAGTAATCAGATACGCCGCACGGCTTTCTGAACTAAAGGCAATCGCCCTCAAACATGAACCGCTTATGACCTTGATGGATAACATCCCCGATTCTATCTACTTCAAGGACACTAAGGGCAGATTTGTCATGGTGAATAAGGCAAAGCTGGCACACTCTGATACCACGATGAAACAGATGATTGGAAAAACAGACTTTGACTTCATGCCGGATGATGAGGCCAAAGCTGCATCTGATATTGAAAAAAATATCATGACTTTCGGCAAGGCCATTGTTGGTAATGTTGAAAAACATACCCGCAGAAATGGACAGGAGGTCTGGGTCTCGGCAACTAAGATTCCCTGGTCAGATAGCGATGGCCGTATCATAGGCGTAATAGGCATATCGCGCGACATCACTGACATGGACAAGGCAAAAAAGGCGCTTGAGGCTGCCAATGACGAGCTTGAAAAACGAGTCAAAAAACGTACTATGGAGCTGACACTCTCAAACGAAAAACTAAAAGAGGAAATAACTCAGCGCACCCGCATGGAAGAACAGATAAACAGAAACTATCAGATACAGCGTGTCATCAACTCCGTGCTTGAGATTTCAATAGAACCCATATCAATGAAGGAACAGCTTGCTCGCGTCCTTGAGCTTATTCTCTCCATCCCGTGGCTTTCGTTACAGTCAAAAGGCTCAATATTTCTGTTCGATGAGGACAACTCCATACTTATTATGGAGACCGAACGGGGACTGTCGGCTTATCTGAAGGAAGTATGCAAAAATATCCCCGTAGGGAAGTGTCTTTGTGGCTTGTGCGCTCAAAACCTTGAAATCGTATTCGCAAGCGAGTTAGACGACTGCCACCATGTCCACTATGACGGCATGAAAAATCACGGGCACTACTGCGTACCGGTTATGATAAGCGGGCGGCTGCTGGGTGTGATAAACCTATATGTCGATGCCGGTCACAAGAGGAACGAGATGGAAGAGGCATTTCTGCGTGCAGTTGCTGATACTACGGCAGGCATAATAGACCGTAACCGTGCTGAGTCAGAAAAACTCAGACTTCAGGAGCAGTTGACTCAGTCAGAAAAACTCTCAGCGCTTGGGCGTCTCTCAGCAAGCGTTGCTCATGAAATCAGAAACCCGCTTGCCGCACTTGGCGGTTTCGCTAGACGGCTGTTTAAGAGAATCACCGACAATACAAAAGAAAAAGAATACGCCGAGATAATCTGCGCCGAGTCCACAAGGCTTGAAAATATTCTAAGAGACATCCTGTCATACTCCAAAGGGGCAACCCTCAACCTCACCACTCACGACTTAAACGATGTCGTAAGGGATTCCCTTCTGAACTATGACGAGATTTGCAGGAACAAATCAATAGAGCTGCAAAGCCACCTGCCCGCCATCGAACCGATTCCCATAGACAAGGGTAAAGTACGCCAGGTCATCGATAATCTTATCTCTAACGCCATTGACTCGATGGAGTACACGGGGGTTATTAACATTACCACAGGGGTAAGCGCTAAAGACGACAAACAGTATGCCTTTATTCAGGTGGCCGACTCTGGTTCTGGAATCCCCCCTGATAAACTGAAGATGATCTTTGAGCCGTTCTTCTCGACAAAAGAAATGGGGCGCGGCACGGGGCTTGGTCTTTCTATAAGCAGAAAAATCATAGAAGAACACGGTGGTAACATCACAGCTAAAAGCAATGTGGGAGAAGGCTCTGTGTTTTCCGTATTTCTGCCCTACCGCTGATCGCTGTTATAATCATCAGGCGGGCATCCCACTAAACTATGAATTGGCTTAACAGTTGAGGAGGTAACACATGAAAAATGCCAATAATATCAGGGGAACCAGGACAGAGAAAAACCTGCTGGCCTCGTTTGCAGGTGAATCACAGGCAAGAAACCGTTACACGTTCTTCGCCACCGCTGCAAAAAAAGAGGGCTACGAACAAATCTCGGCTATATTCACTGAAACGGCAGAAAACGAAATAGCACACGCTAAAACATTCTTTAGATTTCTCGAAGGCGGCATGGTAGAGATTACCGCCTCCTATCCAGCCGGTATAATCGGCAGTACAAAGGAAAATCTCAGGGCAGCAGCCGAAGGTGAACACGAAGAACACACGCTGTTATACCCCGAGGCTGCCAGAATTGCCGATGAGGAAGGATTTAAAGAAGTCGCAGCCGCTTTTCGGGCAATCGCATTAGTTGAAAAGCAGCATGAACAAAGATTCCTTGCGCTCCTGAAAAACATAGAAGATGACACAGTATTCACTAGCAAAGAACCGGTAAAGTGGAAGTGCAGAAACTGCGGTTATGTGGCAGAGGGCACACATGCCCCTGAGAAATGCCCCGCTTGTAGTCATCCGAAGGCACATTTTCAGATAAAAGAAGAAAACTACTAACAGAGGGATTTGAAGTCGTGGCTGCCGCCCCGCAACTGCATCACATATACATTGAGAAGTTCGCCTCTGAGGAGTATATCTTCAGTCATCTCAGGCGTGGTGGCAGGATTTTCATTGGCACAGGCTGTGCCGAACCTCAGTACCTTGTGCAGGCGCTGATAAGATATGTCGAGAACAATCCGAAGGCATTTTTCGACGCCGAGGTACTGCAAGTCTGGACACTGGGTGTTGCCGCATATACGCAGGAGAAGTTTAAACACGCCTTCCGGCATAACTCTTTTTTCGTGGGGCATGATACGCGCAGGGCGGTAAACAGCGGCCTTGCCGATTACACCCCCGTGTTTTTGTCACATGTGCCGCGGCTTTTCTATCAGCGATTAGTGCCCATAGATGTTGCCCTTGTTCAGACCTCACCGCCTGACAAGCATGGGTTTATGAGCCTCGGCATTAGTGTTGACATAGTTAAGGCAGCAGTGGAGACGGCAAGACTTGTCATAGCTCAGGTTAATACAAATATGCCGCGTGTCCACGGCGATGGTTTTATACACATCAAGGACGTTAATTTTATTGTTTCAGCCGACGAGCCGCTCCTTGAATACAAGTTTGACGTAGACTTTGCAGCCGCTGAGAAAATCGGTCAGTACGTCTCAAAGCTCATCGAAGACGGCGATACGCTTCAGGTAGGCTACGGCAGCATCCCAAATGCCGTTGCTGCAAACTTAAAGGGAAAAAGACACCTCGGCATTCACACAGAGCTCCTGTCTGATGGCCTTGTTGAGCTGATAAAATGCGGGGCTGCAGATAATTTAATGAAAACCAGAAATCACGGTAAGACCGTAGCCTCTTTCTGCATGGGCAGCAAAGACACTTATGCCTTCATACACGACAACCCCTCGGTTGAATTTCGCACCATAGACTACACCAACAGCCCAATGACCATCGCCTCACATGAAAGCATGACGGCCATAAACACCGCCCTTGAGATAGACCTGACAGGGCAGTCCTCGGCTGAGTCGCTTGGGAAGACCTTTTTCAGCGGCATAGGAGGTCAGGCAGATTTCATGCGCGGCGCTGTGATGGCAAAAGGTGGGAAGGCTGTTCTTGCTATTGAATCGACCGCTGTTGTAACGGAACCTGACGGCGGGCAGACGACCGTCTCCAGAATCGTACCATTTTTACGCGAAGGCACCGGTATTACCTTAAACAGAGGGGATATCCACTATGTCGTCACCGAATACGGCATTGCATGTCTGCACGGGAAAAATATAAGGGAGCGGGCTATGGAGCTGATTTCTATTGCCCACCCTTCTTTCAGAGAGCAGTTGATTGAAGAGGCGAAACGGGCAAATCTCATTTATAGAGACTTGAAGTTTGGTCACGGCTGCAACGCCCGCTACCCCGAAGAACTAGAAATCTATACAACCGTTAAAGACAACAATACAGAGCTGCTTCTAAGACCGGTAAAAATAACCGACGAACCCCTGTTGAAGGACTTTTTCTACTCACTCTCTGACGATACACTCTACAAGAGATTTATCTCCGTCAGGAAGGACATGCCTCACGAACGACTTCAGGAGTTCATAACTATCGATTATGTAAACAAAATGGTACTTGTAGCAGTCGTAAAGGAAGGTGCGAGGGAATTAGTAGTCGGCATGGGGCAATTTACAATTTTAAAGGATACACATGCTGCCGATGCCGCCTTCGTCGTGAGGGATTCATATCAGGGGATGGGGATAGGAAAGAAACTAGTTAGCTACCTGACATTGATAGCAAAAAAGCGTGGATTACTTGGATTTACCGCCGAGGTACTAAGCGCTAACCGACCCATGCTGGCACTTTTTGACAGTATGGACGCAGATATTTCTAAGACATACGAAGACGGGCTGACCGTGTTGAAGGTCATGTTCAGGCGCTGACTTACCTGTACCCGTCTTACAACAGCTCTGCAATCTCTATCCCAGCACTGGCGGCATATGCCATGTTTTTCCGTTTGTGTACTTCAAACGCTGCCCTGTAGAGGATTTCAAAAAAATCGTCGTCACAGTATGGCTTGGCAATGTAGTCATAAAGACCAAGCGCTGCCGCCTTTTTTAAGAACGGCTCTTCGTTTAGGGCAGACAATATCAGTATGGGGGTGTCAGGGCTTGACTTTTTTATCTTTGAGGCCATCTCAAGCCCATCCATTATCGGCATTAATATGTCAGTTATAACTATATCGATCTTGTTATTGTTAAATAACTCAATCCCCTCTTTCCCATTAGTCGCCGTATATACCTTGTTAAATCTCCGCCTGAGGACTATCTTCAGGCCCTCTAATATTATGGCCTCGTCTTCCACGCAGAGAATTGAGGTGTTTTTCTTTAACTCATCACCAAATAAGGCCTTCCAGCCTGACTTATCATATACGTTCTCTGCTGTTACCATAGCCGCCCTCCGTTGTCACAGTCTCCCGCTGTGTCATTCCAACACTTACAGCCCTATTATAAAATACGTGTATAATTATTTTCAATATAATTATAATAATTATTATTGTTACTTTATTGTACCATTTACTTTAATAAAACTGCAAAAAACATCGGGGGCATAGAAGACGGTGATGTCTGTCTGTTATGCCCCCGCAGCTTATGTCTGGGTAAGCGCCTTAGTCTTATGTCCCATCACTAATCGATAGGGTAACTGTTATTGCCGCCCCGCCTGGGGTTTGAGGAAAGACTATTTGTTTGAGAACTACAAGCAGGCTC
The DNA here is from genome assembly GCA_039908505.1 of Nitrospirota bacterium. GTDB lineage: Bacteria > Nitrospirota > Thermodesulfovibrionia > Thermodesulfovibrionales > Magnetobacteriaceae > Magnetominusculus. Next base: position 19,877 of record JAMOAZ010000050.1, read on the forward strand.
TCAACGTTGACTATAGTGCCGTTTATCCTCTCGGCCTTGGTGACTTTACCGTCCGGGCCAATGGTTATTTTTATTACCGATGTCCCTTTGAGCTTATTGGTTATGGCTGCCGTGTTGAGCGCAGGCATGGCGGTTTTTATTGCAGACTCTACGGCGCTGCGGTTGATTTCACTAGCCGTTACCAGCTTTGTAAGCTCGACGACAGATGGGGCTTCAACCTTTTTTAAGGCGTCTGCCGAGGCTTCCTGCTCGTGTGCCTTTTTTGCCTTTGTTTCGGCCTGAGATGCCTGAGGTGAAGGAAGGGCAGGTACTGCTGGCATTGCCCTCAGTGCATCTGCTCTTCCTGCACTTGCACCAAATGTGTTTGCACCTACTGCATAGTCGGACACACCTTCGGGAAGCGGCAGCGGCTGCTTAACCGTTACGGCCTTGCCGTCTTTAAGGCGAACTTCAGTGTCCACGGCGACAAACGATGTATAGTCTGTCAGGAGGCTGTATTTCAGTCCAAGCTCTGTAACCTCTTTTACAATGGCGCTGTCCTGACCAAGCCGGTTATAGTCGGCAAGCCTTGCTATGCGGTCGCGTGCCCACAGATACTTTAAGGCGCTATTGGCCTTTTGCGGCTTTACCTTGCCAATGTCTATTGTTTGTTTGACAGGGCCGTCTCCGGTTTGCCCCTTTATTACAATTGTGCCTTCCGGGTCGCCTGAGTACTTGCCAAACACTGCTATTGGACGATTTGACATTACATCAGGGACATGTTCCGGCTCTATGTCCTTTGTCTTTAATTGTCCAAAATCTACGCCTATCCTTGTCAGAACCGGTGCTTCTATCATCTTTCTGAACTTGTCTGCCATGACGGGCGCTTCCTCGGGCTTTGTTATCACAAACGGCTCTCCTTTGCCAACCCGTGCCATACCCTCAAGCAGATAGCGGTTTACGCTTGTGCCTATGCCAAATGTAAAGATGTTTGTATTGCCAAGGTTGTTTCTTATTAACTCAAATACCTCTTTTTCAACGGTAACATAACCGTCTGTGGCGATTACTACTGTGTTTGAGACCCTTGAGTCCTGTGACAACATCGAAAAGGCATGTTTGATGGCAGGCAGGAGCTCTGTACCGCCTCCGCCTTTTTGCCTGTCAATGAGGGTTAGGGCCTTTTGTATGTTATCAGGGGTTGCTGGCAGTGCCTTTTCAGACATTACAGATGACCCGCCTGCAAACAAGAGCACATTAAATGTGTCGGTGGGGCGCAGCGAACCTATTAAATCCTTTACCAGCTTCTTTGAAATCTCAAGCGGGAAGCCATTCATGGAGCCTGAGACATCTACTATGAACATGTACTGGCGCGGGGGGATTTGACTTATCCTGACATCCTTCTGCGGCTCTACCATCATGAGGAAATACTTATCAGCGCCATCGTCATAGAGCATCAGCCCTGAGCCTATGGACTTGCCTGAGAGCCGGTATTTCAGGATGAAATCCCGCACCCCGCCGCGGCTTTCCTTATTATCAAGGTGTACATCGGCAAGCGCTGCCCCGCTGTATGACACATTGGTTTTGTGCGACGGCGTGGTGAGTTCAGTTATTGGCAGAGGCGATGAGAGCCTTACTGATATGTCAAGCGTTGACAGCGCGCCCTCGCCCTTACGCAGGTACGGGTTTTCTACCCAGTTCTCAGATGGGGCAGCCTCTGCCTTTAACGTATTTGAATACCTGGGCCCTACAACCGTGGGATATACAAACTCATACACCCCGTCCGTTGGCGTTATTAACTCCGTGTATTTAAGTTCTATTTTAATTACGTCGCCGGGCAGGATATTTGCCACGTTCATTTGAAATACGTTGGGACGCTGCTGCTCAAGCAAAGAGGCGCTTTTCCCCTCCTCTTTGGCCTTTTCGTAGTCCTTTCTAGCCTCATCGCGTCGTTTTATCCCGGCAGTAATGACACGCTCTCCGATAGTCATTTTCATGGCATGGACAGCCGCGCGTGTCGAGGCAGGGAATACATATATTGCCTCGATTGCCTTTGTCCCTTCATTTTTATATACCTGCTCAACCGTTACATCGGCAATTACACCTGCGATATTTGCATCTACCCTTGTTGACTTAAGCGCCACCCTGTCAACGCCGTCGTCCTGTCCCCTGACAAAAAAATACGGCGAGAGCGTCTTATCAGAAGACTCCACTGCTGCAGCCACAACTGCCACAAACATTACTGCCATAAACATTACCCATGCAATTATCCTCTTATTCCCTTTCATCGTTTAGTACCTCCATTTCTTTTTTTCGATTGCAATCGTTACTTCTATAGACAACGGTTGATTGGAAAAGTTCCATGCAGTGGTAAAAAAAATTTGTAATCCCGAATCAGGGAAACATCAAGGTGTGCTTTTTACTACTGATTTAATAAATAATTTTTCGGTCTTCTCCATTTTACGCAGCCATTTAAATGAAAAGAACAGTGTTACGATTAAAAACAGAAAGCCTGATGCCACATCCAGATACGATATGTTAAGCGTGTGCTTTAGTATGTATCCAATTACCGCCCCAAGCATGAAATTAAATGTGGGAAGCAGGTAGAGTAACAGGTATCCCTTCTTTTGAATACTGTTGTCTATGCCAACCGTAACTATATCATTCACTGTGGCATTAAGCGTGTTATTGACCTCCATGACCATGCCGGAGCCTCCGGGGTTGCACATTCCCATCTGTCCCTTTCCACAGCCCTTGCACGCCGCACCCTTGTCTATCATGACAGTGGCCGTTACACCGTCTGTTTTTATCACCCTGCCGGTCTCTATAACAGCCTGTTTCATCATGTGCGGTCGGTTATCTCCTTTTGCCGGTCATCAACCATACAAATACAAAAATTCCTAATGCCGTTATTACGATTGTCCCTCCGCTTGCTATGTCAAGGTAATACGACAAGACAAGCCCGCATAACACCGAAATCAGCGATATTACAATCGATATGAAGAGTGTTTGCTTAAAACTCACGGCAAACTGCATCGCCGTTACTACGGGCACCACCATCAGGGCGCCTATCAGAAGTGCCCCCACTATCGGCATCGCCAGCACTATCGCCACGGCTGCCAGGATGACTATGACAAGATTAAAAGCCTCTGCCCTCAGACCATTAGCCTTTGCCAGAGACTCATCAAAGGACACGAAAAACAGCTCCTTATAAAGCAGAAAAATAGCCGCAAGAATCAACATGCCAAGCGCCGCGATGAGATATAAATCCCTCTCTGTTACAGTTGAAATGCTCCCAAAGAGATACGCAAACAGCCCGGCATTAAACCCGCCCGCCATGCTCAGGAGCACTACTGCCGCCGCCATCCCGCCCCAGAAAAAAAGCGCCACGGCAGACTCCCCAAACACAGCCCTCGAACCGCGCAGCTTTTCTATCCCCACAGCAGCAGCTACAGACACAACCAGTGCCCCGCCAAGCGGGTATGACTTCAAGAGCATCCCCGCTGCCACCCCCGTTAGTGAAATGTGAGCAAGCGTGTCCGCCAGCAAAGAATACCGCCTTACGACCATAAATATCCCTATCACAGGGGCAATTACGGCCAAAATCGCACCGGCGGCGAATGCCCTCAGCATAAAATCAAACTGAAATATCTCCGGCATCGCTGCCACCCCCCTCTCTTTCTCAGTGCCTGTGAATTACTGGCGTTACCATACCGCCATAGGCGATCTCAACAAGCCTGTCCTCTGTGAACTGCCCAGGCTCACTGTGGCACAATAGTGTTGTGTTCAGGCACAATACCGTTTCTACTTCGTGCGCTATAACCCCTAAGTCGTGCGTCACAAACAGGATGGTTATGCCGCTTTCTTTATTGAGTTTTTGCAGAAATTCATAGAAACGCTCCTTCGAGGCCGTGTCCACACCGACAGCTGGTTCGTCAAGTATCAGCACCTTTGGGTCTCCGGCCAGTGCCCTTGCAATAAATACACGCTGGCGCTGCCCGCCGGAGAGTTTTCCAATCAGTCGGTCTTTGAGATCAACCACCCCTGCGGTTTCCATAGCTTGAACAACGGCTGAGTTGTCTTCCTTTGTGAATCTCTTAAACAGACCCCGTCTTGCAGTGCGCCCGCTTTTGACGATTTCATGGGCGGTTGCGGGAAAGTAAAACTCCGACTGTGAGGCGTTCTGAGGCACGTATCCAATCAGGAAACGCCTTGTAAACTCGCTGGACGGTTCACCAAAGAGCCTCACAGTCCCTGATGACGGCGTAAGAAGGCCAAGTATTATCCTGATAAGCGTGGTCTTGCCCCCTCCGTTTGGCCCTATCAGGCCGGTGTACTGACCTTCGGCAATTCTAAAACTTACGTTTTCTATGACAATGTTTTTGTCGAAGCTGAAATTAATGTTTTCGGCTTCTATACAGTATTGGTCGCTTGTTTTCATTGGCAGGAGAGCGCTATGCGCAGGTTTTTAAGGTTGTCTTCCATAATGGAGATATAGTCTCTGCCCGCCTTGGCATCGGCTGGCGTCAGCCCCTCCAGTGGATTAAGCACCAGCGTTGACGCACCTATTTCACGCGCTACTGTTTCGGCTATTTTAGGGCTTACGAGGGATTCAAAAAAGATATGTTTTATGCCCTGCGCTCGGGCAGTCTTCACCGCCTCACCTAAACGCCGCGGCGATGGTTCCTCAGACGGTGAAAGACCGCTTAACACCAGTGTCTCCAAGTTATACCGCCGGGCTAAGTACGCAAAGGCGCCGTGTGTTACCACAATCTTTCGCGCTGCGCAGGATTTAAGGCCGTCAGTAAATTTTTTGTCTACTGCTCTTAATTTTCCCAGATACGCCTCTGCGTTTGCTCTATAGGTCTGCCCGTTTTCGGGGTCTGCCTTTATGAATGCCTCACGTATGATTTCTACTTCTTTTTGCGCAAGCACGGGGTCAAGCCACACGTGTGGGTCTGTCCGCCCATGCTGGTGCTGAAGTGTGATGCCCGATGTCATGTTTACCATAAGTACACCGTTTTTTTCTAAGTCCGGCGCGATTTTCTCAGCCCACAAGTCAATACCGGCTCCGTTAAATATAAACACGCGCGACGAATATATACGCCTTATATCTTTAGGGGCAGGCTCGAATTCATGCGGCTCTACTCCAGCGGGGATAATGGTCTCTACATCGATGAGACTGCCCCCCACTTGTTTGGCAAAGTTGGCAAGTGGATAGATGGATGCGGCAACTTTTATCGCAGCGTTTGCGTTTGGCGGTAATATTAACAAGGCCGTGACAGCGGCGATTATTAGCGGCAGCCTTGATACGGCAGTCCATTTCATCTGCACCCCGCACAAAGGCCAAAAAAATTCAACGCATGACCGGTAACTTTAAAATTCTTTAAATCAACGCGGCTTAACTGCTCCTCCAGCGCGCAGTCTTCGATAGTTACGCACTCAACGGCGCTGCACCTCAGACACAATATATGGTGGTGATGGTCAGAGCGGTCAAGCTCATATCGTTTCTTGCCGTCACCGGCATTGACTTCCACGATTATTCCCTGTGCAGATAAAAAATCCAGCTCCCGATACACAGTTGTCTTATTCACTTTCACATCAAGGGCCATGAGATGGGTTTTTAGTTCAGGGGCAGATATTGGCGTGACCGTGTTAGAGAAAAATATCTCTATAATGAGTTTCCTGATTTTAGTTAGTCGAAACCCCTTGTCTCTCAGTGCAGCTATTGCCATTACTGTATGATGTTCCATTTGTATATTATATTGCAACGAGGTTGCATTTGTCAATGCCACAATTCACCGCCCTGGTCTCACCCGTTGCCAGTCATTCCTTCAAAGGTCATGTAGTTTTTTCATGAGGCAATTCGTACCCTACAGCTCGTCTTACTACTGAGTAGTTTTTTTGCTCGACAAAACAGTTATCGTTCTTACGATAGTTCCTTGACCTTGTGAATGTTATTTGCTCCTCGTTACAATACCTAAACAGGTGATTGTTTATAAACTCACTGCCATTGTCAGAATCGATTCCAAGTAGATCAAACGGCAACCGGCCTCTTTTCTCCCTAATCGCTTCAAATACCCATTTCTCAGCCTTATTTTTTACAGCCTGAGTATCTGTCCAGCAAGTACATACG
>JAMOAZ010000051.1:0-24672 GCA_039908505.1 Nitrospirota bacterium
CCTCCCAGTTCTCTTGACTGAGAGTTTTTATCGTTACTTTTCATATAGTTTTTTAGTTGAGGCAACGTTTACCTTTCCTATAGTTTTTTCATGAGGCAATTCGGCGCCTTGACAGCTTCCTTTTTATATGATACAATTGAATGTGTGCAGTAGAACTAAGCAGCAGCATTAGTAAAATTGGTTTAACCAGACAATATTTTAAGGGATGTGACACATGGAAAATCTATTAGTGGAAGGCTTATACGTAATAATCCCCTTGGTGGAGTTTAGAAACACGCCAAGCGTTAGATTCCATTTGCTTCCAGAAAATAAAATATCCCACATCGACTCGGTTGACAGAGTTGAACACGGCCCAAATGCAATTTCACCAACCGTACAGGGAAGGACAGGCCGGTATTGGTATTATCACAAAGCACAGACAGATAATCTTCTCGTTTTCCTTGGTTCAAGGATTACAGAGCTATATACACCAGGACATGGCAAGATAGAAACCTTTGAGGTAACAACAGAAAGAATAACGCGCAACGGTGAGCTGGTTATAGATGCTCCTGCTATACTCTCATGGCCTCCTGGCGTATTTCACAGGGTATCGAGTGGACAGAATGGCTCACTGTCAATAAATTTTGCGGTACATGAATCCGGTTTTTCCCTAAAGGACAACTTCGACATTTATGAAGTTGACATAGAAACTGGTCAATATAATGTAATCAGGCATGGTTTTTTAGACCAGAAATAATCTTGCAGGAGTCTTATCCTACACAAATCTTCTACATGCGATTTATCGTCTTTAACCTATGGAAAATTGAGTGCGTTGCCTCGTTCAAAAGGTATCTCGTCTGCTGGTAGATTCTGCCAACACCTTTTAGCGTCCATACGTAAAACGTATCCTGTGCCCCGAGGTAGCCGGGAAACAGCGTTTCTATCTCACCATGTGCCATTTTCTCCTCTTTTGCCTTCTCCAACGCCCTTAGCTGAGACTCTGTAAATAAAAAGTTTTCTTATGCCATTATTCGTTTACTAACAAACGCATGGTAATATTCTATCAGAATCTGATATTTAATGAGTATGATTTTATGCAGTTGGCGTACTTAATAGAAGTATGTTAGGAAATTATCATTATTTTTCACAGTTGGCGGAGACAGCGATAACGGTTTCGCATAGCCTATTTACTTGTATGGTGGAGCTGAACGGGATCGAACCGTCGACCTCTTGAATGCCATTCAAGCGCTCTCCCAACTGAGCTACAGCCCCATACAACCAACATTATGAATGTAAACTATCAGCACTACTTTTGTCAATGACCCGAATTGCCTCACAAAAAAACTGTTTAGATTTTTACATGAGGCAATACGTTCGCCTCAACATAATCAAGGTCTTTATCGAACGTCTCATCAAGATGATAGTACGCATAAAAGGCAATAAGCAGGCACACAATGCCGACAACCTCTCCGGCTCTCAGAATGCCTACATAACCCTTCGCAAACTGAAATGTTGCGGTAATCGGTATAACCGTGCCGCGAATAATATTAGGCACAGTGGAGGCCACAGTTGCCCTGATGTTTGTGCCAAACTGCTCTGCCGCAATGGTTATGAATAATGCCCAATAGCCAACGGCAAAACCAATGACCCCGCAAAACGTATAAAAGAAGCCGCTGCTCACCCCGTCAAGCATGAAATACCCCGCTGATGCGGCTGAGGTGAGAATCAGAAATAACAACACGACCTTTCTCCTGCAACACAGGTATTGACTCAAAAAACCGCTGCTAAAATCCCCAAATGCAAGGCCAACATAACATGCGGTTACGGCCTCACCGGCGCTTACAGCACCTGAGACATTCAAAGCCTTCGCAAACTCAGGCGACAACAGTATCAATATTCCTACGCAAAACCATATTGGAAGCCCTATCATGATGGACTTCATGTACTTGAGAAAGCGCTGCCTGTTTGTAAACAGCATGAAAAAGTTTCCCTTGCTGATTGTGCTTGACTCTATCTGCTTATACATCCCCGATTCGTAAACACCGATTCTCATAATAAGCAGCGCCATGCCAAGTCCACCCCCAATGAGATAGGCCATTCGCCAGTCGAATGTCTTAGCGATATAGTTAGCCAGTACAGCACCCAGCACCCCAACAGTAGCAACAATCGTAGTGCCATACCCGCGCAGCCCTCTGGGCAGGGTCTCAAGCACAAGTGTAACCCCAGCACCAAGCTCACCTGCTAATCCTATACCGGCTATAAACCTCCACACTGCGTAGGCCGATGTGGATTCAACATAGGCATTGGCAATATTTGCCGCGCTGTATAAAAAAATCGACCCGAAGAGGATTTTTAGCCGTCCTTTTTTATCGCCAATTATCCCCCATAAAAATCCGCCGAGGAGCATCCCCCCCATCTGCATATCAAGCAAAAATATTCCCTGATTCAGTATCTCTGACGGCTCTACCCCTATGTCCTTAAGGCTCTGAACCCGCACAATCCCAAAGAGAATGAGGTCATAAATATCAACAAAATAACCAAGTGCGGCAACTATCACTGGGATAGAAAATATGTCTCTTATATCTCTGTTGAAACCGGCCCTCTCACTGTCGTTCATAGACGAATTATACCCTATAGGGGTGTAGGAGGACAAGTTATAATCGGCAACCCTTTATGGCGATAGGTGCAAATTTCTATGGAGCTTGAGAGTAACTTAATGATAGCATTAAATCATAAATTAATGTTATACTACGCTCATGGAGCCAGCAGCGGTAGACCGCCTGGTTTATAACGAAATAAGGAGGATAACAGGTATGAAGAAAGTGCTTTGGGTGAGTTTGCTCTTTTTTTTCTGCTTCAATGCAGTTACATTAGCGGCACAAGACGATATAATCGGCGAGGTTAAAAAGGTAAAAGGTACGGCTACCATTACCTATGACGGCGCAACGGCAACGGCCTCCGCTGGAGCGAAGGTTTACAAAAAAGCCGTATTAAAAACATCAAAGGATAGCTCCCTGTCGTTTACGTTAAAAGACAATACAGTGCTTTCTATGGGGCCGGACAGTGTGCTTTCCGTAGAAACGTTTGTTTTTGTTCCGCAGGATAAAAATCTCTCTTTGCTAGCTAAGATGAACAAGGGTTCGGCAACGTACAGCTCAGGAACCATTGGTAAACTTGCTCCAGAGATGGTGAAGCTAGAGACGCCGGACGTGTCGATTGGAATCAGAGGGACATACTTTTTAGTTACTGTTAATGAGTAATATTTCTTCAAATAAGGAGTGAAAAGATTATGAAAAGAAAATTGACCATAGCATCCATAAGGAGATTTCCAATAGTGAGATTGTTGATGTGCATTGCAGTTGCGGCATTGATAGCTAGTTGTGCGTCTGCTAAATCGGTCGTTGTCCTCATGCCGGATGAAACAGGCAAAACAGGGGCAATAGAGGTCACAACAAAGGGCGGCAGGCAGGTGGTAGATAAAGCTGAGTTTGCTGTTACTGTTACAGACGCAGCTAAACCACCTACCGAACCAAAGAAAATTGAGCAGCCACAGGTAAGAAAGTTGTTTGGCGAGGCAATAGATATTCGACCAATTTTACCAAAGAGTTACCTTCTTTATTTTGTCAGCAATTCCTCATATCTGACGAGCGAGTCAACAGCGCTTGTTCCTTCACTAATAAACGACATCAAGAGCCGCCCAACTGTCGATATAAGCATAATTGGTCATACAGATACGGTTGGCAGCAAGGAATATAATTTAAAACTATCACTGGAGCGCGCCGAGGCAATCCATAAATTATTATTATCAGCTGGCTTGCCGGGAGGCTTGACTAAGGAATCAATTGACATAAGGTCACATGGCAAGGAGGACCCCTTAGTCAAAACACAGGACAATGTAGACGAGCCACGCAACAGAAGGGTAGAGGTAGTGGTCAGGTAGGGGTTTTACATCAAGGATAAAAGTAGAGAAATCAGACAGTCAGTGTTTATCGGCGCCGTTGTTACAATGGCGCTTATTTCTCTTGTTCACATAAAAGTGTCTTTTTTAGAAATCATCGATAAGAAGGTCTATGATGTTATATTGAGGGCATTAAAGGACAATAAAGAGCAAGGCTTTCCAGTTATAGTAGATATTGACGAGTTAAGCCTGAAAAAATATGGTCAGTGGCCTTGGTCAAGATATAAGGTATCTAAACTAATAGAAAACATATCAGCGCTCGGAGCCGTCAGCGTTGGGCTCGATATCTTCTTCCCTGAACCAGATCGCACATCTTTGTCGGTTATAAAAAAAGAATTAGAGAACTTAAATATCAGGATCGAGTATAGCGGTTTACCAAAGGAATATGAAGATAACGATGCCATATTGGCCAGTACGCTTGCAGCAGGTCCTTTTGTCGGCTCTTATCAGTTTCTTTTTAACACGACAGATGACTTGCCAGCCCCGTGTGTCCTGCATCCGCTGGAAGTGTTTTGGGTTTCGGAGGCGTCAGAAAATAATCAAAGTAAATTGTTCTATCAAGCTAAAGACGCCATCTGCAATCTGAAAGAGTTTGGTCTTGCTGTCAAATACTCAGGTTTTACGAACGTAAATCCTGACTTAGATGGGGTAATACGCAGGGTGCCTATTATATTTAAGTATGGCGACAGTTATTATCCATCCTTTGCCCTGGCAATACTCTTGCAGGCAATATCGTCAAACCAGATATTTGTGCATTTCGGCAAATCTGGCATAGAGTCCGTTCAAGTAGATAAAGTTAAAATTCCCATTGATCAAAAAGGTAATATGATTATACGCTACTATGGCAACGCCCACCGCTTCGATGTCATCCCTGCCTTCAATGTGATAGAAGGACATACAGGTCGTAAAGAATTCGAGGGAAGAGCCGTCATAATCGGAACAAGCGCCGCCGGTTTGAAAGACATACGTACAACGCCATTTAATCCTAAAGCGCCGGGATTTGAAATACATGCCACTGTGATTGAAAATATCTTGAGAGGGGATTTTATAAGCGTACCTGCAGGGTTTGGCTGGATTAATATTATATTGTATATGATATGCGGGGCGTTGTCAACTGTGGCAGTCACAAGGTTACGGGTAGTTGTCAGTACAGCGCTCGTGTTAGCTTCATTGATTGGTATTATATGTGTTTCTCTCTGGCTCATTAAAACCTATGCAATGTATATTTCACCTTTCCCCCCTTCTCTTATATTATTGTCTACTTTTTCCATTCTTAATATTTTTAAGTTCAGGGTTAAGGAAAAACAGTTAATCAAGAGCATTGCAGAGCTCGCAAGAACTCAGGAGGCCACGATTGAGGTCATGTCTAATGCCATAGAAATGAGAGATAATATGACCGGTGGGCACATCCAGCGAACTAAGGAGTATGTAAAGGTGCTTGCCATGCACTTACGTAGCAGAAGTAAGTTTGCAGGGCAGTTGGATGACGAAACGATAGAACTTATGTATAAATGCGCCCCCCTGCATGACGTAGGAAAGATTGGTGTGCCGGATAGAGTTCTTTTGAAAACAGATAAATTAAACGACGAGGAGTTTGGGCTGATGAGGCAACATTCCGAGCATGGAAAGACAATTATAAGAAGCGCCATTATGAAAGCAGGAAACATCCCTTTTTTAACGATTTCTGAGGAGATGGCATACACACATCATGAGAAGTGGGATAGCAGTGGATATCCCAATAAGCTCTCAGGCGCTGACATACCTTTGGCTGGCAGGATAATGGCTGTCGCTGACGTTTATGACGCACTTATAAGCAGCCGCGTGTATAAGCCCGGCTTTTCGCATGAAAAGTCGGTTGCTATTATAAAAGAAGGCAGTGGAAAGCATTTTGATCCTGATGTTGTTGAAGTCTTTTTAGAAAAAGAAGATGATTTCAGAAAGATTGCTCTAAAATTTGCCGATAGTGAAGAGGATGTGGCTAGGTTGAGCAAAACCCTAACATAGATATTCGGACAAGGTATTAGGGTGTGTAACGAAATAACGTTGACATCTTGAGATGTGATGTCAATAGTGAACACCAAGCCTAAATCCGATATAGAGAAGAGAACCGGGGAGAAAACCCTTTTGAAATAAGTGTTTCTGGTGCAATAATGTTCCACCTAATGAGGTGAAATATAAAAGAGAGGCAAAACAATACTTCACAACGATTCTGGATTCCTGCTTTCGCATGAATGACAAATTAGCAGTGGAAAATCCATTTCTGTCATTCCTGCGAAAGCAGGAATCCAGTTTTTGTTCTCTATATCGATAAGTGCAATTTCCTATATCGGAGCTTGGGAGCAATTCACTCATGCCGCTACTGTTAGACATGTTTTTCGCAGTAAAGGGATTTGGCGCGCGCTCTATTTCATGAAGGCAGGTAGCCGTCTCTCCTTAAGTCCATATGCCAAGGTAGAGGAGCTGCTTCTGTAACCAAAAGTGCCATTCCTGAACGGGTGATAATACTCATATATCTTAACGTCTAGGGAATTGACGAGCATGTGCAAATTATATGTAAAACGGTTATGACCAAGCTTGTTGATCAACTTGTGAATACCCTCAAGGTGTTCAAGCAGTTCACGCTTGAAAGGATTAATGATGTTTTCCCGTATAATCAGATCAGTAATGGAGATGCCGAGATAATCGTTGATGTAATCGATATCTACTTTTAATCTGTAAATCGGGAAATACTCGAGGTATCGCGAATATCCAGGTCTCGGAAGACCTATCTCCTCAATATCATGTTCTATTTTCTCAATAGCCATCCAGCAAAACATAGCGTGACCTCTCCCTATGACTGACCCCTGTATGTGACAGCCCCCTGTGACCATCTCCATTGCACTACCTGGATATATTATAACAATAAGAAGGGAAAAAGTAAAGGGAAATAAGGAATGGTGCAGAAGTCTAATCTTTAAGTCTTTGTCTGCGTCATTCCTGCTCCTCCTCATTAACAAATTAGTTATTTTGCTTTGAAAATAAGGACTTCCCGAAGTGGTTACTTTTGGTAATGGAAAAGAATGATGCAGCGTGTCCCAGCTCTTTACAAACACGGACAGAATGGTTTAACATAATGCCAATCCATACTTAAATGGACTGTTTACACCGAAGGAGCGATATGATATGACAAATCAAATGAGAAATGGATTGTATTTGGCAATTAATGAGTTACGCAAACAGGACAATTCTATTCATATGATTCATCAGATAATATGTGACCTGGTGAATTCAGTAGGGATAACTTCAGCAGTCTTTATAGAGAAAAATAAAACGGACGACTACCTCATAATAAAATACGGATATAACGTTTCAGAACAATTTTCCAGCTCTTATAAGCGCGGCATTGGCACTGATATAATAGGGCGAATCTTTTATCAGGATGAATTTGCCATCGTAATAAATGGAGAAAATGAAAGCAATTATAAAGATATTTTTCTTGAACACGACTATGATATGGCGGTACTGTTGAGAATGTCTGTAGAGAATCGTGCAATAGGTTTTTTAGCCTTATATTTTGATAAAAGACTTGAGATTACAGATGAACTCAAGAGCTTTCTTATCGCGATAGCGTCTATATGTTCTGAAGCGATACGAAAGGAAATGCTGGATAATTTGATTAAAGATACACGCACCATTGATCCTCAAACAGGCTTGTTTTATTACCTCTACTTCCACCAAAAGTTAAAAGAAGAGCTTAACATGAGCAGAAAAACGAATTCACCGCTTACAGTAGCAATAATTGACATGGATAACTTCAAAGAAGTAATGAACTCTCATGGTTTGGAGACAGCTCACACCCTGTATAAAGAACTTGCCGATGAGTTACGCACACACCTTAGAAGTATAGATATAATTGGACGGCACGGTACAGACGAACTAATCTTATGCATGCCCAATACATCATGTGGAAGCGCTTGTATCACCATGAACAGTTTCATTGATGCTGTAAGGGATAAGAAGTTCACTTCCCATCAGTTACTAACTTCAATTGCAATTGGTACTGCAACTATGCACAAGAATGAATCATTGGAAGAATTGCTCCATAGGGCGCAGCTTGCCTTGTATAAAGCGATGTTGACTGGAAATAAAATAGCAATATGCTATGAAACATAGTGGATTACTAATGCTTTTCTATATCTTACCACATGTGGTTTATTACTATAAGTGAGGGACTTTAAAGATGGTTAAAAATGATAAGTGGATAAAGAAAATGGCTCAACTGGGTATGATTGAGCCATACAGCTTTGAGCAAGTCAGCAAGGGCGTCGTGTCATTCGGCGTCAGCTCCTACGGCTATGACATGCGAATCGCCGATGAGTTTAAAATCTTCACAAATATCAACACTACAATCGTTGACCCGAAGTCTTTTGATCCGAAGAGTTTTGTGGATTTCAAGGGAGATGTCTGTATTATCCCCCCGAACTCCTTTGCACTGGCGTTCTCTAAGGAGTATCTCAGAATCCCGCGCGATGTGCTGGTCATTTGTCTTGGCAAGTCTACATACGCACGATGCGGCATTGTCGTCAACGTTACGCCGCTTGAGCCTGAATGGGAGGGACATGTTACTATAGAAGTCTCAAACACAACCCCACTGCCCGCAAAGATATATGCCAATGAGGGAATCGCACAGCTTATTTTCCTTGCCGCTGAGGAGCTCTGCGAGGTCTCATATAAAGACAAAACCGGTAAGTATCAGGCGCAGACAGGGATTACGCTGCCCAAGATATAGGGGGCGGCATTACGCTTGATAACAGATTGAGATACGGGATTTGAAAGACTCTATTTACCCCATCTATCCCCTCTATCCCATCTATCCAACGGGCAGCGCGTTTGAGGCTGGCTGTGCCGAGAGTGGTTCCATCGCTCCGGTGTATAAGGAAATCCCCTACTGTCGCCCGGCAGATTACTACGATGTACTGAAAAGCAAGAATTCATTTCTCCTTGAAAGCATCAAAGGCCCGTATAATATTGCCAGATATTCTTATATCGGATTCGACCCGTACTTAATATTGACGGCACGTGCCGGCATTGCCGGCATTGCCGGGATTGTTGAGATTGAAACAGTGCCGTCTGCCCAAACTCCAAAAATCGGCACGAGCGTCTCCCTTAAAAGCCCATTAGGCAGGCTGAGGGAACTCACCGGTGCATATCCGCAGAGCCTCTCACCAGACCTGCCGCCGTTTCAGGGTGGGGCAGTGGGATTCTTCAGCTATGACTTTGTCAGATATTTCGAGAAAATCCCAAACTCAGTCGTCGATGACCTGAAAATCCCTATGGCACATTTCTTCATGATTGACAAGCTCATTGCCTTTGACCATAAGGAAAAGAAGGCATGGATTGTCGTCTGTCCGGCAGCGCGCCAGACGCGCTTCGGCTTTAACGCCATTGGCACAAGCTGGCGGGAGTACTATGACCAGGCCGCAGGTGTTATCGAGGAATATTCAACCCTGCTCAAGGCTGTGAGGGACTCAGGCGGGAGTGTACCGGTGACAGAGCGCGGCGATGTGGAGATACTTTATAACATGACCAAGTCACAGTACATGGGCATGGTCAGACGGGCGCTTGAATACATTGGGGCAGGGGATATATTTCAGGCCAATCTGTCACAGCGTCTATCAGCAGAGATAAAAAATGCCTCACCATGGGATATTTACAGGGTGCTGTCGTTTATTAATCCATCACCGTTTGCGTGCTATTTTGATTTTGGCGATTACTACATTGTAAGCTCATCGCCTGAGCGTCTGGTCAGTGTCGTGCCAGGCTCCACCGGTGCATCCGTAGAGACACGGCCAATTGCAGGCACAAGGCCGCGGGGCAGGGACACGCGCGAGGACGAGTTGATGAGGGCAGAACTGCTGTTAAACGAAAAGGAGCGTGCTGAGCATATCATGCTTATCGACCTTGAGAGGAACGACATTGGCAGGGTCTGTGAGTATGCCACAATCGGAGTTGATGAGCTGATGATTACCGAGGAGTATTCACATGTTATACACATAGTGTCTAACATCAGGGGGCGGCTCAAAGATGGCAAGGACTGCTTTGACGTAATAAGGGCAACATTTCCCGGCGGTACGATAACCGGTGTACCGAAGGTCAGGTGTATGGAGATAATAGACGAGCTTGAGCCGGTGGCCAGAGGCCCGTATACAGGGTCAGCCGGTTACATAGGGTTTTCGTCTAACATGGACTTAAATATAATCATACGGACGTTCGTCATAAAAGGCGGCATGGCATACGTACAAGCCGGCGCCGGGATCGTCGCTGACTCAGACCCAGAACGTGAATACTTTGAGACGCTGAAAAAGGCAGAGGCACTGATCAGGACAATTAAGGCCGCTGCCCGTTAAATTATCACATATCTATCCATTTTTTAACGCATTATCCCTGCCGGTCAGGAATTCTCGCCAGGATAGCAATGCCTTTCTGATTCGCTTGGACTAAATTTCCTGTCCAATGTCACTGGCGTCCTCAATAATTATCGCAGGAAACTGCAATAATACCCCTTATTTAGATTCGCTTAACAACCCCTTTATCGCCTCAGCCAATTCATCTGGATTCACGGGTTTATCTAAAAACAAATCCGGCAGGGATAAATATGGCTTGATATTTGCCTCTTTGTCTTTGAACTGTTTCAGCATCTGCTCTCTTTCAAACAACAGTATCTTCCGATACGAGGCAAAGCGCAGGAATAGCTTATCTATCCTGCTGTCAACGTTATCGAGAAGCCGCTCCATCTCTGCGATAATTTCTTTGTTGTCTATCTCCTTGCGCGCTTGCTCTATAAAGCTCAGGGCAGAGCTTAGTATTATGACCGGAATATTGCGCGTGGACTTATTGCCCCTCAGGTCCTGTAAGGCGCTTATGCCGTTTTTCTTTGGCATCATAATGTCTAAAACGATAATGTCGGGGGTTTCCTCTTTTGCCTTATTAACCCCCTCCTCACCATTTTCTGCCGTAAGCACGACATAGCCCTTTTGCTCCATAGTTATTTTTAGAAACTGCCTTGCCGCCTCATCGTCGTCAACTACCAGTATGCGTTTAGTCATTGTGGGTCTCCTTTTAATCGATATATTTTAGTCTATGCCGCCGGTTTTTGGGGAAGCGCAATTGTAAACTTCGTCCCTCTGCCATACTCTGTATCAATGTCAAGCCTTCCACCGTGTTCTTCTATAATCTTCTTTGTTATGGGCAGCCCTAGTCCGTTACCTTTAGAGTGCTTAGTAGTATAAAATAGTTTAAAAATATTTTTCACGTCCTCCGGCTTTATTCCGCTGCCGTTGTCCTCCACTTCCAAATTGATATAACCACCTTTGGCCATGTACGTTTTAATGGTCACCCTGCCGCTGTCACCACTATTATATACTTTATCTCTGCACGCGTCCACTGCGTTACAGATCAGGTTCATCAGGGCAGTGTGAACTGCCTTGTAATCACACATCGCCTCGGGCAGGGAATCCGACATATCGGCAACAATTTCAATATCGTTCATTACAGAGCATGTTTGAGTATTCATGCAGCCGTCGAGAATCTCACTTATGATAGAGTTAAGGGAATGTGCCTCTATCTTAAGGCTGTTATAGCGTGACAAATCAAGCAGGCCGCAGGTGAGGTCTTCCATGCGCGAGATGCCGATTTTCGCAACATCCCAGCCCTTTTTTATCAGGTCGAGGTTGTCGTCTTTGAGGGCGGATTCGATTATATATTTACCACCTTTGAGGGCATTGAGGATGTTCTTTGCGCCGTGAATTATCTGTGATATAGCCAGACCTATGGCCGCCTGTTGAGACTGCTCAGCCATTTTTCTCTCAGCCTCTATGCGCATTTCAAATTCAGTTTTCAGCGCGCGGTTGGCAGTTTCTAGATCAATAATGTCCCTGTATGAACGCAGGCACGTGATGATTGCCGAGTAGAGTTTTTGTATCGTAAGGTCGCTCTTTTCCAGGAATCCGTTGATGTCGTAATCGACGATAACTGATTTCTCAGGCGCAATGCCGGGCTGCCCTGTCCTTAATAATATCCTGACAAAACGGTTTTGCAGTTCTTCGCGGACATATTTTGCAAAATTCAATCCCGCCAAATCGTCCTCCATCACAACGTCAAGGAGGATAACTGCCGTGTCGCCATGTTCTTGCAGCAGCTTCCTTGCCTCGGCAGCCGAGGACGCAAACAGGAGCATCAGGGCCTTGCCCTGAAAGCTGAACTCTGCCAAAGATGACCGCGTTGCCCTGTGTACCTCTATGTCGTCATCAACGATTAGGATTTTCCATAAGGCGGCCTCAGGCGCAAGCTGCTGCTCGTCCTCTTCATAAAACGAATAACTCTCTTCCCTGTCTTCCATAACTACTATTCTCCGTTAATACTCTCCGGCTTTAGGCCGGCTTCGGGCTTCATTACAGTTCTCTTGGTATTGTAATTATAAAACTAGTCCCCTCACCCTCAACACTCTCACAGTGGACATCGCCCTTTAAGGTCTTTTGCACGATGTTAAAGACAATATTCAGTCCTAGTCCACTGTTGCCTCCCTTACGGTTTGTCGTAAAAAATGGGTCAAATATCCTGGATATAGCAGAGTTTGATATCCCTTTGCCGTTATCTCTGAATGTAATGATAATATTTTTTTGTGTTTCTCTGACGTTTATATCTATGTGGCCGTTAAATTCTTTATCGAAGGCATGGGTTATAGCATTCATGACAAGATTTGTGATTATCTGGGCAAATGCCCCTGGATAGCTGTCCAGTTCCATGTCCTCGCCGCAGCTTACATGGACTTCATGCGATGTCTTTTTGATTGTCGGCTTCAGACTCATGATAATATCCTCGATGTATTCCTTCAGCCTGAATCTGCGCCGCTGCTGGCTTGTCTGGTCGCCTGAGACCATCTTAAAGCTCTTGACCAGGGTGGATGATCTGATGAGATTTTTCAATATGATGTCGCTGTCTTCTGTAGCCGTGGAGAAATAGCCTGCGAGTTTAGACTTTGACAGTTTGTTTTGATCGAATAATTCGGTAATCTCCCTGGTTCTCTCCACGAGATGCGAGGCCGACATGACGCTGTTGCCGATTGGGGTGTTTATCTCGTGGGCAATGCCGGAGACAAGCTGCCCGAGGGCTGCCAGTTTTTCTGATTGAATTATTTTTTCCTGGCTGAATCTCAGATTTTCGTTAGTGCGCTTCAACTCCCCAAGCAGCTGTGCCTGCTGTTCCTCTGCCTGTTTTCTCAGCGATGTGTCATTAAATACGACAACCGCCCCAAGTAAACGGTGTTTCTCGTCAAAAATCGGCGTAGAGACATACTCTACCGGGAAACTTGTGCCATCCTTTCTCCAAAACACCTCTCCATCGACACGGTAGACCTTTCCCTCGAAAAAGGCCTTATATATGCTGCACTTGTCTATATAACAGGCTATGTCGTTCGTATTGGGATGGTGAATTACATCGTGCTGTTTCTTTCCAAGCAGCTCTTCAGGGTCCCATCCTATCATTTTTGCTGCCGCGGGATTTACAAAAGAAATAAGGCCGTTTCTGTCGAGCCCAAAGATGCCCTCACCTGCCGAGTTAAGAATCAGCTCCTGTTGACGCTTTAGTTTCTCAAGGGCCTCCTCGGTGCTTCTTCTGGCAATAATACCAGCAAGTGTATTTGAGACCGCTACTAAGAACTCCTCTTCCATTTCATTTTTCTTGTGTCCTTCTTTGAGATACAGATTAATTACCCCAAGCAGTTTGCCTGTAAGTATGATTGGGATGCAAAAATGTCCATGCTGAGTCATCTTCTCAAACGTAATATCGTGACGGTCATCAATACAGTCTGTAAAGACGATATTGCGGCTGGCTGCGGCCTTCCCGCAAAGACACGTGCCAAAGGGCACCCTGCTGCAAGCCTCAAGCAGTTCAGGGGAAAACCCCTTATGAACCTTCAGCTCCAGCACATCCTCTGTCTCTTCCACAAGAAAGATAGAGCCTTTGGACTCCAGCTTTAACCACGGCAGTGTGATAATCTTATCCAGAACCCTCTTCATCTGCTCTGTGAGCGAAAGAGGCTCAAGCGATATACCAAGGATCGTGTTTAACACGCTTTGAATGAGGTATTGGTGTTCGAGTTCTTTTTCTGTCTTACTGTTGTACAGGGCGATTTTTATAACGGCATAGAGTTCGCTTTCGTTAAATGGTTTTAGTATATAGCCATAGGGGTTGGTCTTCTCTACACGCTTTAAGATATTGTAATCGATATACGCAGTAAGATAAATAATAGGTATCTTATATTTGTCCTTTATTAGCTTTGAGGTCTCAATACCGTCAATACCGCCGCGCAGGTTAATATCCATCAGAATGAGGTCAGGCATGGCCTCTTCTATCTTATTAAGGGCATCCTCTCCGGTACCTACAGTCCCGCATACCTTATAACCCCACCCCTGTAGGAGTTTTTTTATCTCCAGCGATACAACTACCTCGTCATCAACGATGAGAATACTTTTCTTACCCATGAACTCCTTCACAATATCAGCTTTATTGTTCCAATTTACACAACACCACGCTATTCTATCATAAAAACAACGATTTCATAAATCAAGAATTGCACGCGTCACTTAAAAAAGATGCCTTATCCAAAAATGTGTCAAAACACTCCAAAGCTGACTCAGGAGAAGCTGAATCTTATATCCAAAGGTCATTACAAGTCTATTTGTGTCTTTCTGGCAGGATGTACAATATCTGAATTGGCGGCTGATTTTGAGATTATTGTTAATACAGATGAAGTAGATGGCACGTCTGGGCCATTGTTCAAATTCACACTGGGAGGCATACGTGAGGCATGTCAGTAAAGCAAGTCAGGTCACCTTCCTCCACCAACAAACCTTTTGCATAATTTTACGGTGAAATGGCTGCAACATACGATTATACTTATCGACCATTCCTTCTACTTTTACATAGATTTTCTTTCTCGTTGCAGCCTTATCCTGAGTCTGTTCATCACCACTACATCTGATAGTTTGATGCCATCCCCAGAGGGCATAAAAGTCATCAGACAATTCCCTTTTCTTATAAAAACGAGGATAAAGATTTACTAATAATTTTAATGAATCATCTGCTATACATATTTCTTGTTCCAGAATGGCACGATGCAAGCTGTTTGCATAATGATATAAATATGTTTTAGCACCCCAGATTTCCTTTCTACGAGATAACCATGTATTTAACAGGAAAACTATGGCACCAGACCAGATAGTTACCAGCACAAGTTCTAAAAGACTGTGACCATTTGGAGCTTGAGTTAGTCCTATATATCTGATTATTTCCTGACAGCTTTTATAGTCCTGTCCTAAAGTCAAGTTGTCAAGCATTATCATAACCTCCCATATGAATGTTGATAAGAGCTTCTTACCTTTCGACTGCTAATATATTCAACATCCTTAATTCGCTCTAATTAATTCCTATAATGTTATTTTATTTCACGCATCAATTCCTATAATATTTTTTAAAGAAGTTAAATAATTGTACTTCATTATCACCATATGCATCTCTAATATTTTCTAATTCATTGATAAATTTAATATCATCACGATGCAGACGGCTAAGAATATCCTGAACTGTTTTAATAACAGAACGTTCTATCTTTTTAAAATCTGGAATCGCATTCATACCTTTTATTATATTATATAGTTCTGTTTTGCAGACTTTGATTTCAATATCAAAAGTAAATATCAATATTTTTATAAAATATAATACGCATTTTGCCTTCTCCTTAATAGATACTATTGCCTTATCTATATATGCATTATCTGTCATATAAAGATATGAATAATCAAAATCTGTACGATAGATATATTTGCTGTATCCGTCTGGTAGTGATAACCATCTGTCGTCAATAACCGTCTGCAGATACTCAAACGAAAAGCATAATTCTACATCAATATTGATTATATTATTCCCAACTAATAGTTTTCCTCTCTCTGTAGGAATTAATTTATAATTATTATAATCTTCTCCAATTTCATAATCTATATATATACATCTAAATTCACTTTGTGTGCATAAACTTCCAATTACATGGCGTACGAGATGATCTTCGTATTTACCTATATCCTTAAATACATTCAATAGCTCTTTAACTCTTACATTTTTCTTCTCTACAATATATTTGAGTATAAAATATTTGATCCAATATGTATGTATGTGTGGGGCATGAGCATCACTAAATCTCGAATCATACTGCATAACAGTACAGTCAACTAAGAATATATTTGGAAAATGGGCTTGTTTCTGAGTATATCTTTTATAAATATTGTTATAATACAGTATATATAAATAAGCAATCTCATCTTGAAAAAATCTGCGTATCAGTATATCTTCTGTATAGGCTATCTTTAATGAGGAGAAAAATAGTACCAACGATCGATGTCCATGCTGACCAAGTTTACTGATTACAGAAATTGGCTTTTTGTAGTCAGCCTCTCCCTGTTCAACATTAAATGAGCCTTTTATCAGACGCATCTGTTCTTCACGATGTTTTTGTCTTTCCTCATATTGCTTGCGTTTCTGTTGTTCACTTATTTGGCCACCTTTTGTGTTTTGTATATGTAGAACTTTTTCAATTTCGACCATTGCATCGTTCATTAGTTTAAACCTTTTATATAAGACAGTGCTAGCTTCTGGCGTCTCTATCTCAATTTTTTTAGCGTTTTGTGCAGTCGTCATAGGGTTGCGTCTCCTTACCATGTAATCATATACATATTCTCTAATAGCTATAACTACATTTAATCCACTATTCCCCAAATTTGTGTCTTTCTTGAATATATTAATGAGCCATTGAATATTATTATTAACAGAATCTTGCTGTCTTTTATTATATTTATCGAAAAAGGCATATCTGGCATAAAAACAGTGATAAAAATCAATATTGTCGATAAAAACTAATAGTCTAACATTAATTTTTAATAATTTATTAATAAGATCTTGTAATGGCAGCATATCGTTATTTTTATGATGATATTCTTGCAAATCTCCAAGATTAATTTGTTGGCGATATTTTGATAGCATTACTAAACGAATTGTATTAAATAAATCAGAGATAAAATCCCTAGTTAAAACTTTTTTTGTTCGTGGATCTCCTGATGAACAGTCATTTGCACTAGATAATGGCTCTTTACCATAATCGTAATAGTCTTCCATGTTCATGTAAATTGGAAGTAATAAATTACCATCTTTATCATTAATACCATTTTTAGATATTAATGATATTATTTTTTTGATAAAAGTTGATTTACCTTGTCCTATATCACCGACGATGAATGTAGACATGCTCTTGCCTGTCATAAAATCTTCATCCATTCTCTTTATATCATAATTTTCTATAATTCTTGCTATTAATTCATCAATATTCTTCAGTTTATCCTTCATTGACGTAGAAGTAAAATATTCAAAAGATGGTGCTTCATACAATATATTTATAAAATATGATGATAGATTATTAGCACTAATATAACATTCTGTAGAGTCGTGTTGATACACTAACTTATCTGTCTTGGGATCGAATGTATCCGGTAAATGATTACCATAGCAATCTTTAAAAAGCTGCACACCCCTAACATCCGGATTAGGGGAATTAGAACTGATCTCTTCTTCATAAGGATGTTTATCAAATCCATCTATATCTTCGTTTCTTATAAAACCCTTAAAACCCTCTCTTATTGCCATAGTAACTCCTTTATGCGGCTTGAGAATTGCTCGCAATCAATACCGGAACAGCATCTGTAAATTTAGGTT
Source organism: Nitrospirota bacterium (assembly GCA_039908505.1). Classification (GTDB taxonomy): domain Bacteria; phylum Nitrospirota; class Thermodesulfovibrionia; order Thermodesulfovibrionales; family Magnetobacteriaceae; genus Magnetominusculus. Next base: position 17,735 of record JAMOAZ010000051.1, read on the forward strand.
AATGATACCTAATCATATACAGCAATAATCATGCCATTACATATAGCTTCTTAAGTCATTGTATTATAGTAATTATTTACATCATGCCTACCTTGTGATATGGGTATTCACTCCATACATATGGAATCCATTACTATTTGTTAGCAACTAGATCAAAGATGAGGCCGGGCTGTTTAGCATCTTTGTACCGCTTTTTGAACCTCATGTTTGTAATTGCCTAATCCGCAATGCTATAATAGCCATCAATAGAACAACTATAATAACCGGCGAGGTTAAATTGAATAAAGCAATTCCGTTCAAAGGTTTACTGTATGACCCTGAAAAGGTCTCTATGTACGACGTCACAGCGCCACCATATGACATTATAACCGGTGATATGCTGCAAAGACTTTACGAGCGTGGCCCATATAACATAGCTAGGGTGGACTGCGGCATGGAGACTTCCCCTGATGGCGGTAATCTGACAAAATACCTGCTGGCCTCCGAAAGTCTGCGAAAATGGATAGAAGAGGGCATTATCAAGTTCGGCGACAGACCGGCCTACTATCTCTATGAAACGGTATACACCGCCGATAACAAGAAAAAGACGATGTACGGTATATTTGCCGCCGTTAAACTGGCCGAACCCGGCAAGGGCATCTACCCGCATGAGATGACACATTCCAAGCCAAAAGAGGACAGGTTTAATCTGCTCCGCATATGCAGGGCAAACACAAGCCCTATATTTTCTATCTATGACAACCCCGAGATGAAGACAACCGAGGTACTCAGGAGTGTCCTTAGCGAACGGCCATATATCGAATTCACCGACGATGACTCTGTCGCCCATAAATGCTGGATAGTCAGCGACTCAAAACATATCGAGACAATCAGGGACGGCCTCACGGGAAGAGATATATTTATAGCAGACGGTCATCACAGATATGAAACTGCCCTTAAATATCAGAAACTTATGAAAGAAGGCTCCGGAGATTCCGATGCCGCATATAATTATGTGTTGATGCTGCTTGTAAACGTTGCAGATGCGGGGATAACGATTAAGCCTACGCACAGGCTCTTGTCAAATCTCCCAGTAAACGCACTTGAGCTGTTACAAGAACAGTTCGATATAACAAGTCTCCCCCCAGGCACAGATATAATCGGGGCAATAGCAAACAAGCAACACACCTTTGGAATGCTTCTAAGGGGCGGTAAGTTTTACACGCTTCAGTATAAAGGAGAAATACCGCCCGGTGTGTTAGCGATAGATGTGATTATATTGCATGAAATAATTTTCAAAAAGTTGTATAATGTCACTGAATTCGGGTACGAGATGGATGTGGCAAAGACGATTGCAAAGGTTGAGGGCAGTAAGGAAGGTGGACGCGAAGGCGGACAATATAACGCGGCCTTTTTTCTTAATCCCACGCGCGTAGAGGACATAGAACTTGTTGCAAGGGCAGGCCTGAGAATGCCACCAAAGTCAACATATTTTTACCCGAAGATACCAACTGGTATTGTTATTAACTATTTCGATAAGTAGCAGCAGAAATAAAGCAGTAAAACGTCAGGAGGCTTTGTCTCCGAATAATTATCTGAAGAGCGCAGGGGCCAGATTTTTTAGTGCAGCGAGGCGTAGGCTCACTGAGCAATGGAGGAGGTTTTAAAATGGCTGTAAAAATTGGTGTAAACGGGTTTGGAAGGATTGGCAGGAACTACTTTAGGGCGTGTATGGAATCTAATGAGATCGAAATCGTAGCAATAAACGACATCACAGACGCAAAGACCCTGGCCCATTTGTTGAAATATGACTCAGTCGTAGGCAATCTCAAGGCAGATGTAACCGCCAAAGACGACGCGCTCGTCGTAAACGGCAAGACTATAAAAATAACGGCGGAAAGAGACCCGGCAAATCTCCCATGGAAGGCGATGGGTGTTGAAATAGCCGTTGAGTCAACCGGTCTGTTCACAAAGAGAGATGCAGCATCCAAGCATCTGACGGCAGGCGCTGGCTGGGTACTGATTTCAGCCCCCGCAAGCGATGAAGACATCACCGTATGTATGGGCGTAAACAATGAGCTGCTCGACCCGGCAAAGCACAAGATAATCTCTAATGCCTCATGTACGACAAACTGTTTATCGCCAATTTCCAAGGTAATACATAAGGAATTCGGCATAGTAAAGGGCCTTATGACCACCGTACACTCATACACCAACGACCAGAGGCTTCTCGACCTGGCACATAAAGACCTGAGAAGGGCAAGGGCGGCAGCACTGTCCATAATCCCCTCAAGCACCGGCGCAGCTAAGGCAATCGGCCTCGTGCTTCCAGAGTTAAAGGGCAAATTAGACGGCTTCTCGATGAGAGTACCAACCCCCAACGTATCGGTTGTCGATCTTACAGTAGAGCTTAGTAAGGAGGCATCGGCGGCAGACATTAACAGTGCAATTAAGGCGGCGGCTGAAGGCCCGATGAAAGGAGTACTCCAGTACTGTGACGAGCCGCTTGTATCGTCCGATTTCAAGGGCAATCCACACTCATCCATATTTGACCCAGCCCTGACAAAGGTAATCGGCAATATGGCAAAAGTAATCTCCTGGTATGACAACGAATGGGGTTATAGCTGCCGCTTAAAAGACCTTACACTCTATGTAATTTCAAAGAGATAAGGGAGGACTGCGATGGGTCTTAATAAGATAGTAATGACAGACCTTGACTTAAAAGGTAAGCGCGTTTTCATACGTGTGGACTTCAATGTCCCGTTTGACGATGCAGGCAATATATCAGACGACAACAGGATTCGCATGGCTCTGCCGACAATACAAGCGGCTGTTGCAGGTGGGGCGCGTGTAATACTTGCCTCCCATCTGGGCAGGCCGAAGGGGAAACCAAACCCGAAGTTCAGCCTTGCCCCTGTGGCAAAGCGGCTTGAAGAACTGCTGAAACAAAAGGTGACCTTTACTTCAGACTGCATCGGCCCGGACGTAGAAAATACGGTTAATGCCATGAAAGACGGCGATGTCACCCTCCTCGAAAACGTCAGATTCTATGCTGAAGAGGAGAAAAACGACGCAGGGTTCTCGGAGAAACTCTCCAAGCTTGCCGATGTCTACGTAAATGACGCCTTTGGCACTGCTCACAGGGCACATGCTACTACAGAGGGTATCACAAAATTCGTAAAAACGGCGGCAGCAGGGCTTCTGATGAAAAAAGAACTTGACTACCTGATTGAATCCATAGACAATCCAGTGCGGCCGTTTGTAGCGATAGTAGGCGGCGCGAAGGTGTCGGGTAAGATAGGGGTACTTGAGAATCTGGCCGGCAAGGTCAATAAGGTTATCATTGGCGGCGGCATGGCCAATACATTTTTCAAGGCACAGGGTCACGAGATAGGAGATTCCCTGTGTGAGGCTGAAATGCTTGACACTGCCAACTCTATAATGGAAAAGATGAAGGCCAACAATGTTGACTTCCTGCTACCGGTAGACTGCATAATCGCCCAGTCAACTGAACCTGGAGCAGAGACAAAGGCCGTATCTGTAGAGAATGTCCCTGCGGGCTGGAAGATACTGGACGTAGGGCCTGAGTCGTCCAAGATATTTGCCCAGGCAGTAACAGACGCCAAGACCATAGTGTGGAACGGTCCGATGGGCTTGTTCGAGATAGAGGCGTTTTCCTCTGGCACATATGATCTTGCAAAGGCAGTTGCGGCCTCAAGCGGGACGAGTATCATAGGAGGCGGGGATTCAGTGCTGGCCGTAAAGAGGGCTGGTGTAGCCGATAAGGTCTCGTTTATCTCAACGGGAGGCGGCGCATCATTAGAGCTTCTCGAAGGGAAAGTCCTGCCCGGTGTAGCAGCGCTCTCAGAGAAAAAGTAAACTAAGCATACATATATTAAGGGGCCTGAAACGAATTCAATTCGCTTCAGGCCTTTTTTTTATGTGATATGATAATAGAAAGTTATAATACTCAACAATGTATTTTTACTTTAATTCTCCGGCCTATATGTGTTACTATGTATAGTGGACATAGTTTAAGAACTGAAAATTAACGACAGGGAGGCGTTGAGATGGAGGCATTTGCCGTAACCGACACAGTATTGCAGTTGGTAACATTCACGCTGGGGACAGAGGAGTACGCCGTTGACATATTAAGGGTGCAGGAGATAAACCGGATGACCGAGATAACGATGGTGCCGAACGCCCCACCGTTTGTTGAGGGGGTGGTAAATCTAAGGGGAAAGGTAATCCCTGTAGTGAGCCTGAGAAGGAAATTCGACATAGAAGACAAGCCAAGCGATGAAAGCTCACGTGTAATGATAGTTGATTTACAGGGGGTAACAATCGGCCTGATAGTGGATTCAGTCTCTGAGGTGCTGCGCGTACCGTCTGACATAGTAGAGCCAACGCCCCCGATGGGGACAAACATAAACACGGAGTTCATCTATGGCATAGCCAAGCTCAACGACAGGCTGATAATCCTGCTCGACATAGACAAAATGCTTGAAAGAACATCAGTCGGTTCGTTGTTTTAATGAGGATATGATGATACGCTCGCCAAAAGATATACGGGATGCGGCGAGGCAGCTTGATTTCAAGATACCCTTAGAAGAAGGCAACCCCTGTTACGTCGATACTGAAAAAGGCAGAGGCGGGGTCTTTTATAATCAGTTATATAAGAAGATGGGCTTCGATATTTCAACCCTTCCCAACGTTTCACTTCCGGAAAGCGGGCATACTTTATTTTGCGGACATGTAGGGTGTGGAAAGAGTACTGTATTGAGAAGGCAAAAGACAGAGCTCAATAAACGGGGATTATTTTATGTAGTGTTTATTGATGTGCTAGAAACGCTGGATATAAATAGTCTCCAGTATCCGGATTTGTTGATGGCCCTTGCCAATAATTTGTTACAGCAATTGAATGAAGATAAAATTAAAATAGATTCGGGTAGTATGAAGAAACTGCAATCGTGGTTTAACGAAAAAATAGTAACAAGCGAAAAGATAAAGAGTTTCACGTCTGAAATGAAAACAGGGATTAAAGCTGAGGCTGGTATTCCATTACTAACGAGGTTCTTTGGGATAACAACGAATTCATTAAGAAGAAGCACGACTGATAAAGAAGAATTAAGGCAGGTGATTAAACATCACTTTAGTGAATTTGCTGAGGCATTTCACGAACTGATAGCAGCCGTGGAAAGTGAAATCGTCAAAAGAAACCTGGGGCAGAAGGTTCTGTTTATAGTTGACGGGACAGATAAACTGTCGAAAGATGACAGCAGGAGGTTTTTCATAGAGGACGCCAACCAGGTAAAAAGCGTAAAAGCTAATTTTTTGATTAGTACACCTATTCATCTTTTCTATTCTGAGAATCAGGTGCGGCAGGGGTTTGACAATTTTATGCTGCCCATGATAAAGATTGCAGACAAAGACGGGGCAAAAAACAAAGACGGTTATGAAATAATGAGGAAGATGGTTTTACTAAGGGCAGATATAAGTCTTTTTGACAATCCAGGTACTTTTGAAAACCCCGGAACTATTGATAGGATAATCGAATATTCTGGTGGTTCACCCAGAGAGTTAATCCGTATATTAAAAAGTGCCTATACATATGCAGCAGATAAATTCACTGAGGAGTCCATAGTAAATGGCATCGATAGCCTTGCGATGGATTATAAAAGAATGCTTTTCCCTAAAGGGCCAAGATATTATAAATTGCTGCACAATATGGACATTGGAAAAGATGCTGGAGAGGATTCTGATATTATTGAAGACCTCCTTTTTAATCTGCTGATGTTCGAATATACTGATGACAATTTTGATTTATTTTGGAGAACGAACCCATAATTAGGCTTTTGGATGATTATAAAACGGCTTTGAGTTCTGAATAAGATAATTTTATGTTATTACATCAAACTGCTGATACACATGAATTAACGGCTGACCACAAGGTGGAGTTGCGGCGGGCAGAGAGGCTGTTGCAGCTTGGCGGTGGTTTTCAGCTTATCATCGCTGAGTTTAACGACCCGCTGTTCAGGAAGAAAATAATCAAAGAAATCAGCACCTTTGGTGTAAAGTCCGTTGTTCTTGAAGTAAGCCGGAAGAAATTCCCCAATTTTAGTGATTTTGAAGAAAAGATTGCAAAACTAAGCGATAAATATAATGTTATACACGTCATAGACATTGACACATGGTTGAAGATGGACGAAGGCGATAGAATGGTGCTAGGATTTAACTATCACAGAGAGGGCATAGCCCGTGACTGCAAGGCGTCGCTTTTTTTGTGGATGACTGAGCTTGGCATATATTCATTTATGACAACCATCCCGGATATGTGGTCATGGAGGTCTGCCGTATTGTCCTTTTTAATAAAAAAAGAAAAGACGCCAACCAGTCTTCTTGCCGATAAAGGATATAATTATCTAAGGGCAATGCCTCTTGACCGAAGGCATGCCCGTATCAAAGAGATTGAGGAATACCTGAAGGTACCGCCGCCTGATCTGTCAGGAAAACTCCTGTCAATGTTATACAAAGAACTTGGAGGTTTATACATATATTTTGGCTATAGAGAAGGACTGGAAAAGGGAATGGATTATTATGAAAGAGCGCTTAAAATTGATATAGATTTGTACGGGGAAGAACATCAGTCAGTTGCAGAAGATTATACCAATTTGGGTTTAGCGTTGAATACTTTGGGATTACCGAAAAAGTCATTGGAATATCTGGAGAAGGCACTGAGTATAGATTTAATACTACATGGAGAGAATCATCAGGATGTTGCAAATAATTATAACGATATAGGTGAGACATGGTATCGTTTAGGGGAATCTGAGAAGGCACTGGATTATTTTGAAAAGGCATTAATTTTTAATTTAAAAGCAGCGAATAATCAAGAAGCTGCAAGAAATTATAACAATATTGGTGGTGTCTGGAATAGTTTGGGGAAAATGGAGAAGGCG
>JAMOAZ010000052.1:0-24583 GCA_039908505.1 Nitrospirota bacterium
TTGAGTATTGGACTCAGACGCTTGCCGCAGATACAGTCCATTATGTACCATGTCTTTTTCAGTGCCGACAATACCTTTTCATCATAGTCCCTTCTTCTCTTTGACACTACCTTCTTTTTTACGTCTATTACTATAATTTTCCTCGCTGATACCGCTATTTTCCTCCCATGCTGCCTCAATAAATAACTGGCGTAACATCTGTCATACCCCATTCAACAAACTCATTCAGAATTGCACCTTTTCGCTTCTTGCTCGCCTTCTGATACCTTTCTGCTGTCGCCTTTGTTATTGTCTGCTTTTCTCGCATCGTTAACCTCATCTCTTCCTCCCAGTTCTCTTGACTGAGAGTTTTTATCGTTACTTTTCATATAGTTTTTTAGTTGAGGCAACGTTTACCTTTCATATAGTTTTTTCGTGAGGCAATTCGTTCTATTGATTTTATCTGTCCTATGGATTATTATAGAGTATCTGTGAATGGAAGGCGGAGGCGTGAAAGGCTAACAGCAGTTTAAAATGGGAGATACTATATGAATATTGAACATACCGAAAATAAGGAAACATATCATTTAGGCGCGTTTGACATCGGAGTACCTATTGAAATAACATCGGATGCAATGCTTTCTAAAGTAGCAGGGTTTATTGTTGACGTTACATCTGATACTATTATAATCAAACCCAGGGGAATTGAAGATTTTCAGGATAAAATGCCAAAAGGGACTGATATTACCATAAGATGTTTTATGGGTGAAACTGTATTCAGGTTCAAAACTGTAATTAAAGACATAGTTTTTAAGCCAACAATGCTTGTCACTGTCGATAGCCCTGAGTTAATACAAAAAGAGGAGCGCCGTGATAAACGCAGAATTAACTGTAAACTCCCTTGTATACTCGTTGTAAAAGATAATAAGATTAAGGCGTGTGTGCAGGACCTAACGCCAACCGGCTGCAGATGCAGCTTGTACGAATCAGGTATGTTAGACAGGTGGTCAGCGAAATTCTTATTCGAGGAAGACTGCGCTGTCGAGATTTTTATACCCGTCGGTGGTTCAAAGAAAGAACTGCCAATTAAGGGCATGATAAAATATTTAAGCACGGCATACGACAAGTTCGACATCGGCATAGAATTTCATATGTCGGTTGAAGAGGAAAAAGAAATGATTGAGACTATATTAAAACGCGGCTGGTGAAATCAAAGACAACATTAGTTCGTTCAAACTTATGGTCAGATACAGGGCGGGCGAGGCCGTTCAGCACAATACAGCAATATGTGTACCGACTCACTGTAAGGTCTTGAGCCTAGTTGTAAAGGCATCGGCTGCTTTTGATATTTCTTCTGCGTCCATTATAGCCGAGGCAACGGCCAGCGCATCAGCGCCAGCTTCGATTAGTTCAGCGACATTCTCTTCGTTTATGCCGCCAATGGCTGCTATTGGGATATGTATGTGGCTCCTTATTTCTATAATAGATTGATGGCCTTTGGGCGGGCCGGCCTTTTTTGTCGATGTGGCATATATTGGCCCGAAACCGATGTAATCAGCGCCGTCTTCCTGTGCCTTTACCGCCTGCTCAAGGTTATGTGTTGATATGCCTATTAACTTATCAGCCCCAAGAATTTTACGAGCCTCAGAAAGCGGCAGGTCATTCTGTCCGAGATGCACTCCGTCGGCGTCAACGGCTGCTGCTATGTCGGCATAGTCATTTATTATCAGGGTTAGACCGTTTGCCTTTGTCAGTTCTTTCATAAGTCGGGCGGCCTTATATACGGCAAGACGCGTTGCCTCCTTATCCCTGAGCTGAACCCATTTTACTCCAGCCCCTATGAGGTCTATTATCGAATCAAATGGCGGGCGTACACGACCACTACAATCCATCAATACACATATGCCGCCTAAGTAAAGTTTTGAGCTATTAGCTTGCGGCATTATTCGCCCTTTCCAGATAGCCTGTGTCAAACTTACCAGCGAGAAAATCAGGGTTTGACATTACGGTCTTATGAAACGGTATGGTGGTTTTAACCCCGCCGATTTGGAATTCGTCAAGGGCACGCCGCATTCGCTCTATGGCCTCTTTTCTGTTACAGCCATAGGTGATGAGCTTTGCTATCAGAGAATCATAGTATGGCAGCACGACAGCACCGGCATGTATGAATGTATCTACTCTGACCCCAGGGCCTCCGGGCAGATACAGAAATGTTATAGTACCTGGCGACGGCGCAAACGTATATGGGTCTTCTGCATTAATGCGGCACTCTATGGAGTGGCCTTTTAGTTTTACATTCTTTTGCTTTATACTCAACGGAAGGCCGGACGCTATGCGTATCTGTTCCTTTACTATATCCACACCCGTTACCAACTCTGTTACAGGGTGTTCGACCTGTATACGAGTATTTATTTCCATAAAATAAATATTATCGTCATTGTCTAATATAAACTCAATTGTGCCAACGTTTTTGTATTTCAACGATTCGGCTGCCTTTACTGCAAATTTGGCGAGTTTTTCCCTTGTCTTTTCAGTGATTGCCACTGACGGGGATTCCTCGATGAGCTTTTGATGTCTCCTCTGTACAGAGCAGTCCCTCTCGCCCAGATGTATTGCCGTGCCATCGCTATCGACTGCTATCTGGACTTCGACATGGCGGGTGCGGGTTATATACTTCTCGACATACATCTCAGCGTTTCCGAAAGCAGCCATCGCCTCGGCCTCGGCGGATGACAGCGCCGCTTCAAGCTGCGGCTCAGTATGTACAATCCTCATTCCCCTGCCGCCCCCCCCGGCTGAAGCCTTTAGAATCACAGGATAACCTATCTTTGAACACAGTTTCCCGATTAAATTCTTGTCCGTTATAGCGCCGTCGCTTCCCGGAACTACGGGGATACCATTTTTTTTCATTATTTGTTTGGCCCTTGACTTGTTTCCACCCATTCGGATGTTCTCAGGCGTTGGGCCGATGAATGTTATCTTTGATTTCTTACATGCCTCAGCAAATTGCGGGTTTTCTGACAAAAACCCGTAGCCCGGGTGTATTGCCTCAGAATCAGTAATTTCTGCCGCGCTCAATATCGACGGAATGTTCAAATAGCTTTCTGCTGCGCGCGCCGGACCTATACATATCGACTCATCAGCCAATCTGACGTGCATCGCATCCTTTTCCACATCGGAGTATACGGCTACTGTCTTAATGCCAAGCTCTTTGCAGGCTCGCTCAACACGAATCGCTATCTCACCCCTGTTGGCTATTAGTATTTTCTTAAAAAGAGGCATATCCTTACCTCAGAGCGGATTTATTTGAAACAGAGGTTCACCATACTCAACTGCAGTGCCGTTTTCATGAAATATTTTTACTATTACACCGCTTACTTCGCTCTCTATTTCATTCATCAGCTTCATGGCCTCTACTATGCAAAGCGCCTGTCCCTTTCTCACCGTGTCACCAAGTTCGACAAGCGGGGCGGCGCCTGGTGTTGACGACCGGTAGAACGTGCCAACTATTGGAGATTTCACTGTCAAATAGTTGGCACTGCCGTCAGTCTCTTTGACCAAAGTTTCCGCCACAGGGACTTTTACTGCTGGTGAGTCTGCCGGAGGTGTGGAGTATCCCCTTTTCAGGCTTATCTTTATCCCGTCTTTTTCATACCTCAGTTCTGTTATGTCTGTCTCTTTTATCAGCTCTATGAGTTCTTTAATATCATTAATTTCCATCACTTCACCCGTTCGATGTATTCCATTGTCCTTGTGTCAACTTTAATAGTATCTCCCTGGTTAATGTGAAACGGGACTTTTATCAAGGCGCCGGTTTCAAGCCTGGCTGGTTTTGCCCCGCCTGATGCCGTGTCGCCTTTGAAGCCCGGCTCTGTCTCCGATATGGCAAGCTCTACAAATATTGGCAGTTCAACTGCAAGCGGCGTCTCCTTATGATAAAGTATCGTTACAATCATCTCCTCTTTCAAAAGGGACTTGGAGCTGCCAAGCTGTTCCTCGGTCAGGGGGACTTGTTCATAGTTTTCCATGTCCATAAAATAGTACATGCCGTCCTGAAGATACAGATACTGCATCTGCTTGCTCTGGAGATTGGCCTTGGGGAATTTCTCACCGGAGTTGAATGTATCTTCAATCACCTTACCGCTTTTTAATCCCTTCATCTTGGCACGGACAAATGCCCCGCCTCTGCCCATTTTCACATGCTGGAACTCAATTATTTCATATGGCTCACCCTTATATTCTATCTTTGACCCTCTTCTGAAATCATTTGTCGCTATCAAAAATGCCTCCTACCGCTCTTTGTGACGCTGCTACAATATCTCTAAATTTCTCGTTAGGTTTGTCATCGTCTCTGCCGATTGCCCGGTTACACAAACCATATCCTCTATTCGCACACCACCAATGTCCGGTATATATATGCCCGGCTCTATTGTAAAGACCATGTTTTCTTCTATTTTTTGCTTCTTGTTCACGGCTGAGATATACGGCTGCTCGTGAACCTCCATTCCTATGCCATGTCCTGTTGAGTGACCAAAATAACGCCCAAACCCGGCGGCAGCTATCAGTGTGCGGGCAGCACTGTCCACCTCGGCAGCGCTCTGCCCTTTTGTTATCGAATCACGTGCCCTATTGTTGGCCATGAGTACTATATCATAAATCTCTTTTTTCTTGCCCAAATCATTTCCCCCTCCTATGAGAAATGTCCTTGTCATGTCGGAGTAATAGCCGCCTGACTCACCACCCCAGTCTATTATGAGCAAATCGCCTTTTTCCAATACCTTTTCTGTTGGTCTGGCATGGGGCATGGAGGAGTGCCTTCCAGATGCCACAATTGACTCAAACGGTGTCTTTTCAACCCCCTGTGCCTTTAAACTCTCCCCAAGCATTGACGCTATGGCCTTTTCTGTAACGCCTGCCTTTATTCGGGGTTTTATCGCCTCAAGGGCGCTCTCTGCCCTTTGGACTGCTATTTTGACATGCCGCAGTTCCTCAGCATCCTTCTTTATCCTGATATTCTCTACTGCATCTCGCAGCGCCCTTAGCTGAAACTTCTGCTTAAACTGCACGTATGTCCGGTAACTTATGGTATCTTCAAATGATAGTTTTTTTATCTTCTTCTTTTCAAGAAAATTTATGATAAACTTTATTGCATCTTTTTTCGTTATCATTATATCGCATGACCTGGTCTCGGTTACTGATTGTTCTTTGTACCGGAAGTCTGTAAAAAAGTAAGCCTTACCTCCGGCTGCAAGTAGATATCCACTTGAGCCGGTAAAGCCGGTCAGGTATTTGATATTTGTAAGGTTAGTAATGAGAAATGCCCCTGCGCGCTTTGAACTAAGCCATGCCTTTAACTTGTCAACTCTGCAGATAGCATTACCGTCAGTTTGTTCTGGCAGCATATACTATCTCTTTCGTTCTCTTAGTTTGTCTTTAATGTGACGAAGCTTTCTTATCATCGTGTTATCGTCTTTGTCCATGTGTTTTGCCAGATGCCTGATGTCATCAAGCCGTTTTAATATCTCCTCATCACCGGGATATCGTTCAAGGAGGTATTGAAATGCCTTTATTGCCGCCAGATAGTGTTCGGTGATGATGTAGCTGTCTATCATGTCCAGCTCCTGCATAAGCCACACGCGGTTGCTGTCGATTGTTTCGGCCTTTACCTTGCCTTCTACACGCTTTGAAATCTTATTTTCGATTATTTTAGTGTGTTGTGAGAAGGGCTTCTCTTGGTCTGGCTTCTTTCCAGGCACGGCGCCAATCTTAGTTACGGGTGATTCGACAACTACAGATGATTCAGTCTCCGGGTGTTGGCGCATTTGTTTGTCCTGCAGTGCAGCCGGTGGCTTTTCTGAGTCAATGCCGTCCTCTGCGGAGTCCTGGGTTTCATGAATTGGTTCATATATCTGTGGTTCTGCCATATGACCGGATGCAGCCTCGGAGGCACCGATGATATCAATGTCTTCAGGGGACAGTTCGTAGTCCTCCACAGGATTAAGCAGGGCAGGCGGCATGACCTCTTCAATCTCTATATCTGGCTCTATCTCCGGCTCAATATCTGGCTGCACTGCCAACTTTGCTGGCTTTACAGTGTCAGCAACAGTCTCAACAAGAGTGACTGACTCCTCAATCCCTGTCGGCACTGGCGTCTTTACCACCACCTCAGATTCTGTCTCAACAGGGGTGGTCTCATCAGGGATGAAGCCGTTGACCGGGGGCGACACCTGCACGGGTTCTTCGCCTCTGATGGCTATGTCAGGGGGAAGTTCGTATTCATTCACAGGAATGAGCAGGTCAGGTGGTATAGGCTCTTCTGTCATTAAATCAGGTGTGAAATCAGGCTGCATCTCTGCCCTGAGATCAGTTGACAGTTCATTGTCTTCAATGTCACCAAGATCTATGTCCGGGGGAAGTTCGTATTCGTCTATAGAATTAAACAAAGTAGGCGGGGCAGTCTCCACGACCTTTACACGTATTGTATCAGAAGAAGGAATGGTTCCACCTTGTAATGGCCTCAGTTTGAATTTAATAGTTCCTTCACCTCCGTCCATGTCATTTTTGTCATTTTTATCAGGGGGCAGTTTATGTTCGTCAACAGGATGAAATGGGGCAGGAGGCATAACCTCCTTAATTCCAAACTCGGGCATATCCTCCATAGCCGCTCCGTGTGCTGTCTCGGCAGTGGTGAGCTCATCGATTAGGGATTGTGTGTTGAGTTGTAGAGTTTCGTGACTGCCTCCGTCTGCGGCTGCAGGCAGTTTGTCTGGCTCAGAGGGATCAGGTAGTTCTATTATTAAATCAGCCCTGAGATCGGCCTGTTCTGCCTCCGGTAGTTCAGGCTCCGGTTCAGTTTTTATCTCGTCAGATATAACGGGTATGATTTCATCAGTTGACAGCTCGTCTTTGATTTCGGCTGTATCTCCAGCTTCACCAATGTCTATATCCGGGAGCATTTCATATTCAGCCATGGGTTCAGGCATGGGAAGCGTTTCTGTCTCTTCTATTATTTTAAAATCAGCCCTGAAATCGGCCATATCCTGTTGTTCTGTCTCAGGCAGTTCAGGCTCCGGTTCAGCTTTTACCTCGTCAGAGACGGTTTCGTCAGATATGACAGATGTGATTTCACCTGTTGACGGCTCGTCTTTGATCTCGGCTGTTTCTCCACCCTCGCCAATGTCTATATCCGGCAGTATTTCATATTCAGCCACGGGTTCAGGCGGGGGAAGCGTTTCCATTTCTTTTAATTCAGCCCTGAAATCGGCCATATCCGGCTGTTCTGTCTCTGGCAGTTCAGACTCAGGTTCAGCTTTTATCTCATCAGAGACGGTTTCGTCAGATATGATAACTGTGATTTCACCAGTTGGCGGCTCTTCTTTGATCTCGGCCGCATCTCCACCTTCACCAATGTCTATATCCGGGAGCATTTCATATTCAGCCACATGTTCAGGCGGGGGAAGCGTTTCTGTCTCTTCTATTATTTTAAAATCAGCCCTAAAATCTGGTATATCCTGCTGTTCTGTCTCTGGCAGTTCAGACTCAGGTTCAGCTTTTATCTCGTCAGATATGACAGATGTGATTTCAGGGGGGGATTGATCGTCTATGATCTCTGAGGTCTCTTCACCGTCGTCAATGTCTATATCCATGTGCAATTGATATTCATCTATGTGTACATGTGCTGAAAGCGGTGCGATAATATCGGGTTCGGCGTTAATCTCATCAGATATAGGTTCGTCAGATATGGGCGTGATTTCAGTTGTTGACTGCTCGTTTATGGTTTCGGTTGTTTCATCAACAGGGTCACTGACAAGGCCGGTATCACTCTCAATATCAGCGGGAGGCTCGTATTTGTCCGCAGACTGGACAGGAGGTGTGGTAGTGTAATCGTATTCCGGTTCGGCGTTAATCTCATCAGATACAGGCTCGGGCGTGATTTCAGCGGCTAACAGCTCATCCATCTTGATTTCTACCGTTCCATCATCGTCACCAATGTCATCGACTTCATCAATATCTATGTCCGGGGGAAGTTCGTATTCGTCTACGGGATTAAACATGGCAGCAATCGAGGCATCTTCATTCTCGAAAACTATGACAGCATCCCTTTCTGCCTCTTGTTGTACCTGCACCGCTGAACGGACTTCTGTTTGGATTTTTTGAATGCTCGTCAGTGCATCTTCATCAGAGGGTTTTATTGCCAGGATTGTTTCATATGATGACAGGGCATTTTGAGTGTCGCCTATGGCGGAGTAGAGTTTGGCAAGTTTTCTATGTGTCAGAACGTTGTCAGGAATTACTTTGGCAACCACGCCGAACTCTTCAATGGCGTGTATGAAACAGCCCTTTTCTGCGTATAGATTCCCAAGGGCAGCACGTGCGCTCATGTAGTTAGGATATGTTTCAATGCAGTGTTCCAGTATATGTATAGCGTCGGCTGTCATGCCGTGATTTTTGTACTCATCTGACAGCGGAATGAACAGCTTGGGGTTTGTACCGGCGAAAATCTTTTCCTTGAGCCTGTTTAGTTTGTCGGGATGCATCAGTTCCGGCCTTTTATGTTTAAGAGTATTTTGTCAAAAATTCTGTTTGCGCCTGCATCCTTTGACATTTTGGGGATAGACAGCTCCTCTGTTGGGGTTATTATGGTCATAATATTAGTGTCGGAGTCAAAACCTGCCCCCTCTTGAGTAACATCGTTAAAGACTATCATGTCGATACCTTTTTTCTGGAGTTTTTCGCGCGCCCTGTCTTTTCTGTCCCCTGTTTCTGCAGCAAAACCTGTTAAATAAGTCTTTTTCGAGGCGTGTGCTGAGATTTTCCCTAAAATATCAGCCGTTTTGACAAGTTCAAGGGTAAGTCCCTCCGAACGTGAGAGCTTATCCTGCGAGAATCTCTCCGGTTTAAAATCACACACCGCCGCAGCCATCACTACTATATCGGCTTCTTTTGATTTTTCTAAAATGGCCTTCTCCATTTCGCCAGAGGTCTCAACCCGAAGAATCTCTACGTCATCAATTTCATCAAGGACATCATCGTGCGGTGGCGCAGATGACGGGCCGCTTATAAGCGTTACAGAGGCACCCCTCAGACAGGCCGCGCGCGCAAGGGCACGTCCCATTTTCCCTGAAGACCTGTTTGTTATAAACCTTACAGGGTCTATGTATTCACGTGTCGGCCCTGATGTTACAACCACCTTAAGGCCATTCATGTCGTTTGCCCCTAGTGTGCGCTTTAGTGTATGCACAATCCTCTGTGTTGAGGCCATGCGCCCAACGCCCTCTTCACCGCAGGCAAGCGCCCCCCGCTCTGGTGTTACCTCTATGATTCCCTTGTCCTTCAGGTAGGCCAGCCGGTCTTTAAACATTGGATTGTCGTACATTCTCCAGTTCATGGCCGGGGCTATTATTACAGGGCCTCTAAAAGCCATAAATAGTGTTGTCAACAGATTGTCAGCAACGCCTATGGAAAACTTGGAAATTGTATTAAGCGTCGCCGGGGCAGCTATCAGGGCACACGCGTCCCTTGCTATTTCTATGTGAGACAGCGGAGACTGGAAACTATCCCATAGCACAGGATTCCCTGATACCAGCTCTAGCGACAGCGGTGTTACGAACTGCTTCGCGGCCTCAGTCATAACTACCCTCACCCCTATGCCGTAGTCTTTAATTGCGCGCACCACAAGCGGACTCTTATAGGCAGCAACACTGCCTGTTACTCCAAGTATCACATATTTGCTTACACTGCCTGGCGCGCCCGCCGACTCCCGTTCCTTATCTTCCATTGGGAATTACACTACTCCATATCTGCTGAGGGTTCCCCATCGGTAAACAGTGTATCTATTGTGTGCTTTATGCCAGGCTCTTCTCTCTCGTCGAGATAGAACTTGAGGTCTTTTTCGAGCTCTGAGAGGTCTTCCTGTTCGCTTGCCCTGCGCTTTTCTTCTAAAAACCTCTTATAGTCCAGCTTCTTTGCCTCTTCGTTTGCCTGCTTTGCCTCAACACCGGTGATGAACTCAAGCTTGTAGTTGATGGCCTCCTCAAGGGCTATTGTGGTCAATTTATGCGCCTTTGAGGTAATCATCGGTTTCCCCTTGTGGGCAAGTTCCTTTACCCTTTGCGATATGATGTGTACAAGCCTGAATCGCCCGTCTACCTGATTGTAATCAAGTTCAATGGGCAGTGAGATTGACTCCATTAATTAGTCCTCCTGTAGCTGCTGTAATAACTATCCATTATTTTTAGGGGCATCCCTGTTATATCCCGAATTCGGCTTCGTACCAGCCGGTATTCAGGCAGTCTGCCTTTAATCTGCTTGATAATATTATCGACTTCAGGCCGCCAACGGCCTCGCTCAGATTGTTGTTTACTATTATGTAGTCGTAATACAGGCTCTCGCTGATCTCATCTTTTGCCTTGTCAAGCCGCCGGTTTATTGTCTTTTCATCGTCAAGGTTACGCTTGTAAAGACGCTCCCGCAGGGTCTTAAGCGATGGGGGAAGAATGAATATATATATGGCGTCAATGTGTCTCGCCCTTATCTGCTTTGCCCCGTGAGTGTCTATGTCAAGCAGTATGTCGCTGCCTTCGTTCTGTATCTCCTCTATCCTTTTTATTGAGGTGCCGTAATAATTACCGTGTACCTCTGCCCACTCTATAAATTCCCCGGCAGCCAATCTCTCCTTAAACTCCTCGACGCTGACAAATGTATAATCAATATCGCTGCGCTCACCAGCGCGCGGGCTGCGAGTTGTAAATGATACGGACACTTTCAGGTTTGAGACAGTCTTAAGTATCTCCCCGCAAATCGTGGTCTTGCCCGTTCCAGACGGGGCTGAAAGTATATACAGACGTCCCTTATTTATGTACATTGGAGTCGCACCCTTTTATTCCAATTAAGCATTCACTGAATATTCTGCGCCTGCTCGCGCAGCTTCTCTATCTCTGCCTTTAAGTCAACAGCGATTGCGTTTACCGAATACATGTCGGTCTTCGAGGAAATCGTGTTTGCCTCCCTGTTAAGCTCTTGTAATATAAAATCAAGTTTTCTGCCTATTTTATCATTATCCGCAAGGTTTTGTCTGAATTGTTTCAGATGGCTTCCTATGCGTTGGATTTCTTCGGAAATATCGTATTTTTCTGCCAAAAGCGCGGCTTCCTGCAAGACCCTTGCGTCGTCAACCTGTGCTGAATCCATAAGTTCTTCTATTTTATTTTTAATCCTGCCGAGATTTCTTTCCATAGCGCCCACAGAGCCTTCCCTTATCTGGCTTAAGGCTGCGTCTATTATATCCAGGTGTTTTGTGACTTCCACAAGAAGGATTTGGCCCTCTTTTTGTCTCATTGCCTTCAATCTTGCCATAGCCTCATGGAAGGTCTCATCTATGGCTTCCTCCGGTATTTCATTCATCTCGGTAACAATTGCCTCTTTAAACGACAAGATAGCAGCAAAGTCTATCTCGCCGCGCAGGTGAAACTCGTCCTTGACCTCTGAAACCGCATGAATAAGCCCTTTTACGAAATCCTTGTTAATAGATACCTTGAATGTGTTTTCAGGGGCAACTGTCACAAAGACGTCTATATGACCGCGATGGAATTGATTTTTTATCTGATTTCTTATCCCAATTTCGTGCTTCAGGAAAAACGGCGGCGCCTTTATGTTCAGGTCAAGAAACCTGTGATTAAACGAACGCATCTCTACTTTAAGGCCGTTTCTTTCGCTTGCGCCGTAGCCTGTCATGCTCTCAATCATTACTGACCTGCCTTGTTAGCCATTGCTCTGACAATGCAATGAACTCACCAACGTTATTTATGTCTATTTCGCCCTGCGCAGCGTTTGACAACTGCTTCCATGTGGCCTTGCCCTTTTGGATTTCATCGGCGCCTATCATTATGACATATTTTGCGTTTAATTTGTTTGCCCTTTTCATATGTCCCTTTAGAGGGATTTGCCAGTCGGCACATATAGAGGATATGTTTTTATCCATAAGTTTTATGGCCAGCGAAAGGGCAATAGCCGATGCCTGCTCTCCAAGTGCCGCGAAATAGAAAAAAGGGGAGTTTGGATATGGGTCAAATAGTCTCATCAACTCGGCAAGCCTCTCCATGCCAATGGCGAAGCCTATTGCCGGTGTTGCCGGACCGCCGAACTCCTCCACAAGGTTGTCGTATCTTCCCCCCGCTGCTACTGCCTTTTGTGCGCCGAGGTGCTCAGTTGTAACCTCGAAGGTCGTCCTCGTATAATAATCAAGCCCCCGTACTATCAGAGGGTTGTCGTGAAAGGCAATGCCCCTGCCCTTTAGCAGTTCTCTGAGGCCTTCGTGGTGTGTCTTGCAGGGTTCACATAGGAAATCTGAGATAATCGGCGCCCCTTTTCTTAGTTCCACACATCTGTCCACTTTGCAATCAAGAATCCTCAGGGGATTTTTCACCAGCCTTGTCTTACAGTCACCACAGAGGGTGTCCTGTGAGAAGAACATGGTCAGCGCTGCGTTATATTCGGGACGGCAGACCTTACAGCCAATAGAATTTATTTCGAGCCGCAGTTCAGGCACTTGCAGCTTATTAAAAAACTCGTTAATCATGAACAACATCTCGGCGTCGGACTCCGGGGTTGACGAGGCAAAGCACTCAGCGCCGATTTGGTAAAACTGCCTGAGACGTCCTTTTTGCGGGCGTTCGTAACGAAACATAGGCCCGATGTAATAATATTTTTGAGGCGGAGTGTTTCTGTAGAGGGCATTTTCCACATAACACCTTGCAACTGATGCCGTGCCTTCGGGGCGCAGCGTGATGCTCCTCCCGCCCTTGTCAGTAAACGTGTACATCTCCTTTCCTACTATATCTGTGGACTGTCCTATTGAACGGGTAAAAATTTCAGTAGATTCTATGATAGGGATTTTTATCTCATCGTAGCCGAAGATATAAAACAAGTCTTTGGCTGTCCTTTCTATTTTATTCCATATGAACACATCGGGGGGGAATATATCATGAACCCCTTTTAGTGTGCTATACGCGTTCAATGGTGTTGTCAGCTCCTGGTCGTCTGTCGTCTCTTCTATTATCTTCCCATACATCGTCACCCTCTCTTTCCTTGTCAAATTCAATCTCCCGTAAGAGTTTCTCAATCAGGCGCTTTATCTCTTCCTTAAAATGCCTCCTTATGCCCCTGAGGTCAACGATGTCTTCATGGATTTTTACTACGCGCTCCTGCGCCTTTTTTATTATTTCATCTGCCCTCAGCTCAGACTCTCGCGTGATCAGCTCGGCCTCTTTTCTTGCGTTTGTCTTATATGCCTCAATCATTTGCTGGGCGGTTATCAGTGTCTCTCTAAGAGTAGTTTCCATGTTCTTATGCTCTTTCAACTGTCCTTCTATGATGTGAATCTGCTCTTTTAGCGATGTGTTTTCCCTGAGCAGTTCCTCCATCTCCTCACGGAGGATTTCCAAAAAGGCATAGACCTCCTCTACATCGAACCCTCTGAACTTCACGGGGAACTGTTTTTGCTGAATATCCAGCGGTGTAATCCTCATGCTTCCTCCTTCTGTCCTGAATGCTTATTAATAGCGTAATAATTATATCATAATGCGGCAATTAAAATAAGTTTATTGCAGCTACTGTCTAATTGCATAAGTATACGATAGTATATGTGCTACTTTCTGGCTGTAAATGCCTCATGCCGTGAAGCATGACACATATCGCTTATTTACAAAATTAGACACTATAAGCAAAGGACACGGGTGTTGGACCATGTCATTGATCGACCTTCTTTCCCTCTTTCCAGCGTCCAGATTCCTTTCTGCCATCGGGGTAGTAATAAGTACCTTGACCGTCTTTTGAGTCATCTTTCCACTGCCCCTCATATCTTTCTCCGTTTGTATAAGTCATCGTACCCTCACCGTTTGCCTTCCCATTTATCCATTGGCCTGAGAATATGCGACCATCGGAAAAATTCAGAGTTCCACGGCCTTCCGGTTTGTCTCCTTTCCATTGGCCTGTGAATTTGCTGCCATTTTTAAAAATCATCGTACCAGTGCCTTCTCTTCCACTGTC
The DNA here is from genome assembly GCA_039908505.1 of Nitrospirota bacterium. Taxonomy (GTDB): domain Bacteria; phylum Nitrospirota; class Thermodesulfovibrionia; order Thermodesulfovibrionales; family Magnetobacteriaceae; genus Magnetominusculus. The sequence goes on from JAMOAZ010000052.1 coordinate 14,026, forward strand.
TTTCTACTGTCCTTCATACTTGGTCCCATTGGCTAAAATAAAAGTCCCCTGACCGTCCTTAACACCGTTTTTGTGTTGGCCTATGTACTTATCGCCGTTGGGAAAAAGACAGGTGTTCCCTTGCCGTTGGCGCAGTTACCCTCTGTACATGCTGAATCTGCTTGCGTATGAACGTCAAGACAAACTATCGGCGACAGCAATACCGCTGTTGCGATAAGAGATATAATTGTTTTATTCATTTTAGCCTTCCTCTTCGGCTAGACTACATTAGTAATAAATAGGGACACATTTGTTCAACGCAATTATAACTTCCAACTAATATACCATAATAGGACACCGGACAGTATTGGATGTGTCCCTATTTAGAGGATTACTACGGGCACAGATGGGAATCTGAGGAGGATTAAGTAGAATGGAATACCATTGGAGAACGGCCGGAGAGTGGCTTATTTATTAATGCCGGGGGCCGGACTCGAACCGGCACGAGCGCGAAACCCGAGGGATTTTAAGTCCCTTGCGTCTACCAATTCCGCCACTCCGGCACTGATAACTATTGTAATCTTTATCATATCGTTTGGTCAATACGGCCCGAACAAATATTTTAGGTCTTGCAGTATGAGTTAAGCCACGTCTGAAGCCCTTCAGCGTTAAGTAGTGCTTCAGGGATTTCGTCCGGTGGCAGGCACTGCGGCAGGACTATTCTCAGAAAATTCTTCACAGAATAATTAACAACATCTTCCGCAGAGAAATCATCCGATGTGTTTTCTATCATTAAAGTCTCTGCGTTCCAAAGGTCATCTGAAGAGCGGACTTTTTCATCGTGGCAACTGCCTCCTCTGATAGTCCTCGGCTGCCAGCCGCGCAACAGGATATATGAACGAAGTTCTATGTTCGACGATTGAAGCCCCTTCATCACGATGTTTTGTCCAAGCCGGTGTTTCCCCGCCGTCAACGGTGTAAAACGTGTTATATTAACGCCAGAGCAATACATAAATGCCGCGTTTCCTTCCTGTCTCACTATAAAATACATAAAGTCGTTTATATATTCACAACTGTTCATCTTTAAGCTCCATCACATATCCCTATGAATAACTTCTGTTGCTATATCATATTTTCTTGAGAACTCAGCGGCTTTTTCTACGATTGCCGGTGAGCGGTGCCTTCCTCCGGTACATCCTATCCCAAGCGTGAAGGATGACTTCCCCTCCTTCTTGTACATAGGAATTAAAAAGTTCATGAGGTCTTCAATCTTCATAATATAGTCTGATGTTATTTGACTGTCAAATATATATTTTTTTACCGGTTCATCCAATCCGGTAAAAGGGCGAAGTTCATCGATAAAGTGGGGATTTGGCAGAAACCTCACATCCAGGAGCATATCAAGGTGCTGTGGTATGCCAAACTTAAACCCAAACGATATAATGGTAAACTTAAAATAGTCTGAGCTAAGACCTCCAAGTGTAGCCGTGATGTGCTGCCTCAGGCGGTGTGGTGTGAAAGATGATGTGTCTATAATCGAATCGGCCTCGTCTCTGAGAAATTTAAGCATCTTTTGCTCCAGGGCTATGGCCTTTTCAATGCTTCCCTTGGCCGCTTTAGCCAGTGGATGCGGCCTTCTGGTCTCTTTATACCGCCTGATGACGATGTCTGTTTCTGCTTCAAGATATACTAAGGTCAGGCTGTAGTTGTCACGGAGTTTGCGTATGATTTTATCTATGCCTCGTAAAAAACTCTTTTCCCTGATATCAATTCCTACGGCGATTTTCTCTGATCGCAGGGCGGTGAGTTTTATAAATCCATAAATAAGCGAAGAGGGTAGGTTATCGACACAAAAGTAATCCGCATCCTCCAGCGCCCGCAAGGTAACGGTCTTGCCAGCGCCGGACAGCCCCGTGACAATTACAAGCGATGACCTCATTTCTCAGGCTCTATGAGACCTAAGTTCCCGTCCTCTATCTTGTATATTACATTGATTTTACCGCTTTGTTCGTTTGTGAATACGTAGAATTCCTTGTCAAGAAGGTCCATGTGCATGGCGGCCTCCTCTGCTGACATGGGCTTCATATCAAACTTCTTTCTCTTAATGATGCTCACACGCTCTGTGGTTGGCGCTGTGTCTTCGACGTGTACACCCTTACCGGCACCCTTGCGCTTCGATGTTATTTTCTCTTTGTACTTTCTTATTTGTCTGTCAAGTTTTTCCAACACCTCGTCTATCGATGAGTACATCTCACCGGTTATTGACTCTGCCTGGATTTGTATGCCGTTTGATTTTATCACTACCTCTGCCTTGTGTCTGTATTTCTCTACAGATAGTATGACCAGGGCATCGGTGTCGGTGCTTAAAAACTTATCGAACTTGTGTATTTTTCCCTCGGCGTACTCTCTTATTGGCTCTGTTATGTCAAAATTCCTGCCAGTTACGGTTATGTTCATAATATACCCTCCTGAGTTCCGTTAATGTAATCGCATATTCAAACGCACTGACCGCCGCACTGATCGCATGATAAGCTACAGTTGCTGCTTCTTCCTTTTCGTATGAGGTGGAATTTTCAACTCTTCACGGTACTTAGCAAGCGTCCTCCTTGCTATGTTGATGTTTTTACTCTTGCATATCTCCACTATTTTTTGGTCGGTCAAGGGGTTTGAGCTGTCCTCTTCATCGACAATCGTCTTAATCAGGTCCTTTACGCTGGTTGATGATACGCTGCCTTCGTCTCCTGTGAGGGAGCTGCTGAAAAAATATTTAAGTGGAAACATACCGTGGGCGCAGGATATATACTTATTTGATGTCACGCGGCTGATGTTACTTTCGTGGATACCGATTTCTTCTGAAATTATCCTCAGACTCAACGGTCTGAGATATTCAACCCCCTTTTCAAAAAAATCCATCTGATACTTCATAATGCTCTCAGTTACCCTGTAGATTGTCTTATTTCTTTCGTCGAGGCTTCTTAATAGCCACATGGCAGATTTATATTTGTCCAACAGAAACTGTTTGTCTGTTTTGTCGAAGGTATTTTTCTGTGTGAGCAGCTCTTTGTACATACTGCTTATTCGCAGACGTGGGACGCTGTCATCGTTTAAGAATATACGGTACTCGTCATCGACTTTATCAATATATACGTCAGGAACTACGTAAGATACTTGTACGTTTGAAAACTTTCTGCCGGGTTTAGGCTCTAAGCCTTCGATTATGTGAATGGCTGTGTGAACGGCCTCAAGCGCTGCATTATACTGTTTAGCTATGGCGGCAAGCCTGTTCTTTTCGATGTCCTCAAGGTTATTTTGAACTATTGCCTCAACTAACGTCCCTTTTAGTTTTAGCGCTTTTACCTGAATAAGCAGGCATTCCTTAATATTACGTGCGCATATGCCCATGGGGTCAAACCTCTGTACCAGGGCTATTGCCTTTGTGACAATTTCTTCTGACAGCCCAAGCACATTGACCAGCTCCTCTGTAGTTGCCTGCAAGTAACCGTTTTCGTCTATGTTACCGATTATCATCTCTGCCGCCTCTTTTATGTCTTCTGAGGCGTTTGTCATGTCAAGCTGCCACTTCAAATGCTCGGTTAGTCCTGTTGTTGTCGTTAGAAATGTCTCAAACCCGGGTTTCTCTGTGTAGCCGGAGCTAAAGTATCCTAAATCCCGGCCATCGCTCCCCCGTTCATCAAAATAATCATCAACGGCATATGTGCTTATGCTGTCAGACATCTCGACATCGCCCTCGATATCGCCGTTGCTGTTGTCAGGCTTTTCGGCGTCGCCGTGAGGGTCTTCCATGGACACCTCCGGCTGTTCATCGACCAGCTCCTCCAGAAACGGGTTTTCCACAAGCTCCTGATTTATGGCCTGTGATAGCTCAAGCTGGGGCATTTGCAGAAGTTTTATTGCCTGCTGAAGCTGGGGCGTCAGGATAAGCTTCTGCGACAGCTTTACTTCTAATCTAGTCTCAAGTGCCATTACAGCGTAAAATCCTCTCCCAGATAAGCCTTTTTTACGGCATAGTTGTCTATGATTTTCTCCGGTGTGCCCTCATCCAGAAGCCGCCCGTGATTTATTATATATGCCCTGTCGGTTATTGACAGTGTGTCGCGCACATTGTGGTCAGTTATAAGAATCCCAATGCCTTTGTTCTTCAGATAGGTCAACATTTTCTTCAGATCAATAATAGCTATCGGGTCTATTCCGGTGAAGGGTTCGTCAAATAGTATAAATACCGGATTCATGGCGATCGCCCTTGCTATCTCTGTCCTTCTTCTTTCACCGCCAGACAGTGTGTAGCCTATGTTTGAGGCGATGTGGTCTATATTGAATTCCTTAAGCACCCTGTTAACTGTTGCTGCTATCGCAGACTGCTGAAGCCCATTGTCTGCAAGTTCGAGCACTGCTGCGATGTTCTGACGCACTGTCAACTTTCTGAATATGGACGCCTCTTGCGGCAGATATGCTATGCCTTTTCTTGCCCGCAGATACATCGGGATGCTGCCTATGTCTTCGCTATTTAGGGTTATTGTGCCGCTTCCGTGTCTGACAATGCCGGTTACCATATAAAAAGATGTAGTCTTCCCTGCACCGTTTGGTCCGAGAAGTCCTACAATCTCACCAGTGTTGATTGACAGGCTTAGATTGTCTACTACGAGTTTCTTCCCGTAGCGCTTTGATATACCCTTTGCTGCCAGTGTATTAACAGGTTTATCCATTGTTATCTCTTTTCCAATATCATCAAGGATTATTTCTCCTCAAGATGAACACGGCTGTTTTCTACGAATGATACATCTGTCTCGAAGAAATACTCTATCTTTGTACCGGTTACTATATTTTTACCCTCTTTGGCCTCTGGCCTGCCCGTAAAGACCACGCGTTCATTAGCGCCGTAATATACGGCCTGGTCGGAGGTGATTATCTTATCTCCCTGAATGAGCCTGATATTACCCTTTGCATCAATATGGTCTATTTGCTGGTTTTTATCCTCCGTGTAGAAGACAACCATGGTATTGGCATAGAACGTGACATCACCTTTTACCGCTTTAACCGAGCCGTTAAACGTGGCTGTCCGCTTTTTATTGTCGGCCACAAGGGTATTGCTGGTTACTATGAGGGGCGCATTTTTATCACCTTTCATAGATTTTTTGAAACCCGACCCGCCCGCTGCCGGGGCAACTGATCCAGCCGGGGCAGCCGTCTTTTTAGTGTCGGGACGAGGCTCACCGGAGGCCGACCCCACAGCTAATACTACTACTGCCGCTGCTACGACAGCAACAACACCTTTTATAACCACTACCGCCCTTGTCTTCACCGTCAACTACCCCCTTTTATCTGTAGACAACCGTAACATTTCCTGACAATTGTAGCTTTTCTCCTGCGAAAGTTTCAATCGAATCTGCCCGCACCATGACATTTTTCCCTGTGAGTACGACCTCGTTAGTGGATTTCATAGACTCGGTCTTGAAATCCCACTTTATATCTTTCGATTTAACTATAAACTCTTTGTTATTTGCTATGACATCCCCGATTAGTTCTATCGAATTGTTTTTAACGTCATATGCGCCATTTCCTGCCTTCATAGTCACGTCTTTATCAGGGACGTTAAACTGTATATTGGTCAGCTCTGCAGTTTCTCCGGTCTTAATGATGGAGATTTTTTCAACTGCCGCCGTCCACTTTATGACTGATTCGGCGGAATGTACTATTTTTACACCTTCTAAATATGAATTGCCAGGGACGATAGATATTTTTTTCACACTATATATCTCCTGGCTAGTAAAATATGCAAACATAATCGTAGCCGCAGCTATCAACACAATCGGGATGATTCTCCTCATATATCATTGTATCACGAAAGGTCGTATCTTTTCAATTAACCTCAAATAAGGTCTGAATAACTTTTCCAGCAGCACTAATTCCACATGTATAAAAAATGATTGAGTTTAACTTCCTTTCTGTGTTATTTTTTACATATGGATGCACTAAGAGGGCTGTTTTCATTAATAGACCGGCGGCTTTCATATATGAAGGCAGTGGCTGCCTATAAATGGTCAGAGGGGCTGCCTATTGACGATGCCGAACGAGAGGACATTGTGCTGAGGGATTCCCTATCAGCTTCAAGAGACATGGGCCTTGATGTAGAATCGATGAGGGAGTTCTTTCTCTTGCAGATTCAAATAGCAAAGCAGGTTCAGAGCGCGTGGCACAGTAAATGGAAATCAGAGGGGTTTCATCAGGACAGTTGGCAAAACCCGGACCTCCAGGCACAAATCCGCCCCGCACTAATTGAAATCGGCGCTGACATCGTTAGACAAATCAGGGAGGCCCTGCCGCTCCTGCAAAACAAGGACTGCCTTTCGCGCTGTATCTCATCGATTAGCGTTGAGCTTAAAACCGAATTCTTAGAAGACGATATGAAAATAAAACTGCTTGAGTCTCTTGCCCGCATAAAGGCAGCCCAACATGATGGCTGATATGCAGGACTGCACCTCAATATCAGTGGAGGCAATATGAAAGGGCGTTTTGTAAGACATGCTGCCGCAGCAATTCTTATAGTTTTTATAAGCGTCTGTGCCGCCGTGGCAGAGCCTGTCTCACCCGCAGTGCTTAAAATGCGCCATAAAATCGATACTTATCTCGAGAACACCGCCCTCTCACAAAGCCATGTGGGTATAAAAGTCGTATCCCTGAAGACTGGTGAGGTATTATATGCAAGAGGTAACAAGCTGTTATTTCATCCGGCCTCGACCTTAAAACTGTTCACTACCAGCGCTGCACTCACAAGGCTTGGCGCCGGGTTCAGGTTCAAAACAACGGTGTCTGCCGATTCCCCTGACATTGCTGATGGCACACTGCACGCCAACCTCTACCTTAAGGGCTTTGCCGACCCGCTGCTCACAACAGACGACCTGTCATGGATGGCCGTTGAGTTAAAGGCGCGTGGTATTGAGCGCGTTACAGGAGACCTTGTCTGCGATGAGACATATCTTGATAACAATTACTACGGCAGGGGCTGGATGCGGGATGATTTCTCATCTTGTCACTATGCCCCTATCGGTGGGCTTACGGTTAATAATAACTGTGTTGTCGTAAGGATAAGGCCAGGAAGCGGAGCGGGTGAGCCTCCGGCAGTCACTCTTGAGCCGCAAATACCTTATATAACGATAAAAAACACCGCCTTTAGCCTCATTACCAGTGATGAACAAAACGGCAGCACCCTGAATGTCATCAGAGACTGGCACGAGCCGGACAATGTAATTACCGTTACTGGAGATATAGCTATAGATCAACCTGAACATACATTCACTGTGACACTCACACCGCCAACCCCTTATGCCTGCCGTCTTTTTTCTGACATCCTCGCGGCTAATAAAATAGAAGTGGCGGGGAAAATGCGCTACGGTGCAGTCCCCGATGAATACACTGAACTCACCAGTTACGCCTCTGCGCCGTTGTCTGAGATAATTAAAGATATAAACAAACAGAGCACTAATCTGTACTCAGAACTACTTATGAAGACACTTGGGGCAGAACTTCAGTCGCCTCCTGGGACGGCAGCGAAGGGCATTGCGGAGATTAAGGCGTTTATTAAGCAAATCGGCATGGACATGGGCTCAGTTGAAATCGCTGACGGTTCAGGGGTCTCAAGGTATAATCTCATTAGTCCTGACCACTTGATTGGACTGCTTAGTGCTGTTTATCAGAGTCCAGACTTAAGGGAGATATTTATTGAATCGCTATCGATAGCCGGTGTTGACGGCACATTGCAATTCCGAATGCGCTCAACACCGGCAGAGGGAAGACTAAAGGCAAAGACCGGCTCGATGGCAGGTGTCAGGACAATTGCTGGGTTGACGGCTACTCAGGATGGTGAGGCCGTAGTGTTTTCCATTATGATAGAAAACTTTGTCGTTGACCCTGGGGTTATTACTGATATACAGGATCGGATTCTTGTCCTAATCTCATCGTTTAGCAGGAACCGGTAAATCGCGCGCCTTAAGGCAGTCTCTTCATGTTATTCCTGATACGCTGTATGAGTGAGGATTGTTTACGCGGCGGATTGGGCATAGACTTGTTAACCGTTTGTTTATTGCCCAACTTTTGCAGTGCATCAGGGGGCAGCTCATTTTTGATTGCTTCGATAACCAGCTTCAGACCTGCCTCGCCGTATTTGTTGTTTACACTCTGCAAGAACAAGGCAATAAATGCACCGGCCTTGTTCTTATCCTCCAGAGCCAGAGCCTGAGAAGTAATCACATATGCAAGTGCCTCAGAGTAACTGTCTGACATAGCTTTGTAGTCCATCGTTTGTAACCTCCTGTTGTCGTTGTATTTTGGATGTTGTTGCCGTAAAAAGATGGGGCGGGGGAAAGTTTAACCCGCCCCTCAGCACAAATGGAACAAGTTTGGATCAGGGAGCCTGAAATAAGCTAACATATCTTGGCACTACAGCATCTCACAAACCAAGATATAACTGGTATTGAAATCTTCACCACAGTCCTCATACGCATTGGTTCCAGTGATGCGTTTATATATTTCTCCTTTAGAGGAAGTATAAGCAACAGGCAGTTTTGCAAAGTTCTTCTGTCCAATTTCCTCCTCTATCTTGATCAGTATATCTTTCACTTTCCAGTCGTAAACCATGCCTGGGATAACCTTCCAAAGCGGTTCACCATTTATGCTAAGTTGAGAATGGCGGTCCTCATCGAACACAATATAAAATCGCATCTTAACAAACGAGCCGCTCTCGATTCCCTCAGGAAGTCTACTATGAAGTGAGAAGGCGTATATTCCACCGTCAAATAACAATGTTGGATAGCCTCCATAGTTGTCTATGGCAAATATCCTGCCTAGTCCCTCATAAATATTTATGTCAACTTTCTTAAGCGACTTTGTTGCGCTTTGAGACGGTTCCATTTGAATATCTATAAAAGTTAACGCACTGAAAAATGTATCCCCAACATCATGGTCTCCATACTCCCTAAGTGACATTCCACCGCAATTAACCCAAAATATGTCTATAGCTTTATTGTTAAATATCATTGCCATCCTCCTGTCATGCGTAGTGGTCAATAACGCCTTAACGTATCACAGCATTTCGCATATCAAAACATATTCTGCATCATAACCGTCACAGTCCTCATACGCATTGGTTCCACTGATACGTTTATATATTTCTCCTTTAGAGGAAGTATAAGCAACGGGTAGGTTTGCAAAGTTCTTTTTTCCATTTTCCTCCTCTATCATGATCAGTATATCCTTCACTCTCCAGTCGTAAACCATTTCAGGCATAACCTTCCAAAGCGGTTCACCATTTATGGTAAGCTGACTATGATAGTTTTCATCGAATACCAAATGAAATCGCATCTTCACAAACGAGCCGCTCTCAATGCCATCGGGAAGCCGATGATGAATTGAGAAGATGTATATTCCGCAGTCAAATATCAATGCTGGGTAGTCATCATATTTGTCTATAGCGAATATCCTGCCTACTCCCTCATAAACATTTATGTCAACTTTCTTAAGTGACTTTGTTGTACTTTGAGACAGCTCTATTTCAGGATGTACAAAAGTTAACGCACTGAAAAATCTATCCCCTATATCAATGTCACCATATTCCCTACGTGACATTCCACCACTAGTAATCCAAAATATGTCTGTAGCCTTCTTGTTAAAAATCATCACCATCCTCCTTTTTGTAACTTGATTTATTATACAAAGATAGTATAACTATTGTATATGCTTTTATTCGCTATCGTTAGTAACCTCCTTTGTTTATCGAGATGTTGGTGGTATTCTTTCGGTTTCTTTGTACATCGTCAAAAACGTCATTTTCTTGTTAACAGGGGCTACCTTATAAATCATATATATAATCCCATCTTTTTGTCGTGACTGAAACTCAACCGTTTCAAAATCTTTTTCCCCTTTTTTCGATTGAAACACGACTCTGCCATCTTCAGTGCTTTTAGCATTAAGCGCCTGGTTACGATACTCTTCTATCTTTTGATAATCCTCCTTTGTCAAAGACACATTGTGTTTGCCACCCTTTCCCTTGATTTCTTCCTCAGGAATTTTATCCTTCCGACTTACTTTATCACCGCGTGCTTCTCTTTCTTTGGCGATTTCTACTTTGGCGTCAGAATGTCCACGAATTGAGTGTTCAATTTGAGCTTGCGATGCCTCTGTTGTATATCCATCGAATCTTGTTGATGACCCTGCCTTTTCAGCTTGTTCGTTCAATGTCTTTGCATCTTTAGCCTTTATATCTCCAGTCTTTATCTTAGTTGCTTCCTTTTCTACATCAGACTTGGACAAAGCACTGTTGTTAGCGGTTTCGTCGTATATTTTGCCAAGTTGTTCTTTTGTCTTTGCAGACTCTTCAGCAGCTTTTTTCTCAGCTTCCACCACAGCCTTTTTCTCAGCTTCAGCCGCTGCCTTTCTTTCTGCTATTGCGTCAGCAGCCTTTTTTTCAGCTTTTGCAGCTGACTTGGCATCATATTTTACTTTCGCCGCTGTTAATATAATCGCAGCAAGCGTCAGACCAATAGCCCCCCACTTGCCAAACTTCTCA
>JAMOAZ010000053.1:0-24322 GCA_039908505.1 Nitrospirota bacterium
AGTTAAGGCCAGAATATTATTTTATTTACATATATCTATTTATGTATTATCTTATTTTCTATCGAATTACTTAATATTTTATAAATACTTTAGCCCTTACATAAAAGGAGAATTACGGTTTATAGGCTCTGTCGATATAGTGCTGTCTTATTCTTTCATAGTCATAGAGTTATTATTTTTCTGGACGTTGTATTATCATTTCATTTATACTGCAGATGAGTATAAAACATCCTATGTTCTGTATTGGCCTTTTCATATAATATGTTTTGCCGTTTCACTTTTGTTTTATATTTTTGCCATCAATGGTGTATTGGGCATAATATCGAATGATACGATGCTTCTTGCAATAGTTACATATAAGGTATTGTATTCATTTGGATGGCAGCTAATCATGATATATTTAATTTATAACTATATAATGCATAAAGAAAGTTATAATTTACGGATCATTATCTTAATGATAAATATTGTATTTATTACGATTCTTATCGTAGGGTTATTTATACATAGCGATATCACCTTTCACTCCATCGAATTATTACAAATCAATGAACATGGAATGTTAAAAATTTATGAAACATTGATATTATTCTATTTATTAATGGTATACAAGTATATACACACCGATAAAATATGGCAATACTTATCTTATATAACTATAATTATAGGTAATATTATGGTTATATTATATTATATGCCATTCATTGACGGAATGAAAAAAGACTACTACATAATGACTCCTTCATTATTGTTGAATGCAGTTATCGTTTCAATCGTATTGTATCGGTTTGCTGCTTATTTATTTAAACAGCTCAAGATACTTAAGCAATGCACTAGAAAATGACGATAAATCCTTTTTCACTGCATTCTCAACGATTTCCAAAGTTGGTTTGCATGAATCCGGTGCCCCTTTCCACAAAACCTTAACTCCTAGCACTATTCCTCCAGGACACATTACATAGCAGTATAGATGAGATATGAACCTTAAATCTGACAATTCCGTAGGTGAAATGTCAGTCATTTTAATGAACACAACATCATCAGATATTAAGCGTTCACGAATACAACTTGTAGTTCTAGTACTGTTGTCATATCTGTCAAAATCCTCACAGCATTGTTGCGTATGGCAGGCATATTGGTCAGCACCTCCTGTTTGTTCGCATATAGTTTTATAGTATCTACAAATTTCACCTGTATTATATGGCATAATAACCTCCTCATAGTATGGTTAATAGTTAATAGAATTTAGATTTAAACGGAGACAACCGAAATTGTCTCCATTTATCCTCATGTCCCACTGCTTCTATTGAGCTTTTGATGTGACGGTCTTGGTAACTGACGCCAGGGCATTTACCGACGATAACGCACCTGATGCGATATTTTTATACACATCAGTTGCTGCCTTCGACGCCTCTATCCTTAACTTTGCCTGCTCAGACAGGCGCTTTAACTCGAACTCCGCCTTTTTTATGCTCTGTTGTGTTGACTCAATGTTGCTTTGTGAGTTGAGCCTGCCGGTCTGTATAAACATGTCGTATGTCTTGTTTATCGCACCAGTTTCCTGACCATACGCGCCTACTTCTGCGCGGTACTTATCCAGAATGTTCTTAATCAACGTTTCAGACATCTGGAGAGTTGCCTTAAAGCCGTTGAGTTTCGCGTTATAGGCGTCAAGTTTTAACTTGGCCTCTTTCGACTGGTTTTCTACATTTATAGAATTTACCGTCGCTTTAGTCTTCAAACCCTCAGATTTGGCCTGATATGCCCTAACATCGGATTCATACACCTTTACCTTTTCCATCTCTCCACGCATTGCCGCTTCGTACATGTTGAACTCAGCCGTCTTCGACTGCACCAGCGTGTGATACGCCTCTACGTTAGTCTTAAATGTCTCCAGCCTCGATTTCTCAAAATCGCTGTAAACCTTCGCTGCCTCCATCTCCGTCTTATACACAGAAATCATCGCGTTGACGGCTGATAGCTGCTCTTTGTACCTCTCAACCTCTGCCTGTCTCCTGTGCTGCTCCTCGCTCAGTACGCCGTCAAGTTCAGTCTTATAGATTTGTATCTGTGTCGAGGCCGCACGTATCGTTGCCTCATGCACGTCTGCCGCCGTCTTATAGGCGCTCAGTCTGGTTTTATATCTCTCTACCTGCAGGTTGTAGAGCTTCATTCCAGCATCAAGTACCGCCTTAGCTGCGTTTAGGCTGCGCTCCTTTAGCGAGTTGTGAAAGTTTATCAATGTGCTTTCAAGCGATAGCGCCTTGTCCAGCGCGTGCTTGCGGTTTTCCACGTATAAATCAGCCCTCTTTATTGCTAGCTCCCTTGTCATCGACGACGCGTCTTTTACCGCCTTGTTTCTGGCGCTTTCTTCCAGCGACATCATCGCCCCCGTTGGTATCGTAAATCCATACGCCGCGTAATTACGTCTTGCCTCGTTAATCGCTGTTTGCGCCTCGATGTTCTGTCTGTCCTTTGCACGCTCCCATAACAGCCGTTCGTCCTCTGGATTAATCCCTGTGCCGCCGTTTTTCACGTCGCTTATCAGCAGTGTTTCGATTGCCTCTTTTAGAACTGATGTGTATTCCTGTTCATTGAGCTCATAGTGCTTCAACCAATCGGTGTACAAATCTGACGGCACTATAATATCGTCATTCGGCATTGCCATCGTAAACGGCTTTATGGATATTGACGGCGGCTTCGGAACGTTATAACTCTCCAACTGGGGCGGCTCCGGGATTGCTATTGCTGGTCTTGCCGGAACATTGTAATTCTCACCTATCGTCGGCATTGGCGGCGCACCTGGTAATGTCGCGTCTGGTTTATCAGGATAACTCAACACCGGTCTGCTTACGTCAAACTCAGGGACTGTTACAGGCTCGACATTGTCAATTGCAAAGGTAGGAACCTCTGGTATATCTCCATCGAAACTTTTTATCTCCGGGCTTTCCGGCTTCATGTTCATTACTTTCTCAAGCGCCTCGGTCGATTTGTCATAGAGCGTCCACTCCCATATCTCCGGTTGATCGACGTCAAGTGCCGTTGTCGCAATCTGTGATAGCTTTTCGACAAACTCCTTAGCATTCTTCAACTGGTCCTTTGCGAATTCTTGAGCCTTACTCACTATCTCGTTCGGGTCTGTGGATGCCATGCCTGTTTCCTCCTGTGTTTATTGTGGTAATACAATATGTATTACCTGTTGGGCGATAGGATTACCGCCTTTTGAAATCTGTATTTTTTGGAAATCAAAAAAAACTCCATGACATTGAGGGCGCTGCCCTCAAACTCCTGCAAGGAGGGTAACCCTCCTTGACCTCGTACTTTCTATGAGTGCGTTAGCAGTATTACTTATTATAGCATAGTAATATATTTATGTCAACATAGTGTGTTATTATTTTGAAATAATTTATTAGACTAGAAGATATGCGGGTTATGAGACAGGCTGATTCGGAATGTTCTATCAAGCCGGTTCTGCCGCTGCAGATTTCTTGAACCGACTTGATGATATTTAGTTTACTTGTGTTCTTCTATTACTTGTATACTTCTATTACTTGTGTACTTCTATATTGTTGTTTGGTATCTCACCAAACATCTCTGGATTGTACAGGGCCTCTACCCTCGTTGTCGGCATCTGGAATATGCCGTCATTGTTCAGCCTTACCGTGTACGAGATTGACCAACTGCCCTTCGGTACGTATTCGTAATAGACCTTTACGCCTTCAAAGGTGAACTCCCGGTAGGCTTCCCATGCGCCCGTGTACTGCCGCTTCTTCTCTGATTTTCTGAGCAGAGATGAGTCTCGCCCTAGCCCCCTGTTTAGAATCGTCGTGCCAGAAGGTACGGGGTCGTTTACCACAACCCATGTCATATCTGCCTGAGCATCGATTTTAAGGTCAACCGTGAATACGTCTCCCTTTGTCCACTTCCCCTTTGTCTTTTGCGAGACTGGCGTTATGGTTTTTACTATTTTATAGCCGCTGCTTAAGGGTTTTGTAAGAGGTATCGCCGCAAGGCTTTGTATCGTTGCCCAGGGTTTCCCTGTGCCGTTGTGTGATATGCTGAGTGGTGATTTCTTACCATCCGGCCATACAAACCCGCCGGTGCTGCCCTTTGGGGTCTTTGCCCAGTCGGTGTTAAACACGGTTTTATCCAACTGTGCAGCGCTAATGCCCGTTACAGGTACAGATTCATATTTTGCTGAGAAACGCTCTGTTGCAAGTACGCCCCATGCGTTTGCTACCGTGCTGTCCCAGTGGCCATGTCTCATCCTGCCAATTGTACCTGCGGCTATTTTCGGCTCATCTGCCCTGAAGGGTGCAGCAGCACTGCCCTCTAAGGTCAGGGTAGTCAGCAGTAGGCGCACGGCATTGGCATCAGGCGTGGTCATAAGCCACCAGAGATTGTCTGTCTTTTCTGATGAGAGGCTCATCACAGTGCCTTGCAGGTTCAGCCTTGTGCGGAGGGCATCAACGGCTGCCTTTAGCTTCTTGTCTCTATCGGGAATGTCTTTTACACGATTTGTGATGTTGATAAGATCAAGCAGGGCAGATGTTGGCAGCAATGCGGGGTCTGTTGCTATTGAGGCAAGCATTGCTGCATCAGTTGCGCCGTGGCGTGAGAGCGACTCTATGGCTGAGAGTTTTCTCACCACTACATCGGCAGCCTGAATGGGGCTTCTTCCCATGACTATCTTCCCGGTTACAAAAGATGTGAGGGCGGAGAGCATTTTAGTCTTTGTCTCCTGGGGTATGTCATATCCCGCTTCATGGGAAATAGACAGGATGTACGCTGTCAGGACTTCGCTTCCTGTCCTCATATTGTGGAAATACTTTACAAAGCCGTCCTTGTCAAGATAGTTTGGCAGCTCTGCCTTAATCCAATTCCACATGGCCTTGTCCCTCAGTGATACTGCCTTTGAGACCTTTTGTTCCATGCACGTGTATGGATAGTGCGACATGTAATAACTTATACCTGTCAGACCTTCGCTGAGTTTGGGCTTGAATGTTATATTGACTCCGCCAAGGTTTTGCAGGGCGTCTGCCGGTTTTTCGACTTCAACAGTGTATGGGGCGTCGACTTGCCTGAGTTCTGCCTGATATATCCTCACATCAATACCGTTTACTACCTTTTGTTTTACACGCATCGAGTCAAAAGCGGCACCGGAAGCGTCCTTTATCCTTATATCGTAGAGCAGGTTATCGATGTTAAATGGCACCTCGATTTGCCAGTTAAATACCTCGGAGCGGCCAGCCGGGACACTGAATTTGATGGGGGACATCTTTCTTGTAACGTTGTCGCTCCCTTTAACTGATAGTTCGGCGTGGGCGTCTATAGCCTTTTCAGTGGTGTTTCTCACCGTGAAGCCTGCTATAAATTTGTCGCCGGTGCGTACAAGCGGTGGGATACCAGAAAATATCATCAGGTCCTGAGATGTCCTGACAGATGTCTCACCCGTTCCGAAGTGCCCCGTGCCTGATGTGGCAATGGCAACAATCTTAAATGCAGTAAGTGAGTCATTGAGCGGGATATTTACTGCGGCCTCGCCGTTTTCGTCAAGTTTTACGGTTGCCTTCCAAAGTATTAGCGTGTCGAACAGTTCACGGGTGACGCTCTTGCCGCCTCCACCGCCTTGCGGCAGTGATTTACGCCCAAAGTGCCGCTTCCCTATGACCACCGCCTGTGAGGTAGATGTCTTTAGCTCATACGGCCTTTTTTTCATCATTGCCTCAAGCAGCTTCCAGCTCAGATTCGGCTTTAACTCGAGCAGCCCCTCATCAACGGCTGCAATTATTACTGAACTGCCCTTTGGCGGCGTCTTACCATCGGCGTCAAGCACCTTGACTTTAGCCTTAGCCTCCTGGCGGGTCTTGTACACCTGTTTGTCTGTCGTAACCGCTACTTTTAGTTCGTGCGGTCTCCAGCCGACATCAATGCCCGTTATGCCAAGTTTAAACGCGGGCTTGCCGGGGTCAAAAAGCGCCGTCGGTTTGGCGTCATCGATGCGTCCCCTTATAGCCAGCGCTGATACGTAGACATTCGGGGCGTAATTCTTCTTTATTGGTATCTCAAAGGCCGGATTGTTTCTGGTGATTGTCCTTACATATGTGTCCATGACGCCTTCACGCCCGACAGTGACCCATACGGTGGCTTCCTTAAAGGGCATTCTTAATTGAAACTTTGCCGTCTCACCTATCTCGTAGCGCCTTGATTCGCTAATTAAATCTATGCGGTCGTCACTTCCGGCCTCGAACCATACCTCATCTTTACCTGCAACAAAGACCTCTGTGTTTGTAAAGGCCGGTCTTCCAGCGTCGTCTTTAATTGTCGGCTGGATTATTATCCTGCCAGAGGCCGGTGAGGGGGCCTGACAGAATAATAGGCCTTTTTCGTCGGTATTGCCGGTGCAGTGGCGTCCAATCTTCTTTATCTCATCGATATTTTCATAGGAATAGAACCCGCCTGCCACACGTTTCCTGTGGGAGTATGTCCTCTTTTTGAAGATATCGACTTCTACCGGTACGTTTGGCCGCGGCTTACCGTCAACGCCCGTTACGATTATCTTATACTTAAGCGCGTCTTTTGACTCTGCCCAGTCAGACGGGTTTATGCCAACCATTAGAGATGATGGATAGACCGGTATGTTTGAGGAGATTGTTTGAATTTCGCCGTTCGGGTCACGAAACTCAAGTTCAGCCGTGATGTCGTGCGGTGTGCTTACATCGGGAATGTCTTTGAGGGTGGCCTTTGCCGTACCGTTTTTATCAAGATTGAGTTCGATGGTCTGTAGTTTGACTTGCTTAGAGTTGAGCGGGGCAGCCTCGTTCTCACTGTCGTCTTCACCATTGTTGTCATAGTGACCGGTATACTGGTCGGCATACTGCTCTGTGTTTGTCTCGATTCCTTCACGTACTGCCTTCGCAGAAAATTGATAGCCTTCTGCCGTCGGCAATGTGATTTCCTTTGGCTGAAGCTCTGCTCGCAGCTTGACTGGTAAGTCAGCCGCGCCGCCGCCGGAAAGATATGATACTGTTATATCAAGCCCCACCTCTTTTGGCATGATCAGCGGTGCTGCAGGCCCCTGAACTGCTGCTTTCATCAGCACCACCCTGAAGTCTTCAATGTTGAATGTGCCGGAGAACATCCTCCTGTCGTATGGTTTTGCCTTTTTATTTAGATATACCTCATAGCGGCCGTTGCTTGCCTGTTCAGGGATTGCCCATGTTGTCTCTGCCGACCCGTCTTCGAGCCATTTCAATGGGAATGGAAACTCTTTGTTAGAGCCTGAGTGAACGATAACGACCTTTTCTGGCCTTTCTGCCTCCGGTACAGACTCAAAGCCGTTCATTGTGTGTTTTCTTATTATATGTTTCATGTTTATGCTCTGCCCGGCACGCAGCAGTGTACGGTCAAAGACCGTATGAACGATTGCAGGGTCATCGCTTGCACCAAAGGCCTCAGGCAGCTTAAAGCGCCACGGCTCTATGCCCCTGTGCCATGACGAATGTGTGAAGGTAAGGTCGTCCTGTGTTTTTGCAAATACAAATAGTCCGTTTGTGACATCGTTAAGTATCTGTGAGTTTTCAGCCCAATTTAGCTGCTCGCGGCACGTCGGAAGGATGCGGTCAGTAGGCAGTGATTGATTAATCCTTGCTATGCCGTCAGCGGCGGTCTTACCCTGCCACACGGCCTTGCCTGTGCAGTCTCTCAGCGTTACCTCTGCGTTATTTACAGGCTCTCCCTTATCCAGCGTTGTTACCCACACGGCTGAGGACTCCCTGCCCCAGGCAAAGTGTGTGGAGAGGTTTGTAACTAGCGCCGCCGCCTGCACGTACATGGGGCGTTGATTCGGCAGGAGGTGCTGGCCTAATATAGCGCTTTCCACTTCTACTACATAAAACCCCGTAGCGCTGCCCTTCGTGCCCAATGGTATGCCTATTACCTCAAATGCCTTTGTGCCGCCCGGCTTGGGCAGATTAAAGGTTTTTACACCGGAGGCCTTACTAAGCAGCGGCCTTTCGCGCACGCTGGCGGCTGTTTTTCTCAGCCATGAGATGATCTCCTCCTGGGAGCCTGCCGGGATTTTCTTTATCTTGCCAGCAACAGTGTTCGGAGCGGTGCTTTTTTCGGGTTCAGATTTAGGGTCTACGTTTGCTTCAGTCTTTGTTTCGGCGGCTTTCTCCCCTGGATTTAGCAGGAAGAGTTTTATCTCCTGTTCGATGTTTCTAACGGTAATGGGTAACAGCGCACCCGCCTTCTGCTCGATAATTCCAAAGCGTGAGGCGAATTTTGCCAGAGGCGGATAGGCGTCTGTCCTGACCTTCATTGGGAATTTGCTGCGGTTTGAGAGCGCCCTGCCTGATTCGTCTTTTAGTCCTTCAGGGAGCACGACACTAAACGATGTGCTTTCAGGAAATGGCCCTTCAAACACTAACCTTTGCGTATATCTTGTGTCTTCCTCATCTTCTGCATCGAGTTTTGGCCGCCAGAGCTTACCGTCATCACTTTTTATAACGATTTGGTTTGCTGATTTTCTGGAGACTGCCGCAGAGAATACCAGCTTCATTGGGGTTATCGGTATGCAGCCCGATGTGGCCCTCTCCTTGAGGCAGTGAAATGTGGCAGCAAATGGATTCTGAGTCTTGAAGCTCAACACCTGTTCTATGTCTGATGCGATGCCGCTTATTGATTTAACTCCCTTACCCCATACGATTTTCACCCCCTTGCCAGAAGGAAATGTGCGGTTGCACTGCAGGACGACGAGGTTTTTTACTGGAGTCTTTAAGGAACTCGATGAGTTTTTATCGTACAGCTTATAGCCTCTGAGTGACGGTGCGGCGGCTTTTAGGATTTCTTCTTTTTCACTGCCTTGAATCAAAGTAACGCCTATGCGCTCCCTTATGCCGTCAACTGTGCAGTGGACATGCTCAGAGATTGAGGACTCATCTGGGGCGCCGTCAAGATAAAGGACAAAGGCTTGTTTTTCATCAAGCCATATGCTTCCATCAGATGGTTCAGAGACAAGAACGCTTGGCCCGCCGGTTGTAAATTGAAAGCTGCCTTCTTTGACCGGCGTTCCCGACAGGGCCTTAATGGATGGCTTCAGCGTGAATGTACAGGACACTCCAGAGGGCAGGTCTTCGTCGAAATCGTATGCCCAGTTCATAGTGTCAATCCACCTGGCGGAGCCTTTTTCGGGGCAATTGATACTAAAAGGGGACTCAGTACGCGGGTCGCCAAACGAGACCATCTGCTCAGAAAATCGAGCGGTCACCTGTCTTACGGCTTTAGCTGCACCCTGTGGGGAGAACTGCTCCACCACAGCTATCTGTTCACCGGCATATGCCGCTGTAGTGTTCACTAATGTAATAATCACAAATAGTGATGCTAAAACAACGGCTAAAACTGCATTGATTATCCCCTTTGATTTATTTGTCCCCATGTCAATGCCCCCAGTATGTCTAATGTCAGAGTTTTGATTGCCTTACCGCCGACAGCGGCAATTTCCTTTTAGTATATCTTAATAGAGAAGTTTATGGAAAGTGCCGCTCGGCTGCTCGTTGACAACTCGATGCAAGCGGCAGGGCAGTGTTTAGCATCTTTATAAGCGGCATAAGCAGCACCAATGGGGGCGAGAGTGTACTTACAGCCGTCTCCTTATCAAGTACAAACGTCAGATACTCATATCATCTCATTCCACCTCTGTTAATACCTTTCAAAGTCTTTGTCATCAGTGTGGTCGCCTCTTTCTATCAGTATAATATCTCGGCCTTTGGCGGTAAATGGAGCCTTAGGCTTATGAGTCACTGTGTGCGCTAACGCCATGGGTTTACGTTTGGCCTTTGGCTGAGCTTTGAATGAGCCTTCGGCTCCGGTCTTAAAGAACGTTATAGCGCGTTGCAACTGCTCTGACTGTGTAGATAATTCCTCGCTGGTTGAGGCCATCTCCTCGGCGGCTGAGGCGTTTTGCTGAATGACCTGGTCAAGCTGCTGAATCGCCTTGTTTATCTGCTCTGCTCCAGAGTTTTGCTCATTACTGGCTGCGGTTATCTCCTGTACAAGGTCTGCTGTTTTTCTTATGTCAGGCACTAGTTTACTCAACATCCTGCCAGCCTGCTCTGCTATTGTCACGCTTGAGGCTGAGAGTTCGCTTATCTCACCTGCGGCCTTTTGGCTGCGTTCGGCTAGTTTCCTCACCTCAGATGCCACAACTGCAAAACCCTTGCCGTGTTCACCGGCCCTAGCCGCCTCGATTGCTGCGTTAAGTGCTAAGAGATTCGTCTGCCTTGCGATTTCCTCTATGATAGAAATCTTGCTGGCTATCTCCTTCATAGCGCCAACTGCTTCGGAGACTGCCTTGCCGCCGTCAAGTGCGTCTTTTGCCGCCGTTGTTGCGATTGCCTCAGTTTGTCTTGAGTTATCAGTGGTTTGCCTGATGTTCGAGGTCATCTCTTCCATCGAAGACGATGTCTCCTCAACAGAGGCTGCCTGCTCGGTTGCACCTTCGGAGAGCGACTGAGCGCCAGATGAAAGCTCGCTGCTGCCTGCCGCTACGTTGTCGGCTGCCTGCCGCACGCTGGCTACGATTTCCTTTAGCTTGCTTACCATATCGTTTAACGCACTGGCAAGCTGCCCTACCTCATCCTTTCTATTCATATCTATATGCTGGCTTAAATCACCGGCAGCTACGCCCTCGGCAAACACCACCCCGCGCTTCAGCGGGCTGCTTATAGAGCTGGAGATAACAACCCCTGATAACATAGAGGCTATCATACCTATAACCAAAAAAGTTACCAGATTTCTCTTAGACGCTGACTCTGCGTCGTCAGCATTCTTACTCTCTTCTTTTATTATTTTATCGTTCCTATTGATTAATTCATCTAACAGTTTGTCAGCAATTTTAAAAGAATCTGATGATGTTTTTAGGCTTTGATTCCGTACCTTTTCCTCAAGGGATTTGTCGGTCATATATTGCTCATATAATTTTAGGTAGTCCCTGACATCCTTTTCCCATGACTTCCAGGCTGACACAAACTGTTTCCATTGTTCATCCTCTTCCTTTGTCTTGCTGAGAGGCTCATATATCTTCCACGCATCGTCTGCCCTCTTATAAGCATCACTAATGTGCCCCATCTCTCTTTTCGTGCGGTCATTGTCAAGATTTGCAATTAACATTGTCCTCTCTGCAGCTTTAATAGCAGCCTGTGCTTCATTTATTGTTCCAAGTGCACTCATAGCCGGAAGGCGAACATCAGCTACTGCATCCAATCCTGCCATAATATTATTCATCCCCTCAAACCCAAACCATCCCACAACAGCCATTATTACAGATGCAAAAACAAAACTCCCTATCAATTTAGATCTAATTTTCATATCATTCAGAAATTTCACTACTACCTCCAAATTATAGCGTTACGTTGCCCGGCTGATGCCGGAATGATGCCGTAATCAGTTTTCGTCAGTCTTCACATTCCTGATCCATCTCATGACAGTCTTCCCTGTGTTACGTATTCGTAACTGCTTGCTACAAGCTAGGCGCCTACACATAGCCTTATCTCCGGTGACATAAGTACCACACCAGTACACACATACTAACTAATTTTATGCTGGGGAATCAAGTTAAATATATTTGACACGTAATAATAATTACAGCAACACTGCTTAAACATATAGCTCCGACCAATGCTATCCTGGATTTCTGTTTTTATAGGAATGACAGGAAAAGAGATACATAATACGTTTGCCCTTAATGCTCTGGGGATATGAGTGCGTGTTGACAATCAGGCTGAATAGGGTTGTAATAATGCTGTGACTGTGATAGCAACACCTAAATCATTACGTGAAAAGCTCGGGGACGATGCCACGAGGATATCCATGATGATCTTGTTAAAGTCATTAACGAAGCAGAGTTATCCTCTTGTGTGGAGAAGTGGCATTGAAGCGGTAATATCAAATCTGAAAAGAGGATTCAATCTGTTTCGGTGCGAATGGAAAACAATGGAGCGATTTGACGCCAAGATATACTGGACCGTTATTGCATATTACATCCGTGTTATGACAGGAACTCTTATATCAAAAATACAACCACAACTACAATGACATAATGTATTTTTATAGAAAAAAACGAATGATAGGGATGGCTATGCCTAAAATCTTGATAAAAGTGCTACTGTCCATGTCTGTTAAAGACAGGGGAATGAACTCAGTGAAAAACAATGGTCTGTTGCAACTGGCTCATGAGCACAAACCTGAAAATCGATAGTTTATGGACAGGCTCTAATTAAGGGGGAGAGCAGGCACTATATACGCCGGGGGGATACCGGCACAGGCTGCTCTAATCTTCCCGCCATACTTCTATAGCTATTTCAGGGCACATCTCGGCACACATGGCGCAGCCCGTACACTTTTCCATTGTCTCGACAATCGCCGGAAAGTATCCGGAGTTGTTAAACTCTGTGCTCAATTTGATTATTTTCTTCGGACACGCAGTTACACAAAACGTACAGCCCTTACACAATTCCTTGTTTATCTCAATCTTTCCTTTCATCAAACATCTCCGCCTTTTTTTAGGAGTTCACGGGCGTGCTCCAGTGATATGTCGGTTATGCTGCCACTTAACATCCGGGCAAGCTCCAGTTGCCTGTCCTGACCGTAGAGGGTCTCAACAGTTATTGCCACTGCATCGTCGGTCACATGCTTGTGTATCATCAGGTGGTTGTCAGCCCTTGAGGCTATCTGTGGAAGATGCGTTACACATAACACCTGACGCCTTTTTGATAGTTCTTTCAACTTATCAGCTACTCGCTCTGCCGTCTCACCACCAATTCCGGCATCAACCTCATCAAACACCAGCACCGGTATATCATCATATTCTGCAAAGGCACTCTTAAGGGCAAGCATCACCCTTGATAACTCACCCCCGGAGGCTATCTTTTGCAACTGCTTCAGAGGCTCGCCAGGGTTGGCCGTAAACAGAAACTCCACAGTGTCCGCTCCATCGTTTAGTAACTTCATGGAGCCGTCTTCGTTTCTATTTAGCGTAAGGGATATCTCAAGACGTGCCTTTGGCATGGCAAGCACTTTCAGTGTGCTGGCTATCTCAGACTCAAGGCGTCTGGCCGTTACCGCCCTCTGCTTTGAGATATCTTCTGCCGCTGCCTCAAGGCGTTTCCTTAATGATGCTATTTCGGCTTTGATAGAATCGAGTTTTTCATTTACCGTCGTCAGCTCATCGAGCTCTGCAACGGCGCTGTCTCTGTAGTTCAGGATGACCTCTACTGTCTCGCCGTATTTTCTCTCCAATTTTCTTATTGTCTCAAGTCGTGTTT
This sequence comes from Nitrospirota bacterium, assembly GCA_039908505.1. Taxonomy (GTDB): domain Bacteria; phylum Nitrospirota; class Thermodesulfovibrionia; order Thermodesulfovibrionales; family Magnetobacteriaceae; genus Magnetominusculus. The sequence goes on from JAMOAZ010000053.1 coordinate 13,326, forward strand.
CAATTGTGTCCAGGCGCTCAGGGACAAAGTCTATGTTGTCCTTGTAGCGGCGAAGCATCACGGAGAGTTCTTTTATATAGGATTGAGTCTCCTTTGCCATTGAGAGAATCTCAGCGGCGCTTTCGTCTATCTTCGTCAGCTTCTCAAGGGAATCAACGACAACGGCAGATTGGTCCTCTATTGCCCCATCTCTTTTATGCAGCACTTCGTAGGCGCCTTCGCTCAACTCTTTCAGTGTTGTCAGGTTCGCAAGTATAGCTCGCTCCTTTGACAGCGACTCTGCTTCTTTTGCGTCGAGGTCGGCTGCCTCGATTTCATCTATTTGAAATCGAAGGATTTCTATGCGCTTGTCCCTGTTGGTGATATTTTGCACAAGTCGCGCCTGTTTATCCAACATGGCGCGGTACCTGCCCAGAGTGATTGAGTAGTCCTTCACGGCATCCCCTGTCCTGCCAAATGAGTCCAGTAAACGCATCTGTCTGGATTTTGACATCAGGCTCTGGTTTTCGTGCTGACTGTGTATATCCACAAGCGTTGAGCCGATTTCAGTGACAGTTGCAATCCCCACAGAGGAGTCATTGATAAAGGAACGATTTTTCCCTGTGGAAGACACCACGCGCCGAATTATTAATTCCTCTGAGACATCTATCCCCAGCGCCTCTGTTGGCGCAATTGAAACTGCGTCGAATATGGCCTCAACTACCGTTTCCTTTGCACCTGTTTTAATAAAGTTAGACTGCCCGCGCTGCCCAAGAATAAGCCCTAACGCGTCAACAACTATGGATTTCCCTGCCCCGGTCTCCCCGGTTAATACGTTAAGACCCTCATGGAGTTCAACCCGTAATTCGTCTATCACTGCAAATTTTTTTATGAATAATTCCCTAAGCATACACACTCAACACAAGTAAATTCCATATAGCATAACCTAAATCCACAGTCAAAGTAAAATATAACATAAAGTGTCAAAGCGGATTTGGGGCGGATTTGGGAATTCTTGGAAGGGCAGATGCACCATGTATTTTTTACGTCGGGTCTGTCATTCCAGTGTACAAAACCTTTCTTTTCTAAAGGTTTCCACTTCAGCCATTTATGATATGTACTCCAGCCTATTTAAAGTTGCGTTAATATCCATTTCAGACTGCATCCGGTCTTATTCCTTATCAGCTCTACTTCCGCCTTTATCATCGTTATTGTACCCTCGTCCTCAACATGCCCTCTTAAATCCCAAGACAAGCGTTAGGTTTTCTGTCGCACGGTCGGTTATTACAGACTTAAGCCTTTCGTTTTCCTCTTTTAGTTTCTCCTCGGAACTGTTTTTTCTGCCGCTTGCTTCAGCCCCTGAATCGCTCCATCGAAAAACATTTGCTGCCATCTATAATACTGACCCGTCCCTATACCGTGCTGTTTGCATAGTTCCGAGCTAAATTGCCTTCTTTTTTTCATCTCTACCCCTCCTTCTGAAACTTTAGGCTCTATTTTAACCTATTGTCTCATTTTTGGAGTCCACTTCATTCTATGTCAGGCCATCGAACTTTATCAGATCATTAGTATTTCTTAAAGTCGCTGTCATCGGTGTGGCCTTTGCTGTCGTCTAAATCTATCATCGCACCTTTGGCAGATACGGGTGCGGGCGTTGGGGTGTGTGCCTTTGGTCTTGGGGCGGCGGCCTTGTGTGCTAATGCCAAAGGTTTACGCCTGGGTTTTACCTGAAAAGAGCCTTCTGCGCCTGTCTTAAAAAATGCAATAGCATTTTGCAGTTGTTCAGACTGAGTCGATAGCTCTTCACTGGTGGATGCTACCTCTTCAGCTGCTGAGGCGTTTTGCTGAATGACCTTGTCTAATTGCTGAACAGCCTTGTTTATCTGCTCTGCGCCGGTGTTTTGTTCGTTGCTTGCCGCGGTTATCTCCTGTACCAGGTCTGCGGTTCTTCTGATATCAGGAACTAATTTATTGAGCATCGTACCGGCCTGCTCTGCTATGTTTACACTTGAGGCTGACAGCTCGCCTATCTCTCCTGCGGCCTTTTGACTCCTCTCAGCAAGTTTTCTTACCTCTGAGGCTACAACAGCAAAACCCTTTCCATGTTCACCAGCACGTGCAGCCTCGATTGCCGCATTTAGTGCCAGCAGATTCGTCTGCCTTGATATTTCTTCTATGATTGAAATCTTGTTTGCTATCTCCTTCATAGCGCTAACAGCCTCTGCGACTGCCTTGCCGCCTTCAAGGGCGTCTTTTGCCGCAGATGTTGCAATTACCTCTGTCTGTTTTGAGTTGTCAGTAGTGTGCCTGATGTTCGATGTCATCTCTTCCATAGCAGATGATGTTTCCTCAATCGATGCCGCCTGCTCTGTGGCGCCTTCTGATAACTGTTGAGCGCCGGATGATAGTTCATTACTTCCTGCCGCTACGTTGTCGGCTGATGAGCGTACTTTTGATACTATTTCTGTTAATTTTTCAACCATTATGTTCATACTATTGGCAAGCATCCCTATATCATCCTGCGTCTTTACCTCTGCTTTGACACTAAGGTCTCCATCTGACACCCTGCCTATCAACTCCCTTATGTCTTTCACGGGATTAATTGCAAGGCGTTTTATCAGTAAATATATTATTGTCATAGCAACAGCAGTTATTATTGTCCCTAAAAGTATCGTCTGTTTCAGAGAAGATGACACAACTGCCTGCATGGGTTTTAAATCGGCAATTATTTCAAATCCTCCCCGCTGCTCGCCAGCCTTCCAGCCCTCCATTTTAATTCCTATCGGGTCATATCCCTTACCTGCTGGATAATCACTCTCTACACCATGACACATCATACATTCAGGGCCTAAGACCACAGCCCTCATGTATCTGAGGGCGTTGGCCTCTTTGTCTATCATCCAGATATCTTGTTGGTTTTCTGAGACCATCTTTTCAAGCATGGTTTTCTCTACAGGCGTTGCCTCATTATTTTTGTTTCTGGCCTGAACTCTAACGGCCTTGAAGTCATAACCGGCATCGGCAGACTTTGCAGCTGCAATCTTCCAGCCCGCAACAACAGGAATTGTATTGTAGTAATCCGCTTTCCTTACTTTTTCAATTATGTCTTCCTGGGTAGTCGCGCCAGCAAGTTTTGCCTTCAAATCTGCCATTAACCGTGGTTCGTCAAAGGATTTATCTACCCTTAAGGCAGCAACATAATTTCTGGCGTTTTCTGCCTGGATGGTTATCGCCTTTGCCTTCATAACCAAGGCATTTAGTGCATCTTTTTCTATAATACCTTTTATGAAATAAAAATTAATCACATAGCTGGCAATAAAACTTACCGCTACTACAAACAATACTTTTGTTCCGAAATTTATTTTACTCATGATTTTCACCCGCCTCCCTAATATACTAAAAAGTTTGTAAACACATTGCCCTCCTCCCAACAACAGCGACACTAAGTATTATACTCTTTATTCCAATCAATTACAATAAAAATAGTGACATATGTCACTATTTTTATTGGCGCCATGTATTTTCACAATAAGAAGGGCGTCTCACATGGACGCCCAATATCTAATCACGCAAATTCTATGTCAGGCCATCGAACTTTATCAAATCATTAATATCTCTCAAAGTCGCTGTCATCGGTATGGCCTTTGCTGTCATCTAAATCTATCATCGCGCCTTTGGATGATACGGGTGCGGGTGCAGGGGTGTGTGCCTTTGGTCTTTGGGCGGCGGCCTTGTGTGCTAATGCCATAGGTTTACGCTTGGGTTTTACCTGAAAAGAGCCTTCCGCGCCAGTCCTAAAGAATGCGATTGTGGCTTGAAGCTGCTCGGACTGCGATGAAAGTTCCTCGCTGGTTGAGGCCATCTCCTCGGCGGCTGAGGCGTTTTGCTGAATGACCTGGTCTAATTGCTGAATAGCCTTGTTTATCTGCTCTGCACCGGTGTTTTGCTCGTTGCTGGCTGCGGTTATCTCCTGCACTAAATCTGCCGTCTTTCTTATATCAGGGACTAATTTATTGAGCATTGTGCCGGCCTGCTCTGCTATGTTTACGCTTGAGGCTGAGAGTTCGCTTATCTCACCTGCGGCCTTTTGACTGCGTTCTGCCAGTTTTCTTACTTCAGATGCCACAACTGCAAATCCCTTGCCGTGTTCACCGGCCCTTGCCGCCTCGATTGCCGCATTTAATGCTAACAAGTTCGTCTGTCTTGCGATTTCCTCTATTATCGAAATCTTACTGGCTATCTCCTTCATAGCTACAACTGCCTCTGTGACTGCCTTACCGCCGTCGAGGGCGTCTTTTGCCGCAGATGTTGCAATTGCCTCAGTTTGTCTGGAGTTGTCAGTGGTTTGCTTGATATTTGATGTCATCTGCTCCATCGAAGACGACGTCTCCTCTACTGAGGCAGCCTGCTGTGTTGCGCCTTCTGATAGCTGCTGGGCGCCCGATGACAGCTCATTGCTGCCTGCCGCTACATTGTCGGAGGCTGTACGTACGCTGGCTACGACCTCTTTTAATTTCTCCACCATTGCCTTCATTGCCAGCAGTATTCCAGTCTCAGACTTCTTGCCGCTGTCAAATCTCATCGTCAAATCCCCGTCCGCTACACTCTGGGCTATTCCGGCTATATAATGCGGTTCGCCGCCAAGCTGTTTTAATAAACTCATAGTTATAAACATGGCTATTACTATCGACAGAACAATGGCTGCGACTGATATAGTTATGATTAACGTGCGGGAGCTTTTATATGCTTCGTTGGCATCTTTGGCAGTTTTATCCAGAAGTTCTTCCTGAAGTTTTATCATCTTATCTATAGCTTCTAAATAGCCAAGCTGCTGTGCCCTTACTTTTGTTAACAGAAGTTCCTTTGCCTCATCATGTTTGCCTTCTGATGCAAGTTTCAGGAACTCATCCTGACCGGTAACATATGCCGCCCTTGCATCAGTTATAGCCTTTAATGCTGCCTTGCCGACGTCAGATTTAATCATCGGCGTAAGTTTTTCTAAATTGGCGCCAATCTTTTTCCTTGATTCCTGAACCCGGTCCAGTTCTTTCTGAATCTGTTCCTTTTTTTCCATTATCAGCATATTACGCATAGAACGGGCTATCTGGTTGATCTCGCTGTCAATCTCAGCTAAAATTGCTATCTTTGGATACTTATCATTAACTACTTCATCCAGCTCACGGTTAAGATTCCCCAAGCTGCTTACACCCACAACCGCTACCACCAAAAGCAGAACGACAACGATACCAAACGCCAGCCCTAACCTCGTACCTGTTTTCATGTTTTGAAGCATTCCTTCCTCCTGTTAAAATATGTTTATATTACAGCCATTATTCTACAATTACATATCGGCAATATTCTATAGTTCTATAGATAATATTTGCAATGACAAAAATATAGTTGTACAGCTTTTGGATTAATCTAAGCGCCCAATTTTTTCACTATTATTGACGCGTTTTGCCCGCCGAATCCGAAGGAGTTTGAAATGGCTGCACGCACGGTCTTTGAGCGCTTGACAAGCGGTACGTAGTCAAGCGGGCATTTGGGGTCGGGATTTGTCAGGTTTATTGTGGGGTGTATCTCGTCGTTTGCTACACTCAGGACGGTAAATATAAACTCCGGGCCGCCTGAGGCCGCTAGCAGGTGCCCTATCATGGACTTGCTTGAGCTGATGGCAACGGCTCGTTCTTTAAAGACCTTGGTAATGGCTGCGGTCTCGGCCTCGTCGTTAAGTTTAGTGCTTGTGCCGTGTGCGTTGATGTAGTCTATGGCGTCTGTCTCCAGTGCGGCGTCTTTGAGGGCAGCACGCATGGCGCCCTCTGCCCCTGAGCCGTCGGGGATGGGGGCAGTGACCTGATATGCATCCATAGTGGAGGCATAGCCTGCCGCCTCTGCATATATCCTTGCGCCCCGTTTTATCGCGTGTTCATATTCTTCAAGAATGACAATGCCAGCGCCTTCGCCCATTATGAGACCTGAACGCTTTCTGTCAAACGGTCTGCACAACTGCGTTACATTCTCAGAGCCGGGACACGCCGCCTGCAAAAGCACAAAAAACACAAGCCCTATGGGGTTTATCATCGAATCTGCCCCGCCTGCTGCAATTACATCTGCCTCTCCATCACGAATCATCCTGAAGGCAGTGCCTATCGCCTGTGTTGCAGAGGCACAGGCAGTGGTGATTGTGGCATTCGGGCCAAACAGGGAAAACCTCCTTGCTGCCACAGCAGCGGCTCGGTGTGAGTTATTTCTAATTATGGAATCGCCGCAGACCTGATGATATTCCCTTGAAAACGCTGCTAAGTCAAACTCCCCCGCGCGCATCCAGCGGGCTATGTCCTCAAGCCGGTTAATGCCTAATCCCGCGGCAAGTACAGTCCCAAAGCGTTCACGGCAGCCTCCGCTGTTAAAGAGCCTTGCATCAATCATCGCTTTTTTGACCGCCCAGAGGGTGAACATCGTCCGCCGCTCCTGTTCAACAGGGCTGGCAGGCTCTTCAGGGAATTCACCGGCAATGCGCCCCCAGTCTGTTTCATTAACTGCGGCAACGGCCTGCACGGGAGAGTTCGCAGTGCCGGGGAGTGATATTTTACTCACACCGGAGACCCCGGCAAGGGCCTTGTCCCAGTTGTCACTGACCTCAAGCCCCAGGGCGGTTACCATGCCAAGTCCTGTGACTACTACTCGTTTATTGGCTGAGGGTCTCACTGTTTTTTATACCGCTGTAGTAGCAAAACCGCCGGTAGAGTTCATCGGGGTCTATTTTGTCGAAGTGGCTGTAGATAATCCTGCTTGCAGATGCAACCTTCTGTCCATCGATAAACACAGCAGCCGACCCCAGCGTGTCGCGTTTTGTGGTAGAGATGATCTCACCGCTGATATCTGCTTTAAAGCCCGGCCTTAGACGCGGTGGAATATGTGCCCCCTCAACCAGTGTCAATATCGGAGAGAGTTTAAAGTCATGGGTATAGATAACAAGCCAGCCCAGAAGCTGCGCCATTGCCTCGATAAATATAACCCCGGGCACAAGGGCCTCCCTGTCAAAATGCCCGCGAAGGAATTCCTCGGACAGGGAAAAAGCCTTAACGCCAGAGACTGCCTTGCCCTTTTCAAGCCTTGTTATGCTGTCGTAGAATAAAAATCTCATATGACAGTTGATAATAACCCTGCTGACATGTTTTTGTAAATGAATTATTTTCAACTTGATAATACAATTTATATCGTGTATAATTTTCTATGAGTGGCAAGGATTTGGTAAAGCGGCTGGTAGAAACTGGATGGAAACTTGATAGAATAAGCGGCAGCCACCATATTCTTAAGAAAGAAGGTAAAATGATTTCGGTGCCGGTACATGGCGCTGAAGATTTAAAACCTGGGACTTTACATAAGCTCTTAAGACAAGGAGGATTGAAATGAACCGGTTGAGCTACCCCGCAATTATAGAATATATTTCAGAGGACGAGAATTTTACAGTAGAGTTTCCAGACTTAGAGGGTTGCATAACATATGGCGATACTTTAGAGGCGGCAAAGGATTACGCGAAAGATGCGTTGTCAGCCTTTTTGGCATCGATGCTTGATAATGGATTTAAGATACCAGAGCCGTCAGATGTTAAAGGAGAAAAAGTACATCTGATTGAGCCGGAACCATACGCAGCAGTCCCAATACTTCTCAGGAAATTAAGACTTGAATTCGGTTATAGCCAGACAGATGTATCAAAAAAGTTAGGGATCTCCTATCAGGTTTACCAAAAGTTAGAAAATCCAAACAAATGCAATCCCACAGTTAAAACACTTGAGAAAATCGCTGCTATTTACAATAAGCACCTTCATTTAGAAATTGCATGATGCAGCATTACGCCACCCGCTCAACAATTAGCGACGCGGCCTGACCCTCATAACTATGACTGTTAATCATAACCCTGACGACCTGTTTTTGTAAAGGAGCCTGTGTTACGATGTCAAACCGAACGGCCTCATCAATGGGGGTGGAATATAGGGACGGCGGGATTAGGCCGGTCTTTATCACATATGCGGCAACGGCAGCGTCAAGCGGTGCGGCTGCGGCGTAGAGACTACCAAGTGCGCCTTTTGTCGAAATTACGCTTACTGGGCAGGATTGAAACAAGCAGTTGACTGCCTCGATTTCGTTTTTGTCACCGGCGGCTGTGCCGTCAGCATTGGCTATCAGTAGATCAATATCTGCTGGGTTCAGATCGGCCATTGAAAGGGCAGCACTCATCGCGTTTTTAATGGCTGCTGTGGTTGGACCGCTGAACAATTCTCCTTCGATACCAAAGGCCCTGCCCCATCCGGTGATTGCTGCAAGTGGAGAGACCCCGCGGCTGGTTGCCGATGACAGAGTCTCGATCGCTAAAAACCCGGCGCCATCACCCGGAATCATCCCGCACCTTTGTGAGGAAAACGGGCGGCACGACACGTCCTCACAGGTATTTAAGACCCCGGAGATAGAAGCTCGTGCGAGGCTTGACGGGGTGATTTTCTCGCTTACCCCTCCGGCAAGCACTATCTTTGCCCTGGCGTTTAAGGCCGCACGAACACCCTCGGCTATTGCTGAGACGCCTGAGTCACCGTGGGCAGAGAAGACCGCATTCTCCCCGCGAATCTTTAGTTTTACCGAACTCTGGCACAGGGCAATGTTATTGAGCATTGACAGCGGCCAAAGGGGATATATCTCACGGTAGCCGCTTTTATAAAAGACATTGGGGTCGAATCCTGGCGCAGATGACTTCGCCACCGCACCAAGCAGATCGGCTATCTCGTAGTCAACCATTGGAAGTCCGGCAAAAAACCCTATCTCATCAGGCGTGATCTCAGGGGAGTTCTCAATGCGGGCGGCTTTATAGGCATTTACGGCGCTCTCCATTAAGAGATATGAATGGGTATTCATAATGCGCACGTCGCGCTGGTGGATGTTAAGTTCCTGCGGGGTTGGACAGGTGGTTGTGGCCGCTGACCTGCATGGAAAATCACCAATGTCAATCCTGCGGGCACCGCACTTGCCGTTCAGCAGACCATCCCATACATCATCAGGCGTGCGCCCAACAGCACACACCACACCAATTCCGGTTATTACAGCCTGTTCATTCATAACGACGTTAATTATTACCAGAATACGCTGACAAAAGTAAAGAGGGGGAGCATCCCAGCCTCAGTATGGCCTAATATTTCTTTTTAAGGTATGATTCTTTAAATGAAAAACTATAAAGCTTATAGTCACATTTTTCCGCAAAACCAGCAACCGGTGACAACAACACCGATGAGATAACCAACAAAAGAACTAATCTCATATACAATGACATGTGCTTAACTCCCATGTTGCTTTAAATTATAATAAAAAAGGTCATTGCCTCAGTATGACTTGTCTTTACATCGGTGAATGCTAAAGTATTTATTTGTAAATGTATATCTTTTTTCGGCTTCATCTGATTTTGTATCATTATCATAATAACTAATCTCATAATCGCTAAACTCTAAATGCAATCCTACTTCGCTTAAATTGACTCCTGGTTTTTTCTTTATTACTACGAAATCATCATAGAAATAGTTTAACGTTACGCCACCTGGAAACCAGAGAACACAACCTCCAAAGCTGTTGCTGCTTAATTCAAATATCCATCCCTGTGGTTTGTGAGGTATTCTGAATATATCAGCATTCGTCACGTTAAAATCCATCCACATAATACTATAATGAATATTTTTGCTGATCTTAAAACCTTTCTTTAACGAGACGCAGTACAGATCATCTCCTTCTGACGAAGAGAAGGGCAACAATATGAGTATCAGTATAATGAATGTCTTAGAGGCTTTTCCGGTAAGCATTTGTCTATCTTTTGTATAGTAAACTCATCATCGGTGTCGTAAACCCTTACGCTGGTGCCTGCTTTTTTCGTCATATATACTATAGTCAGCCATATACGTATTCTATCATCTTTGGATTTAGGTCTACCGAGAATAATAAAATTATCTAAATCCTTAAATTTTATAGTATGATTATCTGACTTTGCCGCGGCAGTCATAGAAGAACTAATCCCAACAGAATCTTCACTATTACTAATATCATAAACCCACGACGAGGGTAAGCTGGGAAGGTCATAGATATAAGCATCATTAACGCTCATCTCGATTATCCTGATTCTTTCTGTTTTATAATTTTCTCTATTATTTTTTGAGACATAATAATACGTATATCCACACTCGTCCGTAAAAGCAACGAAGGGAATACCGGCAACGATGCACAATACCACCGCTGAAATCGTCAGTTTATTTCTTATAGTTAGTGTCATACGTAGATAATAAATTAATCATTTTTTGCCAAATTAAGGTTCATGCTCAGGGTTGAGTGAATACCGCTTAAAGCATTTATTAATTTTTTTCATTGTAAAGTCCCGGGTCTCTAATTTTAACAGCTCAACTGTACCATCGGGTTTGTTACCAATCAACATCATACTAAAATACGGTTTTTCATCTGATTTTGTCATAATAACGCTGAGAAAATCCTGAAAATAACCAATGTCGAGAACTTCTTTGTCAGTTTCAGCTAAACCGATTAATCTATAACCTTGTTTATCAGGAAAGGAATAAAGCCAGTCTTTGGGCATCTTGGTTACACCATAGACATCGGTGCCTATAAAAAAGAATGCCCGAACCTTATATTTCTTCTTAAGGTATGCGTCTTTCAATGAGATTATATAAAACTGATCCTTACATTTTGCCGCAAATCCAGCCTTCGGTGACAACAGCACCGTCGAGACAACCAACAAAACCGTTAACCTCATGCAAAACGACATGCGCTTAAGTCCCTCGTTAATATAAGAATGCACATACTGTATATTAAACATAGGTATATGCTCATGTCAAGTGTTTTTTTCATAAAATAAAATGAGAGGGAGACCCCTCTCATTATTGAACATCATTTAAACTGTGCTGCTAACGATGTAATCTGACACTGGATAGATAAGGTGGGGTATAATATCTCCTGAAAATAAATCAAAGCGG
>JAMOAZ010000054.1:0-24194 GCA_039908505.1 Nitrospirota bacterium
ACGTGCCCAATTGTACCCACGTTTACATGCGGCTTTGTCCTCTCAAATTTGGTCTTTGCCATTGTCTGTCCTCCTTATCTCCTTTTCCTTTATCTTACGCAATCTCAACCGGTCTCAAATGGCAATACCTAACCGGCATTATATCACTCTCTATCCTGTTATAGGAAACTACGACTATAGCACGCCGCAATACCCTATGTCAACAAAAAAAATCATATGCCCTTAATTTTTTTAATTATTTCTTCTGCCACGTTTTTAGGCAGCTCGTCATAGTGTGCAAGCTGCATTGAATAGCTTGCCCTGCCCTGCGTACGTGAGCGCAGGTCTGTTGCATAGCCGAACATCTCCGAAAGCGGTACCGTCGTCTTTATAATCTGCGCGTTGCCCCTTTTAGTCATCTCGTGAATCTTACCGCGTCTGCTGTTTATATCTCCTATGACATCGCCCATATAGTCTTCAGGGGTGACAACTTCAACGTCCATTATTGGCTCTAACAGTACCGGGGAGGCCTTTTTCATCGCCTCTTTCATTGCCATTGAGCCTGCTATCTTAAAAGCCATTTCAGAGGAGTCTACCTCGTGGTATGAACCGTCGTATAACTCCGCTCTTACGTCAACAACTGGAAACCCTGCTATGACGCCATTGTTCAGGGCCTCCTTTATGCCGGTCTCTATAGGTGCTATGTATTCCCTTGGGACTGAGCCGCCCACGATTTTATTTTCAAACTCAAATCCTGCCCCCCTGCCAAGTGGTATCAGGACTATCTTTGCATGTCCGTACTGACCGCGCCCTCCGGTCTGCCTTATGTACTTGCCGTCGCCGTGCGCCTCAGCCTTTACTGTCTCTCTGTAGGCCACCTGCGGTTTCCCAACATTTGCGCCCACCTTAAACTCTCTCAGCAGACGGTCAACGATTATCTCCAGATGCAGCTCGCCCATGCCGGCTATCAACGTCTGTCCGGTCTCTTCATTAAACCTGACTTTGAACGATGGGTCTTCCTGCGTCAGCTTATTTAACGATGCGTAGAGCTTGTCTCTGTCGTCTTTTGTCTTTGGCTCTATGGCAACCGATATAACCGGTTCGGGGAACTGTATTGATTCCAGAATCACGGGGCTTTTCTCATCACAAAGCGTATCCCCGGTAAGCGTATTTTTCAAGCCCACTACAGCGGCTATGTCACCGGCACGGACTTCGTCTATCTCTTCTCGCTTGCTTGCGTGCATCCTCACAAGCCTGCTTATCCTTTCTTTTTTATCCTTCGTCGAATTATATATGTATGAGCCTGACTTAAGCACACCGGAGTAGACACGGGTAAAGGTCAACTGCCCTACATATACATCGGTCATTATCTTAAATGCGAGGGCTGAAAACGGTTCGTCATCTGAGGGCCTCCGCTCAACCGTCTCACCGCTTGCAGGCTCTATCCCTGCTATTGGCGGCACATCCAGCGGCGAGGGCAGATAATCTACCACCCCGTCAAGGAGCATCTGTATCCCTTTATTCTTAAAAGCCGCACCGCAAAACACCGGCACCAGCGTCCTGTCTGCCACACCCTTTCTCAGGGCCGACATTATCTCATGCTCTTGCAGTTTCACGCCGTTGAGGTATTTATCTGTCAGGTGGTCATCTATTTCAGACACCGCCTCTATTAACTTTTCCCTGTACTCAGCCGCAAGCTCTGCATACTCCTCCGGCACATCGGCCTCTCTAAACCCGGCCCCCAGTGAGTCGTCATCGTAAAAGTATGCCCTCATTTTTATCAAGTCTATCGGTCCTAGGAATTTATCCTCTGCACCCATTGGGATTTGCACAGGCACTGGGTTCGCACCAAGTTTCTCCACCATAGAGTTTACTGACATGTAATAGTCCGCACCAACCCTATCCATTTTATTTAAAAACGCTATTCTTGGCACATTATATCTGTCAGCCTGGCGCCACACGGTCTCAGTCTGCGGCTCAACGCCTGATACGACATCAAGGACTATGATAGTACCGTCAAGCACCCTCATCGACCTTTCCACTTCTATAGTGAAGTCCACATGCCCCGGCGTATCAATTATATTTATCTTGTTGTCCTTCCAAAAACACGTCGTTGCTGCCGATGTTATTGTTATCCCACGCTCCTGTTCCTGGGGCATCCAGTCCATTACAGCTGTCCCGTCGTGTACTTCGCCTATTTTATATGTTACCCCTGTGTAGTAGAGAATCCTCTCGGTCGTGGTGGTCTTGCCCGCATCTATGTGCGCCATTATTCCGATATTTCTCGTCCTCTCAAGAGGGAATCTCTCGTCTGCCATTGCTCTCTTTTATCCTTGTGCTTCTTATATTTATAGTGCTTATCGCCTACCAGCGGTAGTGCGCAAATGCCTTGTTTGCATCGGCCATTTTATGGGTATCTTCCTTTTTCTTCACAGAAGAGCCGGTGTTGTTAAATGCATCGAGGAGCTCGCCTGCAAGACGGTCTGTCATGGTCTTTTCCTGGCGCTGCCTCGAATAGTTTATTATCCACCTGTACGCAAGGGCCAGGCGCCTCTGCTGCCTTATTTCAACCGGCACCTGATACGTAGCGCCCCCAACGCGGCGGGGCTTAACCTCTATCAACGGTTTTACATTCTCTATTGACGTCTTGAAAATCTTCAGAGGGTCGTCACCTGTCTTGGTCTTCATTATCTCGAACGCCCCGTAGCAGATTTTCTCCGCTATCGCCTTCTTACCGTCTTCGACAAGAATATTAATGAACTTCCCTACTATCTTACTATTGTACTTGGGGTCCGGCAGGACCTCTTTTCTCTCTGCTACTCTTCTTCTCGGCATAATATTACCTCACGGCATATAGTTTTTAGTGTTCATATTCCACTGCGGCTGACACGCAAATGACCACAATGTCAGCCCTACAGGTTATTCCTTAATATATTTGGCAAATATTTAGGATAGTCCTTTGGGATAACTTACTTAGGCTTCTTTGCTCCATACTTGGAACGTCCACGCCTTCTGTCCGCTACTCCTACCGTATCCAACGAGCCTCTTATTATATGATACCTTACGCCAGGCAGGTCCTTCACCCTCCCACCGCGTATCAGAACCATTGAGTGCTCCTGAAGATTATGCCCTACGCCCGGTATATATGCCGTTACCTCAAGGCCGTTTGACAGCCTCACCCTTGCAACCTTTCTCAAGGCTGAGTTCGGTTTCTTCGGCGTTGTCGTATATACCCTCGTGCATACCCCTTGTCGCTGCGGACATCTCTGCAGTGCCGGGCTTTTCGTCTTCTTTGTTACGTCCTTTCTACCCTTTCTTACTAACTGTGCTATTGTAGGCAATATCCCTCCACTATCTTCTGTAAGTCAATGTCAAATCGGGCTTACCAACCCTTCTATCACACATCCTGCCTTCAAAGAACAGAATACTACCACAACGATTTTCTTTTGTCAACAAGAATATCATAATATTATAAAAAAACATATCTGTTGCCCAATAATTTAAAAGTGTATTGACCGCACTGCAAACATTGTGTTAGTTTGCTTTTGTCTAACTTTATCGATTCATGGTGGTGAAATGGGTGTGACATGGATTTACTAAACATAACATTCGCAGCATCAGGCGTGACGACTTCTGTTTTAATCCCGCCTCTTTTCGCCTTAATACTTTCATTTTTTACATCGATGGGGGGAGTTTCCGGGGCTGTCCTTATTCTGCCCTTTCAGGTGAGTTTTCTTCAGTTTACATCGCCGGCTGTAAACTCCACTAATCTGCTTTATAATGTTGTTGGAATCCCGGGCGGTGTTTACCGCTACATAAAAGAAGGCAAGATGGTCTGGCCTCTCACGTGGATAATAATAATCGGCACTATCCCGGGGGTCTTCATAGGTTATTATCTGAGGGTTAAGTACCTCCCTGAACCCGGGAAGTTCAAGCTGTTTATTGCTGCCGTACTGCTTTATATAGGAACGAGGCTGCTTTTGGGTTCATTGAGCAAAGCCCCCGGGGGGAAAACGGCTGCCCCGGCTGCTAATATAACCGGGCCGTTTGTCATCTCAAACGCCTCTATGTCGTTGAGTCGTGTGTCATATGATTTTAAGGGTGAGACACTGAGTTTTAATACGATGTCTATGTTTACGCTGGCCTTTATAGTAGGTATTGTTGGGGGCACCTATGGGATAGGCGGCGGGGCTATAATTGCCCCGTTTTGTGTGACACTCTTTAACCTCCCTGTTTACACCGTTGCCGGGCCTGCCCTAATGGGGACGTTTATTACGTCAGTCTTTGGGGTTGCCTTCTATGCCCTTGTCCCTGTAAACGGCGCAACAGCCCCGCCGGACTGGCCATTGGGGCTTCTCTTTGGCGCAGGCGGCTTTGCTGGTATGTACTTAGGGGCGCGGGTGCAAAAACACATGCCAGAAAAGACGATTAAACTAATCCTGTCAGTTATATTTTATATTATTGCGCTTCGATATGCTTACCAGTATTTTCAATAATTATGTTTTGTGATATAATAATTATAATAATGTTATGGCGGAGGTAATATCGATATGAAAATACTAATAGCCGATGATGACCCTAATAATCGTACTGTATTGCAAGGTATGATGGCACAATATGGCGACTGCGACGTCGTATTTAATGGAAAGGAAGCCTATGAGGCATTTGTAATGGCACATGAAGAAAAGCAGCCCTATGACCTTATTTGTTTGGATATAATGATGCCCATAATGGACGGCAATGAAGCGCTGATGAAAATGCGTGGCTTTGAAGAGGAGATTGGCATTGATATGCCTTCAAAGGAGGCAAAGATTGTAATGACAACCGCCTTGAATCAGGCAGATGACATAGTAAAGGCATACCACAAAGGCGGCTGTACGGCATATCTGGTAAAGCCTGTAAGTAAAAAGGCTATCGCGGAGATGCTGACAGACATAGGCATACTGAACCAGTGCTGAACCTGGATTATAATACTGCGACTGGGCTTGGATTGATACTGCTCAACATGCCCCCTGTCAGCCGGACTTACCAAGCCCGAAGGCCTCGTGGAGTTCGCGCTGCGCCAGTTCGCTGTATTTGCCTTCAATGACGCAGGAGATTTTTATCTCCGATGTGCTTATCATCAGGATATTTATATTGTTGTCCGACAGGGTTTGAAACATCCTGGCGGCGGCCCCGGAGTGTATCCTCATCCCAACGCCTACGATTGATATTTTTGCTATGTCGTCTTTAATGACTACTGTTTTTGCGCCGAGGGTGTCTGCTACTGATTGTGTTATCTCAAGCGCACCTTTTGAGTCGGTCTTCGGCACGGTGAACGATATATCAGCAACGCTGCCGTCGGCGCTGACGTTTTGCACTATCATATCTACAACAATGCCCTTTTCGGCAACGGCCTTAAATATAACTGCAGCTATACCCGGCTTATCCGGCACACCCATCACCGTAAGTTTAACTTGATTCTTGTCGCAGGCAATCCCTGAGACTACTACATTTTCCATATCCTTGTCCTCCTTCATAACGAGTGTGCCTGGTTCACCGCTAAAACTCGAACGTACGACAAGCGGCACTTCGTACTTGCTGGCGAATTCAACGGAGCGGCTCTGCAACACCTTGGCGCCGAGACTGGCAAGTTCAAGCATTTCGTCATAAGATATTTTATCCAGTTTTCTTGCGTTTTTCACAACATTCGGGTCTGCCGTATACACGCCGTCAACATCTGTGTATATCTCACAGAGGTCGGCCTTCAGCGCTGCCGCAACTGCTACGGCGGTAAGGTCAGACCCTCCCCTGCCAAGCGTTGTAACATCTGATAAGTCTACGGTTATGCCCTGAAACCCGGCAATTACGGCAATCATACCATCATCAATTGCCTGCCTGACACGTTCGGCCTTCACCTGTTCTATTTTTGCCCTGGTGTGCATGGAGTCGGTAATAATTCCTACCTGACGCCCGGTCAACGAGACTGCCCGCTCACCAAGCGACTCAATGGCCATTGCCGTGAGCGCTGCACTGATTCTCTCCCCACTTGATAGAAGCATGTCAAGTTCTCTCTCAGGTGGGTTTTCGTGCATTTCACCGGCCATTCGAATCAATCTGTCTGTCTCACCGGCCATTGCGGATACGACAAGCACTACACCGTTATTTTGTCTTTTGGTTTTCACTGCCCTTTCGGCAACCGCCATAATCCTCTCTTTGGTGCCAACAGAGGTGCCTCCATATTTTTGTACTATTAGTTTTTTACCGAGCATTTTTGCGGTCATGCCTCCATATCTAATCATATTTACTAAGGGCATTAGTAAAGCATAATGCGTGTGTAAAAATCTATACCATTTTAACTCTGCCCTCAGACGCCCCTTAGGTCAGGGCCGAAGATATATTTATGAAGCTGTATGTTTAGTCTTACGTTCAGGCCGTCGTTAAGAATCCACTTTACTAATGCTGCTGGGGCGATTATTGGCGACATTAGAATCTTGCATATACTGTCTATCTCATATTGGCGGATTATCTCTGCTGCCCATGTGTAGTCCTCGCGTGAGCCTATGACAAATTTCACCTCGTCATCGCGTGTCAACCTTGCAATATTTGCGTAGTCATTATTGCCTGACATACCGCTTGATGGTGTTTTGATGTCCATTATGACCGTAACAAGCGGGATATGCTTGAGGCAGCTTATGTCTAATGAACCATTTGTCTCAATAAGTACACGATGCCCCATGCCGGAGAGATGCTCTGCGAGGGCTGCGGTTTCATTTTGCATAAGGGGTTCACCGCCGGTGATTTCAACAAGATATGTGCCAGCACTGAGTACTTGTTCGGCGATTTCGCTAATCGTTATATCAACGCCTTCGTCATAGGCATATTGTGTGTCACAGTAGCTGCATCGCAGGTTACATCCCGTTAGCCGGACAAACGTGCAGGGCAACCCAGCATATGACGATTCGCCCTGAATACTTGTAAAGATTTCACATACCTTCAACGGTTATTCCTCCTCCTTGACACCATTTTGCGGCTCTGGTATAGTAGAACTATGACTGCGCGTCCCTGTGCGCTCAGTGATGCCTTCCTGAGCATTACCGGAGGTATCATATGGAATGGGGGTAGACAGCTCAGGTCTATCAAGAGATGGTGCGCCTCTCTTACGCAGCAGTTTTTTATTCCTGCCGTAATTTTTCCTGAACACACCACCGGTAATAACAGAATAATACGTCCCATTATCATCACTTTTTAGCTCAATAGCTGCAACACTGTCTTTGGCGTCCGCCTTTATGAGCAATTTGCTTGTTCCAGTGCCTTCACGTATCTCATTCCAATTTTTACTAATAGCTTCGATAAAATCTTTTACTGTTTCATAACCTGCTGCCCTTATAGCATCAAACCTTTTCCCATCATCTGCGATATTAAGATGATGTTCTCCGTATTTTTCATTCCCTGCTTGTAACCTGATTGGCGCTTCCTTCCCACCAATAGCCTCAGCAACATGCTTATCAAGCATACCAAAATCATAAGTCCCATTGCTGGCCTTAACGAAGTCCTTGTCTTTCTGCTTTATTGGCCCGGTGACCTGTGGTTGTCTCTCAGGCATCTGCCTTGAATTATTTTCACCGCTCAAAGCAATAGCCCTTCACTACCCGTCATATGACGACTTGCCCCTAACACTTGTAAAGATTTCACAGACCTTCAACGGTTATTCCTCCTCCTTGACACCACCCTGCGGCTCTGGTATAGTAGAAATGTAACGTTGCTTTGGCCCGTGCGCATGGCGTTAATGTCCTGAGCATTTCCGTCATTAGCGTCAAATAGTGGGTTAGATTGCTCAGGTCTGATGGGTAAGTTCGTTGCGCATCTACCCCCAAGCAGCGTGAATTTATTTACATAGTTGCTGCTAAATATCCCTCCTGTGATTACATTGTAAAAGTCTCCGTCGGCATCACGGCTTAACTGGATGACAGTGACTTTATTTATGCCATTTTTCTTTACCAACATTAACCTGCTTCCATGAGTTTTTCTTATTTCTGTATAATTACCGGCAACGTCCTGTATAAAGTTAGCCGTTGTCTCATAACCTCCCTTTCTAATTTGTTCAAGACGCTTGCCGTTGTCGGCTATATCAATGTGGTACTTGCCATAATTTTCATCCCCCTCTTCTAACCGAATCGGCGCAGACTGTCTGCCAATGGCCTTTCCTGTTTCTGGAGTAATATATCCAAAATCATAAGTCCCATTGCTGGCCTTAACGAAGTCCTTGTCTCTCAAACCATAAACTCTGACTTTGTTATTGCCGGGGCATTAGTCGTTTAACAGGAAATTAATCGCTGGGCTGATGTTGTCGATGAGGTCTGAGGCCACTGTTGAGTGCAGGCCGGTCTTCGTTGCAGCAATTTCACCCGTCAGGCCATGCAGATAAACACCCAGGATGGTTGCATAGAGAGGTGGAAGGCCCTGTCCTATCAGGGATGCCACGACACCAGTCAGGACATCACCCGACCCCGCCGTAGCCATCGATGGGCTTCCAGTTGGATTTATAAAGGTATTTCCCTCCGGGTCTGCCGTAACCGTAGGCACCCCCTTGAGTACTACATATGATGTGGATTCGGCGGCAAACGATGAGGCCGTCTCTATTCTGTCCCTTTCTATCGCTACACATTTTGTAGTCAGATTTGATCTTGTGTCGCTTAAAATCCTAGCCATCTCAACTGTATGAGGTGTTATTATCACCGGAGAGGCCGATGTGTTCAGGGCGCTTATTCTGTCCTGATATTTCATCAGCGCAAGTGAGTTTATCCCGTCGGCGTCAACTACTACCGGCACTGTGGAGTTGGCTATTATCTCCTTTACTATCTCTACGGTGTCGTTATCCACACCCATGCCTGGGCCAAGCGCTATCACATCACAGCGCTTCTCGGCGAAGTCAAGTATGTCGTTGATGGATTTTTTAGAGAAATTTCCCTTTCCCTTGTCTGCAAGCGGCAGTGTCATCTCCTCGGTGACTCTGGCCTGGTATGCATCCATCAAAGACACCGGAACTCCTATAGTGACAAGCCCGGACCCTGCCCTCATCGAGGCCCTGGCCGTCATTAACGCAGCCCCAGTCCTGCCCATGCTGCCCCCGACAACCAGTACATGACCAAAATTCCCCTTGTAGGCATAGGGGGGTCTTGAGGGTATCAGCATCGACATAAATGTCTTTTCAACCAGGTCGCAGTGTATCGTATCTGAATTCAGGAACTGATATGGAAAACCAATGTTTTCAACAAACAGCTCCCCTGTGTGGTCTTTCCCTGGATAAAGCAGGTGCCCGCGTTTTGGCAGTCCAAATGTTATAGTGGCATTAGCCCTCATCGCCTTGCCAAGTATCTCACCGTTGTCAGCAGATATGCCGCTTGGTATATCTACGGAGATCACTGACCTGCCCCTGGAGTTTACCGTCTCAATGGTCTTTGCAAGGGCATCTTTAACCGGTTTATTCAGGCCTGTTCCAAACAGGGCGTCTACTATCAGCGAATCCCTGAGGTCGGCCTCCTTTATATTGCTTTTAAAGATTACTTCGATACCTAATTTTTCGGCTATCTTATATTGAAAGCGGCAGTCGTCATTAAGCCCCTCCATGTGGGAGGCAATGAACACACGCACGTTGAATCCGTGATTATATAACTCACGCGCCACCACTATGCCGTCGCCACCGTTATTACCCGGGCCGCACAATACGCACACATCACAAGGTGGAAACTTCTCTACTATACGCGCGGCTGTAACCACACCGGCACGCTCCATTAATACCATCGCAGGGATTCCAACGCCTTCGATTGTCTTTGCGTCTATCTGCTGCATCTGCCCGCCAGTGACTACTTTCATGTACTCAGTGCCCTCCTCATTTTTCCAACACTACCACAGCTACGCTGTATCGTTTTTGGTGGCTGATGCTCAGGTGGCTGCCGTTTATTGCATTGACAGCAGTAAACTCCATTGCAGAGTTATGCAGCTCTAACGATGGTCTGCCGCATTTGTCAACTATGACCTCAATGTCCCTGAGTGCGGCCTTAGAACTGCCTGCAGCCTTGATAAAGGCCTCCTTTGCGGCGAATCTCCCCGACAGGGAATCAACAGGGTCGCTCTTTGTAAAACAATACTGAAGTTCGCCATGCGTGTAGACCCTGTCGAGAAAACTCTGCCCCCATCTCTGGTGTGCCGCCCTTATCCTCTCATTTTCAACGATGTCTACCCCTATGCCGAATATCATGTGCGTCTTACTTGCGTTATCAGGTTTTTCATTTGTCTGACGGCCTGCTCCATGCCAACCAGGACGGCCCTGGAGATGATGCCATGTCCTATGTATAGGCCGCTGACGGCCTTAATGCCAGCGATTGCCTGTACATTGTGGTAGTTTAACCCATGACCTGCATTTACTGTAAGCCCAAGTTCTGCTGCCTTTTGGACTGCTGCCAATATCTTCTGGTGTTCTTGTTTTACGATTTGCACTGTTGATGCGTTTGCATAGGTACCGGTGTGGATTTCCACACGGTCTGCCCCGGTTATAAGGGAAATCTCCACGTCCTCAGGTGATGGATTGACAAACAGGCTTACCTCAATACCTGCCTCGTGAAGCCGTGTGACTGCATCCTTAAGGCGCTCCCCATTAGACTGTACATCAAGGCCGCCCTCGGTAGTAAGTTCCTGTCTTTTTTCAGGGACAAGCGTTACCATGGCGGGCAGCGTGGCAGCAGCCTTTTCAATCATCTCATCAGTAGCTGCCATCTCCAGGTTTAACGGGACGCTCAGTGTTTGGCGCAGCACATCAAGGTCTCTGTCGATGATGTGTCTTCTGTCTTCTCTCAGATGGATTGTGATACCGTCTGCACCGCCTAGTACGGCCAGGACTGCCGCAGCCACAGGGTCAGGGTCGCTGCCAAGCCTGACCTGTCTGACAGTTGCCACATGGTCAACATTAACGCTTAAGATCATCCTGCCTCCAATTGATTAGGTGCCAGTAACGCACTATTATATATATTAAAATATTGGATACGATAAAGGAAACACATATCCCCATGGGCAAGGCTCAACACATTAGAAAGTTGTATCTATTAATCCTGTGGGGTATATTTCTCTTGAATTAATTCTTTTGAATTAATAAGAAGAGAAATGATATTATAGTTACGCAAAATAGAGGGTAACGTAGAATATAATACTTTGGGGTGTTCTACTGGCTGCAATGAAAAGTTTATTAAAAACATCAATATTGGCATTATTTTCGGCAATTTGTCTGATTGCATCCGGCTGCCAGAAGCACTCTGGCAAATCTATCGAGAACAACAAACACGTTTTAAGGCTTGCTACTAGCTCAACTACTGTTGAATCCGGCCTGATAGACAGACTTGTGCCAGTCTTCGAGAAAAAGTACGGCGTTAGCGTAGAGGTATTAATGGTGGGAAGCGGAGAGTCTCTGAATCTGGCCAGAAAAGGGGCTGCCGATGTTGTTTTAATCCATTCAAGAGAGGCAGAGGATAAATTTGTAACAGAAGGCTATGGAATTAACAGGAAAGACGTCATGTATAATGACTATGTAATACTTGGTCCACCCGAAGACCCTCTGAAATTAAAAGAAGAAAAGGATGTGCTTTCTGCCATGACGGTGATTGCAGATAAAAAGGCCGCTTTTATCTCACGAGGTGATAAATCCGGTACTCATGCAAGGGAATTGATTCTTTGGAATCTTATCAATATCAAACCATCGGGTAAATGGTATATGACCGAGAAAAAAGACCAACTTACAATGCTTAGAGCGGCCTCAGACCAAAAGGCATATGTACTGTCTGACAGAAGTACTTATCTTTATAACAAGGAATCCCTGAACCTCGCTATCCTTGTAGAGGGAGACAGGAAGTTATTTAATCCTTATGGCGTTATTGCAGTAAGCCCGGCCAAGGTTCCCGGGGTGAATTTTGAGACAGCTATGAAGTTTATTGATTTTATTACATCTGTAGATGGACAGGAGATAATCTGTTACTACGGGAAAATGAGGTTCAACAAGGCGCTGTTTACTCCTCTTGCTACTAGAAATTACACGTGTCAATGAAAAAGTTACAAAACAGAATACTGGTAAATTTTCTTCCTCTGACAATAATTCCGGCTCTGATAATCATCATAGTCTGCGTAACACTGATGGAGAGACAGATTGCTGAAACTTTCGGATTGATGCTCAGAAATGGTATCAGAGGGGTTGATGAGGAGTTTGAGTTCTTGGAACATCGATTTCTCGACAGCGCCCGCTCAATAGCTGAAAGCGAGGATATAGTGGCTATGACCGAACGTCAGGATAATAAAGCCCTGTTAGACGAATTGCCCAGAATACAGACATTGTTAGGAGCAAGCAGCATCAGGGTCTACAATCACAAAGGTTTAGCGCTGGCAGGAGGGAACTACAGGGTCCCAACGGAATATAACAGCGATATTTCCAAAAAAATAGTAACACAGGTGCTTAAGGAAAAAGACATATGTGCCGTTATGAAAACAAGCAAAGGGGTCGGCTTTGATTCTTTTGTGCAAATCAGGGTAAAAGGTAAACCGGTTGGTGTATTAGAGGTTATCAAACTCCTGGACTATGACTTATTGTCACAAATGAAGGCTGAATTTGGAACAGATATGATTGTTTACAACGGTGACCACCCGCAGGCAATTACTATGACTGATGCCAGCATAATGACTGATCCAAATCTTATTGCAATGATTGGTAGTGCAAACACCAAGCAAAGGGAACTCACTATGGAGATGGTGCTTGGCGGGTTAGTGTACTATGTTGGGGTCAAACCTATTATGTATGAGACAGAACAAATAGGCACCCTGGTATTTGCCGCATCGGGTGAAAAGGCCTACAGAGAGAGGATGATACTAAAAATTGCCGTGCTGCCGTCAATTGCTATCCTGTTGTTAACTGCCATTTATATGTCACGCCGTGTGTCTTTAAAAGTCGTACAGCCTATAAAGACATTGTGCAAGGTTACGCAGGAGATATCCGAAGGCTCACGCTCTGTTACTGCAGATATTAAGTCTGACGATGAGGTCGGCGTATTAGCTGATTCTTTTAACAAGATGATCAAAGAATTAAGGATGCACCAGGACCACCTCAACGTACTAGTTGAGGAGAAAACCCGTGAACTAATCGATACAAATAAGGATTTGCTAAATGAGATGATAGAACGTAAGAAGGCGCAGTCACAAAATGAATTAACATTAAATCTGCTGCAGAATATAGCAGACAATGTCCCTGGAGCAATATACCAGTTCAGACTGCACAACAATGGCAGCAGTTGTTTTCCTTACGCCAGCGCAGCCTTTCGTGAGATATTCCATGTTGACCCTAATGAAGTCAGAGAAGATGCCTCTGTAGTATTCAGCGTTATACACCCGGACTATTACGATGGCGTTATTGCTTCTATCAATAAATCAGCACAAGACCTGACACACTGGCACCACGAGATACGTTTGCTGTTTGACGACGGTACGATGCGCTGGGTGCTTGCCAACTCAAAGCCGCAAAAGGAGGCAGACAACTCTGTCATCTGGCATGGTTTTATCACAGACATTACTGAGCGCAAGCATATGGAAGAGGAGTTGGTGGAGTTAAACCGGACACTGGAGCAGCGCGTAACACAAGAGACAGACAAGCGATTGATACATGAGCAGATACTCATACAGCAGTCTAAAATGGCGGCAATGGGTGAAATGATTGGACTAATAGCACATCAATGGAGGCAGCCTCTCAATGCCATAGGTCTAAACGTACAGGATATAAAGGACTCGTATAACTTCGGCGAACTTGACGAAAACACAATAGAACAGATTGTCAACACAACGATGAATCAGATAAACTTTATGTCAAAGACGATAGATGATTTCAGGGATTTTTTCAAGCCCTCAAAGAAGAAGTTAGTCTTTGATGTGAGAAAAAACATAGAAGACCTAATATCAATGTTTATGCAGATATTCAGTAAAAGTAACATAGATGTTTTGATAAATACCGCCCCTGATACATTACCATTTACAGAGGGGTATCCAAATGAATTCAAACAGGTACTGCTTAACATCCTGAATAATGCAAAGGACGCTATAAATACTGACGGCAGCACCACGCCTCAAATTCGTGGACAGATAGAGCTAACCATTGAAAACAATGAAGTGAAAGATAAAATACATATTTCTATAAGAGATAACGGAGGTGGAATTCCGGCTCACATATTAGATAAAATCTTTGAGCCGTATTATTCGACAAAGGGCAGAGAAGGCACCGGACTTGGGCTATATATGTCAAAAACAATAGTGGAAACAAATATGGGCGGCACCCTGACAGTTAGAAATGCTGACAATGGGGCAGAGTTTGTGATAAGTTTGGAAGTAAGCGGGCAGCAGGACTTATGCACTCAGGCAGATTTGTAGACATGGCATGTCATATTATGGGCGGTTGGAGCATCTGAGCGGCATCCATCGAGCTTCTTACAAGCGGGGCAGAGGCCACTGCGTCAAACCCCAGCTCTTGTGCCTTTACCCTGTATAAGTCAAACACCTCTGGCGGCACATACTCCACGACTGCAATGTTGGTCTTCCTTGGCCGTAAGTACTGCCCTATTGTTATAAAGCTGCACCCACTGGCCTTTAAATCCTTCAGAACTGCCATGACCTCGTCAAAACTCTCTCCAAGTCCAACCATCAGGCCGGATTTTACTCTAACTTTCGATGAGTAATTGTTAGCCTCAGACAAAACCCTTAACGACACACCGTAATCGGCCTGGGGTCTCACCTTGTAGTATAACGACGGCACGGTCTCTACGTTGTGATTAAACACGTCAGGCTCTGCGTCAAGCACCTTGTGCAATGCCTCAAGGCTGCCCTTAAAGTCCGGCGTCAGGACCTCTATTTTTGCGTCCGGCAGCTCCCCTCTTACGGCTTTGATTACAGCGGCAAAGTGTGCGGCCCCGCCGTCTGGCAGGTCGTCGCGCGTAACGGAGGTTACTACAACGTGTGTCAGGTTCATTGCCTTTGCCGCAGTGGCAACGCGCTCCGGCTCTTCGGCGTCTACGGCTGAGGGCCTCACATGAGAGACTGAACAAAACCCACAACTCCTCGTGCAGTCCTTGCCAAGAATCATAAAGGTAGCAGTAGGGCGGCTGAAGCAGTGGCCGCGATTGGGGCATCTGGCCTCCTCGCACACTGTGGAGAGGCGGTTTTGGCGAAGCAGGCGTTTTGTCTGCCTCAGGCTGCTAAATGTGTTGGTCTTTAACCAGTCAGGGAGTCTTTCCATTTTATCCTTCATGCTTTGCCTCTTCCCACAGGGTGTCCATTTCGGCGGTTGTCATATCTCTGAGTGATTTACTCCGGCACTTCGCACTCTGCTCCATATGTTGAAATCTCCCGATGAAGCGGTTTATAGTTTTTCTTAACGCCTCCTCTGGGTTGACCTGAATAAATCTTGCAACATTTACTATGGTAAAAAGTATATCGCCGAGTTCTGCTTCGGCTCTGGCGGGGTCGTTAACGGCCTCTTTAAATTCATTGAGTTCTTCGTCGAGTTTATCAAGCACATCAGCGGTCTTTTTCCAATCGAACCCTGCGCGTGAGGCCCTGTCACCAACCATAAATGCCCGCAGCAGCGACGGTAAGGTCCTGGGGATGCCGCTTAGAGAGGACTCCGCGTGCCTGCCCTCGGATTTCTTTATCTCATCCCATTGTTTAAGCACCTCTGAGGAGGTCTCGCACACAGCGCCGCCAAACACATGCGGGTGCCTTGTTAACATTTTATCACTTATCCCCGCAATAACGTCGTATATGTCAAATTGCCCATTTTCCTTTGCAATACGGGCAAAAAAGAGCAGTTGAAAGAGGACATCACCAAGCTCTTCACGAATCTTTTCGGGCCTTCCCTCCTCTACGGCCTCTATTAGTTCGTGAGTCTCTTCGATTAGATATGCTAAGAGCGTGTGTTCAGTTTGTTCCTTATCCCACGGGCAGCCCTGTTCAGCCCTAAGAGCGTCCATTATCCCGACAAGGTCTTTAAAATCTTTAAATCCGGGCAGCTCTTGTCTCATCAACAGAATATTATCAAATAGGCATATAGATGTGTCAATAGCTGGCATGTTTTTGTAATAATATATAACATGACCGGTTCTCTTTACATACACATCCCGTTTTGTCTGAGGAAATGCCCGTACTGCGATTTTTTTTCTATACCGTATGAGACCGAAATAGAAAACCGCTATGTCAGTGCCCTGAGACGCGAGCTAACTTTGAGAAAAGACGAAATCGGCACACTGAAAACTATCTATATCGGCGGCGGCACACCCTCTGTGTTTGAAGCGGGATCAATTGCGCGGCTGCTTGAATTTATAAATAATAATTTCACCATAGAAGGCAGCGCAGAAATCACACTGGAGGTCAATCCATCAAGCGTTGACGACGAAAAACTCCGCAGCCTCAGACAAGCCGGTATAAACAGGATAAGCATGGGGGTGCAGTCCTTCGACGATGCTGAGTTAAAATCTCTGGGCCGCCTGCACAACTCGCAAGGGGCAGCTAATGCCTTAGATATTATAAAAAAGTACTTCGTGAATTTCTCTATTGACCTTATCTACGGACTCGAGGGCCTCGAGGGACAGAAGGCCGGGCAGAGTTCTGGTGGCTGGATAAGAAACATCAGGACGGCACTTTCCTTCTCACCGCCGCATATATCTGCATATGAGCTGACCCCGGAGGAGGGAACTCCGTTTGGCAGGCGTGTCAAAAGTGAACAGGCAGCCCTTCCCTGTGAGGACGACATTGCCGCAATGTATGATTCGGCAGCAGAACTGTTTAACAGCGCGGGGCTCTGCCACTATGAAATCTCAAACTTCGCCGCAGAGGGTTTTCAATGCCGTCATAACCAGAACTACTGGCGGCGGGGGCTTTATACCGGAATAGGGGCAGGGGCGCATTCACACCTGGACATACCAGCCGGTAAGCCTGTGAGAAGCTCAAATGTCGCAGACGTTGAGCAGTATCTGGCTGCAATAGAACACGACACGCTGCCGGTTTATGAGCAGACGATTATTGACAGCCGCGAAAGGCTCAAAGAAGACATATTTCTTGGGCTTAGAACATCAGAAGGCATTCATATAGATAAACTGACCGGTATCACAATTTCATGGCTTATAGAAAACGGCCTCGCAATACTTGATGATACCAGGTTCAGACTGACGAGAAAGGGGTTCCTCGTCAGCAACCGAATCATCGGGTCTTTAATTGACCAATTATAGATAAGACATGTTGGGGGGTCTTGTCACTCCCCTAAGAGTGTTTGAAATGTCTGATGGTGCAGCTCTTCTTCGGCGAGAATTTGCTCGAACAGGAGTCTTGTGGTGGAGTCACCTTCGTCGTTGGCCATTTTTATGATTTTTTTGTATAGCTCGATTGCAGATGCCTCTTCGTCTATATCCTTTTGGATGATTTCCATCTCTGTGCCTGTGATGTCAACGGGTTTAGGTGTAGTGGTTGGGATTTCACCGAGGTAGACAAGCCTTTCAGCTATTTTCTCTGCATGGAGCATCTCGGCGATAGCAATTGCCCGTAACTCCGAACCAATGAACTTGGCCCTTTTCCCTTTTATCATTATGTGCTGAAACATGTACTGAATACTTACTTTGAGTTCCCTTGCGATTGCCTCGTTCATAATGCTCTTCAATTCTGCGCTTGCCATAGATAACTCCCTCCTGTAAACTGATATTAGAATAACCCAAGCTGCCGCATGTTTGGGTATGTCATTTGATGTTTTTAGTGTTAGGCATTCCAACAGAGTCGTGTTCCTGGACAAGGAGCCAACTGCCTCCTCTCCTTTCAAACGTGGCTGTCGATCTGATCTTTACTGATACGGGTTTATCGTCAATAGTGATGGTGCAATCGCTAAGCTGGGCTGTCCATGCCACCCTTGCTGAGGCATTTACATGAACAGTCTCATCCAGAAGCGTACACTTGTAGGTAGCCTTCATGTCGGCTGCTTTTTTCATATGCTGCACGATCTTGTCATATCCGACCAAATAATCTCCGGTCAGAATGTCAACGGCGACAATGTCCGCGTCGTGGGCTACGTATTTAAAAAAGCCATCGATATCACCATTCAAAAATGCGTTGTTAATATCGTCCAGAACCTTTTTTACCTGTGCCTTGAACATTTCTGGCCCAATGGGCTTACCACTGCCGCACATGGCATTTCCACTAATAACCAGTACCGCAACCGCGGCTATCAACACATACAGCGCCTTTTTCATCATCGTCATCCATACAGTTATTACGGTGTGCCTATGGAGTCATGAGACTGGATAAGCAGCCACTTAGCACCTTTTTTTACCTCGACGGCTGTAGACCTTATTGTCACGTTAGTGGTCTTTTCAGCAGTGGTAAAAGTGCAATCGTTCTTTTGGGCTATCCATGCCACATCGCTTGCATTGTTTAGTTTAATTATCTGTCCAGCGGTCTTACACTTATATGCTGAACGTATTTCGACTGCCTTTTTTAAGGCATTTTTAACATTTTCATATCCGGCATAGAAACTACCGTCGTTTACGCCGATAAGGGTAAGGGTAGCATCAGAGGCGATATTACTTAACAGTGTGTTTATATCAGCCTTTTCATATGCCTGATTTATGGTATCGAAAGTCTTTTTAGCCTGAGTTTTTGCCGGTTCAACGGCAGGTTTCTTACCAGCTTCGCCAAAAACCATCCCCGCCGATACTATAGCCGCACCGGCTAAGAGCATTTGTGCCGCTAATTTTTTCATAAAATAGTTCCCCCAAATAGTCCTTAATTCAGCCAAACCAGGCTCCAGGAGCGGAACCCACAAAGAAATGGTAATATTATTCCAACATTTATGTCAACATGTGGCTTGAATAAGACAGCGGCTATATAAATATATTTGGAATAAATGTTAATATATGAGCGTGTGACCGTTAAGCGATGAGACAAGCCGGTGTGGTGGAATTGGCAGACGCGACGGACTCAAAATCCGTTGAAGGCAACTTCGTGGGGGTTCGACTCCCCCCACCGGCATCCAGTAAATACGCCGGTTTTCAGAGCTTCAACCACTTACTTTACCATATTGACGATATTGCAGCGTTAAAACACTGAGCTGGTTTTATGTCCTCATGGGTATCTTCTCCGATCATGTGTCATATTCAGTACAATTGAGTACCGTAAATCATGGAACGGGTGATCCCATGAGAAAACCATCTATCTCCTTATATTTAAAGATAAATTATATATGAATTTGTGTTTTGTAATATTTTATTTTTTTATGGAATATCTGTTATAATCAAGAGGTTTATTTTAAAAGATTACAGATTCAGCCACATGGATTTTTTAAATTTATTTAATAAGACTGTGTTTTGGCAGGAGAACAACCGATTTGACATAAACATGCGTGTTAGCAGTGATTATTGCATTTTGGAGTGATAATAATAACTATGAGTGAAACTTTTGCACAGTATTTAGATAAGTGGCTTAAGCAGTCAACAGTACAAAGTTTTAGCAATCCGCTGAAAAAAATGCCGATAAAACGATTTCGCCGTCTGCAAACGCATGAATTACAAATGATAGCTAATGGTGGCTCAATGATTATTGGCACTATGAGCGAGCCGATTTCCCGCAACCTCTACAAGAATTCCCAAACCCGTATCCGTGAGCAAGGCGAACATTGCTCTTTTATCTGTTACGGAGCTGTGGAAATCACCCTCGCTGCCGGAGGTGGTCATCTGTTAAAAACTGCTCTTTTCCCAATTTTTATCAAACGCGTTTCTCTCCAAAAGCACGGTGATAACATCAAGGTAAAAGTCCCTGATGCTGATGATGAAAAATGGCAATTCAATCCAATCCTTAAAACACACTTGCATGATTTGAACATTGAGCCCCAATTTGACACATCGGACAACCCTGAACCATCTGCCAATTGGCTGAAGGGTCAGCTAGGCAATCGCGCATCGGTTACAAATGATAGCTATGTCGGCCTTTTTAGCAGTCAAAACATGCTCGTTCAGCAGCGCTTAAAAGAATTTGCTTTACGACGTGCATTGGCAAATAATGTGCTTATTAAGGCTAAGATTGGAGGTGTTAGGGTTGAAACAGAGGTGTTAGGTGAGGTTACAGATGATGGAATTGAAGAACTTGGATTAGTCCTTCCATGTGATGACAGCCAGTTACGGGTTGTACAACTTTCTAATATAGGCTGCTCCATGCAGGTAGAAGGCCCTCCAGGAACGGGGAAGTCACAAACAATTACAAACATTATCAGCAACGCACTTTTTAGTGGGCGTAATGTCCTGCTGGTCTGCGACAAGAAGGCAGCAATTGTTCAGGTTGAGGAGAGACTAACAGGATGCGGCCTCAAACCAGCACTATTAAACCTCCACGATGAGGATTTAGATAAACGCGAATTCCTGAGACAGGCTGTGGGAAAATTTGAAACAGACGGAGCTGATAGAGTTACATCAGAAAGGTATCCATTCGAACAGTTAAAGGTAATCCGTAATACGCTAAATGACCGTGTGAAATTCGGACGCACAATTGCCCACCCTTCCTTGCAGGTTGAAAAACGACAGGCACTATCCGGCATGATAAGATTACGGACTGAACTAACCAATATACCAAATGTCGCTATTGACAATTGGCAGGCGCTGTCTAAAGAACGATTGGCTAAGTTACTCAGTTCTTTGGCTCAATGGCCTGCTCTTTCAGATATTTTGAGCGATTCAAGCAATGTCTGGAACAAAGTCCAAACCGAAGCCTTTGACGAAAATCCAAATGCCGCAAATGAGCTACAAACTCTCGTGCAAAAAATCCTTGACCATTTAGATACGTTGGACGAGGTGAACGAGTGGGCGGCATCGTTAGGTGTAGAATTGCCGCTTCAATCAGATGAAAGCGTGAAAGCTGTAAGCAGGCTTGTCAAAACTGTTAACAGAAAACCTCTATGCCATCCCAAATTAGTAGGGAATTCTGATGTCAACCTTTCTGAATTAGAAACCCTGGAATCTGTCTATAAACAACGCCAAGCATTGGAAAAAGCCAATCACCCTGTCCATTTAGAACAAATATATCCCATAGATGAGGCCGAATTGATTATTAAAGAACAGAAATTGATGTCATGGAACGATTTATCAGCGATGTTAGACCATAACAGACAGTGTCATATTTCAATTAAGGAAAGAAACGATAAATATTTGCAGCTTTGTAACCAACTTGGACTTGTCTATTCGCCATTGTTGAAGGTTCGCCGGTCACAGCTTCATATTGTTTTACAGATAAGCGAATTCGGAAAATTTATTCCTCGGTCATGGTGGATTGCCTCTAATAGTCCTGTCCTGCTGGTTGACGGCTGGCTTGGCAAGCTGCGCAGTTGTATCAGCCATGCGAAGGCAGCGCCATTCCCTCTGCACTTTATAACGCTCGATAATATGGCTTTAAAGAATTGGCAGCATGTTGAGGCAATGGCAGAGAGCGGCTTCAACATAGTAAGCTATTGCCTTAAATATATTAATGATTCTAAGTGCAAATCAGCACTAAAGCAGGCTTATCCGAATATTCCTCAAGGGTTTAAACAATGGCATGAGATTACACTTCATGCAGTCACATCATATAACACACTTAAGTCGTTGAGGCTAGCTGCCGAGGAATCTCATGTTGATTTGAAAGCATTGACAGAAAATTACTTGTCTGTAGCGCATGAGGCAGGAGATAGCGCTAATCAACAATTTGTTGAGCATGAAAGAGTTAAGGCTCTTCAGAAAGCAGCGGTATTGGTTGAACAGTGCCGGAGTCAAAATGATTTGTTTGAAGTAGCGGGCATTCATTGGCAGACATTTTGGGAATCACCAAACCAAAATATCATAGCTCATGCTGCGAATCTGTTAAGAGAATTTGACAACATTGTCCTGCCGGACAATAACTCGGATAATCTTGAGAATGCAATTGCTGTTTTTATGCAATCAATCGAACAAATCCAAGCCTTTCAACAAAAATATGTAAAGCAGACCGGTGATAAATCTCAGTCAATCCTTAAGTCCTTTGCAGCTCAAAAAGAATATGACTATTGCCAGAAAGCGCTTGTCCCACTTGAAAAGTACTTAAAACTGCAAGAAGATGGTCAACCGAAACTATCTTTCCCAATACTTCGTGAAATAATTGAATGGCGTGATTTGTTTGAACAGTTGTGCGGACAGCAAAGACTTGATATTGATAATAAATTGTGGTTGAAGCTGCACAGCCGTTTACAAGAGCATATTGATTTTATGGCAAATGCATACAATAATCTAAATATTTTCTTTGAAGACTTCCTCTCAGCAATCGTTGACTACGGCTCGCTGAGAG
This sequence comes from Nitrospirota bacterium, assembly GCA_039908505.1. Lineage (GTDB taxonomy): Bacteria > Nitrospirota > Thermodesulfovibrionia > Thermodesulfovibrionales > Magnetobacteriaceae > Magnetominusculus. The sequence continues at coordinate 22,357 of JAMOAZ010000054.1, forward strand.
AGTTTCTCAATCAAATCCTTCAACACCTCTCACACCATCATCTATGGCTTGAGAAAAAACGTTGGAATAGAAAAATTCGGGCCTTCCCTGAATTAAAAGATATTTGGGATAAAATTCTTGGCGGTAAAGTTAAACCTGAACATGCAGAGCGCCTTTTCTGTTACAACATGCTTCGGCACTGTGACCCGATTGCAAAACCACACGGGCCGGAACTCAAACAGGTGCTTAATTCTTTCTCTGAACTTGACGACAAACTTTCGTTGTGGATTCTCAAACTTCTGAAATCAAGACTAAGGGAATCGATGCAGAGGGCAGATTCTGACTATGCTTCTGACGAAGCTGAACTACGCAGGCTATCTGGCTTGCAGCGCACCAAAGGAACAGTTCGTGAGCTGCTCAACAAAAATATAGATTACCTACTCGCGGCTAAACCTTGCTGGATGATGAGTCCTGCATCACTTGCTAATCTCATAGATACATCTATTTTCGATAAAAATGATACACCATTTGATATAGTAATTTTTGATGAAGCATCGCAAATCCACGTTCTTGACGGACTGCTGTCTATGTCTTTCGGCAGACAAAACATCATAGTCGGAGATAAGAATCAACTACCGCCTACAAGTTTTTTCACAAGTGTTGCCAACGACGATGACGACGCTCAGGACTTCGGTGTAAGTGAAAGTTTGCTGGACGAATTTACAGGGGTGTTTGAGGTCGACAAAACCCATGTGATGTTGATGTCCCACTATCGTAGTGAGACGCCTGACCTTATACGCTTTTCAAATGACAAGTTTTACGAAGGGAAGCTGGAGGTGTATCCACCTGCCCGTGTTAGTGGTATTGGGCGGCGACTGCATTATGTTCCAGATGCTGTTTACTCTGAAACGCAAGGTCAGAGAAATAACATGAAGGAAGCCGACGAGGTAGTAAAACTTATTCAACTGCATGTTCGTGAATTTCCAGGCAAGTCTCTTGGCGTTGTTACAATGAACATTTCTCAGATGGAACTGATTGATGAACAATTACAATTTTTTCAATCAGACGATGTGAAGGCTTTTTGCGCTGATGACACTAAGTTTTTCCTAAGAAATCTCGAAACAGTGCAAGGCGATGAAATGGACAGAATAATTCTCAGTTTAACTTATGGTAGAAATACATCCGGTAAGTTTAACGCCGCAGTGCTTGGGCCGTTAACCAAGAACGGCGGGGAACGCCGCCTTAATGTTGCCCTTACTCGTTCACGAAGCGGTATGACAATCGTATCTTCTTTAAAAGCGTCAGACTTAGAAGAAAGCGGGGCGCAGAGCAAAGGATTTCAGTGCCTTAAAGAGCTTCTCATTGAGTTAGAAACGACAGGGCAAACCCGCGACTACGGGATTGGAAATAAAAGATTTGAAAGACACAATGACGGTGTTTCTAATATTGTATATTGTGAATCTCTCTTTGAGGAACATGTTGTAGATTTTCTTGAAAACAAAGGATATGAATTAGAGTGTCAATATGGGGTCGGCAAGTATCGAATTGATATTGTTGTTAAAGAAAGTGGTAAAAACATTTTGGCCATCGAATGTGACGGCAAGGCTTACCATAGTTCACTTAATGCCCGCACCCGTGACAGAGCAAGACAGCGAACTCTCGAAGCAAAGGGATTCCGCTTCCACCGTGTATGGAGTACAAACTGGTGGAATTATGAGCCGCAAGAGAAGGAGGGCATTATTGCGGCAATCGATGCGGCGCGAAACTATAACCCGCCAGTTTATTCCATTTCTAAATCAATGATGAACTAATAATCCAGGGCCAAGCCACGATGGAGCGCACTCTTTCCTTTGTGTTTT
>JAMOAZ010000055.1:0-21551 GCA_039908505.1 Nitrospirota bacterium
CAGCAGGCGTTATCACGGAATACACAATACCCGCAGATATCAGTTACCCTAACGGTATCGTAGTCGGGCCAGACAATAACATCTGGTTCACAGATTACCACAATAACGCAATATGGCAGTTGACAACGGCTGGTGTCTTTACGCAATATACCTTACCTAGTGCCGGGTTTCTCAGTATGCCTCAGAGTATCGTCTTAGGGCCGGATGGCAACCTATGGTTTGCTGAAAGAGACAATAACAAGATAGGCATGATTACCATGACAGGAGTCATTACCGAATACACAATACCCACGCCAAACAGCGAACCCATGGGTATCACAGTGGGGGCAGACGGCAACATGTGGTTTACTGAAAAGAAGAGCAATAAGATAGGGAAGATTACAACGGCAGGTGTTATTACCGAATATGCCGTGACCAATGTAGGTGGCGCGCCTTATGCTATTGCCAAAGGGCCGGACGGTAACACGTGGTTTATCGAGACAAATGGCAATAAAATAGGCAAAATCTCTCCAACCGGCGCTATCACACAATATACCATAACCTCTGCTGAGACCTACCCCTGGGGTATAACGCTTGGGCCGGATGGTAATCTCTGGTTTACTGAATCAGACGTTGCCCAGATAGGGAAGATCACACCTGATGGCGTTATCACAGAATATCAAATCCCCGGCGTAGTACATGACTCATCCTCAGGAATTTGGCCAAGCAGTATCACAACCGGGCCGGACGGTAATCTCTGGTTTACTGAATCAGGGGCAAGCAGGATAGGTAAGATTACCACTTCGGGCGTTATTACTGAATATAACCTGCCCTCAACCGGTCTCTGGCCAAATGGTATTACGGCTGGCCCGGATGGTAATCTCTGGTTTGTCGAATCATATGGCTGCAAAATAGGGAAGATTACCACAAATGGTGTCATTACCGAATATTCTATACCACCCGGCAGCTATCCTAACGCAATGGCACTGGGGTCAGACGGCAACCTCTGGTTTACAGAAATGAGCGCAAACAAGATAGGTAAGATTACCACTGCGGGCGTTATCACTGAGTACAACCTGCCTCATGGGGGGTATCCCTGGGGCATCACAGCAGGGCCGGATGGAAATATCTGGTTTGTCGAAAGCGGCGGCGACAATACCCAGCCAGGCGGTAACAATATCGGAAGAATAACCACTGCCGGAGTTATTACAGAGTATCCCATCCCCACATCAAAAAGCTGGCCGACTAATATAGCGCTGGGGCCTGACAATAATCTCTGGTTTACAGAGTTTGCCGCCAACAAGATAGGAAAGCTAGTCATTGGAGTAGCAAAACCAACGACGACGAAAGTCAGTTCCTCTCTCAGCCCTTCAATATATGGTCAACCAGTAACCCTTACAGCCACAGTAACCGGTGCATCCCCCACCGGGACTGTCACATTTAAGTACGATTGGAAAAAGATTGGCACAGTTGCACTTGACACTGGCGGGAAGGCGGTCTTTACCACCTCAACGCTTGATACCGGCGGCCACACCATCTCAGCAATCTACGGCGGAGACTCACAAAATGACGCCTCAACCTCACCGGAGATTAGTCAAATAGTAAACACCGGACAAAATGGAACCATTACAGTGAACAAAACCGGGCAAGGCACCGTTATAGGCTATCAAACGGGAATCAGTTGCGGCCCTGCGTGTTCGGCCAGCTTTACCGATGGCACATATCTAATCTTAACGGCTGTTCCTGCCTCCGGCTACGACATCTCGGGCTTTAGCGGCTGTGACTATTCCCATATTGGCGTATGTGGTGTGTTAGTGTCGTCTAACACAGGAAACAAACAAGTCACCGCCACATTTACTAATACCGACTACCCATATGCCACAGCCTATATTGACTATTACAGTGCCCTGTACTATCAGTTTTTTGGCGCTAAATCAGGAGCAATTACCACGGGGTCTGACACAAGCGGCACATACTACGTCCAGTGGTACATAAACGGGACTGCGCTGTTAGCATGGCCTAACGGTTACCTGTACTTCTACTATTACGGCACGTGGTATCCGCTTAATGTACAGTGGCGCACGGAGTTAAGCAAGGCATCAGCCGCAATAAACTCGTTTTATCTTAACAACTATACATTTTTTATTTATCCAACAGGCGGCATACAGTCACTCATTGACTCAGGCGTCATGTATTACTTTCAGTGGTTTTACAACGGTACTGCCATTTTAGCCCTGGGTGACGGCAAGCTGTATTATTACTACAACGGCGCATGGTACAGTGCCTCAATCACATGGAAATAGTGGAGGGTTTTAAATGCCGCAGTCTGATTTGATTATTAGGACAATGACAAAGGATGAGTTTGGCATTGTGACTTCGTGGTCCTCTGCCGAAGGGTGGAACCCAGGTAATTACGACGCCGCCCCATTTTACGGTGCTGACAGTAACGGCTTTTTTCTTGGCCTCATTGATAACAAACCGGTTGGCTGCATTTCGGCAGTCAGATATGGCGCTGAATTTGGCTTTATAGGGTTTTATATAGTACGCCCTGAGTTTAGGGGAAACGGCTATGGGCTTAGGCTCTGGCGCCATGCTATGGACTATCTGGGGGAGATAAACGTGGGGCTTGACGGCGTATTGGCCCAGCAGGAAAATTACAGGAAATCAGGCTTTACGCTTGCCTACAGAAATATCAGATTTGAAGGACTTGGTACAGGGGGCATTAAAATGCCGTCCAATGTTGTCTCATTATCAACTGTACCGTTTGAAGCTGTAGCGGCTTATGACGTGTTCCCTGCCCCGCGCCCACATTTTCTTAACCTGTGGATAACTGAACCTGCCCATATCTGCCTTGCCGCTTTAGAAGGCGGGAGACTTACCGGTTTTGGAGCAATCAGACCGTCTCAGAGGGGATTTAGAGTAGGACCGTTGTTTGCAAATAACCTTGAGATTGCTGAAAATCTTTTTATTGCTCTCATATCACATGTGCCGGGCCAGTTCGTATACCTTGATGCGCCTGAGAGCAATCCCCATGCAGTCAGATTAGCTGAAAAACACGGCATGACCCAGGTGTTTGAAACAGCCCGCATGTACACAAAGACGCAGCCAAAGATAGAAATAGAAAAACTCTTCGGTGTGACCTCGCTTGAGCTTGGGTAGGGAATGTTATTAAATCCCAAAGAGCGGCTTTGCAAGTATCTCCTGTACCTTCAAATCGAAAAACCGTTTTGATGCCGCAGAGCGTACTATCAGGACAGTGTCCGCCCCCCTGCCCGTACCGGCAACAGTGATTATGTCCACGCCCTCGGGGACTAATCCAGCATCTACTGCCATCATCGCTATCTCGCAGCATACCTTTGTGCCCTCGCCAAAACGCCTCAGTGTCTGCGCCACTATCAGAGTTGGGTAAAGGCCGCTGAATTGTTTTGCAAACGCGCTCTCAAGTGAATGCGTTACCATTGTGCCCGTATATAAAACCGCACCGTTTGCCCTGATTTTATTTACCAGCTCCTGGTCAAGCTCTATCGTGTTTGGCTCCTTAAAGCCATGCGAATGACTGACTGCAACTAAATTTGCGCCCGTGTCCTTAAATGCCTCTGAGAACAATGCGCCCGTATCGCCTCCGGTTGTGGCCACTACGATGTGCTTGTATCCATATGCCATCACGGCAGCCGCGACTATCGACAGGCATTCGCCGGTGTTGGCCTTGCCGGGTTTCTCAAAGTAATATGTCTTTTTCTCAATCATTGCCCCTCCGCCCACCCCGTATTTCGTCCGGGGTGTCCAGACGCTTATTGAATTTATTCATAGCCGCCGCAATACCCTCAGAAATAACGCAGGCAACCGCACTTGCCGCCTGTGAGACCACTTCCTTTATAAGCGTGGCCTCGCCGGGTGGAAATCTCATCAGCACATAGTCTTCTACCGGAATTAAGGCGTCCTTACCAACACCGATTTTAATCCTTAGAAAGTCCCTCGTCCCAGATGTCTCGATTATTGAAAGAATACCTTTGTGACCGCCTGCCCCGCCTCCGGCTTTGAGCTTTAGTTTTCCAGGGGCCATGTCGATGTCGTCCTGTATTACTATAGAGTGTGCAGTGTTCATTCTGACCTGCGAATAGACAACCGAGCCGCTCCTGTTCATATACGTGAGGGGTTTTATCAGGGTTACGCCTGCTCCTTCGATTACACCTTCGCCTGTTTCCACATTGCCGCGGACCTTTAGGTCTACACCATAGACGCGGGCAATCTCATCTATGACTGCAAAGCCCGCGTTATGCCGCGTGTTCTTGTATTTGGCGCCTGGATTCCCCAGCCCGATTATATACCAACCACTACTTATCTTTGTCTTCCTGCTTGCCTTTCTTCATAACCTCCGGCTCCTTAACGGCCGCCGCGCCCTCCTCCGCTGAGTGTTCAGACACACCGCTTGCCGAGACGATAATCGACGCAACCACCTCTTCCGGTTCGGAGAGTATCTTTATCCCTTCGCCCACTTTTATATCTCTGACATGATAAGAATGCCCTATTTCAAGCGCCCTGACATCAAGCTCAATGTGGGCAGGGATAGCATCAGGCAGAGACTCAATCTCTATCTCCCTAAGACCGGCCTGTAATATACCACCGTCGCGCTTAACGCCAACCGGAACGCCTGTAAGTACCACGGAAACGCTTACCTTGATTGCCTCCTTAAGCGATACCTCGTAGAAGTCTGCGTGCAGGAGTTCACCCTTAATCGGGTCAGTCTGATAGTCCCTCATAATGGCAAGCTTGGCCGAACCATCGGCAAACGCCAGATTAACAAGGACTTGCTCTCCGGCCAGCGAGTTAATAAAATTAACCAGCTCCTTGCGCGGCAGGGTAATAGGCTCTGCCACACCCTTGCGGTATATGACCGATGGGATGAGGTCAGCCCTCCTGAGGGTCCTCGCAGCGCCCTTCCCCCTTGTGTCTCTTACCTTTGCTGTTAATGTTGCTTTTTCCATTTATGTTTCCTCCAACAGTTATTATTTAAATAGTGAACTGATTGACGACTCATCATGTATTCTCTTAATGGCCTCACCAAGCAATGAGGCTACGCTTAAGACTACGAGTTTTTTACATTTGCTTTTTTTATCATCCAACGGGATAGTGTTTGTGATAATGACCTGTTCGATTACCGAGTCATTGATTCTCTCAATGGCAGGGCCGCTAAGTACGGGGTGTGTACATGCCGCATATACCTTAAGGGCGCCGTTTGCTTTAAGTATCTGAGCGGCCTGCACGGTGGTGCCTGCCGTGTCTATCATGTCGTCGAGGATTAGGACATCTTTACCGCCTACATCGCCGATGACATTTTCTGCCTTACACTCGTTTGCCTGCTCTCTGCGTTTATCTATAATAGCCATAGAGCAGTTCAGTCGCCTGGCAACCGACCTGGAGCGCTCCACAGCTCCGGCGTCCGGGGCTACTATCACCAGATTGTCAACAGGATACGACTTCTTTATATGTTCCAAAATCAGTACGATGGCATAGAGATGGTCTACTGGGATATTAAAAAATCCCTGTATTTGCCCAGCGTGTAAATCAATCGTTAGTACACGGTGAGTACCAGCAACAGCAATTAAATCTGCCAGCAGTTTTGCGGAAATCGGCACCCTCGGCTGCACCTTCCTGTCCTGGCGTGCATAGCCGTAGTACGGAATTACAGCGGTTATTCTTCCGGCAGAGGCACGCTTAAGGGCATCCACCAGGAGCAGATACTCCATCACGTTGTCGTTTACAGGGGCGCATGTGGATTGAATGACAAAGATATCTGATCCTCTGACATTGTCATTGACCTGGATAGATATTTCCCCGTCGCCGAATCTCTTTATAAGGGTGCTGACTAATTTAAGGTCCAGGTACTGCGCTACTGACTCGGCAAGCCCGACGTTTGAGTTTCCCGTAATGAGCTTCATTTCCTTGAGCATAGTTAATGTTCTCCTTATAGTCAATGAACCGGCTTACCAGTCCTCTGACGGCTGCCGCTGGCTGGGGTGGGAGGATTCGAACCTCCAGATGGGAGATCCAAAGTCTCCTGACTTGCCGTTTGTCGACACCCCATCGCTCAACTGCTAAATTAAAGATAGTATTCTAAAATAAATTTTATAAACTTGTCAAAAGGATATTGACAATACCGGCGTAATTATTTTACTTTAACTGACATTGTGTTATGCGGTGGGCAAAACGGTGAATATACACAAGCCGGTAAAGTTGCAGTAACCGCTGAGACAAGTGCAACTTAAGGAAGGAGAAAATGAAGAGGGTGAAGGGCTGATGAAGACAAAGTTTATGAAGAAAGACGAACACGAGAGGAAATGGTACGTAGTAGACGCACAGAGCAAGGTGCTTGGGCGGCTAGCAACGAGAATAGCCATATATCTCAGGGGTAAAAACAAAGCGATATTCACGCCAAATGTAGACACGGGCGATTTTATTATCGTTGTCAACGCTGAAAAGATAAAACTGACGGGTAATAAACTCAACGACAAGGTCTATTACCACCATTCCGGCTACATTGGCAACATTAAATCAGAAACCGCAAAGGACAGGCTGCAAAGACAACCTGACAAGCTGGTCAGAGCTGCCGTCTGGGGAATGCTCCCGAAGAACAGGCTTGGCAGGGCTATGATAAAGAAACTCAAGATATACAAAGGCGCCAAGCACCCGCACGCGGCTCAAAAGCCGGAGGCCCTAGATATTAAGTAGAGAAATTAAATAGATATAAAAACAGAGGCATAAAGCAATACAGTATCATGCAATATAACATGACATAACGTGAGGAGATTTAAATGGCAGAGATTAGATACACGGCAACCGGCAAGAGAAAGACCTCGGTAGCCCGTGTAATATTAAAAAAAGGCAAAGGCGACATAACCGTTAACAGCAGACCTATCGATGCTTATTTTCCAAGAGAGACGCTGCGTATGATGATAAATCAACCGCTTGAAGTGACCGGCATGGTAGGAAAACTCGATGTTACGGCAAGCGTACACGGCGGTGGCCCGGCCGGGCAGGCAGGGGCAGTACGGCACGGTATCTCTATAGCACTTATCAACTCGGACTCTGACCTCAGACCTAAGCTAAAAAAAGAAGGTCTGCTTACGCGTGACCCAAGAGAGAAAGAGCGTAAGAAGTATGGTCAGAAAGGCGCCAGAAAACGCTTCCAGTTCTCCAAGAGATAATGTGCGTTTCGCCCTCCGGCCTCATAAGGCGGGCGGCGGCTGCAGATTATGACGAAGATTAGAGCGGTCATTTGTGGGGCAAGCGGCTATACCGGTAGCGAGCTGCTGAGGATACTTAAGCACGTACCAGAGGTAGAGATTACCGCTGTTACGTCTGAGCAGTCAGCCGGTAAGGAAGTCACTGAACTCTTCCCATATCTTTACACATATAAGGGTGTACGGTTTGTACCTCTCAACAGGGATGCACTGCTTGACAAGGGGGATATATTCTTTCTTGCCCTGCCGCACTCGGCCTCTCAGGAGGCGGTAGAGTTTTTCCACAACCGTGGGAAAAAGGTAATAGACCTCTCTGCCGATTACCGGCTCAGGAACTCGCAGCTCTATGAGCGGTGGTATAAGGCAAATCATAGGTTTCCAGATACGCTGAAACATGCGGTCTATGGCCTGCCGGAGCTTTACCGCGAGGAAATCAAGAACGCATCACTAATCGCCAATCCCGGGTGTTACCCCACGACTGCGATACTTGCCCTGCTGCCAGCGTTGAGGCAGGGAATCATAAATACTGAGCATATTGTTATAGATTCAAAATCCGGCGTCTCCGGCGCTGGCAGGAAAAGCGAAGCTGCATATTCGTTTTGCGAAATCGAATCAGGCTTTAAGGCCTATGGTGTAGCCGCGCACAGACACACGCCGGAGATTGAGCAGGAACTGTCCTGCATTGCTGGCAGCGCCGTTAATGTTACCTTCACGCCACATCTGCTGCCCGTTTCGCGCGGCATGTTAAGCACAGTCTATGCACCGCTCAAGCACACAATTAGATCAGGGGGTTTGGGCGAACTCCATTCGATTTATGTGAGCGTATATAAAGACGAACCATTTGTCGATGTACTGCCGATGGGGAAATACCCTGATATAAGAAATGTCCGCGGCACGAACATATGTCAGCTTGGCATAGCAATCTCTGAAAACGGCACACTGATTGTCATAAGCGCCATAGACAATCTTGTTAAGGGTGCCTCAGGGCAAGCCGTTCAGAACATGAACATCATGTTCGGTCTTGACGAGACAACTGGTTTAGACTTACTCCCCGTAGTTCCCTAATATCTTACGGCCTGTTAGCGTCTTTTAGCGTGTAGAGATTCCTCTCGACGATTTCAGTGATGACTATGTCCGGATGTTCTTTTTCGATAATATCTGTATCGAATGTCATCGTCCATACATAGACGCTACGCCTGAAATGCTCGGCAAAGAAGTCCAAAGGATGCATGAAAAAGGAATCCCTGAAGACAACGACTTTCGGCAGCCTTCCGTCATCTACTTCTCTGACGATAAGGGGATTTGTAGGGGTTCTGTAAGTGTGGACATAGTTGCCGGGGGCAGCGTCTTTGCTTTTGAATGGAGTTACAGGCGTAAAAATCACCTCATCGTCTGTAAAAAGGTCGGCAACAGATATGAGCCTGTAAAGGTCGCCAGCCCCTCTGGTGCCAGCGGTGACTTTGAAATCTGAAATTGGCTTAGGGACAAGCTGCGGGTAGTCTTTTCCCAGGGCATTGATAATTTTCTGATACCCCTGGAATGCCCCGAAGGAGTTCCAATGAGTGTCTGTCTTAAAGTACAACCTGCTATTGTTTTTTGCCTCTAAGATGGCGTCTCTCAGGTCAATAATCTTGAATGTAGTGTTGTCCATTAGTGTAATCAGTTGGTCGAGTTTGGTTGTGCTGCTGACCTTGTTTATAAACTCTGGCAGATATTCTGGATAGATTGTTTCCTTATTTGGCGGGACAAGCAGGTAGTAGTCAATGCCTCGTTCACGAAGCCAACGCTGCCTTGCCAGAAGGGTTCCCGTAATCTTAACCAGCTCCTCCTTTTTGAAAGGCGCGTTGCCTCTGTAGTCTTCGATAGTATCTATGGCGGTCATATACAGCCAGCCGTCGTGACCGAAAGCCACCTGATGAGGGATGGGGGATGTTTTTAGTACTGTCACTTTAAAGCGGTTATTCCATCTGATAAACATATCTCTGAATCCAAAGTTATCCTCAAAGTACTGTGTATATTGCGCGGGGAATTTAGCCAGATTTTTTATGGATAGTTTGGGATTTGAAGCAAGTGAGCGCTGTTCGCTGATATTCACAGGATAGGTAATTGCAAGGAAGGTGCTTAATATCGGCAGACTTATAAATATGACGAACACTAAAGAAGTGAAAACGTTGGCATTACAGTATAATTCAATCTTTGGTAATTGCACAAACATCAAAACCACAAGACACAGGACGGCAAATATGATGACACACACGGTTGACAGAAACCGTTTATCCATCGAGCGGACGAGGTCGTCAAACGCGCTGACAATGTGCCAGTTTGTTAAATACGGTGGATAGTTTATCGAATATACGAACAATGCACCTTCGGTGACCTGACGCCTGACGATGTTTTCATTGGGGGTAAAATCTCTGTAAATTTCCTCCGGTGACCACTTATACTCTTTAAACAATGTCTTCATTCGAATGCTTTTAATTGCTACAACGCCCTCACCCTCACCTAAAAGCAGACTTAAGGCCGTAATTTTCTGAACATTTTTGGGGATTTTAAACTTTACGATTTTAAACCCGTCTGTGGCATTAAGGCTTGCTGAGACGGAGTTATCATCTGATATCTTACCGTTTTCGTCATGAAAGTAAATCTTTGGTGTGATGTTGGCAGAGGAGGTCATTTCGATAAATACTCTGATTATTAAATAGCTGCTGAGTTTCTCAAAAAATGAAAACGCCGAGGCAGCCACTATCAGCACGATAAGCAGCTTCAGCACCAGGGCATTACAAAAGTACCTGGTAACGGAGATTTTAAACTTAGCCCACGAGTTATTATCAACAATCATAAGTGCAGGAAGCCGACCAAGCACCCACTAGTGCAGTAGCTATGGGCAGTGTAAGCCCCTCTCAAGCCAGCGGGTGTCACTAATTATATGTTTTCCCTTAAAAACCCTCTCAGTTCATCCAACGAGCCGGCCTTTTTTATAAGATTTTTAAGCGCTTCCAACTTATCAACAGAGTCCACTACCCTTGCCATATCCATCAGTTCAAGCCCGGACGATCCATATTTAAGCTCAAGCCCTAACTCAATCCCTTCAAGCAAGCCCTCACGTTTCCCCTCACGCTGCCCTTCAAGTAGACCCTTGCGCTGCCCTTCGGCCAATCCCTGCTTGAACCTTACGTCTCTCTCCATATCATACATTATTGCCATTGCCTCTGCCTCCTTACATACATCGTCCTGCAAATCCCTCAACTGCGACAACACTTCCACCTGCTTTATGTACTTGCCACGGAGTGTTTCTTCTGTCACCAGCTCTCTTAGCCGACTCAATATCTCACTTACAAATATTTTAACACCTTTCTTTTGATAATTGCACAGAATGGAGATTATCACCTCTTCAGGTTTATTTGAATACAGGAATTTATTGCAATCCACATGGTCGGTATTGTAACATTTGGGCTGAATTAAAAGTAGTACGCTGATTGTGCAATGTTGATTGGGGAGATGTTGTGAATTTGCCCTGATGGGTAACATGGCCTATTATTTCCAGTTTTAGCTTTACTGCCCCATGACATTTGATGTACTATAATTGGCGAATAAACACTGGAGGTACCGCCGTGAACTACAAAGAGATACAACACACACTGATGGAAGAGCTTAGGCTTATGCACTTGCCAATTGCAATTAAATTTATTTTTAGTGACGCGGAACTCAAGGATTTTAAAAACAATTGTACTTATCACGTGCCGGTCCATCCAATAACCTTCTGTCAATTCGAAATCGGACCAAGAATGAAAGGGCAGACGATTCTGGGGACAAAGGAGACCGTAGGTTGTGCAAACGCGCATTATGTATTTGGATGGAAACCTATGGATGACGCTGAAATCAAAACACATTTGAAATATACCAAAAACATAGAACAGGCCGAGAGATTCCTGAAAACCAAGTCTCGACTGCCGGAGGGGCAGATGAAGGCCTTTGTCGTATCGCCCCTTGCAGATTCGTATTTTGCGCCGGATGTTGTGCATTTTTACTGTGACAATATGCAGGCGTACCATCTGGTTGTTGACTACATGGCTGCGCTGGATGTCCATCCTTTGAGACCTGCTCTGACTATGAACTCAGCGGCTTGCGGCGGGTGTGTATTTTCTTACAACGAAAACACGTTAAATATGTTAACGGCGTGCAGCGGTAGTTATAACTCAGGGAAGACCGAGCGTGGGGAAATAAATGTTATGATTCCAGGCAGGCACATAGCGTTGACAACCCAGCGGCTACTTGACAGGAAAACACTACACGGAAGCTCCTCGATTACAAGACCAGGCGATACATTCCCCGGCGCCGATGTCTGTAAAAACTGCCCGCTTATCATATGTGTTAAGTCAAAAGACTGCAAGGACCAGCGGGCACATTGATGGCCCGTTTTAACAAACTGCGTCAATCTCGGGTTTTCTGACTACTGAGCCAATTGCAAAATGCTGTAGCTCTTTGTACCTGCAACATCCTGGATTCCCGTTTTCACGGGAATGACAGATAAGGAAAGACGACATTCTGTTGTAATTCCGGCCTCCGGGCGGGGTGTCATTCCTGCGAAAGCAGGAATCCATTCTTTAAGGTCGAACATAAACAGGGCATATTTATTCATTTTGCAACTGACTACTACTTATAAAAACATCTTATTTTGAACAATAGGCAGGCTTATCGTCACTATAGTACCATCGCCTTCTATACTTTCTAATTTAATTGTGCCGTTATGTCGCGATATTATCCCCTCCACCATAGACAACCCCAGGCCCTTGCCTGAACCTACTTCTTTTGTCGTAAAGAAAGGTACAAATGCCCGCTTCACAGCGTCCTCAGACATTCCTATTCCGTTGTCCTCTATTCTTATTTGAACTATTTCGCCCTCTGTACCTGCCTGCGAAGTAACGATTCGTATTGTTGACTGTTGAGTGCCGGTGTCTTTAACCGCCTGAACCGCCTGAAAGGCATTTTGCAGTATATGGTAGAGACATTGATTTATCGCACGTGATTCACAAAGATACGGTGGCAACTGCGCGTATTCCTTTAGGATTGTCACCCTGTTGTCTACACATAGCGATAATGCCTCGTCGATACACTTATTAATATCCACTTCCTCTACGTCAGATTTGTTGAGACGTGAAAATGTCCTCAACCCGTTGACGACCTCCATAATTCTCTCGATACCCTTATTAGACGTAGTGATTTTCGTATTCATCATAGAGACTGAGTTGAGGTGCTGAGATAATTCTTCATCTGATGGGGGCTGCTGAAGTATTCCGCATTGTTTTATGAACTGCTCAACTTTAGATAGATTTCTTTGGATGGAGCTTACAGATGCTTTAATAAAAGACAATGGATTATTTATCTCATGCGCTATGCCTGCCGCCAGGGTAGTCAGAGACTCCGTCCTGTCCAGCTCTATGAGCTGAAGTTCTTGTTTTCGCAAAATCACGCTGGCAATAATACTTGCAATATTTTTAAAAAATACCTCATCTTCAACATTTCGTTCGTACCCCGATGGCACGTGGACAGTGATTACTCCCAACAGCCGGTCTGTCTGTTTGTCTGTTGAAACAATTGGCACACAATACTGACCGTGCTCGGGCATAGCATCGTAAGAAATCGTGTGTCTGCTGTCCCTACAATTACTGGAAAACACTATTTCCTTCGTAGAGGCTGCCAACCCGCACAGGCATTCCCCAGACGGTACAACTGTACACGCCGCAATATGTGCATCACTAAACCCATGTTGTACAGCAAGTTGAAGGACGTTAAGTTTCTCATCATAAAGAAAAATACACCCTCTGGGTTCTAAAGAACTCTGAATATGTGCCAAAAGAACATCTAATTTCCTTTGCAGGTGTACCTCAAGGGATTCAGACGACAACGACAGTCTCAGAACGGAGTTAATGGTTTCCTGCTCTTTTACATGTTTATCAACAATAGCCTTTTGTTCCAATAACAGAGCCTTTTGCTCTAGCACATCATTATAGCTTTCCTGTAATCTTCGTCCTGATTTAGCTCTATGAATTTGAAATGCACCAATCAAATAAAGCACAAACATCGATGATATTACTAAGAAGACATTCTTCTTTATCTCCTGCCCTGCTTCAGAAAGTTCAAAAAGAAAATGCGTATTCCAAACAGTACTATTATCATGTGTCCCTGCAATCATATATTCCTTGTCCGTGTATTTCTCCCCTGCCTGCTGCGTGTGGCGGAGTGTAACGAGGTGTATACCATTTTTTTCTGATTCATTAACAATTGGCAATGGCGGCAATGGCTCGCTGGCATACGACTTCGTGTCTTTTAACATTTTTAAGGTATCTTCCAATAGCTTGTGTCTTGTGTGGTAGAGATACCGCTTATCATTGGTATGAAAAATAACACCATGGTCGTCCTCAATAATCAGTATCTCTTCTCTATGTGTGCTGTTATGAGAAGCTACGTTTACATCATATTTTATCACGGCAACCCCGATTATCTCATTGGCATCCCTTATCGGATGTGACCTATAGTAACCGAGTATCTTTGTTACAACGCCGACGGCTATGTCCTCAACTGGTATCCCGTTCATGGCATTCTTGAAATATTCTCTGAACCCCAAATTCTTGCCTACTAAACTGCTGGCATCTTTATAGTTGCTTGAAGCGACAGTAATACCGTTCTTATTAATTATATAAGCAACAGAGGCACCGATAGAATCATTGAACTTCAATAAGTATTCGTTCATCTCATTTTGAATTTTTTCATTTTTATCATCAGGGGGATACTTTAAGTATTCTATGATATGAGGACGTTCTGATAACAATTTAGTGTAGATGCTGTAGTTGTTTACCCTGTCTAACAAATAACTGTTGTATGTATTTAAACGCACTACGATCTCTCCACTGATTTTTCTTATCATCCTGTTTTTTGTCCAGGAGGCTGTAATGACTGACAATGCTATTGTGGTTATCATAATAACAGCTATCAAACGCGGCGTATTTAAATAACTTATAATACGCTTATCCTGGGTTTCGCTGTTTATCATATCAGTTTTCACAATACTACTGCGTTATCCGGTGTGAGTTTAACACTCATGGGGTTTAAAAAATATATTAGATTGTATTAACTGTAGGTTAAGGATAACAGTTGTCACCGTCATGCTGTCAATAGGTAAAATATATATCACATGTGTAATAAATTTAACATGTGTATGAAACCCATCTGTATATGTTAGAATAAACCATGCCTTTACATGTGCTTGATAAGGTTTATGGCGGGGAGCGTCTTGGCAGGGACGACGCGCTGGGGCTTTTTAACTCTGATGACCTGTTTGACACAGGCAGGGCTGCCGCCTTCGCCGCAGAGCAACGCCACGGCAAGAAGGTCTACTACACGCGAAACCACCATATTAACCCGACAAACATATGCGTCAACCGGTGCCGGTTCTGCGCATTCAGCCGTTCAACGGGGCAGGACGGCGCATATGCGATGACCATTGACGACATACTTACAAAGCTGACCTCCACGCACTCACCATTTAACGAGCTGCACATCGTCGGCGGCCTTCATCCCGACTGGCCGTTTAGTTATTATCTCGACCTGATTTCAAAGATTAAGATACAGTACCCCCGCGTTCAGATTAAGGCATTTACTGCCGTCGAAGTTGACCATTTTACGAAACTAAGCGGGCTGGGGCTTCAGGGTACGCTTGCTGAGTTGAAATCACACGGGCTTGATATGATGCCAGGCGGCGGGGCTGAGATATTTAATGAAAGTGTCCGCACGCGCCTCTGCCCGGAGAAAATCCCCGCTGCACGCTGGCTTGAAATCCACGAGGCCGCCCACACGCTTGGCATTAAGACAAACGCCACAATGCTCTACGGTCACATCGAATCCTTCGGCGACAGGGTTGACCACCTCATGGCGCTGCGGGCGCTGCAAGACCGTACTGGGGGGTTTCAGGCATTTATTCCTCTTTCATACCAGCCTGTTGCCAGTGTAGCAGATGTAACGCCTTCCGGCATAGACGACCTTAAGACAATAGCGGTCAGCCGTATAGTCCTCGATAACTTCCCGCACATCAAGGCATACTGGATTATGCTTGGAGAGAAGATATGCCAAATAGCCCTGTACTTCGGCGCCACAGACATTGACGGCACAGTAATAGAAGAGAAAATTGCCCACAGCGCCGGTGCGTCATCAGCCGAGATGCTTACAACTGAGCAAATGATTCACCTGATCACGCGCGCACAAAAAGAGCCGGTTGAACGCAGCGCCACCTATGAAGTGTTATCTGGTGAAGAGTTATCTCAATAAGTCTGTATATTCGAACGGGTTTATGTCATAATCTGCCGGTGACTCCCAGGAGATTATCTTGCAGATGGTCTTAGTGTCGGACAAGTCTATGTCAAGCGGCCTCAAAAAGGCCCTGTTTTTAATGTTTAAGATAACACGCACCGTAGGATGTAAAAGACTTCTTTTCCCTGAACCAATAACTACGGCAAGCCGCTGGTCATCAAGCCTGACTAATGTGCCTATAGGGTAGACACCTACACACCTGATGAAGTGCTGCACAACTATTGGATTGAAATGAAATTGGCTCCATTCGAATATTTTTCTCAGTGCATCGGTAGACTGCATCCCCTTGTGGTAACACCTGTCTGACGTAAGGGCGTCGTAAACATCGACAATGGCTGCCATTTGGCCGTAGATCGAAAGCTCGTCTCCCTTTAGCTTATTCGGGTATCCTGTGCCGTCGAAGCGCTCGTGGTGCTGATGGGTAACCAAAATAGCGGTCTCTGGTATGTTGGGAATCTTTCTAAGGATTTCATAGCCATAAGTGACATGGTCTTTCATCTTACCAAACTCATCGTCTGTCAGTTTTCCGGGCTTGTTGAGTATTTCAGGAGGTACCTTCACCTTGCCGATGTCGTGCAAGAGGGCGCCCATGCCTATGTCGTCCATTTCCTGCCGTGTCAGGTCTAGGGAATGGCTTAGGGATACCATCAGC
The DNA here is from genome assembly GCA_039908505.1 of Nitrospirota bacterium. Classification (GTDB taxonomy): domain Bacteria; phylum Nitrospirota; class Thermodesulfovibrionia; order Thermodesulfovibrionales; family Magnetobacteriaceae; genus Magnetominusculus. Next base: position 16,237 of record JAMOAZ010000055.1, read on the forward strand.
ACACAGGCGCTGACGGAGTGGAAAAATAGATACTCGTCCATGCTTTTTATTCTGCTTAGGCCGAGGAGTGCGTCCTTGTTCCTGAATATGGAGTCGGTCATTCTTGGGACTATTTTCTGCACACTTTCGATTGATATTTGATTGCCAAGCCTTACGTCTGTGAGGACATTTTTTATGGTCTCTTTTGCCTCTGCCCGAATAAGCTTAGCTGTTCTTATTTCATCTATTAATGGAACTTCACGCAAGGGTTCTGCTAATTCCTCAATCTGTTTCAGGAATTTAGCATCCATATCTTTCTTGACTTGCGCAGCAGACGGGGCAGACAGCACATCCAGTCCCTTAGATGTATCTATGGAGACTTCTTTTATCCCCATGCTTTGAATCTTCTGAATATCTTTAGGGTTGTCTATCTTGAACTTACTGAATAAGAAATTATGCTCTATCCAATTACAGTTAAGGTCACAAATAAACATCCCCGGCTCAAGCTGACTTACCTGAACTCTTTTGATCAAGACTGCTGCCCTCCTAATGCACACTTACAACAAACTAATCCCTTCAGATTTAACATAGGGTTAGTCATACAGGTCTAGTATTTTAGCATAGCTGAGAAACTAATTCAATAATTTATATCCCAATTTATATGCCCGAAATAAAAAGTGCGGCTGCCGGAAGCACGGTGAAAGACAGCGTCGTTGTGATAACAATCATAAAGGCGGCAAGCGGGGCACTGAGATTAAACCTGTCTGCTATAAGTAAAGACAATACCATTGTAGGCATAGCCCCCTCTATGACACACGCCTTTAATGCAACACCTTGAACCCCAAGGAACCTCGCAGCAGCAAACCCCACAAGAGGCGAAATGACTAATTTAATCACTGCCGCAGGGGCTGATACCGCAGCATGTTTAACATTAGGGACACTGATTGCAAGGCCAACACTGAAAAGCATAAGAGGTGTGACAAGCCCACCAAGCATCGTAAGGGCCTTTAGTGCAAAATCCGGCACTGGAACATGAACCGCTTGCAGCGCCGCCCCGGCAATACATCCCCACAGAGGCGGCAGTTGGGCAATTATCTTAAGTGAGCCGCCCAGCGTGGGTGCAGCATTGGGGCATGAGGAAAACCTGCCCGCTATCTGCGCCCCGGCAATCCACAATATTGGCGTTGTGGCAATTAGGTCATAATAAATAGGATACTTCGCTGCACCCGCCCCATAGAGTTCTATAATAATTGGAAGGCCAAGATATGTAACATTGCCAAAGGCTGATGCAATAATAAGAATGCCTGTTTCACTGCTAGGCAGACCCATACGTCTGGACAGCGGGATATAAACGATAAAGGCAGCGGCCAAAGAGACGCCGATAGTGATGGCGGCAGTAAGCGGCACAAGCAGAGCTTCGGCATCAATCTTAGCCGTATAAAATATTGTAAGACACATAGCAGGCAGGAAGACATTAAAGACGCAGAGATTTATCGAACCCCGTACCGAGGCAGCCGATTCGGCATATAAACGCCTGAAGACAACGCCGGTAAATATAATAAGGCCAAAGGACAGGAGCGTTAGGGTCACTCTACTGCCGGTTGTCGAAATCGTCCATAGCCTTAAGCAGGGCAAACCACTTGAGCGCTTTTAGATTTTTAGCCTGTGTATGGATGATTTTGCTTTTTATTGCTTTATTTTTCTCTGACTCAGCGGTTATACCGTAAAAAGGCAGCACGGTGTAAAATGCCTTGTCAGTAAATTCCTGAATTGGGGTCAGCACGTCTTTTCTCCGTGTGAAAAAAGGGTCTTCACCCTCGGCGCACGGCTTGTTAAAGACATTGAACTGCCTGCAAGCGGTGGGGCGAAGAGGATGAATGGAACATGAGGCATCTATAAGAAAAGGACATGAGGCGTCAGTTGGCGGGCTGAGAATACGACCTCGTAACGCTGTGCGCGCTGTCTGGGGCATCTGCTCGGCAACGAACCAGTAGATACCGGTCATCTCGTGAGGATATACGGGGATATCCGTATGTGTACGGCAGCAACTGTCACAGTTATTTTTACATGCAAGGGGTGTTTTATGTTTATTAATCTCTTTTTTTATAGCATGAGCAACCCCCTTGTCAATAATCGCGTAGGCATCAAGGAGCATGGACAGCCACGGCAGCGTCTGTTCGCTCTCCGGGAACCTGCACCTCCAGGGGGGCTTTTTCTCCGGCGTTTGGTTAGCCGCTGAATTATTCAATTTTAGTCGAAAGACAGATTGTTAAAACATATTTCTACGAAAAAATCCCCGGCACTCGTGCTAAACGGAAGTAACACTACAGGGGCCTTCGTCTGATGCATGATCATATGATTTTTCCCTATAATTACTGACGGGCTTGCCAGTTCAAACTTATATCCCTTTTCAATAAGAAGCTTTTTTGTCCCGCCTGTGATAATATTCGTAATTTCACCAACTGCGTCTGCTGCGGTCTCATCTAGTACTTCAACATTCTCTCCAAGCATTTTACTGGCGATATCAAGGATAGCCGGTTCTGAAAACGTAATAGACATAGAACCTTTGGCCTGTTCCCCTGCCATTCCTATGATGCCGCTTACTTCACCCCTGGCCATGCGGTCGGTCTTAACAACAGGCTGCCCCGGTGTTGCCTCAGTCTGCGCCATTGTCTGGATGACATTTACTGTTGCCTCAATAAATGGATTAATGAATTCGTAGTTCATCTGTATATCTCCCTTGACACATATTTACTCGAATGAACCAAATCGAAACGGACGTGCTCTAAGTATAAAAATATTTATTCATAAAAGTAAAGCCGTCAAATTATCATTTTTATCATGAATTATCAGGCAAAAAATCTTGTGCTATGTGTGCAGCCTTTATGTTATACTGTAGTTAATGCACGTAGAAGTTGACGAAGATACCTGTATAGGGTGCGGCAGGTGCGAGGAGATATGTCCGGCGGTCTTTTTTGTTGACGAGACCATCGGCAAATCCCAAATTATTGACCCTGATGCCTGCGAATACGCCGGTTGCTGCGAGGCGGCAGAGGAAAACTGCCCTGTGCACGCCATTCATATCGGCTAGCCCACCCCGATGAACATCCTTGACGAATACATTAACGCTGCCCCAACCCATCAAACAGCCATAGATATATTTAAGGGTGAGTGGTTGTCAAAGCTGCCAGGCGAGGGGATTACAGCAGGAGACAAACCACTCTTCGACGATGCCCGTATCCCTTGGACGGAGGAGCAGCTCGGGAGTTTTAAGGGATTACGAATCCTTGAACTTGGCCCTTACGAAGCGGCACATACTTATATGATGGATAAAAGGGACGCCGACTACATACTTGCTATAGAGATGAATACCCGTTCGTTTCTAAAATGTCTCATTGTGAAAGAGATATACGACATGAGAAATTCTCACTTCATGCTTGGTAATTTTATCGACTATTTAAAAAATACCTCAGACAAGTTCGACATCTGCATAGCAAGCGGTGTTCTCTATCACATGATAAACCCCGCCGAATTAATATATCTGATCTCCAGGGTATCAGACAAGGTGATGCTATGGACACACTACTACGATAAGACGTTTATCGAAGAAAACCCGACGGCCTTCGAGCATTTCAACGGAGCGGGTTCAATGGAGAGCGAATACATGGGGTTTTCACACATCCTCTATAAGTACTACTATCAGACCGCCCTCGATTGTATTTCCTTCTGCGGTGGAAGCGCCACGTACAGCTATTGGATGACCAGAGAGGATGTACTTATGTGTTTAAAGCACTTCGGATATGGAAGTTTTCAAATTGGTTTCGACCACACTTCACACCCTCACGGGCCTGCGTTTTGTGTTACTGCTATAAAGTAAAAGACTGCCATAGCTAATAATCTCTAAAACTTATATTTAAGGAAGTTTACTGCCCTGTCGAAATCCCTGAAGAGCCTTTCCCTGAGTTTGAAATCTCTGCCGTGAATGGAGCGCCTGCCGTTTATAAGCCGTATACCAAGTGCCGCATGAAGCATTTCATGGTAGACCACATATTCGACAAAATATCGCGGTATGGCAGCCCTGTCAAGCGCCCGGTGTATTGTTATTACGTTGTCTGTGGTGTCGCAGCTTCCAAGTCGTCTTTTTCGATAAGCGGTTTTGGTCTGCCTCCTGCCCCATGTGATGTCAAAGGACAGACGTCTATCGAAATACTCTTCGTTCAGGGCATCATAAATCCGTTTGAGATTGTGATATTTCCCTTCAGGGTCAATTACAGTACGCCTTTTAGAGCATCTGTCAAGGCTGACAGAGTTATTCCTGATAAACTCCCGAATCAGCGGGGTCTTTCTCCTCCGGTTTTTAACAAACTCTGCGATCTCTTCGATTACCTCAGCCCCGGCGTCCAAAAACATACGGTGAATGCGGACATTGACATCCCCATTAACAGTATGCCTGTGAGATAACATGCTTGTAGAGTTGTCTGTAATCGTAAGGTTAATATGTCTGCCTGCGGCCTTACCGATTAGTTTCTCAAGCGAATCTGCATCCATGCCGTTTCACTCCGCCTGTATATTGTCTTTCGAGGGCAAGCAGCTTCTCCTTGATACTAATGCCCCCTGTATAGCCGCCCAGTGAGCCGTCTGAGGCAATTACCCTGTGGCAGGGCAGGATAATTGGTATGGGGTTATGGCTCATAGCCTGCCCGACGGCCCTGGCTGCTGAGGGGCTGCCTGCCATTGCGGCCAATTCCTTGTACGAACACACAGTGCCGTATGGGATTTCCCTCAGCGCCCTGTATACTGCCGTGTAAAATGTGGAAATCTTAGCCAGATTTATTGCCACATCAAAGACAAATCTCTCACCTTTAAAATACTCTTTCAGTTGTGTTATGGCGCAGTCACCGGCATCATGTCCTTCCGGGTATGGTGGTCTCTCAAAGGCAATTTCTACCACAGACGCCCCGTCTGAGACGACATAAACCAGGCCAATCGGGGTCTCTAACGACGAGAATCTTAATTCAGAAGAGCCGCGCATAGTCTAGTATATCACACGAATGCCCGCATAGTAGCAGCAACACTGATTATCGAGGTCATTAATAAACGACCTGTCCTGCCCGTCTTCAAAACTTATCCTGACAAAACAAAACCCACCAGCAAGAACAGAGTGTCTCTCTTCGACAACCTCGCCCATTCCCCATGTCGCAGAGTTAATGTGTATTACCTTATCGCCGACCCTTAAATACAAACGCATAAACAGCCCTCATAGAACCAACTTGAAGAATGAGGGCTCTGCCCTCAAACTCCCGGCAGGGAACTTGTCCCCTGCACCCCATCTACGG
>JAMOAZ010000056.1:0-20068 GCA_039908505.1 Nitrospirota bacterium
TTCGAGGGGAGGTTACTATTGGACATTGATGTTAAGGGCTAAAACCGGGCCTGACACAGTTTAGTTAACAGACCCTACCAGTGGTTTCTAAATCAGCCATCGAGGAATTCCCAATCGCAACTCCGATTAAAAACGATTAATAAATCGAGGCTCAATGGGCCTCTGCCCAATTCAACCTAGCCCCTATATCAACCTTTAACGTGACATCAAGCGTTAGGACATTCTCCATCTCCTGCCTGACCAATGCCTTGAGCTCGTCAGGGCAGCATTATGAATTTCAAATGTATCTGTCATCGCTTCAGTTGCTTATCAGCCGTATTCCCCCTTTTTAAAACCTTGTGGCACCTCTGTATTTCTTCACGAAAGTCAGCAGGGATTCTTGCCCAGTCAAGCACATCAACCAGTACAGGGATGTCGCTGCCAGATATGGCCTCCCGCAGGGCGTACAAATCATCAAATGGCTTTCCCTCAACAGACGGATTACGCACTACTATGTCAATATCGCTGCCTTCGTGTGCCGTGCCATTGATGCGGCTGCCGTAGACAAGTATGTCGGCGGCTGGGAGATGTTCTGAGGCCAGGCGCTCAATCGTACTCAACCAATCCGGCAAGTTTGAGCGGCAGGGGCACTGGTCAATCGCCCGCATTATAAAACCTCTCCCTCAACCCAGCCTCCAGTGAGCCGGCAGCAATAATAAAGCCAGGCAGCAGGGCAAGTGTCTCCTCTGCAAACCCCACCCCATAGTCATGCGCCGTGTTGTTACGATTGTCACGATATCTAAACCATCTCTCTATGGAGTCAACCGTCAGAAGTCCATGCTTGCTGGCGTGGCGCAGAGTATCTTAAATGTCCACGAGCCTACATCACGGGGCATCGCGTATGCCCTTAGCGCCTTGCGAAGCAGCTTAACAGATGTCTCCAGCGTCAGTTCAAACCCCTTGACCACAGCATTCCTGTACACTTCATACTCGACAGTATCAGGCACGGTAGAACAGAGCATAGTATACGACGCCTCAAGAGTGCCTATACAGCGTGCAAGATGATCAGTCCTAAGATTCACGCTATCCCCCCAGCATATGTCATTATAAAACTAGGTTAGCATTTCTCTTATTAAAACACAAGTGCAGAATTACTCCCAAGCTCCGACATAGGAATTTGTAGATAAGGGTTTTTGAGAGCATTATTTGTCATTTATAACACTATCGATCTATTATTGTATATAATAAACAACTAAATACTTATCTTAAATGCCTAATATACATAATTATTCCTTCTATAAATACACCTCCACTTTAGTATCTGCCCAATTCAATCCAGCCCCTATATCAACCTTTAGCGCGACATCGAGCGTTAGGACATCCTCCATCTCTTGCCTGACCAATGCCCTGACATCGTCAAGCTCTGCCTCCGGTACTTCAAACAGGAGTTCGTCGTGAATCTGTAAGATCATCTTTGTCTTAAACCTGCTCAGTGCCGCGTGGACTTTGAGCATCGAGAGCTTGATTATGTCTGCCGCCGAACCCTGTATCGGGCTGTTTATGGCGAGGCGCTCGGCCTGCTGCCTGATGTTCTTGTTGCCGCTTTTCAGACCGTCTATCGGGCGGCGCCGCCCCATTATGGTCTGTGCATAGCCGCGTGTCGTTGTTTCTTTTATCGTACTATCTATGAAGCGGCTTACGCCTTCATAACGATGAAAAAATCTCTCTATGTACTGCTTCGTCTGCGACTGTGGAATCTTAAGCTGCCCGGCAAGGCCAAAGGCTGACATGCCGTATATTATCCCGAAGTTTATCGCCTTTGCCTGCCGCCTCATATCGCCGGTTACGACGCCGTCAGCGCCGGTAAGAACCTCGCGCGCCGTCTCCGTGTGAATATCTGCACCGTTTGAAAACGCCTCAATAAACCCTTCATCGCCGCTTAAATGCGCCAGCACCCGCAATTCAATCTGCGAATAATCCGCCGAGACTAAATAATGCCCCTCTCCTGCTATAAATGCCCGCCTGAATGCCTCGCCAAGTGCCCCGCGCACGGGGATGTTTTGAAGGTTCGGATTACTGCTTGAGAGCCTTCCCGTCGATGTGCCAGCCTGATTAAATGTCGTATGAAGCCGCCCAGTTGCGGGATTTATATACGTGGGCAGGGCGTCGGCATATGTGTTTTTTAGTTTTGCCAGCGTTCGATACTGTAATATCTCAGCGGGAAGCGGGTGATGCTCTGCCAGTGTCTCAAGTACCCCGACATCAGTCGAAAGCCCCGTCTTGGTCTTCTTGCCTGAGGCAAGCCTGAGCTTGTCAAATAGTATCTCTGATAGCTGCTTGGGCGAGTTGATATTAAATTCCTCTCCGGCCAGAAAATATATACGCTTCTCAAGCGCTGAGACCTGTGCGCCCAACTCATCCGACAGCGCCTTTAATCTTACAGCATCTATTCTGATCCCACATTGCTCCATCTCCGCCAATATATAAATAAGCGGCCCCTCAACCTTCTCATACAACTGTGCAAGCGGTGTGCCCTCCATCTTTTTCGACAGCGCCACTTGCAGCCTGAGGGCGGTTACGGCCTCCTCCACTAGCGGCCCTGAGTCCAGCGCCTTGTTTTCTCCTTTGATTTTATACGAAAGATACTCAAGGGCAAGCGCCCTAAGGCTATAGTCCTGACGGTTTGGGTTAATCAGATTTGCTGCCACCATTGTGTCATACAAAATACCCCTGACACCTATTGAGTGCCTGTGAAACACATGGATGTCTGATTTCAAATTGTGCCCTATTTTTGCAATTGAATTGTCTGTAAGCATATCAGCGGCAAGCTGAGGCGGCCTTATACTGTAACTCATATTGGCGTCTATTGACAGGGCACATGAATCATCGCCCTCTGGCGCGGCCTTAATAGAGACAGCGGCGGGTCTTTCTCTAAATGCCTCGTTGAATTCTTTAGCAGTGGCAAGCACCGCTCTATTAAATGAAAAATCCTCGTAATCATCTGGTATGTATTTTAATAATGATGTGAATTCATATTTTATAAACAGTGCTTTTAGTTCATCGTAATGAGGCTCCCTCATCATCAACTGTGAAAGCGGTATATCAAGCGGCACATCAGCGCTTACCACTGACAGCTCACGGCTCAGACGTATGGCAGGGATGTTGTCTTCTATCATCTTTCGAAGGCGGGCGTTTGTGATATTATTACAGTGAGCGATGAGTTCCTCAACAGTATCATAGTCTTTAAGCAGGTCAGCGGCGGTCTTCTCCCCTATGCCTCTGACACCGGGGATGTTGTCTATCTGGTCGCCCGTCAACGCCATAAGTTCAGGCACCTTCACAGGCGGGACGCGCAGACGGCTGATAACTGAGTCTATATCGAGGACAACGTTTTTCACAAGGTCATAGATTTTAATATGCGTATCTACGGCCTGAAGCAGGTCCTTGTCTCCGGTGACGATATATACCGTATTTGTGGCAGAGGCATAGCGTTTTGCCAGAACCGCCATTATGTCGTCAGACTCAAACCCGGGCAGGGTGATTACTGCAATGTTCATCGCCGCAAGCACCGCCTTGATTGGCTCTATCTGCATGATAAAATCCTCTGCGGGCGCTGAACGGTTGGCCTTATACTCTGTGTAGAGCTTGTGCCTGTGGGTAGGCTCAGGGGAGTCAAGCACTACGGCGAGGGCATCCGGGGCCTTGTCTTTGATGAATTTAAACATCATGGCCGTAAAGCCGTATATGGCGTTTGTGGGAAATCCGGCGGAGTTTTTCAGCTCAGCAATGGCATGGAATGCCCGGTATATATAGGCAGTGCCGTCGATTAGATACGTGCTGGTGTGAGTTTTCATAGGGTAGAGGCGGTAAGACATGAATGGTTTGATAAAATATTGTATATATATTTAGCTCCGTTCAAAGAACTGGATTCCTGCTTTCGCAGGAATGACAGACAAAAAAGCAGGAATGATAGATATAAAAGATTGATGGCAACACTTAAGGGATAATTTGGTACTGGCTCCAGATAGGTCAAATAGGACAGGACAAATGAACACTTAATCCAGACAGTGGGGCCATCATCCAGCACGTTAGGGATGGTCAAATAGGACAGGACAAACGAACACTTAATTCTGTCATTCCTGCGAAAGCAGGAATCCAGAGAACCCTCTACCGGCGTTAACTTAATATGCATTAAGCAGACCTAGCACGTGCTGCATGAGCTTTTGTGGCAGCCGCCGCAATCGCCACCGCTGTGGACGTGCTTATCTGTTCCCGCAGTGCCAAACAGGGACATCTTCTTTTTTACTTCTTTTGAGCCGCATTTCTCACACTCAACTACCGTGTTTTTATTTACTATCATCTCGAAATCGCAGTCGCACTTATTACAACTGTATTCAAAAATCGGCATAATCAGCCCTCCTCAAAAAATGTTTGAAAAGTTCAGGATAGTTTCATTGCCTCTCTGATAAGCTCCATCGTCTTTTCGGCCTCAGCCGCGGCTCGTTTATTTCCCGCGTTTAGAATATCTTTGAGCATCGATGGAGAGCCTGTCAGCTCTTCACGCTTGCTCCAGAGCGGCTCAAGTTCTTTGCTGATATTTTTTATTAGTATGCGTTTGCAGTCAATACAGCCTATCTCTGCCGTCTTGCAGGCAGCCGCAACATGCGCCATCTCATCGGGCGATGAGAATATCTTGTGCAGCGCATAGACCGGGGATAGCTCCGGGTCACCCTTGTCGGTCTTTCGCTTTCTTGCCGGGTCGGTCATCATCTGCCTGATCTTCTTGTCGATTTGCTCAGGTGTATCACTGAGATATATGGCATTGTCATAGCTCTTTGACATCTTCCTGCCGTCAAGTCCGACGACCTTTGGTGATTCGGTAAGAAGAGGCTCCGGCTCTATCAGTATGCCTTTTCCATATAGAAATTCAAATCGTCTGGCTATCTCACGCGTTAGTTCAAGGTGCGGGACTTGGTCAACCCCAACGGGGACGTGCCGCGCCTTGTAGATTAATATATCAGCGGCCTGCAGGACAGGGTAGCCAAGGAACCCGTATGTATTTAAATCCTTGTCCTTTATCTCTGTCTGTTTTTCTTTATATGTCGGTACGCGCTCAAGCCAGCCTAGCGGGGTTATCATGCTTAGTAAGAGATGCAGTTCGGCGTGCTGTTTTACCGCAGATTGTAAGAATATCGTACACTTATTGGGGTCAAGCCCTGCGGCTATGAAGTTGATGAGCATATCATGTTTATATTTCGCTATCGGCTCCGGGGCAGCATAATTGCTCGTCAGCGCGTGCCAATCGACCACACAGTAAAAGCAGTCATATATATCCTGAAGGCGCACCCAGTTTTTCAGCGCCCCTGCGAAATTCCCCAGGTGCAGGTATCCGCTTGGCTGCATCCCGCTCAGTACACGTTCTTTCATATATCACTCCTCACATTAAACCGCCAAATGGCAGCATAAACAGACTTATCAAAAACTTGATAAATGCCTGTATCGGGTATATTATAATCCTTGCTAAACCGGTCATCCACAATATGAGAACGATGTAAATCCCGTAAGGCTCAAGCCTGCTATACGCATATGCTTGTCTGGGAGGCAGCATACTTACGGCGATTCTGCCCCCGTCCAAAGGCGGTATGGGGATGAGATTAAAGGCCGCAATGAAGATATTAAAAGATACCCCGTACTGAAGCATCTGCAGCACCGGCGGCATAACCTTAGACGAAATCAAATCTGAATCCATATGAGGCAGCACATTGTAAAGTAGAACGAGAATAAACAGGCTAACAATCGCCAGAATAATATTCATCACTGGCCCGGCGGCTGAGACAATGGCAGAGTCCCTCCTGGGGTTTTTCAGATTTCGGTAATCCACGGGGACTGGCTTTGCCGAGCCGAATATAAACATCCCGTTAGAGACAATAAAAAGCACTATTGGCAGGATTACAGTGTTTACCGGGTCAATGTGCGCCAGGGGATTAAATGACAGCCTGCCCATTGAGCGGGCTGTCGGGTCGCCAAGTTTATCAGCGACCCACCCATGCGCCACTTCGTGAAACGTTATCGCAAACAGTATAGGAATTGCCGCAACTGTCAAACTCCTCAGTGTGTTGACTATATCCAATTGTTAGATTTCACTTAATATCTTGTCTATAATCGTTCGGGCGGCAACGATTGGGTCTATAATGACGCTGTCCATGTCCTTTGCCTCTCTCTTGTTGGAAAGGAATGTGATTCTATCCTGCATCCTTTCTCTGAGATATGACAGGTAGCGTTTATCCCTGGACGGTTTATACTTCTTCTCAAAATCCACACCGAAGAGTTCCTTGCCGTTTTTGGGGATTAACAGCCCCTGAAAGGCCTTCCACTCCCGCCACTCGATAGTGCCGCGAATCAGTTCAGTCATTATCTTCAGGGACAGGGTCTTGGGAATATCTATCTGCTCATCTGCTGTGCCGAAGGCATGGGTGTTCATGATGTAGCACTCTGTGCCGGACTGAAAGAGCTTGTTAAACTGCTGGCAGTCCCACATCAAAGGATGCACCCTGAAGGGATTGGCAAACGGCTCAATTACTAATCTGCCCAGTTCTTTGGGGTCAACGTTTTCTACGCCCTTTGCCCTCATCGTACTCAGAGAAGCGCCCATTGCCACCTTAAGCCACGGGTTTTTTATCTTGCACACGGGCGGCAGCGACGGGTCCTTTTGCAGCCATACAACCTTGCCCGGCTTTTCGCAGTAATCCGTATGATTAAACATGTCGCGGGTCTTGATACAACGGCCATTTCTGTTGCGTATATCCTGACAGACCAGCTTTACCTGCCCGTCGGGAACCATTGTAACGGCGACGTTTTGGGCTGTATAAAAATACTTTATTATCGGGTCTTCATACGCAACTGCATCTGTCTTGTCAAAGAGGCTTGGCTCAATCGGGACAGAGAAGTTGTTGTTTAAATCAATGAGAAAGGCGTCGTCATGGATGACAGTAACGTGTTCGTCAGCGCTTAGTGTGCCTTCGTGGTCGGGGCTGTTGGTGATAGAGGATTTGCCGCTGCCCGAAAGGCCAAAGACTGCAACCGGCAGGTTATTGCCGACTTTTTTGATACCGCCGTGACAGGCAACCATGTTCTGCCTCACACCGATTGCCCATGCAAGCGTTAGTGTGCCCTTTTTGCGCTCTCCAAAATATCTCAGACCAAGTATGGCGATGCAGTTTTGCATCTCATCAACGATAATAAGGCCGTCCGGGAAATCAGGATGTGACCAGTCTGAATCTGCCAGCACCATGATGTCATGTTCGTCGAGTTTGCGTGAGTTTGCGTATGTATCTGTCCAGGGCGCCATCCACGGGGCAAAGTTAAACGCCCAGTCGAGCATATTCTTGGCATCTGTACGCGGGCTTATCAAGAGTGCCCTCAGCATAAAATCTGGATGTACGCCAACGATGCCTTCCATCAGGAAGGTCTCTTTTTTATTGAAGTGATAGACGGCCTCACGCAGGATTGTCATGTACTTATCTTTCTCTGCGCCCATCTGTCTTACAAGGCGTCTGGCCTTTGCCGTCCTTCCCACGATAGAACCATCATTTGAGACAAGCACCTTGGCATCTGAGGGAAGCCCGTAGACTTCCGGTTTATACATCGGCTCTGTCGTCACAATCACTTCGGGCTGTTTGATGGAATACTCGTAGAGTTCCCTCATGTTGGTCTTTTTTACAGAGTTTGCATACATCGCGCTTTCAATTATTGCCCGCCACTGTGAGCCGGGTACCTTATGCACACTTGCCATAGTTTTATACTCCCGTTTATTTAGATTTTAGACAAATCAACTTTGGGTCATCCCTTATATATTTTCGGCTATATATTTTCGGCCCTTATATATTTTCGGCCATCTCCCATATGCCGCATGGACACACACCGGCGCAAAACCCACATCCTATGCAGAGGGCGTCATCTACTACGTACTCATAGCCTATATCGTCAGTGGTTTCCTTTCGGCTTATTGCCCCATAAGCGCAGACAGCCTCACACATGTGACAGTCTCTGCACACGGAACAGGACATACACCTGTGGGCCTCCTTCTGAGGCGTAAACGATGTGTCTCTGCACTCTTCATAATAGGCGTCCTTGACCTTTGCATAACCAATCTGCATCTTTGGCGCCGGTCTGTTGTATGAACGGTCAGAGAGCAGGGCATGTGCCGCGTCTGCCGCCTTCTTACCGTGACCTATAGCATGGGTAACAAGGCCAAGACTCGTAGCGTCTCCAATTGCGAATACCTTGGGGTCTGATGTGTGACCGGCCTCGTCAGATTTAATCCAGCCGTTTTTGTCTGTATGCACAGACTGCGGCAGGAAATCCGTAATTGGCGTATCTCCTATAGATACAATAACCTCGTCGGCCTCAAACGTGCTGCCATATGGATAAGTTGCGTCTGATTTAAAATATATCTTTCTTTCGCCCTTTACGAACTTTTCAGTAAACTTTGGCCAGACTATTTTAGTGCCAAGCGATTTGGCAATTTCAAGTTCCTTACCGGAGGCCGCCGGTTCCTGAACGTCGATGGCCGTTACAGTATGTGCACCACAGTGGAATGCCTGTGCCGCCGCGTCCATTCCTACGTTTCCAGCGCCTATGATTACTATGTGCTTATCTTTGAAGTCAGGCCTTTTGCCAGTATTAATACCGCGCAGAAAATCGTAGGCATTTAGCGTGTCTTCGTAGCCGTGAAATGGAAACAACCTCGGCTTATGCGCCCCGCAAGCAACAATCACCGCGTCGTTCGTGGCATGTATCTCTGTGAATTTAGCAGCGTCAATCTTAGTTTTCAGATGCACTGTGACGCCGATTGATTTAAATCTCTCAAGTTCGTGTGTGAGAATCTCCTGAGGCAGCCTTTCCCTTGGGATGCAAAACTCAAGTTTGCCGCCAAGTTTCTCCTCCGCCTCGTAGAGTGTTACATCGTGACCCTTTAAGGCAAGCTGCCAGGCTGATGAAAGCCCGCCCGGACCGCCGCCTATTACTGCAGCCTTTTTGCCGGTCTTTGGAGCAGGCTTCGGGGCCTGCGTCTTCAGGCTTACCGAACCCAGACCTTTGATGTTTAACGGCATGTCAACATGTGAGCGTGTACATGCGGTCATGCAGAGATTCGGGCATACCTCGCCGCAGACAGTGGCGGGAAGCGGTGAATACTGTAGAATAAGCCCTATGGCCTCATCAGTCTTCTCAGCACGAAGCAGCGCGGCCCGCCGCTGAGTCGGTATATCGCTGGGACATGCAGCCTGACACGGCGGGGCGTACCTACTATTTCTCCACTCCGGTCTGAACCTCCTGTCCTGCCCTGTGGTTATATATGGAAGCGGGGTCAGTGGATGCGTTACGTACTCGGCAAATATACCGCCCTTCCCTACCCCTTTATCTGTCGTATTTTCCCAGATTTCTTTACGAAAATCTGCCATCGTCTTTTTTATTGGACTGCGCTTTGCCCTCTCCTGAGCCGTGTATGGCAGGAGCTTTTTCCATGCTGAGTGTGACGAGGAAAGCTCATCATAATGGTCTTCTCTGTCTATTGCCTTAAGGTATAACTTTAAGTTTTCCTTAAGCCACTGCCAATCCTGGTCTGACAAATCAAGCAGCCTGACATCGCCCTGACTGTATGACGAATCAATCTTGCCTCTGAAATATACCACCCCGCCGACCATCCCTACGCACGGCCTGTAGCCCAGGATATTTTCAGGATTTCTTGGATTGACGCCGCAGACAACGGCTATGCCTCCGGCCTTAAACTCAGCAAATGTATCGCCAACGTCTCTAAAATACCATGATTCCGGTGGATTGAACTTTGGATTATGTTTGGTCATCGTGTCGCAGCGCGCGCCACCACCGCCCTGGACGTAGAGCTTACCCTGGGCTGCCGCATTGTGAGCGCCGTTTGTTACGTCGCCAAGCACTGTGATATTGGCGCCGCAGTTTAGCCAGCCCACATCGTCTGAGGCGCTGCCCTTTAGTATTATATCTGTGCCGAACATGCCCATGCTGCCCAGACGCTGTCCTGCCTGCCCTTCTACGGCAACCTTTACGCCGTTGTCATGCGGCCATATGCGCCCGCCGATGCCGTGCTGACCGTCGGCCACTATCTTCAGTTGCTGCGCCCCGCCCCTTACTGCCTTTTGTATCTCTTCCTCCATAAGCCTTGAAGGGACACGGCTGCCGTCTATGTTTCCTCTTATCTCTATAATTGCCATATCAGTCTTCTTTAACCTCTCTTTCTGGCTCGCTTAACATACGTAGCTGATGTTCAATCTCTCTGCAATTGCCGGGTCGTCTGCGCTGATTGCGTCGGACATCCCAATAGGAAGTTCTGTGCTTCTCCCCAAAGGGGCAAATATCTTCTTTAACTCTGTATCGAGGGCCTTGTAGACCTCTACGACACGCATCGCTACCTTATCCACGTCAAGCCGCCGGTAGAGCTTCGGGTCTTGTGTGGTAATCCCACGCGGGCAGCGCCCAATATTGCAGACATTGCAGCGGTTGTTCTCATCACCTAGACACCCGGCTGCGGCCTGCATAATATATTTTCCTATCGACACGGCTGAAGCACCAAGCATTATCAGGGCCGCTGCGTTGGCCGCCAGATTGCCCTTTTTCCCAACACCGCCTGCCGCTATCAGCGGGAGTTCGTTTTGTTTGCCCTGCTTTACCAAATCAAGATAGCAATCCCTCAGATTTGAGGCAATCGGATGCCCCATCTTGTCCATCGATACGTTATATGCCGCCCCAGTGCCACCGTCTTCGCCGTCTATTGACAACCCTGCGGCAAACGGGTTTCTGACGAGATTATTAAGGACGGCTTTTGCCGTGCGCGTCCCCGAAATCTTCGGATACACCGGCACTCTAAAGCCCCATGCCATTGACATCGACTGAATCATCTTGGCAACGGCCTCTTCAATTGAGTACTTGGTCTGGTGTGTGGGGGGAGATGGTAAATCCACACCCTGGGGAACGCCGCGTATCTCAGAGATTAGTTTTAAGACTTTATGGGCCATGAGCAGCCCTCCGTCACCGGGCTTTGCCCCCTGACCGTATTTTATCTCTATCGCACACGGGTCTTCAACCATATGCGGAATTGCCCTGATTATCTCATCCCAGCCAAAGTACCCGGAGGCAATCTGTGGAATGAAATATTTCACGAACCGCGACTTAAGAAGTCTCAAAGGCATCCCGCCCTCACCGGAACACATCACAACTGGCATACCCTCGACTTCATTTAAATATGTTATGCCCATAGCAAGACCTTCCCACATCGTGGGTGACAGCGCCCCTACGGACATACTTCCTATCATCACGGGATATATCTCTCTGACCGGCGGGATGAACTTGCCGCTTGAAGCGTCCATTTCTGCGCTGCCATTTACGAATTTAACCGGTAATTCCTCAGCCGGTAAAATCCTGCCCAGATACGTGCGAATGCGAAACTCATGCCTGCCTGCGTCGAGGGCCGGGTCTGTGAGCATCGAGATTCGTGTGAATTTGAGCCTGTCAAGCGTTGAGACCAGCGGGTCGTTTCTCCTGCCGCCTCTGGTGTATGCCCCTCCGGCAGCGTTTTTGTGAATCAGGAATTTATTGTTTGGATTGTACTCCGGCTCAATGGCCTCATTGGGGCATACGAGAGAGCATGTGGCACAGCCCGTGCAGTAGTTGCCAATATTTGTCGATTGTTTTATCACCGTGACGACCTGTCTTTCCACATGTGGAGTTGGAGTAGCGCCGGAGGATGATACCACCCTCTTGGCAATCACAGCGGGTGTGATGGAGAACATCGGGCAGACAGCAGTACACCTGCCGCAGCGCTTACACCTGTCATCACGCCATTTTATTAGAAACGGAAACTCCTTTAAGGTCAGTTCATGGTTGTTGTCCAACCTTGCAACTGGTTCCATACCTTTACCTCCTCAGCCCCGGGCGAGACGATGACCATGTCGTACCTCATCGGGAATATATCCTTATTAGCGTCTCTGTCGGGGACTGCCCTGTTAAGGCCGCACTCCTCAGAGACGAGTGAAATTTTTCCTTTCTTGCCGCCAACAACACCGGGTCTGAGTTTCTTTGAATCCTGAACCATAAAGCATGTCCCATCGGGCGCGAAGCCGATGACGCAGTTTGGGCCGTCTATACAGAGCGGTCTCAGGCTCTTCTTTAGGTGTCCGACGAATGCCTTGTCCGGGCGTTTGTCTATCTCAGTTGGTTTAAGCGGTGTTATGATGTCCTTGTAATAATGAAGCGGGTAGTTTAGTCCCCTGGCTGCGTAATGCAGTATATGAGTGAAGACCTCGCTGTCGCTGTTATAGCCTATGTAGCCCGGGAATCCCCTGCTTGCCAGAAATTCCCTGATGGGGACAAAGGCGGTGTTCTCGCCGTTTGTCATCGAGCCGAAGCCCTGGATAAAAAATGGGTGGCAGGCGTAGAGATTAATCGCATAGTTTGTATTCTGCCTGCCCTGGGCAAATATAATCTTTGCCTTGAGCGTTGAGTCGTCAAGGCCGAAAAACTCACAAAGCTCAAGCGGGTCACCCACCTCTTTCAGAGTAACCACATCCGGATAAAACGAAAACACGATGATAGACTCATCGGTCTCGCCCATCTTACGGAGCGTGAGACGTGTCTTAAGAAGCAGCGCTTCTTTTTTGTCCAGACTCAGGTCGTTGACCCCTTTGGGGTAGTCGTAAACCCGTGCGAAGTAGTTATCGCGGGCGGTTATCCCCCTGACAGGTTTAATCTTTGGTGCCCATGTGTGAACGAGTGTAAAACCCGCCGTATCCATATAACGATTCAGTGCAGCAAGCCCTGCGTCAGAGCAGATGCCGGAGAGTACCGGCTTGTCCTTAAGAGACTCGAACTCGCCGCCGAGGTCTTTCAGGATAAGGCCCATGCCTGAGCCGTCATGCCCCTCTTTCATTGTCTCAAGTGTCAGGATATTCTCAACAGGAGAGAAATAGTCATTTGCGGTTATAGCGCTTAAACGGCACATTTATTCAACCCCTTTTAAACAAAATCTTTATTTTAGCTGCATTTCTTGACAAAATCATAAAATATCTACATTTTTTGCCGCGCTTGCTAACGCTGGCCCCCTATTATCAGCCATAAGTTCGGTACTATATCACAAATATTTGAATATGTCAAATATATGTTTGCGCAAAATCCAGCGAGTTAAAACGCTATATATCGAGGCCGAGACGCTCTCTAAAGTATGTTCAGGCTAAAGTACGTTCAGATACTTAAGCATACCCCTTGCCGCACGTCTTCCCGTTGACATCGCATGAATCACTGTGGTGAATGTCCCAGGGGTTTTGGTTATGTCACCTCCGGCAAATACGCCGGGTATTGAAGTCATCAGGGTCTCTGCGACTGTTTCAATGTAGCCTGTCCTATCGACTTTTAGTTTTGGGGTTGTTCTGGCGATTATTGGGTTTGCTAGTGTGCCCAGGGCGTAGATTACCGTATCTACGTCTAAAAAGAAACCGGTTTCACCGCGTCTGATGCAGTCCATGCCGCTGACCCAGCCCTCGTTGTCTGAAATAATTTCTTTCACCTCTGTAAGCCAGATGAACTGAACACCCTCTTCCATTGCGTGGCGGAGTTCCTCTTTACGGGCCGGGCTTTCTTCTAATCTCTTTCTATATACGATATAGACATTGTCAGGTCTTAGGCGCAGCGCCGTTCGTGCTGAGTCTATTGCCGTGTTGCCGCAGCCTATTACTGCAATATTTTTCCCTATCCCTACAGGGGTTGCATATCGTGGGAAATCATACCCGTGCATCAGATTTACCCTTGTTAAAAACTCATTGGCAGACATCACGCCGTTTAACGATTCCCCCTTTACGCCTAGTCCCATCGGATAGCCAGCGCCGGTTCCTATAAATACCACATCGAATGACAACTGACCCATCAACGCCTCAATTGTGTGAATCCTACCGATTACCCTGTTTGTCTCTATCGTCACGCCAAGCCTTGTCAAATTGTCAATCTCACGAAATACGATTTCCTTGGGCAGCCTGAACTCAGGTATCCCATAGGTCAGCACACCACCGGGCAGGTGCAGCGCCTCAAACACTACAACACTGACTCCGGCCTTTACTAAATCATAAGCACATGCAAGCCCAGCCGGGCCTGAGCCGATTATTGCAGCCCTCTTGCCGATTGGCTTAATTTCATGCGTATCATGCCAGTCGTTCTGCCGTGCAGTGTCCCCTACAAACCGCTCCAGAAGCCCAATTGATACGGGTTCTTGTTTTTTCCCAAGTACACAGGCTGCCTCACACTGCCTCTCCTGTGGACATACCCTGCCACAAATTGAGGGAAATAGATTGGCCTCACTGATTGTCTCATATGCTTTTTTATAGTCACTTAGCGATATCAAGTTAATGAATCCCTTTATGTTTATCCTGACTGGACAGCCCGTAATACACAGCGGCTCCTTGCACTGTAAACATCTACCGGCCTCGGTTATAGCCTCTGCCTCTGTGTAACCACAGACGACCTCTGTGAAATTAGTATGCCGCGTCTCAGGGGGCAGGTGTGCGGACGCCTGTCTTTTAATTACTTTTTTGGGCATCTCTTAAGTCCAGGGACTGTTTTTCGTATTTATGGAACCGCTTCTGTCGGATTATCAATTCGTCGAAGTTCACAAGATGACCGTCCATGTCCGGGCCGTCGATGCAGGCGAATTTCACCTCACCGCCAATGCTCACCCGGCAGCTTCCACACATACCAGTGCCGTCAACCATTATGGGATTTGCCGAGATAATAGTTTTAATGTTGAGGGGACGCGTAACCTCGGCACACGCCTTCATCATAACAAGCGGGCCAATTGCAATGACGCGATCAATTTGCCTCTCCATAATAATGCGTTTTAACGGCTGCGTAACTAAACCCTGCTGCCCGTATGAGCCGTCATCGGTAACTATAATTGTCTCATCGGAGTAGTCACGAAACCGTCCTTCCCAGAACATTAGGGATATAGACCTAAAGCCAATTATAGAAATTGTGTGGCAACCATTTATTTTTAAAGCACGAAGGATTGGATAAACCGGTGCAATGCCCAGCCCGCCACCGACTAAGACCACCGTCCCGAAGTTCTCAATCACCGACGCCTCACCAAGTGGCCCGGCGATGTCCAGTATTCGATCCCCGGCCTTATATGCCATCATATCAAGTGTGCTTTTCCCTGCCGCCTGAATGACAATTGTAACAGTACCCGCATCGGCGTCAAAATCTGCAATGGTTAAGGGAATGCGCTCTGCCATTTCGTCGCAGTGGACAATGACAAACTGACCCGGCCTTGCTGCCCGAGCAATCTCCGGTGCCCTAACCTCCCACAGGAAGGTCGAAGGTGAAAATTGCTCTGTCCTTGTAATCTCAAACATCGTCAACTATGATTATAACATTAATACGGCGCTTTCGTGCCAGGAGTTGACCGCTGGACCAGGACAAACGCATTTGAAACTTGCAACAGTAACTTCCTCTCCTGGATTCCCGCTTTCGCGGGAATGACAGAATAAAAATATGGGAATGATAGACAAAGCTTGAACAATTGAATACCTAAGAATAGCATTTCCTTCTCTTTTTTGTCATTCCCGAGAAAGCGGGAATCCAGAGGACGAAATGGCTATTGTAATTTTCAAATGCGTTTGCCCTGGGGTGCCGAAGTTGCACTAATAATCAATAATATATTATAGTTTCACTATGGGCGATGTATCTGCACGTAAGATAACAAAACCGCTCCTGAATAACGTCATATTCAGAGAGCGCATCAGCAATTTGCTCAACGATGGTTTAAGACACAAGGTGCTATGGATCAGCGCCCCGGCAGGCTCCGGGAAGACTACCCTCGTCTCTAGCTACATCGAACGTATGAACATTCCATGTATCTGGTATCGCGTAGATAGTTATGACGATGACATCGCCACATTTTTTTATACTATGGGCATTGCCGCAAAAAAGGCTGCACAGGGGAAAACAATTCATCTGCCCCTGCTAACGCCGGAGTATCTTGGTGGAATATCCAGATTTACCGAAAACTATTTCGAGGCACTGTATAAAAAACTCCCAACTGCATCCATCATTGTCCTCGACGATTATCAGGCAGTACCGCACAGCTCAAAACTCCACAGCGTGGTTTACGCAGCCTTATCTGTGCTGCCCGAAAACATCAATGTAATAATCATTAGCAGAGAATCACCACTTCCGGTTTTTTCGCCGATGATGATAAGAAACGACCTCGATGTCCTTGGCTGGGAAGACGTCAGGTTTACGTTTAACGAGGCTGCAGATCTACTTACCTCTATTCATGGGACGATTTCTCAGGATGATATAAACAACTTGTACGATTTATCGGACGGCTGGGTCTCTGCCCTGATAGTAAGACATAAGAAACAAAACAAGGGAGATTACAAATCATGGCTTTCATATAGCAGAGAGACTTTGTTTAGTTATTTCACATCGGAGGTTTTTGACAATCTTGAAAAGGATATGCAGGACTTCCTTATCAAGACGGCATTCTTTAAGCAAATGACGGTTAATATGGCGCAGACCCTGACCGGCTGTAAAGATGCAGGCAAGATGCTGGAGTTTATACTAAGGAAGAACTATTTTATAGAAAAATATGACTTAAAAGAAACGGCATACAGCTACCACCCGTTGTTCCGATTGTTCTTACTGGAAAAGGCAAATCTGTACGGTGATGAGATAGTTGTAATCAGAAACAAAGCGACAGAATGCCTTATGAAACAGCATCTTATGGAAGATGCGGCAGAACTCTCTATTGAAAATAATGATTGGAAAACCCTCTCAGAGATTATATTGTCAAATGCAGAGCAGTTCCTGAAACAAGGACGTACAAACACACTGCTGATGTGGTTAAATTCCCTTCCTGATGACCTTATTGAAAATCAACCGTGGTTTTTGTATTTCAAGGGATGGTGTACCGCGTTTTCAAACCCTTCTGAAGGGTTTGTGCTGCTTGAGAAGGCCTTTAATGGCTTTACGGCAGTTGGGGATAAGGTTGGAAGTCTGCTTTCATGGTCGGGCTGTGTCGATGTCATTGCCATGATACGGGGGCCTTTTTCCAGACTTGACAGGTTTATTGACTGGAGTAACACCGCAATCGGTAAGGACTTTAAATTCCCGTCTCTCGCTATCGAAACAACTGTGGTAACCTCCATGACCGGTGTTTTGACCTTTCGAGGGCCGGAAGTGGAGTCCGCCGAGGATTGGCTGAACAGGGCATTAGAGTTAATTGACAGCGATATTGACATTAACAGCAGATTATGTCTGGCATCGGTACTGCATATTTTTTTCATGTACAGGGGGAATTTCCTGACCTGCGCTGGAATCGTAAGGAAGATGACCCAAATATCACAACATCACTCTGCAACACCTTTTGCACTGATTTCGTGGTCTTTACAGGAGGCTATATATTATCACATCATTGACACGAACCTTGAGAAATGTGCCGCCGTTGCAAAGAAAGGGCTTTCCTTATCGGCTGAGAGTGGAATTATCGTGTATGAACCTGTAATTGCTATGATGGGTACCTATGGTTTATTGTCTGATGGAAAAATTGATGAGGCAGAGGAGCTTATAAATTTTGCATCTGCGAGGATACCACCCAATGCCTATTTCGACCATGCAAATCTTCAATACACTATACTATACAGGGATTTACTCGTAGAAAACTACACAAGCGCTGTAATAAATGGCGAGCTGGTACTACAGTTTAGTCAACAGACAGAGGCACTGTTTCTCATAATGTTCGCCCATCTGGGATTATCGCAGGCATATTTTGAGGTTAAACGTTATGACGACGCATTTAAACAAATGGAGCTGTCCCGCCGGTGTGTCAGAAATATCAAACTGTTTGAAAAAGAGTATATTTTTTTATATATAGAGGCATATTATCATCTGACCCTCGGAGAAAGAGACCGTGGGTTAGCGCTGCTGGGTGAGGCATTAAAACAAAGTGCGGAATATAATATCACAAATCTCGTACTTTGGCGGCCTAAAGTGATGAGAAGGCTCTTTGCCGAGGCGCTGAAAGAGGATATAGAGACTGATTATGTAAAAATGGTAATCAGTGCGCGGTCGATATTACCAGAAGGATTGACTTATGAGCTGATAGACTGGCCATATCATTTTAAGTTTTTAACGCTTGGTCGGTTTCAAATCGTCAAAGGCGGCAAGGCCTTCGTATTTAAGGGCAAGGTACAAAAAAACGTCCTAGCCATGCTTAAGGCCATAATAGCCTTCGGCACTTCGGGAGCGGCAGAATCATATATTGCCGACATGCTTTGGCCCGACTCCGATGGCGACGAGGCATATCAGTCACTTAAAACAACATTGTACCGGCTCCGGCAATTTTTAGGCAGCAACGATGCGATAATTTTTTCAGATCGTAAAATAACGTTGGATTTCAGATACTGCCAAACCGATGTCCTTTTAATCGAGGAAATTCACAATAAGATTAATTCTTTGAGGGACTGCTTATCTGACAAAAGCAGCCATAACTCTGACCTAATCAAACAGCTTACAAACACGGCAGTATCTCTATACAACGGCGAATTCATGCCGGGTGAGGAAGGCTATCCCTGGCTTGAACCGGCAAGGATGGCTGTAAAAAACCGCTTCATTGATATACTGTCGGCAGCCGTCACTTGCACCATCAAGAAAGAGCAATGGCACGAGGCAAAGCGCTACTGCCAGCGTGGAATCGAGGTGGATGAGTTTGCTGAGAATTTCTATAAATCGCTGATTGTTTGCTACGGCAAAATGGAGCTGCCCTTAGAGGCCCAAAGGACTTATAACAGACTTCGCAGCCTGTTTCACTCAAAATCAGGCATTAAATCCGATTAGACCCTAACCTTTCAGCAGCAATTTTTTTTACTTACTGAAAATATGTAACCAATATGTAACCTGCCTCCATATAAAATAATATGCATGAGGCGGTTATCTTTCAGGTATAATGGACATAAGCAGCGGGTGCTGCATAAACCTATGATGCCATTTAGTAACAACTTTAGCTGCGGCCTATCATCTTGTCCCTGATGATGGTGGTCATGGAGATGGAAAATACTGTAATGGAAAATACTGATAAATCAGTAAATGAAATAGTTAAAAAACGTTCGACTCCGGGTGTTTTCGTCTTTGACGCCGACAACCAGATGGTCTTTTACAACACCGAAGGGTTGGATTTAGTCCATGATATAGGCACTCTGCGGGCAGCTCATGCAGGAGTTAACGAACTTCCCCTGCTGATAAAATCGATTTATTGTCTTTGTGATGGAGTAAGGAGCGGTTTCAGTGGAGGCGTTTATAATAATGAAAATATCGTAACTTGTACTTTAGTTGAAGATGCCTTTGGACACTTATTGTCATTGAGAGCCTTCCCTGTATCAGAAAAGAAGGATGACGGCTTACCGTTACACATTATGGTTCTTGTAGAGCGGGTTGCTGAAAGACACGGTGTGGATTTTGAAAATGCGGCTATGGCTTTTAACCTCAGTAAAAGGGAAGTAGAGGTGATAGAACTTATGTGCTTTGGAAGTTCAAATAAAGACATTGCTGATAAGCTATTCATCAGTGAATATACAGTGAAAGACCATGTTAAGAGCATAATGGGGAAAATTGGTGCATCTAACAGATGTGAGGTTATATCGCGTTTGGCATTCCCCATTCCCATATAAATGGTGGTTGTATTTTATCCGAAGAATGAAAAAATCCCACTGGATTTACGACCAATTTTGGTAAAAGACCCAAACAAAATGGTATACGAGAGAAAGTAAGTGCTATTGTCTCAAGTTTTGTGATCTATTACAAGGAATGGGACTGTTTCGATGCTATTTTACTGCGATATTTTATTTAATATTTATTTTACTAGTCCGAAAAGTTTAGCGATGAGGTCAAGGGCCTTTGGGTTGGTTAAAAGTATAACGAAAAGTAAGATTAGAAAATAAATTCTCGTTTTCAAGTCCATGGCCGTTAATCTCTCGTTTAAGCGTCCTTCAACGGCAGTAATTCTCTCATTAAGCCTGCC
>JAMOAZ010000057.1:0-18449 GCA_039908505.1 Nitrospirota bacterium
GTTTCTTGCTGGCTGAGTCCATTTCTCCGAGATTTTCTGTACAGCCAGATATATGAGTTTCAAGAGGGCGTTTTCAGGTGGAATTTTTTTAATTGATCGACGTTTTTCAGGATAACAATGCTGAAATATGAAAACGCGTCAAATTGTATTTCATTTGTTGAGAGATTCTCACAAGGTATTACACAATACGCCTTTGTGTTAAGCCCCATATCTTCGGCAAAGAGTATTTTTCCTAATATGAAGTGAGCGTACGCCTCGTCTTCATAGGCAATGACCAGTCTTTTTATTGCCTCTAATTCCTTGAATGGCTTAATAAACCTGCTATATTGAGGTATATCTTTTAAGGCAATATAATCGGCAAATTTAAATCCTTTCCCCGAAGGAGGAGGTTTTAAGTTAGAGCTTCGGCCTAAATCCACCATTGTTCTGTTTACCTCAGAGATATAATTTGACACAAATGAGCTGATATGGCTTGAGTCCATACCTGTTATGTGAAGCCTGTCAATAAAAACTGCAATGCTTGCAGGGTCTTTTTCTATAATTGCCTGTACAGATATGAATGTTAAAAAGGTTATGTATGCAAAACTCAGATTGACTTTATTTACATTCACCTCGACATAGGAATCTGTCGTATACATTGGGTTTAACATCATGTGGGCAAGTATATATCCATCAAAGAGTTCTGAAAGTGTCTTTCTTGATTTTAAATTTATTCTGTTAATATTTAGCAAGTCTCTGCCGAAATCAAGTCTTTCACAAAACCTTGTCATCTCAGAGTATATTTTCTTTGGGGAGGCATAGAACTCCTTTACCTGTGGATTGTCTTCGTTTTTTTCTAATATCAGATCAATCCCCTCATACTCGACAGAGGCAAGGTTATCTACAAGCCCTGTGTTGCATTTATATCCAAAAAATGGCGCAAGAATATCGAAAAATACCTTTTTCACTACTTTCATTGATTCGTATAGACTGTTTTTCGGATGTGCCGACTCTAATGCCTCTCTGTTTGCCATTATATATCCCAATACATCTTTTTTAACTGCATCCATGCCAAGACGTTTAACGGCCTGATCAACATCCCGTAGCTCGAGTTCATCCT
The DNA here is from genome assembly GCA_039908505.1 of Nitrospirota bacterium. Lineage (GTDB taxonomy): Bacteria > Nitrospirota > Thermodesulfovibrionia > Thermodesulfovibrionales > Magnetobacteriaceae > Magnetominusculus. The sequence goes on from JAMOAZ010000057.1 coordinate 1,100, forward strand.
CTGTTTTCGTTATGCCGGCCTTTGTTACTATCTCTGGTGCAAGGTTCGGGAGTTTTATAATTAAGGATTTTAATCTGTTTATATTACTGTGCGGTGATTCAATCTCTGCCATCAGATTCAGCATGAGGCTGAATGGGTCTTTTGACATGAATCCCATAATAGTTTCTATACATATGCTTTTTAATGGGTGAAAATTGCCCTCCTTGATTCGCATCATATGTCTTGAGATAAAACCGGCATCACCAAATCCACTGATAAACTCAATACCTAAAAAATCCTCGTCCTGCCAGACTATCTGTGCATTGAGCGTCATGATTCCAAGGTGAATCCTGATATTCACATAGTCGATTTGCTCAACTATAGCCTTTTTTATCCTGCATCCGGTTCTGCTTATATTGACAAGAACTCCAACCTTGCCCTGTGAGATGGGTTTGAGTAAGTATCTGATGCTTCCCCTTTTATTTATGTCATAGAGCATCTGAATGGGTTGCGCAGTCTTTATTATAGCTTCTTTAGGTTGTTCTTCCTTGTGCAAATACAAAAAGTCGAGAAATCCCATACTATTACCCCCTCCCCTAAAAGCGTCACAATTCCATTATAACATTTACAATTCTCTACTCAGCAGACATATACTCTCTGCAGGAGGCTTATTTTGACACGCTGCACAAATATCACCAGCCCAACTTATTTTCACTCAGTCTCACGTATCTTTTCCAATGCCTCACAGTCTGTCATGTATGTATTATACATTAACACTGTATAACAAGTCAACATAAATAAACCGCACGCCAATGCCCCATTGAGTTTTTCCACCAGATTAAGCCAAATTAAGCCAAATTAAGTAAGTGCTGTATCACCTGCCCACAGCATCTGCTGTGCTGCGGACTAAGGAGTGCCGTCTCAGGCTTCTTTGAGCATGTCGGGGAGCATGTCGGGCGTGAATCTTATGAGCTTGTTTCTGCCTGTTTGTTTTGCCTGGTAGAGGGCTATGTCAGCATATTTGACCGCCTCGAAGAAATTGCCGGAGTCTGTCGGGAACTCGCTGATTCCTATGCTGATTGTCTTTTTCAGGGTTGTCTGGCCTATTGGTATTTGAGTGCCTTCAATCTTTTTTCTTATGTTCTCAGCCATTGTTTCTATTGAGCCTTCGACATCGTGGAGTATCATAAGAAACTCCTCACCACCATATCTGACAATGATGTCCGAGTTTCTTATGCCGCCCCTTAAGACTTCAGATATGGTCTTCAACACGGTGTCTCCGGCATCGTGTCCATATGTGTCGTTTACCTGTTTAAAGAAATCGATATCGCACATTAAAATAGCAATGGTAGTTTTTCTCCTTAATACACCGGAGACGATGATCTCAACATATTGCTCTAAATATCTTCTGTTGTTAAGCCCTGTGAGGGCATCTGTGGTGGAGAGCTCCTTGAGTTCGTTTTGCAGCTTCTTTGCCCCTATTGCAGACAGTGACGCCGCAATATAATGCAGGGCAGTGGAGATTTTTGTTGCAACAGTTTTCACATCATGGCCGTTACCCTTGTCAAAGACAAGCTGAACAACTGCCATCGATCTGCCGTGTATAAGCATAGGGACGCAGTAATAACCTTTGTCATTGGGACATAAAAACTGCCTGCAGATGTCAGCATACTCGTCAGAGGAGATATTGTGGCCTGTCTTTAGCGCCCTGCACTGACTACGGTTTGACAGTATCTCTTTGTTACATAAGATGGGGGTGTTCTGTGGTGTTTTGTGAATCACTGCCAATGAGTTTTTATCCTGAACGCCGTAAATGGTGAAGTTGGTTATTGCTATTTTATGTTCAAGGACAACAGCAAGTCTGAAGAATACGTCATCGACTTTGGAGTCTTCCTCGATGATTTGTTTGAATGAGTTGATGTTGACAAACCAGTCGGTAAATGACTTAAACTGCCTGAAGAGCTCCCCAATCTCTCCTTTTTCACCGACATGTGAGAGTTCTGCAGATATTGTAAACCCGCCTGCCGAGATTTGACGTATGTAGGAGATAATCATCTTTATAGGGTCCATTATCGAGCGGTAGAGTTTTAACAGGTAAACTGATAACAAAAACCACGCCGTAAGCAGGGAAACTAAGATTGCAGCAACAGAAAACTTTATTATTCTGTACGTAAAATCATCCTTTTTCGACTGTATCAGTCTTGAATTCGCCAGTGAAAAATCACCCAGTATGACTATCATATCAGTGATTTCCTTGTCTATGGACTGTACTTTTTTGAGAATCATGTCTCTATCAGCTTCACCTTTTGATTCTTCAGATTTCAACGTTACCAACTGTTCAAACTGTTCGCCTAATGATAGGGCTTTCTTCTTTGACTCTGAGACGAAAAATACCCTGTCTTCAGATACCCCCACAAGTTGTATTTGGTCAAAGACATATTTAACATCGTTTGAAGAGTCACTTATGTGACCGCCATCGACCAATGCCTTTAGAATTCCATGAACCTCTTCAAGCCTGTTACGACCCTTTTCTATTTGATGCTGCAATATAAAGGGATCATCGAAGAGGGCTATGTCGTGGGCTGAGATGTTTATGCCGCGAATTTTCCTGGTTATTATCTGGCCTGCCTTGTCCTGTTTGGCAATTTTTTCGATATTGGATATGTTATAACTGAATGATATCAGATTAGATATACCAATCGCCGCAAAGACGACAAACCACAGGAGCGTGGCGAAGTAAAACAGTAATATCCTCCATCTTACCTCTAAGTTCCTGAACGCGATGATGTCTACAAATAAATCTACAAGCCCAGAAAGCCTGTCAATCAGTCGTTTCCCATTATCTGCCATAACTGTTACGATAAAGTATTTTCCTGCCTGTGTCAATCAGATGTCAATCAGAAAATTTCCGGATAACCTATTAATAGCTGAAAGCAATAGGATTTGCCAGACTAAAGGGGCGGTGATAAAAATATTTTATTAGTTGATAACATTTTTTTATTTGACGCGTCTGGGGTATATTTAATATCCTTTGTGTACTTTGAAGAAAGGGGTTTTAATATTTGAATCTCTCATATAAAATCTTAAAGGAGGTAAGTCTATGAGTAAGAAGTATGATACACCATTGTTGGACGAGCTGGAGAAGGGTCCGTTTCCTAGCTTTGTAAAAGAGATGAAGCTTGCGGCAACGCACTCAGACATGTCAGGCGACCTGCTCGGCCATACGGAGTTATGTTTTAAGGAGAGAGTGACTCACTGGAAGCACGGCGGTATCGTAGGTGTAAGGGGATACGGCGGTGGAGTTATTGGAAGATATTCAGATATACCGGATAAATTTCCCGGTGTAGCACATTTCCACACAGTCAGAGTAAACAGCCCGTCTGGGTTTTATTACACATCATCAGCGCTGAAAGAAATGTGTGATTTATGGGACAAATATGGAAGCGGTCTGACCAATATGCACGGCTCGACTGGTGACATGGTATTTTTAGGGACAAGGACTGAGAACTTAGAGCCATTTTTCGCAGAAGTATCATCAAGGGGATGGGACCTCGGCGGTTCTGGTTCGGCAATGAGAACGCCAAGTGGTTGTCTTGGAATGTCCAGATGTGAATGGGCAAACATAGACGCTATGGCAATAACCAATGATATAACCCAGCATTACCAGGACGAGATGCACAGACCGGCGTTCCCGTACAAATTTAAATTTAAAGTAGCCGGCTGTCCGGTTGACTGTATTGCCTCCATAGCCAGGGCGGATATGTCCATAATCGGCACATGGAAGGGCGACATCAGAATTAATCAGGATGAAGTGGCAAACTATGCAAAAAAGATGAACATTCAGGCAGAGATCATCGACATGTGCCCGACCGGTTGTATGCAGTTTGACGGCAAGACGATGAAGATAGACAATTCCAACTGTAACAGGTGTATGCACTGCATAGCAAAGATGACAAAGGCCTTAAGGCCTGGCACAGAAAAAGGCGCAACGTTACTGTTAGGCAGCAAGGCCCCTATCGTAACCGGCGCATTGATGTCATGGGTAATAGTGCCGTTTATCAAGATGGAACCACCATATGATGAGTTCTACGATCTGGTTGACAAGATTTGGGAATGGTGGGATGAAAATGGTAAGAACCGCGAGAGAATCGGCGAACTGATGGAAAGGTTGACGTTTACCAGATTCTTAAAAGATGTTGGTCTGGACCCACATCCTGCAATGGTAAAGGAACCGCGTAGAGACCCATTCTTCTTCTGGGCGGAAGAGGACATCGAGAGATAATTTTTTTAGATAAAACTGAAACATTACTAAACGAAGGAGGAATTCATAATGTCAGATTTACCACAGAGACAGACCGATATAGGTCCACCGCATTATAGTAAGTTTTTGCCCCCCGTTATTGCCAAGAATTATGGCAAATGGCTCTATCACGAAGTGATGAACGCAGGGGTGATGGTTCATGTAGCAGAATCAGGGGATAAAGTCTTTACAGTAAGGGCAGCAACCCCCAGACTATTGTCTACCGACACATTAAGGGAGTATTGTGCAATCGCCGAGAAACACTGTGGCGGACACTTACGCTTTACAACAAGGCACAACGTCGAGTTTATGGTTGACAATGAAAGCAAGGTTGCCCCTCTGGTAGCAGAGCTGAAGTCGAAAAACTACATGATAGGCGGAATTGGCCCGAGAATCAGCAATGTTGTTCACACACAGGGTTGGATTCACTGTCACTCAGCGGCAACAGACGCCTCTGGTCTGGTCAAGGCGATAATGGACGATGTAAGCGAATACTTTACAGAAAAAGAGCTGCAAAACAAGGTAAGAATCGCAGTGGCATGCTGCGTTAATATGTGTGGAGCGGTTCACTGCTCAGACATAGCCCTTGTCGGCGTTCACAAGACCCCGCCAAGAATAGATGACAGTAATGTGAAGAACTTCTGCGAGGTTCCATCGACTATTGCCTCATGCCCGACAAGCGCGATAAGCCCTGACCCGGCAAAAAAGAGCGTTAAGATAAAGCTTGAAAAGTGCATGTACTGCGGTAACTGTTACTCGGTATGTCCTGCGATGCCTATATCAGACGCTAAAAATGACGGTGTTGCAATAGTGGTTGGCGGCAAGGTATCAAACCTTAGAAAAGACCCGACATTCTCGAAACTCGTAGTGCCCTGGATTCCCAACAACCCACCGAGATGGCCGGAAGTTACCGACGCTGTAAAGAAGATACTCAACGCCTATATCGCTGGCGCGAAGAAGCATGAGAGAGTCGGTGAGTGGATTGATAGAATCGGCTGGGAAGGTTTCTTCAGAGAGACCGGATTTGAGTTCAAGATTCAGCACATAGACGACTTTACGTTTGCCCGCGAGACATTCAGAATGTCAGCGGCATTTAAGTGGACGTAGAAATATAGTGAGATGGGGGAGATATAACATCTCCCCCATTTTTACTTTTGCCAGACAAATCTTGGCCTAACAAATCTTGATAGGGGTGCAAAATGGAAAAAGAAGAAGTAAAAAAGATAATATATGAGTTAGTCGAGGCATCAACCGGCAAAAAGAAACTGAAGCAGTCAGACATCTTAAAGAAAGTCTCTGCCGACCAGGGCATAGAGAAAGACGAAGTGAAGGCTGCCCTCAGAGACCTGGTTGACGCCGGAACGTTGATATTTACCTATTTTGGTGGAAGTTTCATAGAAATTCCTCCTAAATAAGGCGAAGTACCAGTAAGCGTAGGGGCGAATGTCTTTTCGCCCCATCACGTTTAAGCACCCGTGACATTTAAACATATGTGTCGTCCATCCCCCACACAGGAACTATGTAATATGATCTTAAATATGCCAAGAGTGGTAATCGCGGGTCTCAGAGGAGGCTCAGGCAAGACAACCCTTTCGTTAGGTCTCCTAAGGCTGTGGAACAACAAAGGCCGCCGCATCATACCATTCAAAAAAGGACCAGACTACATAGATGCTGCGTGGCTCTCAGCAGCGGCAAAGACACAGTGCTATAATCTTGATTCTTATATAATTCCTGAGCAGATGCTGTTAAGCTCCCTGCTCAATCATTCAAAAGACTCCACCAAAGACTCCGGTGGTGTGTTAATAGAGGGAAACCGGGGATTATTTGACGGTGTTGACGCTAAGGGTACGTTTAGCACTGCTGCCTTAGCGGGGCTGTGTGCGTCGCCCGTAGTGCTGATTGTGGATTGTGTCAAGGCGGCTGCCACGGTGGGGGTCATTGTGAAAGGCATAGTGGAGTTCTCTAAGGAACTTATGATAAAGGGTGTTGTGCTGAATTATATCTCTAATGAGAGGCACGAAAAGGTCATCAGAGAGGCAGTAGAGTCTTACGCTGGCGTCCCCGTCGTTGGCGTGCTTAAAAGAAGCGATACACCTTTCCAGCAGGAGAGGCATATGGGCCTGATGAGCCGCGATGAGACCAGTGAGATAGAAACTGTGCTTGAGCGTATGGCAGCGGCCGTTGGCGCTTCGGTAGACGAGGAGAAAATCTGGCAAATCGCTGCTGGCGCCCCGCCCCTAGACTATGCCGCATCTGAGCCTGCTGCTTCGTCATCTGATGAATCAGGCGCTGCCGTTAGAATCGGGGTTATAAAGGACAGCGCGTTTCAATTTTATTACCCTGAGAACATCGAGGCGTTGAAGGCGCTTGGGGCAGAGGTTGTAGAGATCAGCGCCCTTGTCACAGATATGCCGGACGACCTTGACGCCCTCTATATAGGCGGCGGCTTTCCAGAGACACATGCGCTGAGCCTGTCTGAAAATACACATTTCACAAGGAAATTAAAGAAGTTGATAGAGTGCGGTCTGCCGGTATATGCAGAGTGCGGGGGGCTGATGTACCTGGGCCGGGGCATTGTCTGCAATGAGCGATATTATTCGATGACAGGTGTGTTCCCGATAGACTTTGTTATGCACGAAAAACCGCAGGCACATGGTTACACCATAGTGGAGGCAGTAGAGGAAAACCCTTATTTCCCAAAAAATGTTATACTCAGGGGGCATGAATTTCACTACTCAAAGGCAGTAAACCTTGATATGGAAAGGCTGAACTTTATGTTTAAGATGAAACGCGGCAAGGGGATTGTGGACGGCAGAGACGGTTTATCATATAAACGGGTGTTTGCCACGTACACGCATGTACACGCATTGGGGTGTACACAATGGGCGCCGGGGCTTGTTCGGGCTGCCGCCGCTTATAAAAACAGCCGGTGAGGTGGTTATGGCAGAAGAATTTTTAAAAAAGCTGAAGAAATCTGAATTCAATCTAAGACAGGTAAAAAAGCAGACAGCGGACAGGCTTCAGGCGATGGCCTATGATGAGATAATTGAGAACATTAAAAAGGACAAAAGATACCTCAGCGCCCTGCTTTCAATATCATATGACAAGACCTCAGAGATCGCATGGCGGGCAATCCACCTTACTGGCAGGGCAATCGCCCAAATAGCAATCGATGACTTCGCCGAGGCAAGGGGACAGATACAGCGTCTCATCTGGAACGCAACCGACGAATCCGGCACTATACCCTGGACAGTCCCTGAGATAATGGGAGAGGCGATAAGAGAAAATCCAAAACCTTTTGAGGACATAATACCGATTATCATAGGGTATTCGCACTCTGAGACTGAAGACAATATATTCCTTGCCGGTGTCCTGTACGCACTTGGGCGGATTGGTGAGGTACACCCGCAGTATATCAGCGACTATGTAGGGGTTTTAGTAAGGGAAGGGCTTACTCACAGAGACCCTGAGGTTGTGGCAAACGCCGTAATAGCGGCAAAACGGCTGAAGATGACTGACCTTGACCTTGCGCCCCTCCTGCAAAGAACAGAAAAGGTACAGGTTTATTACGACGATAAGCTAATGACAATAACCCTAAAACAGTTGGTGGAAAATGGATAGATTATTAATTACAGGGGGCAGGCAGCTCTCTGGGGCGGTAGAGATAAGCGGGGCAAAAAACGCCGCCCTGCCGCTGATGGCATCAACGATACTGTGTAAAGGAGAGACACTCCTCAGAAATATCCCAAACCTTAAAGACATCAAGACAATGTCCGAGGTGTTGGCAAACATGGGCGCGGCAATCACTGTCGAAGGCAGTTGTCTGAGGATAAACTCAGACACCCTGCTCAACAAAGAGGCCCCATATGAGTTGGTAAAGACAATGAGGGCATCTGTCCTGACACTTGGGCCGATGGTAGCGCGCTTTGGCTGCGCAAAGGTATCTCTGCCCGGGGGCTGCGCTATTGGGGCACGACCAATCAATCTACACTTAATGGGACTTGAGAAGATGGGGGCAAAGATAACCCTCTCAAAGGGCTACGTAGTGGCAAAGGCAAAGAGGCTCAAAGGCGCCACAATCTTCTGCGACATCTCCACAGTGACCGGCACGGAAAACCTGATGATGGCAGCAGCGCTAGCAAAGGGCAGGACAATCATTGAAAATGCCGCCAGAGAACCGGAAGTTGAAGACCTTGCCAATGCGCTCAATAAAATGGGGGCAAAGATTACTGGCATCGGCAGTTCAGTCATAGAAATAGAAGGTGTTGACGAGCTGCACCCGGTTGACTATGCAATCATCCCCGACAGAATTGAAACCGGTACATTTATATCAATAGCCGGCATAACCGGCAGTAATCTATTAATAAAAAACTGCCGCTATGACCATATACTGGCAATAGTGGAAAAACTAAGGGAAACCGGCATAACCATAACCCAGGAAGAAGACGGACTTCGGGTAATCGGCCCGCCACAGGGGACACTCCGTCCTACCGATGTAAAGACGATGCCCTTCCCGGGGTTTCCAACCGATATGCAGGCGCAGTTTATCGCCCTGACATCATTGGCCGCCGGTACAAGTATTGTGAAAGAGACCATCTTTGAAAACAGATACATGCACGTAGCCGAACTGCGGCGCATGGGGGCCAATATAGAAATCGAGGACAACATAGCTACAGTGCGCGGCGTGGAAAAACTAATTGGAGCACCCGTAATGGCCACAGACCTGCGGGCAAGCGCGTCGTTGGTTGTTGCAGCCCTCGCCGCCGAGGGTGAGACTGTGATAGACAGGATATACCACCTGGACAGGGGATACGAAAAAATCGAAGATAAAATCTCTAATCTTGGTGGCAATATCACGCGCGTCAAGGGCGCCAGGGCCTAGTTATCGTGAATGCAAAAATATAAGCCCAAAGATAAACCCAAAGACAAATTAGACATAAAGGAAATTGTCCTCCTGGGGCGTACCTTTGACGAGTACTTCCTGGCATTTAACCTTCAGGACGTAAGCCTGAAAGATGGGAAAATCCTCGACGCTGCCTCCGGCGTAAGCTCATTTGCTGCAGAGGCAGCCATGCAGGGGATTAATGTTACCGGTTCTGACAGGATATATTCTCTTACAGCATCCACAATAGAATCGAAGTGCGCCGTAGACCTTGATTATGTAATGGCTCAGATGCCCGGCGTTGCCCATCTCTATAAGTGGGAATATTTTAAGGATGTGGAATCACTGAAAGAGGTAAGAACACGGGCATATAAGACATTCATCGGGGATTTTCAAAGACAAGGCAGCAGTCGCTATGTGACCTGCGAATATCCTAAAACAGACTTTCCCTGCAATGAATTTGCCATCACTCTCATCAGCCACTTCCTGTTTCTCTACGACGACCGCCTTAACTATAAGTTCCACGCTGATACAATAAAAGAATGCCTGCGTATAACATCAAAGGAGATTAGAATATTTCCGATTGTAAATCTCAAAGGTGAACTATCCCCGTATGTAAAGAAAATATTAAGCGATGAGGCATTCAGGCATTGCACGAAAACGATACACACAGTGGATTATGAATTTATTAATAATGGGAACAAGATGCTCGTAATCAGCCTCTGAGCAGGCCTTAATGAATTGCTGATGAATGCGCCAGGTAAACGAAGATATGCCGTTGTTGCAGCAGTAGTTGTCTTTACAGCACTGTCGGGTTTCAGCGCACTGTCAACGCATGAGATAGCAAGACGCTCATCTGAGGAAACCCTCAGATCAACGGCCTTTTTTTTAGGAATTACACTTGATCAGGCCCTCCACCGCACAGGGATTGACGAGGGGTTGATTGCAGAGATTATGAAAAATCAACCATGGGAATCTATAGCCTATGTTGCCCTCATCGACCACGACAGGAAAATCGTATTACACTCAAACCCCAGACTGACAGGACAAACCTGGCCTCAGAGCGAAGGTATCACCCCCGGCACTGCCCCCGGTACTGCCTATGTAACCCTGAAGACCGGCGAGCTGGTCTATGTGATGAACATGCCGGTACAGATACAAGGCCCAGCGCCTATGGCACTGTCCATAGCACTGCACACATATCCGGCAATGGAGGCCGTCAGAGGCGCACACCTTCATCTGATTGTCCTGCTTGTCGTAAATGGTGCGATGTGGGGGTTGGTCTTTGCGTTTTTATATTACATGAAAAAGGTAGACAGGATGCAGCTCATGGCGCAGGAAAAGGAGCGTTTTACTGCCCTGGGTGAGATGGCTGCCGTACTTGCCCATGAGATAAGAACCCCGCTTAGTGCGATTAAGGGATTTGCCCAGTACATTCGGCAAGGGCATAAGGAAACAGACAGCACAGCCGAGGGCCTTGATGTCATCATAAAAGAATCATTGCGCCTTGAGGGGCTTACAAATGACCTGCTGGTTTACGCCAGAGCGCCTGAGCTGAAAACCCATCGACTGTCTCTAGGGCAACTGATAGATGAGGCCGTTGCCGCCGCCAACATTTCTGACGGAATTATTCTTGAAAAGCATATCTCTCTGATAAATGATACGATAAACACAGACGAAGAAAAATTAAAACAAATCCTGATAAATATAATATCCAACGCTGCAGACTCCGAAACTGATAAAATATATATAACCGTAGAGGGAGATAAAAAGATGGTTACCCTTACCATAACAGACACGGGCAAGGGAATGGATGCCGCAGTGTTACAGGAAGTCTGGAAGCCGTTCTTTACGACAAAGGCCAGAGGCACGGGGCTTGGGCTTCCGATAGCCGCCAACCTCGTCTCGGCCCTCGGCGGGGCAATCTCAATAGAAAGCAGGATAGACCAGGGGACATCTGTAACTATAAAGCTTCACAGAGGCAGCATAGCTCCGGCATGAAAAAAGATAACTACAGAGTCCTGATAGCCGATGACGAGAACTCCATTCGTCTGCTTCTTATGAGGATTTTGGAGGCTGAAGGCTATACGATAAAGACAGCGTCAAACGGCAAAGAGGCCCTGTCGATATGTGAAACCTACCGGCCCCATCTTATTTTATTAGATATGAAAATGCCTCAGATGGATGGCATGTCATTTATAGAGGAGTTCAGGCGGAGTGAGTTTACGTCTCACGAGACGGACATCATCGTGCTGACGGCATATGGCACTGTAGAGACAGCAGTAAGGGCTATGAAACTGGGGGCGATGGATTTCATATCAAAGCCCCTGCAAGACCCCGATGTGCTTAGGTTTGCCGCGGCAAAGGCATATGACAGGAGACGCCTGCTTATTGAGAACGAGGCATTAAAAGCTGAACAGCTCAAAGGGCTTCCCCCGCTTGAGATAATCTTCGGCGGGATGGAAAATGTCTTAGACGAGGCAGCGGCAGTCAGCGCAGCCAACACAACAGTGCTTCTGACCGGGGAGACCGGCACGGGCAAGACCCTGATTGCACGGGTTGTCCATGCCCTAAGCAAACGCAGCGGGCCGTTTGTTGAGATAAACTGTGCAGCTATCCCAGAAAATCTGATGGAGAGCGAACTCTTCGGCTACGAAAAGGGGGCGTTTACGGGGGCTACCGCGTTGAAGCGCGGGAAGTTTGAGCTGGCCTCAGGGGGCAGTATCTTACTTGACGAGGTATCAGAGATGTCCCCGGCCATGCAGTCGAAGTTTCTGAAGGTTCTTGAGGGCGGTGCGGTTGAAAGGCTGGGCAGCACAATTACACAAAAGACAGATGCGCGAGTAATTTGCGCTACGAACAGGGACCTGCAAAAAGAATCCGCCGCTGGAAGGTTCAGGAATGATCTTTTCTTCAGGTTAAACGTATTTCCAATAAATATACCCCCGCTGAGGACGAGAACTGCTCACATGGCACGGTTGTGCCGCTATCTGAGCGCTTCGATATCAAAAAGAATAGGAAAAGAGGTCAGAGAGATTTCAGACCATGTAATTGAAAGGCTGAGGGCCTATGACTGGCCCGGCAACGTCAGAGAACTGCAAAACATCCTTGAGCGCTCAATAATAATGTCAAAAGATGGCACTATTGACCCGTCAAAGGTAATTCAGGTATTGCCACCTGAGATCCCCGTAGACAAAGACACATTGAACCTAAGTGAAATCGAACGCCGCGCCATTGAAGGTGCACTAAGACGGGCAGGCGGTAGCAGAAAAGACGCCGCAGCAGCGCTGGGCATATCGCTGAGAAATCTACAGTACAAGATAAAGGAGTATGGCCTGAGTTAGCCTGTGCAAAAATTGCACGCAACCATGCAAAATCAGCATCTTATTAATCGTGGTATGTCCTAAGCCCCTGATTATTAACAATTTTACCTCTGGCACGGCAATTGCATTATCACAGGTATAAACAACATTAAAAGGAGGTGAAAGACAATGAAGACGCTGATTATGGTAATATTAACCCTAACGCTTTTGGCAGGCGCTGCGTATGCGGTGGACTACAGCACATACACAACAGACGATCTGCTCGCATTAAGGGGCACGATGTGGAATGCAACTGTTGAGCAGAGAAACGCGTTGCACAGTGAACTGGTCAAGAGGGTTGAGCAGATGACGCCGGAGCAGAGACAGACGTTTGCAAACAGACCGGCAATGGCAGGCAGACCGGCATTTGCTGGCAGAGGCATGGGTAGAGGTATGGGCATGGGCAGAGGCATGGGGTATGGCTGCCCATATAGGACAAACCAATAATCCGTACAAGGCACGTTACGCGGCAAGACTGCCAAGCCGTGTAATGTGCCTTAGCTGTGGGGAGCGATGTCTATGGTGATTACTATCATGTTTATACTACTGTTAATCCCAAATGTCTATGCGGATGATGGCGGCGGATATGACATAAACACCGAGGTAACGCTTCAGGGGGTAGTAACAGAGACCGGTGAGACGGCGATGGGGCCGTATGTTTTTACTATGGTTGCGGCAGACAAGACTTATAAGGTGATGACCGGCCCGTGGTGGTATATCAACCAAATCGGATTTGTTGCAAGGGCCGGGATGACAGTGGAAGTTACCGGCTCAAAGTATTATGACAGAAAGGGGGGATTATCAGTAGCCGCTTACTCTATTACCACCGGCGGCACAAAAACCTACCGGTTCAGAGATGAAAACTCTCAGAGACCCCTGTGGCATGGCCGCGGCATGAGGCGCTGATATGAAATAGTGGGTAATGGCAAACCTCTTCACACTAGCTCCAACCTTGAAAGGTCTTTCTGCATGTCGAGGGCAATATCCAGAATTTCACTTATGACATTTTATGCCAGTCATACCAACTCAAGGCGAAGCTCACGCCCAACAAGCGCAGCAGCGCGTTGTAACGTCTCGATTGTCACGTTCCCCTTCGCCTTGAGAATCCGGTCAACCTGTGTGCGGCTTGTGTGCATAAGGGTGGCCATTTCCTGCTTGGTCATTCCTTTCTTGCGCATTTCCTCGGCAATTTGCCACGAAATAACACGTGTAACGGCCTCCGTCCTTGCGGCTTCATAAATGCTTTCCTCGTGCAGGAAGTCGTCGAGCGTAGAACCTAAATGTTTATTTTTTTTACTCATGTTATAACCTCCTTCATTCGTTTGCGTGCTAAATCGAGTTCATCCTGTGGTGTCTTTTGTGTCTGTTTGATAAAACCGTGTAAAACCACAAGTTGTTCATCGTGCACAAAGAACAATATCCTTGCTATCCTACGGGTTGGTAAGGTGCTGCGCACTTCCCACAATCCATCACCAAGAGAACGACACAACGGCATTCCCACAGGCCAACCCACCTGTACAGTTGCGAGATCAAACCCGATTGTGCGTCTATCGTCACTCGGTAAACTGCGTAACCACTCTCTGACTGGTTCGGCTCCAAGCGAGGTACGATAAAATACAACGGGTATCTCCTTCAGATGGTCTCCATCATCAACAAGCCCCTAAAAACAGTGTACCATATAAAGCACATCAGCGGCAATATTTTTCTTCATAAATCATTTTGACTAATGTTTGAGGGTTTGGGTTGCCCTAATAGGCTGTTCTTTTTTTATTTTCAATATCAGGTTTTGTCTTCTTCTTCGTCTTGTTTTACTGCATTCTGTTTTGCCCCAAAATAGTATCCTACAACAACAAAAATTACATTTAGTACACCTCTACAAATATCGTCATAAATTGGTAGTTTACTCATATTATCTATATTTATAATTAAAAGATAGCAAAGCGTTCCAATAGGAAGAACAGAAATAATTCCAGCAGTATTGTTTTTATTTTCAAAGAAACTTCCAAATATAATACCCATAACACTCCTTCCTCCAAATATTCTCCAATAAAAACTTTTTAGTTCGGACATGTTTTGCTCCTTTCTCATTTGCTATTATATTAACAGTAGTAAAGGGGTTTTCTTGACATTTACCCTTATTTAACCTTAACAAACCGATACCCTGTGAGTGAGGTTTCCACTTCGTCGGCCACAATCCGGCGCAGTTCCTCTCTGTCGGGCTTGAGGGTTAATTCCCTTCGTATGGGTTCGAGTTCCTCTTTTATCATGAAGCGGACTTCGTCGCGGTCAGGCTTTGTGGCAAGCTCATGTTCAACATTGCCTAATCTCGTTTCAACATTGTCTAATCTCGTTTCGATTTTGTCTAACCTTGAGTCAATAGAATCTAATCTTGATACTATTGGTGGGACAACATCGCCCAATACAGCAATCAAGTCCTCTTTTGTTAAAATCTTTTCATCTGCCATTTTTCCGCCCTCCCTATCTTCAATTTATCACAAAGATTTTTTTCTGTCAACAGTCTTGACAGCCATGGCAAACGCATTAGTGATAAAATAACATTTAAAATCAATGAGTTATGTTTTTGCAAGAAAATATATAAGTCGTTGTTTTTACTGAATTAATGTTTTAAATGTGATTGCCATGACCCTGACCTCCTTGTGCTTGCTTTTACACGCGGTTTATTTCATAATATAGCATTGAACCGGTAATTTCTCAAACTAAAACTCAGGAGGATGGTTGAACATGGAAAGGTTAAAGAAACTCAAGGAGTTCTCAGGCCGTAAGGGTCCCTTACTGTTTATCATAATGGATGGCGTCGGGTTTGGAAAAGACGACGACACTAACGCGGTTTTTTTGGCAAAGACCCCCGTCCTTGACAAACTATTTAAAAGCGAACTCTGTACATCTATTGCGGCACACGGTGAGGCGGTAGGGCTTCCAAGCGATGAGGACATGGGTAACAGCGAAGTCGGCCACAATGCCTTTGGCGCCGGACGCGTATTTGCGCAGGGGGCCAAGCGTGTCAACGAGGACTTCGCAACCGGCGCGGTCTTCAATGGCAGGCTCTGGAACAAGATTGTAGAACGCGCTAAAGGCGGCGGCGCTGTGCATTTCAGCGGCCTGCTCTCAGACGCAAATGTTCATTCAAATATCAACCACCTCTATGCCATGCTCAATAAACTAGCCGAGTCCGGCGTGAAAAAGGCCCGCGTTCACCCGCTGCTTGACGGCAGAGACGTTGGCCCGCGCACTGCCCTTGAGTATGTCGTCCCCCTTGAGCAGCTCTTAAAGAAGATCAGAGACGAAAAGGGTTATGACTACTGCATCGCCTCTGGTGGAGGCAGGATGAACGTCACTATGGACAGGTATGAGGCGGACTGGACTATCGTCAAGCGCGGCTGGGACGCCCATGTAAACGGCATCGGCAGGCCGTTTCGCTCCACCGAGGAGGCAATTAATGCGTTTTATAAGGAAGACCTCGACGACCAAAACATGGGGGCATTCGTCATCGTAGACGACGCAGGCCAACCCGTCGGTAAAATGGAAGACGGCGATTCCTTTATATTTTGTAACTTCAGAGGCGACCGCGCCATTGAAATCTCCCTCGCCTTTGACAGCGGCCCTGAGTTCAATAAGATTGACAGAGGTCGTTTCCCCGATGTCTTCTACGCAGGTATGATGGAGTATGACTCGGAGGCTAAAATCCCAAAGAACTTCCTCGTCGAGCCGCCGCAGATATCAGAGACCGTCTGCGAGTATCTTGCCGCAGAGAAAATCCCCATGTTTGCCATATCAGAGACACAAAAATACGGTCACGTCACATACTTCTGGAACGGTAACCGCTCCGGCTATCTCGACAAAGCACTGGAACTCTATGTCGAAATCCCTTCAGACAAACTGACCTTCGACAAGGCGCCAAAGATGAAGGCATATGAGATAACAGAAAAGACCATAGAGATGCTTGAATCGGGTAAATACAAATTCGGACGCCTGAACTTCGCAAACGGCGACATGGTCGGGCACACCGGTGTGATGGAGGCGGCCATAACTGCCGTAGAGACCGTCGATGAGTGCGTTGGCAAGCTCATAGAAGTAGTAGAAAAACTCGACGGTATAGTCATAGTAACCGCAGACCACGGAAACTCGGACGAGATGTACGTAATGAAAAAGGGGAAAAAGGTACCCAAGACATCACACACCCTAAACCGCGTACCGTTTGTAATCATAGACTTTGGCTACAAAGGGGAATATAAGCTGGCCGGTCTGGACAAATGCGGCCTAAGCAACGCCGCCGCAACACTGTGTAATCTGCTGGGTTACGAAAAACCCGAAGGCTATGACCCGTCATTGATTAAATTCAGTTAATAACAGGGATTTCCTCCCAAGTTTATGAATAAGAGGTTATATGGTTTATCCCTGAAGCTGCACCTCAGGGATAAACTCTTACTAAACGTATAATGAATAATTTCCAGGAAAAGGTAAATTTCATCTGGCAGGTTAAAGACGATATCCTGCGTGACACATTCAAGCAGCACGAATATGGTGATGTAATCCTTCCCTTTGTTGTACTCAGGCGCTTAGACTGTGTTTTCGAACCTAAGAAAGATACGGTAATTCAGACATATAAGAAATTCAAGGATAAGCTGCCTGACACTGCTCCTGTTCTTCTTGATGCAAGCGGTTTAAATTTCTACAACACCTCTGACTATGACCTCAACAAACTTTCTCAGGATTCAAATAATATCGAACTTATAGTGATTGTCAAAAGTATGTTCACACAGAAGATCTGATAATTATAATTATCAGGCTAGATTTTTTTACTAGTAG
>JAMOAZ010000058.1:0-17504 GCA_039908505.1 Nitrospirota bacterium
ACACAAAGGAAAGAGTGCGCTCCATCGTGGCTTGGCCCTGGATTATTAGTTCATCATTGATTTAGAATTGGAATTAGGTATTTTAAGGATTTTCTCATCTTTGCATTTGCACCAAAGACGCCAAATGAAAAACTGCATCTTGATATGAAACTTGTTTATAATAAACCCAATGGAACATCTGAAATCATGGTTCTTAACACTAAAGATTTTGATATAAAGGAAATTAACAAATGCCTATAGGCAATTTAAACAATATCATAAGTGAGCTTGAATCAGCGAAAATGATTTCACATTGCGGAAAACTGGTTATTAAACCATTTATAATTAGAAATAGACTGGCTGTTTTGATGACAGTATTGGTGCTGCTCTTGTTTTCCGTTGCCGATATAGCCGCCGAATGTAAATATACATATTATTATGCCTCGCTTGATTATGCAAGTAATTATCCAACACGAAGACTAAGGGCCTTCGATATGCGTGTTTCAGGTGCTGATATATATGATCTTCCTAAATTACCCTCTTCATGGGTATACATTATCGATGATAATGATGAATATGCTACAAAGGTGACCGCCGTGGCCAGGTCAGATAAAGATGGTATCAGATTTAAAGATATAGCGAATTTTATTATCCTTAAACAATCTAAAGACCTTTCCGAAGATGATATTTATATAAGATTTAACTTTGTATATATGACGGAAAAGGGTGATAGTGGCGCAAAATCTGCTGCGTTAATACGTTTTGAAGCTTTTGATCTTGAGGTAGAAAAGATAAACAAATGCTTACCAAAAAAACCGCGAAGACGTTAATCATACTGACAATAGTATTGTTCGTCATCTCACATGCCGATGGTGGTGATAACATCTTTTTGGGCGATGACATATTCTGCGTGTCACTGAAGAAATTTCACAAAAAAAACAGATTATTTCGCCGAATACGCGGCTTCGATTTTCACGTAACCAATGCCATAATACACGGCTTACCATATCCTCCATCTGTTCATGGCTTCTTTATCAAAAATTATCTTAACTACAGAGGGAGTTACTACGGCAACTGTGATGGTGGTCGTGGTGGACCTGGAGGTTTCGAGATAGATTTCTTATATAATGATTTTGTGGTAATAAAGAAACGGCCAGGCGTTAAATTAGACAAAGTCAGAATCAAATTCAGTTTCTTTGTAGAACAGGACATACTAGACGATAAAGGCAATGATATAGACTATAGCGAGGTAACATACCATTTTACAAACAAAGATTTAAACATACATAGGTGCAGGGCAAACGTATTTGAAAATTAGGCAGAAATTGCCTAAGCTATGACCGATGCTTTCCTGGATTGAAACTTTTAAATGTGTTTGCCCTGGATGAGATATGTGACGGTGGTGTTCCACCCATGCCAATATAAGCATCTCAGGCAGCAGGGATTTTTTTGTATTTTTAATTTTGCCGGTCTTATGGTATACTAATGCGTTGTAAGGAGACTGTCATGGACCTTAAAACGGACCTTAAAACCTATTTAGGAGAAAAAAAAGCGCTTGTCGAGGCATTTATTATTGGGTATTTTGAAAAGCCCATAGCGCCTGAAATCCTGCACGAATCCATGAAGTACTCCCTGCTTGCCGGTGGCAAGAGGATACGCCCGGTGCTCTGTCTGACCGCCTATGAGACATGCGGGGGCAATGGACAAGACATAATGCCTCAAGCGGCAGCCATCGAGCTTATACACACATATTCCCTGATTCACGACGACCTGCCCGCAATGGACGACGATGACCTCAGACGCGGCAAACCCACCAACCATGTCATCTACGGCGAGGCAATGGCCATACTGGCCGGTGACGGGCTTTTGACCGAGGCATTCAGGATGTTTTCTAATAATGACAAGGTTGCACCGGTGATGCTCCTTCAAGCCATCAACGAGTTATCGTCGGCTGCCGGTCTCTTTGGCATGGTTGCAGGTCAGGCGATGGATATAATCTCAGAGGGTAAGGCACACGATAAAAAAACCCTCGAGTTCATCCACCGCAACAAAACAGCCGCCCTTTTGAAGGCATCCGTGCGATTGGGAGGGATATTATATAACGCTGACGAAGCCAAGATGGACTCACTCTCCGGCTACGGCGAGGCAATTGGACTTGCATTTCAAATAGTGGACGATATACTGGACGTAACGGGCACAACAGAGGAACTTGGAAAGCCCCAAGGCTCGGATGAAAATAAAAACAAAATGACCTATCCCGCCATGTACGGCGTGGAGCGGTCAAAGGCGATGGCAAAGGAACAAATTGACAGGGCACTTCAGTCGGTCGAACTTTTCGGCCCAAAGGCACTCTGGTTTAAGGAAATCGCCAATTATCTTCTTAAGAGGTCAAATTAAAACCCTATGAGATTGAAATCTATAAAGTCCCCGCAGGACATAAAACAACTCGATATATATGAACTGGAAGAGCTGGCACATGAAATCAGAGACTGCATTATCAACCGCGTCTCGGTAAACGGCGGTCATCTGGCCTCAAGCCTCGGCGTCATAGAGCTGACATTAGCTATGCACTATGTATTTAAGTCTCCGCATGATAAGATAGTATGGGATGTTGGTCACCAATGCTATCCCCACAAACTGCTCACGGGCAGATATGACACGTTTCACACGCTGCGGCAGTACGGCGGCATATCAGGCTTCCCGCGGCGCTCTGAAAGCCCGCATGACGCATTTGGAGCCGGTCACAGCTCTACAAGCATCTCAGCAGCCCTGGGAATTGCCGAGGGACGTGAACTCACAGCCAAGCACTTTAAGGTCATAGCAGTAATCGGAGACGGTGCAATGACCGGAGGACTGGCCTTTGAGGGCCTCAACAACGCAGGGCATCTTAAAAAAGACCTCATCGTCGTCCTGAACGATAACAAAATGTCTATTTCAAAAAATGTTGGAGCTCTCTCATCATATTTAACGAAGATAATGGCCGGTAATCTCTATAATAAACTCAAGAAAGAGACTAAAAGTATCATCGAAACAATACCAAAAGTGGGCGGTCACTTCTCCAAACTTGCTCAAAAGACAGAGGACACGCTGAAGTATTTCCTGCTTCCCGGTATGTTGTTTGAAGAACTAGGCTTTGCCTATACCGGCCCGGTTGACGGTCATGACATTTCTAAACTCATCGACACGTTTGAGTGTATAAAGAACTCTACGGCTCCAATACTCATTCACGTGGTGACAACAAAGGGAAAGGGATATGAGTTTTCTGAGAAAAACCCCGCGACATTTCACGGCGTCGGGCCGTTTGAGCTTGATACCGGTGAGCTGAGAACATGTCCGCAGATACCGTCATTTAGTACCGTGTTTGGACAGCACCTTGTCGAGGCAGCCGAGAAAGACCCCCGCATTGTGGCAATCACTGCCGCCATGAAAGAGGGCACAGGGCTGAGGGAATTTTCTGTACGTTTCCCTGAGAGGTTTTATGACGTAGGGATAGCCGAACCCCATGCCGTCACCTTTGCCGCCGGTATGGCAACTCAGGGGCTTAGGCCGGTTGTGGCAGTATACTCAACGTTTTTGCAGCGGGCATACGATGAAATAATACACGATGTGTGTCTGCAGAACCTGCCCGTTGTGTTTGCCGTTGACAGGGCAGGAATCGTAGGCGAAGACGGCCCAACACACCACGGGGTTTATGACATATCGTTTTTAAGGCATATCCCGAATCTCACAATAATGTCTCCGAAGAACTCCATAGAAATGAAAGAGATGCTCAAACTTGCACTCACCCTCGAAGGCCCGTCCGTTGTCAGATACTCCAGGGACTGCATGGACAAGGAGATTGAAGTGTCCACAACAGCCGTCAAACTGGGGAAGGCTGAGGTCATAGCAGAAGGCAGTGATGTTGCAATACTTGCCGTAGGAAGCTGTGTGCTGCCGTCCATACAAGCGGCACATCGTCTGACAGAAGAGGGTATCTCTGCTATGGTAGTAAATGTAAGGTTTATTAAACCCCTTGATACGGCGCTCATTGCTGAGATTGCCAGGACTGTTCGTAAAATCATCACCGTAGAGGAAAACGTACTGGCCGGGGGGTTTGGCAGTTCTGTTCTGGAGTATCTTAACTCTGCCAACGCAGGGGCCGCTGCCACAGATGTGGAGGTAAAAATAGTCGCCCTCCCTGACCGCTTCATCGAACACGGCAAGCAGCCGGTACTAAGACACCTGTATGCCCTGGATGACGACGGCATATATCACGCGGCTATGTCGCTGCTGAAACAAATGAAGGAGGTCTGATCTATGATAGCGTTATCAGGGTCTGAGATAAATAAACGGTCCTGCAGGGATATTCCTTAGTATCCAAAAAAGGATTAAACACAGCAGGAGTAATTTAGAATATTGCCGGACGTAAGATAACCATTTTGGGCGGGTGTGGAACACCCCCATTTCCAGGGCAATTCCAAAGACCAGAAACGGCAGCACTGTAACTGTCAGGGGATTTAATTTAAACGCGGCTGCAAGATTGCCGTGAAGCAGTTGGTGAACTGCCCGCGTACTGCCGCAGCCCGGGCAATAGAGACCGGTCAGCCTGTAAAACAAGCACTTTGGGTAAAACCAGCTTGATGATGGGTCATAGATATACACTATGGCGGCTGCCGCTGTCAGAACCGGTAAAAATATGACAAAATATTTGCGGTATGTACCTGTCAATTAAATAATGTGCCCACCAAAACAGCAATAACACCTATCAATGCAAAGACTGCCCATGAAGCGACAGAAATCCAGCACCACATTTTGGCCTTTTTTGCGCTGTCACGTGCGCCTGCTATATCACCGACCTTTACCTTGGTATTGACCTGTGCAGAAAATACTATTGCGACAATCCCTACGGGCAGACAGCAAAACAATGTTGTCAAAATAGACCACACAAGGTAGTCAGGGACGTACTCTTCCACCATGCGCGGTATTCTATCACCCAATGGCTCGTGAAGCAGTGCCTCACACTTGATACACTTGTAGTTGTTATCTTCGTTTTGCGTCCCGCACCTGGAGCAATAAATCATAACCGCATCCTCATACTAAATTTTAGAGTGTTAGTAACCGCATCCTGTTAATCCTTCTGTTGTTGTCATGGTTGGTAATATAATAAGCTACTGGCCTGATAAAATCAAGCGCTGGTGGCAGGGCAAACACATTTGAAAATTAAAATAGCCATTTCGTCATATAGATTCCAGCTTTACCGTGAAAACACTAATAGACTATGACACGAAACTCCCCTTCCCGTCTTTTGATTGCACAAACAAAATCCATCTTTTAAGTGTGTATTGACCAAGTCTCTGACTTTTAGACTTCTAAGCTGTTTATAATCAATGGGCATGGGCTAGACTACTACGGCTACCAGCACCTCGGAAAATATTTTTACCCCGGTCTCTTCACTTACTGGTATGGGTTCGTTGTCTTAAATCATGGTTTCCACTGTCATTTCCACTACTTCGCGTATGTTTTTGAGTGCTTCTTCCTGAGTATAGCCCCACGTAGCTGCTCCCTTACGGTGCAGGACAGGACAGTAGGCAAAGCAGCGGTCTTCGTCCGGCTCTATCACGACTTTAAATGTAAAAGTCTTGTTTTTGTTTAAATTAACTTCGTGATTCACCATATTTATTATAGTTTAGCGTAAATTACCCTATATTTTCAATGGGAAATTAGCTGTTGAAATTTTTAAATGCGATTGCCCTGTAAGTTTCAGGGCACGCTTTATTTTGTGTGAATTTTGTGTTAATATTTAACTGATTACTCTTTCAGGCACGCAAATGCGTTTTAACAGTAAACACACTAAGGAGGTTCGTATATGAGTCTATACAAAATCCATCCCATCGTAATGGGCACTAAAGAATTTGACAAGTCCATGATGACATATCAATTCGGCTATGGACAGAAATACACGATACCCATATATAGCTGGTACATAGAAGGCAACGGGCACAAGATATTAGTCGATACCGGTGAGTTAAGCCCCGCGCGCTCTGAGGCACGGGAGAAAGCAATAGGCGGCAGGATTTACACATCCTTAGAAGAAGGTCTTGCCCGCTGGGATACCGCACCCGAAGAGATAGACATCGTCATTCACACACATCTGCACAATGACCACTGCGAAAACGACGATAAGTGCGTAAACGCCAGCATATATGTCCACGAAAAAGAAACTCAGACAATCTTAGACCCACACCCCCTCGATTACCGTTACATGGAAGACTTCATCTTAGGCGTACAGGAAAATGGGCAGATAATAACAACAGACAAGGATATTGAAGTCGTGCCCGGCATCAGTATGTTTCACACACCTGTGCATACAGAGGGCGGGATGAGTGTGATGATAGACACCAAAGACGGCAAGGCAATTATCACAGGGTTTTGCTGCATTATGGAGAACTTCAACCCTCCCCCTCAGGTAAGAGGCATGGGGCTTGAGGTAATTCCATCGGGTACGCTCATAAATCCTTACGCAGCCTATGATATAATGCTGAAGGTCAAGGGCATGGCAGATGTACTGATGCCTTTTCATGAGCCAAAATTTGCCTCTGTCGATACTATTGGATAGTTAATGGCAGCTCAACGAAAGGCTAGACATATACTTGCCGTTGCCGGTGGCAAGGGAGGAGTGGGGAAAAGTGTCTTTTCCATAACCCTTGCGACGACTTTAGTTGGGATGGGTTACAGGGTTGTATTGATTGATTTGGACTTAGGCGGGGCCAACCTCCACACCTACATGGGGATACTGGGGCAGACGCTGTCGCTGTCACATTTTTTTCAGAAAAAGGTCAAAACACTGGACGAGGTAGTGATCTCAACGAAGGTGCCGGAGTTGAAATTAATAAGCGGCGCCCATTATCTGCCCTCCATGTCAAGCCCCGGGTCATCACTGAAGGTAAAACTACTCAGACACATAAAGGCCCTTGATGCCGATTTCATAGTAATAGACCTCGGGGCCGGCATGGACCTGAACACGATGGACTTTTTTATATCCTCAGATATTGGCTTTATCGTTACAGTGGCAGAACCTGCAGCTATTATGAACTCGTACAGATTTATCAAGGGGACACTATTTCGGAAACTTCACGGCGTATTTAAAAATCACGCACAGCTTGCCACGATTCTTGTATCTATGGCTGAGGATTCTGCCTACAGTGACTCCCTTATGCTCAATACATTTATTGAGAAGGTCATGCAGATAGACCCGACGGCCTATCCACTGGTAAATGAAATCAGCGCAGAGTTCAGGCCATGCCTTGTACTTAACAGAATAGGCGCTATGGAGTCAAACAATCTCGTAGGCTCGCTCATAAGCCACTGCACTACTAAGTATAACGTTCAGCTTAAGTACCTTGGCAACCTGCCGCATGTCAAAGAAATCAGCTCGTTTCTCCTTGATATACCAGCCTTTCTGAGGTCGTCATCGGGTTCGGGTTTCTATAAATCCATTAAAAGCATCGTTAGAAAATTTCTGCTCGATATTCACGACACAAACGTGGTGACAGAAAAACTTCAACTCCTGAAGGTGTACGACGACGACGCGATAAAAAGAATCCGTGAGATTATAGAAGGCCTGCCTGAGGGGAAGCTCACCCCAACGGAGAAAAAGCTCTGGCAGTTGAGACTATATTTTAAACCAACCGAAGTGGTTGCGTTTTTGTTGTGCAAGGGGATTAAAGACGACATTTTCTTCGAGCAGTTATACACAGTGGAATAATCAAGGTGTAGTTCAAACAGAACGTTTTCTGCTCAGACATATTCTATTCAGATGTTATTCAGATGTACTGTCCTGCATTATTTCGTATTTTATGTTTAGAATCACATCGCTTCTAAGGGAATGATATATGCCGCAGTATTTATCCCGCGATAAGGCTATCGCCCTTTGAAGCTTCTTCTCGGAAAGATTTTTACCAGCAACATGGAGCATCACGTCGAATTGTTTAAAGAACTGTGGAGGCGCTTCCTGCTTAGTACCTGTTATATCTACCTTAAAAGATGTCAACTGAACCCTCATCTTTTGTAAAAACATCACGCAATCTGTTGCAATACACGCACCAAGGCTGAGCATAACAGGTTCAGATGGTTGACATCCCCATTCGACATTCGCATCGTAGTCAATTTCATATCCCTTCTGGGTTCTAGCCAAAAATATGAAGTCTTTATCCCATGTTACCGTCCCCTTAAACACTGTCGATACCTTAGACTTGTACCCGTCTAACAACTCCTCAATGTTTTGAACATCATCTTCTCTCATATCTATACCCTCACCATAAAAATTGCATCTAAAACATTATACTATATTGCTTAAGAAGAGGTCAAGGAGGCAAGCCTCCTTGCGGGAGTTTGAGGGCAGCGCCCTCATTCTGTTATCAGACGCCTTTCTTAATAATCCTATTTATCCCGGTGAGTTTGTTAAGAGCATTAATATATGCCTTTGCTGAGGCCGCGATTATGTCAGGGTCTGATGCGCTTCCGCGCACTACACGGTCGTCTTCCTCCAGCAGCACTACTACTTCACCGAGGGCGTCCGTGCCGCCGGTTATACTTTTTATCTCATATTTTTTTAGTTCACTCTTTGTCGCTGTCAATTCCTTTATGGCGTTATACACAGCGTCAACCGGGCCGTCGCCGCTGCTTTCTATCTCCTTTATCTGCCCCTTAATTGAGAGGCTTATCCTTGCCGTCGGCCTTTGCCCTGTGCCGCTTACCACGTGTAATGACGCAACGGAGTAAACATCGCTTTCCTTTGTAATCTCATCCGTTATCAGTGTTTCTATGTCCTCGTCAAATATATGTTTTTTCTGATCGGACAGGGCCTTGAAACGCTCAAATGCCTTGTTAACCTCCTCTTCGGTCAATGACTGAAACCCAAGCGCCAGGAGTCTGTCCTTAAAGGCATGGCGGCCTGAGTGCTTACCAAGTATTAGTTTGCTGCGCGGGATGCCTATATCTTCAGGATTCAAAATCTCATATGTAGAGCGCTCCTTCAGAAAGCCATCCTGATGTATGCCTGATTCGTGGGCAAAGGCGTTATCGCCGACAATTGCCTTATTCGGCTGTACGGTCATACCTGTTATTCTTGATACCATGCGGCTTGTCTTATATATCTCGCGGGTATTTATCCTCGTGTCGGCGTTGAAATACTTTGGCCGTGTCTTTAGCGTCATCACTATTTCCTCTAATGAGGCGTTACCGGCGCGCTCTCCTATGCCGTTTATCGTACATTCAACTTGTCCAGCCCCTTTTAATATGGCTGAGGTGGAGTTCGCCACAGCCTGACCGAGGTCGTTATGGCAGTGTATCGATATAACAGTCTTATCAATATTTGGTACTCTATTCATCAAATATTCTATTAATTCACCGTACTCCTGTGGAACTGTATATCCAACCGTGTCCGGTATATTTACCGTCGCTGCCCCAGCCTTTATAACATTCTCTGTGACACGGCATAGGTAGTCCCAGTCTGAGCGCGTGGCATCCTCGGCAGAGAACTCTACATCGTCCGTGTATTGGCGCGCATGTTTTACTGCCTTCACTGCCATAGCAAGCACTGCCTCTCTGTCCATCTTCAGCTTATACTTTAAGTGAATATCGCTTGTGGCTATCACGATGTGAATCCTGCCGCTGTCAGCACCTTTCACCGCCTCTGCAACACGGTCTATGTCCTTATCTACTGCCCGCGCAAGGCCGCAGACTGTAACTCCTCTGACCTCATCTGCTATTCTTTTTACGGCCTCGAAATCCCCCTGACTTGTTATTGGGAACCCGGCCTCTATTATATCGACACTGAGTCTGGCAAGCTGCCTTGCAATCTGAAGTTTCTCCTCTACGTTCATCGTGGCCCCGGGGGACTGCTCACCGTCTCTGAGGGTCGTATCGAATATCTTAATTATCCTCATATTTGATTATCCTTTGTCACAGGTCTCTTCCTCGCATACAGCAAATACGTATTCTCTACTATACCAACCACTACATATAAAATTGCAAGTGCAAAGAGCGTAATCGGCGGATGCATCACAATCACTGACAGCAGTATTATAAGCAGTACCAGAAAAATAAACGGTTTTCTCGTCTTCAGATTCAGCTCCTTGGCTCCATGAAACCTGAGCGTACTTATCATAAACACGGCAAGCACCACTGTCAAAACCAACACAAAGACGCTCTTGCCCGGTGGACCACTCCACATTGTATGATAAAATATCACATAGGTAGCCAAAATCGTCGCCGCTGCTGGGATTGGCATTCCGGTAAAATGTTTAGCCTCAGTAGAGACCATCTGGACGTTATACCTAGCCAGACGCAGCGCACCGCAGCTTACATAGAGAAAAGCGGCAGCCCAGCCAATCCGCCCAAACGGTGCCAGCGCCCAACTGAATACCATCACAGCCGGGGCCACCCCAAAGGCGACTAAATCAGAAAGGGAATCCAGCTCTATCCCAAATCTTGACGTGCTGTTAGTAATCCTCGCCGTCCAGCCGTCCAGCCCGTCAAATATATTGGCTATCATTATGGCCCATCCTGCATGGACATAGTTGCCCTTGAGCGATGCAATTATTGCGTAAAATCCAAAAAACATCCCACAAAGTGTGAGGGCATTGGGCAGGATATAAACTCCGCGTTTCATTTAGCGGCGCCTTCGTCCCACCGGGCTATTACTGTCTCACCGGAGAGTACCTTGTCCTCCGGCTTTACGATAACTTTTGCTGAGAGCGGCAGGTAAATATCCACCCTTGAGCTGAACTTTATAATGCCATAGCGCTGTCCTTGCTTGAGCGCATCTCCGGGCTTTACCCTGCACACGGCGCGGCGGGCTATTGAGCCTGCTATCTGTCTTAAGAGAATGTCTCCTTTCGTTGTTCTTAGTACCATTGCAATGTTGTCGTTATGGAGTGACGCCTCATCCAGAAATGCCTTTTTAAAACTCCCCGGCGTGTGCTTTACGCTTACAACCTCGCCGTCATAGGGGGCGCGGTTGACGTGTACGTTTAACGGCGACATGAATATACTTATCTTCCTGACATCACTACCTATAAATTCCTCTTCCTTAACCTCAGTAACAAGTAAAATCCTCCCGTCTGCCGGTGAGATAACCGCCCCGGCATCAACAGGCGTTACACGCTCCGGGTCCCTAAAAAAGTAAAACATAAAAAGTGTGATAACAAACGGTATGAAAGCAATCCAGTTTCTCAGTGTAGCAAGCACGGCAGCGGTAACGGCGGCGGCCCCAGCTATGAACGGTAGCCCTTCAGGAGCAAATTTAATCATAATTATCCTTGGTATTTTATTTGAATTATTTTCACTTTGTATATTATATTATATAACAGTCTTTAAATGCCAGACCCTTTACCTACAGGAGGAAACTATGTCAGTAAAATTATTGCTGTTGGCGGCCTTGATTGTGCTTGCTTCGGGCAGCGCTGCCGCCGTTGAGACAGACAGCTGCCACGACCTGTATGACATCTACAATGGGTGCTTCAAACAGGGCATGACAATAGCTAAAATAAAGTGCAAGGCACTTGGCGATGAACTATGGAAGCATTTTCTCAATAAAGCATCAAGTGAAAGTGAAGAGCAAATCTCCGCAGTGGTTGCCGATATTTGTGAGGACGGTTGCCTCGACGCCGTAGAACATGGAGAGCCGCTTCCGATTCATTCCTTCAGAGACCAATACTGTAAATAAGGAGACTTCATGCAATATTCAAAGTTACTAATCCCCACACTCAAAGAAACCCCCTCAGAGGCCGAGGCCGTAAGCCACATACTGATGATACGCGGCGGCTACATCAGGCAGCTTGCCGCTGGGTTATATATATCACTGCCCCTGTTTCTGCGGGTAATGGAGAAGATAAACACGATAATCCGGCAGGAGATGAACAGAATCGGGGCGCAGGAGCTTTCAATGCCCGTGCTGCACCCGGCTGAAGTGTGGCAGAAGACCGGCAGATGGGACGCAATCGGAGATGAGATGTTCCGCCTCAAGGACAGGACAGACCGCGATATGTGCCTTGCCATGACACACGAAGAGATAATGACATGGCTTGCCGCCAAGGAACTCCGTTCATATCGTGACCTGCCCCAGATGTGGTATCAAATACAGACGAAACTCCGTGACGAGGCCCGCCCCAAAAGCGGCATACTGCGCACACGGGAATTCATAATGAAAGACAGCTACAGCTTTGACGCCGACGAAGACGGGCTTAATAAGAGCTATGAGCTTCATGCACAGGCATATCACAGAATATTCACGCGGGCAGGCTTATTATTTTATCAGGTAGAGTCTGACCCCGGCATGATGGGCGGCACAACGGCACACGAGTTCATGGCCCCAAGTGACGCCGGTGAGGACGAGATTGCCATATGCGGCAGATGCGGCTATGCGGCGAACGTGGAGCTTGCCGTGTCCGTACCGCCGGACTATGCACCAGTGGATATGCCATTTGAGGAAGTACACACGCCGCGGATGAAGACAGTCGATGAGGTATCAAGATTTCTTGGACTACCACCCCTGAGTTTTATTAAAAGCCTGCTTCTGATAACAAAAGACGCCCCAGTGCTTGCCCTTTTGCGCGGTGATGAGGAGCTGCACGAAAAAAAGATCCAGCGCGTAATTGGCCCCTACAGACCGGCACATAAAGACGAAATAGTAGAGATACTTGGCGTTGAGGCCGGGTTTATCGGCCCTGTAAATATGATAAATAAAGAAATCAGGATCATCGCCTCCACATCTATTAAAACCGGACTTTACGCAGGCGGGGCAAATAAAACAGATTATCACCTTAAGGGTATAAACCCGGAGGTTCATTTTCAGGCCGACTGGCACGACATCCGCGTCATAAGACAAGACGAACGGTGCGTCAGGTGCGGCGCGGCGTTAAAGATTCAGAGGGTAATAGAGATAGGGAATATATTCAAACTTGGCACAAAGTACTCTGTGCCGCTTAGTGCAGTGTATCTGAACAAGGAAGGCGCTGAGACCCCAATTATAATGGGAAGTTACGGCATAGGGCCAGCACGGGTGGCAGCGGCAGCAATTGAGCAAAACCATGACGAAAACGGCATCATCTGGCCTGTATCCATAGCCCCGTTCCCTGTGCTGATACTGCCGCTGAGTACCGGCGACAATGAAACTATAAAGGCGGCAGATGTGATTTGTGCTGCCCTGAATTCAAGACACATCGATTTTTTAATAGATGACAGGGACATCCGCCCCGGCATAAAGTTTAAAGACGCCGATCTGACAGGTATCCCCTATCAAATTATCATAGGGGCAAAAAATCTTAAAGATGGTCTTGTCGAAATAAAAGACAGGCGGACGAAAGAGATAACTAAGATGCCGCCAGATAAAGCCGTCGAATATGTCAGCAGATTAATTATCGTAATATAAAATTTTTAGGTTAGACCTAAAGTATTCTGATAAGTTAGCCGACAGATATGTATTGGGTTTAATTTATTGCAAGGAGGTTAGCATGGCAGTTGACAGCGTTAATGGAGGTATGACGTATACCGGTTATATTCAGTCCACGTTGCTTCAGTCTACTCAGAATACCGGTGCGATACGTGACACAAACGGTGATAACGATAAAGGAAAGGTCGAAGGTTCAAAAGGCGGCGGACAGAATAATGCCTTTTTGAACAGCGTTATGCAGACGCTAAACCAGCTCGGAATTGCACCAACCCTTCAGCCCGGTGCACCCCAAGCCCCAACATCGACAGCCAACACAGGCGGAGAAAACACACAGTCCGGTGACAACAAAGATAATCAGGCGCTCCCAGCCTTCATGTACAGCCTGTTCCAGGCCATTAGTCAAAACTCACAGGGCACAAGCCCATCAGATACCAATCTGACATCAAGTCTCCAGAATATTCTGCAGAACCTTAATTCAAATACCCCAGATACTCAGGAGGCAAGCGCTTCACAGTTGAATAGCGCCTTCCAGAATCTGGTACAAACCCTGCAAGGCGGCAGCAGCAGTGGCAGCCTGAGTTCACTTCAGGCATTCCTGCAGACATTGATTCAAAATCTGTCTAATCAACCGCAGCAAGGTGCAAACGTCCTTGGTGTAGGAAACATTGTCGATACCACCGGCTAAGGAGACACAGACGCAAGAAATAAAGATTAAAAACGAACGAATCCTAAGCATATTAAATTGTCTGTCGCCGTTTCTCCATGGCAAAGAGACGGCGATAGAGCTGTCGCTTGTTGCCTTCTTCTCGCGTGGTCATCTGTTGATTGAAGACATGCCCGGCCTCGGCAAGACAACCCTTGCCATTGGCATTGCCAGGGCGCTAGGCCTTGAGTTCGGGCGAATCCAGTGTACAAGTGACCTTCTGCCGTCGGATATTACCGGCCTGTCGATTTATAACAAAAACAAGGGGGAATTCGAGTTTCACAAGGGGCCGATATTCAGCAATATAGTCCTTGTTGACGAAATAAACAGGGCAACCCCCAAGACTCAAAGCGCGTTGCTTGAGGCTATGGGTGAAAAACAGGTAACAATAGAAGAGCAGACATACAAGCTGGTAAAACCGTTCTTTGTCCTCGCAACGCAAAACCCTGTTGAACAGTATGGGACATTCCCCCTGCCTGAGTCACAGCTTGACAGGTTTATGCTGAAAATCGGCATAGGCTATCCACCCAAGGAGGCCGAAATGCAAATCCTCAGAGGTGGCAGCAGACGCGAGGAACTCTACTCTATCAAGCCGATTATGGAGAAGTCCGAAACAGTTGAAATGCAAAATCAAATCAGAGACAACGTCTTTGTATCGGAGAAGATTCTTGGTTATATAATGAGCCTTGTAGAGCAGACAAGGACACATAAATACCTGTACGCTGGGCTTTCTACACGCGGGGCGCTTGCCGTTACCAATACCGCCAAGACACATGCCTATTTCTGTGACCGTGATTTCGTCATCCCTGAAGATATAAAGGCTCTTGCCCCATACACCATCTCCCATCGTGTATTGTTTAAAGAAGACATTGATTCAAACACAAAGAAGGAGATAGTAAAATCCATAATCGAAGAACTCCCTACCCCGGCGTAATTAAAATAAACAAGGCCGGTTGGATTTACATATCACTGTCCATATTTCTGGGTTTTTCGGCAGCAAATACCGGTAATAACCTCATTTACCTGATCACGGCTGCGATGCTTGGTTTTATGGGTGTATCAGGGATATTCGGCAAGCGCAATCTGAGCAAAATTGAGGTATCAATAGAATCCCCACCTGAGATTTTTGCAGGTATTGAATTCCCAATGAAGATAACACTTACAAACAATCGCGGCTTCCTGCCGGGCTTTCTGCTTAGTGTAACGGCAGATGGCACGGTGGTGATGTTCCCTTTTACTGATACAAAGACGGCGCAGTATAAGTATATTCCATTTACGTTTCCCACCCGCGGAGTTCATCTTGTCAGGGATGTCTATATCTGCTCGGTGTTTCCATTCAATTTTTTTATGAGATGCACACCTGTAAGCTACTCTAAAGAGTTCGTTGTGTTTCCAGCACCAAAAAAGTGTACCCTTAGCGGGGCTGACGGCAGAAACATGCGCTCAGGAGGCGAAGGTGCGTCCGATAGAACAGGATTTGACTCAGACATAGTCTCAATAAGAAACTACATACAGGGCGACCCGTTAAAGTACATCAGTTGGAAGGCAACGGCGCGCTCCGGTAAATTGAAAACCAAAGAGCTGTCTTCGATGTCCTTTGACCCCGTGCTTATAGACTTTGACAATACCAGCATTGCAGACAGGGAAGAGCGCATCTCCTGCATAACATATACAATAGTGACGCTGATAAAAAGAAATATTCCCGTGGGGCTGAAAATTGGCGACAAGGTCTACCCGCCCGGCACATCACACGCCTCAAGAACCGCCCTCTTAAACGCCTTAGCGCTGGTGAACTTCATATCTTCATAACTATTTGCCAGAATACTTTTTGTCCAATAGACTTCGTTGATTATTCTAAGTTAGAATACCCAAATGAGTACAACAGGATCGTTCGGAGGTATCTAACATATGCAGTCAACGAGAATGCGAACACCTAAAGTCGCCACCTTACGAAAATATGCCGTGACACTTGTAGCGGAGGCAAAAAAAATATCGGAAGTGTGGCTAAAAACCTTCAATCTTGAAAACGCTGTCAGTTTCGGTTTGCCGGAAATTGATGACCGTTACCACATCTGGCGCGTACCACTTGTAAGGGCTGGAATGAAGGACAGGGTTGGCGAGGTGGTGATTGATGCCTATACCTCACTTGTAATTGTTGATGAAACAACATCACCTGAGGTTTTAGAGACACGATTGCTTGGGCGCAGTGAAGTGACCAGTTCGCTGGACAAAGAACATGTTAAAGATACGCCGTCATCATTTATCCGCAATACCGTGGTGTTTGGTGACAGTGAACAGGCATTACTTGATATGCCTTTTCAATCAGTAGATTTAATTTTCACTTCACCGCCATACTACAATGCTCGCCCTGAATATGAAGACTACCTTTCCTATGAAAGTTATCTGCTTAAAATGCGGCGAATAATCCACAATTGCCATCGTGTTTTAAGTGAAGGCCGGTTCTTTGTGATGAATGTTTCTCCGGTACTAATCCGTCGGGCAAGCAGAAGTGAAGCGTCAAAACGCATTGCAGTACCTTTTGATATGCATAGAATTTTTGTTGAAGAGGGATTTGATTTTATTGATGACATTCACTGGGTGAAACCGTCAGGCGCAGGGTGGGCAACAGGGCGGGGACGCCGTTTTGCCGCCGACAGGCAGCCATTGCAATACAAGGCAGTACCGGTAACGGAATACGTTTTGGTGTATCGCAAACATACAGACAAACTAATAGACTGGAATATTCGTAACCATCCAGATCAACAGGCAGTCGAAGAATCAAAAATCGTTGACGGGTATGAAGCAACAAATTTGTGGAAAATTCATCCCGCATTTCATCCTGAACACCCCGCTGTTTTTCCTCTGGAGCTGGCAGAGCGGGTTGTGAAGTATTATTCCTTTAAGAATGATGTTGTTTTAGATCCGTTTGCCGGAACCGGAACAACAGGGCGCGCTGCTTCGACGCAAAGCCGCCGCTTTGTTCTTATTGAGAACGAACAGAAGTATATTGATATTATTTGCCGTGAAGTACCCAGATGGTTGGGGCTTGCAGCAAGAGATGTCATGTTTATTGGATGTCAGGCGCCAGACATGTCATCTGTATTAGTTTAGAGGTACACAACATGATCAAATTTGAAGAGCTTCTGCCTGATAACTTTACGTATTTGCTCGAAAGCAGCGGGGCGGCGTTCATCAAGCGTGCCGGGGCAGACAATGTGCGGCAAGTCGTTGTTGATGTGCTTTGTGGAAATAATCTTCGTGCTTCGACCGAGCATTTGACCCGGCTGCGAATCGGGAAAATGAACGCTGCTACTGTCTAATTGCATAAGTTAGAGATAGTATTTCTTAGTTGCGAGCCGCGAACTTCTCTTTTTCTCCAGACAAATGGCT
>JAMOAZ010000059.1:0-16852 GCA_039908505.1 Nitrospirota bacterium
CTACCGTCTAATTCTCTCATCTTTTATCTTAACATTTTGCTTAATTTTATGTCTACTTATTTATGTACTTATTAATAGCTACAGATGCGACATTGCCAGTAGAGGAGGGTAACCCGCTTCGTCAGGTCATAATCAATACTCATTCACCGGCGGTTGTTGCACAAGTTCCCGATGACAGCCTTCAGATTGCAGAACTCAGAGAGACTATCAGGGATAAGTTGGCTGGCTGCCCGATACATGGAGGGCAACAAATCAGCCTCTAATCGAACCTGTGTGCAAAGGGACAATCCTTACATATTTAAATCCAGTGCCCTACAAGTCCGAGTTCAACGATGGTCGTGTCATCGATAGAAAAGACCTCAAGGAATACCTACCTTATTATCCAGAGGAATAACAAAGGACGGGATTACTTATACATTACTGGCAGATAGCACCGCCGACAAAAGGCTTATTCCAATCCTTACATGGCTGCTTTACAAGCACTGTCCCAATAAGGCAGTTATCCCGCAGCATGCGGATTTCAGGAATATAACAAAGCAAAAAAACTTAGGTAAGAAAATAGAAATAGCAATGGATAAATATCCCAGCATGATTCTCTTCATTCACCGCGCCGCTGAAGGCGATACATATAATGAACGAGTACATGAGATACGCAAAGCTATAGAAAACATATCTACCGAATATAAAGGGCATCCAACCGCATGCGTTGTTCCCGTAAGAATGACTGAGGCATGGCTTTTATTCGATAAAACGGCGATACGTCATGCTACAGGTAATAAAAATGGCGACGTAGAGTTTTATTTACCAGTCTTATTCATAACATTTATTATTTGTAGAAATAATTATTATAAAATATCAAATAACTATTCGAACACACTATTATTATTAAAAAATACTTGATTTATTTTATATGATTAAATATAATAAGTAGAATAGAAGTAAATAATAATTGCTATGATGAGGATAACAGGATGTATCTTTCTAAAATAGAAATAAAAAACTATCGCCTGCTTGAGAAAGTAGAACTATATTTAGAAGCAAAAACTGAAGACAAGACGAAGGAAAATGAAACTCGAACGACGGTAATTGTCGGGCGGAATAACAGTGGTAAGACCTCTCTGACAGAATTATTCCGGCGTCTGCTGGAAGATAAGAAACCAAGTTTCAATCTTGAGGATTTATCTCTTTCTGCACACGTAAAGTTTATAGAAGCATTTAAATGCTACAGTGAGGATGCTGAAGAAGATGAGAAGATTCGTAAAATCCTTCCTGTCATATCAGTCAAGTTAAGCATACGATATGAGGATTATAGCTATGGCCCACTCAGCGAATTTATTGTCGATCTTAATGAGGATTGTAATGAGGCGCTAATTGAAATCCGCTATCAATTACAGGATAAAAAGACCAAGTCATTTTTTAGTGACATTGATAACGTCGATAACAAGAGTAAATTTTATAGAATAATAAAAGAACGCTTTAAGGAGTTCTATGCTCCGGTAATTATAGCAGTAGATCCTAACGACGATAAGAACCAAAAAATATCTGAATGGTCAAAACTAAACGCACTGTTTAAGAGCGGCTTCATAAATGCACAACGTGGAATAGTTGATGTGACCCATAAGGATATAAATCAGCTTGGTAAAATATTTGCAGCTATACTGGAATCTGCTGAGACAGACACTAATGATGCTAATGCTGAAGATATTGCTCTTAATCTAAAAAATGAAGTTGAGATAATGCAGGATAAGATTGATTTAAAGTTTAAAGAAGAATTGAAAAAACTCATACCTGATTTTTCGTTATTTGGTTATCCAGGTCTTGATGATCCGAATATAGTAGCTGAGACTACACTTGATGTAAAAAGTCTTATGCAAAATAATACTAAAATACTCTATGAAAATGTTAATGGAGCTGACCTGCCTGAGACATACAGTGGGATGGGAATGAGAAATCTTATATTTATTTTACTTAAACTTTATGAGTTTTTCAGAGACTACAGATCAAGCGACCAATTATCTCGCATTCATCTCATATTCATCGAAGAGCCTGAGGCACATCTTCATCCGCAAATGCAGGAGGTGTTTATCAAGCAGATAGATAAAATATCTGATATATTTTCAAAAAGATATAATGATGGAATCCCATGGCCAGTACAATTTGTTATAACGACACACTCATCGCATCTTGCTAATCAAGCTAGTTTTGAATCAATACGATACTTTCACACAACCAGGAAAACATTTAAAACACAAATAAAAGATATGAGAAAGGGTTTGCACGATACGCCAGAGCCAGAAAAAATATTGAAAGAAGATAGAGAATTTCTCCATAAATTTATGACATTGACCCGTTGTGACCTTTTCTTTGCTGACAAGGCTGTGCTGTTTGAAGGGTTAACGGAGCGTTTGTTACTTCCTATGATGATTAATAAGATCGACAGCGAACATCCAGCTGAACAGTCTTTATCCAGCCAATATATTTCATATATAGAGGTTGGCGGGGCTTATGCGTATAAATTCTTTAAGCTGCTTGATTTTCTTGAGCTTCCTGCTTTGATAATTACCGACATCGATTCAGTGAAAAAAAATGCTAAGAAAAGATATGAAGCTTGTAAGGTCTCAGAATCTGAGCGAATCTCGAATACTACAATAAAAAAATGGTGTTGTAATGAAATTATTACACCAGCCGAACTTATTCGGAGGCACAATGAGGGAAAGACTGATCGTACACATATCTGCCGTTTGGCTTATCAAGTGCCTGAAACAAATGATAATTTAGGGCCATGTGGGCGCAGCTTTGAGGAGGCGTTTATATTGGCAAATCTTGATAAGTTTGGATTGCAAGGCTCAACAGATTTAGCAACGGCTGCTTGGGAAAAGGCCAATGAAATAGAGAAAAAATCTGACTTTGCTATGGAATATTTAATCTGTACAACTGATTGGAACGTCCCTCGTTACATACGAGAGGGATTTAATTGGTTTGTAAATATCAAACGACCAGATCTCCTTTCCTCATTAGAGGTGACAGGGTTGATGGACACTGTTTAACTTTATGCCATATAATCCAGCGTTACAGGCAGCTCAAGAGGCATTAAGAGATATTTTTGATTGTATAGATGAACAAAATAGTTTTATAGTAGAAGCCGGTGCTGGTTCTGGTAAAACCTACTCATTGGTTGAAGCCTTAAAGTACTTGATCAAAAACAAAGGTAAAGAACTATTGGCCCAATACCAGCAAGTAGCTTGTATTAGCTATACAAACGTTGCCAGTAATGAAATATCATCCAGAATCTATAGCCATCCAGCAATACATTCTTCAACTATTCATTCATTTTGTTGGTTGATAATTAAAAACTATCAATCTGTACTTCGCAAAGAACTTTCAATTAGCGATGAAAAATGGATAAAAAAATTAAAGGACTTAAACATATCAGATGGAATTGGAACACGAACAATTAGTTACGATGAGTTTGGACATAGATCTATTAAAGAGACCAGTGTCTCTCTACACCATGATGATGTGTTAGAGCTTACAGTCAGACTTATTGAAAAATATCCAAAGTTTCGAAAGTTGTTGGTTGACCGTTATCCAGTTATATTCATCGATGAATATCAGGACACAGATAAGGGTTTTGTAGATGTCCTGAAAAAATGCTTTATTGACAGCGGCGATAAATATGAAAGAAAGCTTCTATTCGGTTTTTTTGGCGACCCATGGCAGAAAATATATGATGACGTTTGCGGAGCAATCGAACATAAATCCCTTAAAATTATCTTTTTAAGGTCAAATTTTCGTTCCTCACCGGTAATAATTAATATATTAAACAGCATGAGACAGAATCCTCATCAGGAAGCAGCCAATCCAGAGGCTGAAGGATTTGTTAAGGTTTACCATACAAATGGATGGGAGGTTAGTAATAGGCGTACTGGAACACACTGGAAAGGTGATTTGCCTGCAGATGTTGCCCATAAATATCTTGACTTTATAAAAAAGCAGCTAACCTCTGAAGGATGGGATTTTGCTCCTGAGAAGACTAAGATACTAATGTTGACTCATACAGTTTTGGCTAATGAACAAGGTTATGCTAATATTGCAAATGTTTTTGAATATAAGGAATCATTCACTAAAAAGAATGACCCGTACATTGCTTTTCTTGTAGAAACAGTAGAGCCAGTATCTATATCATACAAAAATAAGCGGTATGGTGAGATGTTTCAGGTTCTTGGTGGCAGGCCTTATATACAATCTCAAGATGATAAAAAGAATTGGCATAATCATATGGATGAGTTACTTAAACTACGCGATAATGGTACAATCGGCGAAGTTATCGAACATTTAAAGCTGAAAGATTACATCAGGCTTCCTGATGCAGTCCAAAGCAGAGAAGATGAACTAAACAAAGATGATGAGAACTCTTCCATCGATAGAATTCGTAACCTAAGAATGATTCAATATAAAGAGATCATAGCCCTGACCAATTATATCAACAATAACACTCCATTTAGTACCCAACACAGTGTAAAAGGCGAAGAGTACGAAAATGTGCTTGTTGTTATTGGCAGGGGTTGGAACTTTTATGATTTTAATAAGTTTCTCGAAGAGGCTACAAAGGATGTACCGGAGAATCAACTATTTTATGAGAGGAATCGTAATTTGTTTTATGTTGTCTGTTCTCGTCCAAAGAAACGCCTTGCAGTTCTGTTCACACAGGAATTGAGCAGTATTGCAATGGAAACCATTAAGTGTTGGTTTGGCCCAGAGGCCGTATGCGGATTGAAACTATAAGATTTATTTTGTCATACTTACAGGGTTATCTATCCGAGGACTATACTTGATAAGTAGGGCGCCTTTGAACTATGGATGTTATTGATTGATAATATGATCGTTATGGTATAGGAGAATTAAATTATGGATGAAGACATGGCTCCTGTGTTAGCTTATGAGTTCGCTGAAAGCACAACCGATTATGTTACTGTATATGATTATACTGATATTAATGATGTATATGTTAGAGAATGTCCATACTGCAATTCAGAGAATTTATTGATTCCAAAAAGTACAGACAGCGATGGCTTATGTCTTTGTAAATATTGTGGTTGGTGGAAGTTGCTGGATTTGGGTCATACAGGTGGTTTTGGGGTGAAGAAAGTGTCTTCGACAACTGCGATAGCAAAAGAGTTTTCGGTATCTGCTCTTGATGTGCCAATAGAGGCTCTACGAAGCTTCTTGGTAAAAAAACCAAATAGCTTAGCTTACGTTAATCCTCATGTATTTGAGAAACTAATGAAAGACTGCCTACGAGATGTTTACGATAACTGCACGGTGCTTCATGTTGGAGGAACTGATGATGGTGGAATCGACTTAAAGCTTATTCATGTTGACGGCTCATGTTCCTTAGTTCAAGTCAAGAGGCGCAGTGACTTGAATGGTAGAGAAGGTGTTGAAGTTGTTCGTTCCTTAAATGGAGTTTTATTTCAAGAAGGGATACCAAAAGGAATGATTATAACAACAGCAAAAGCTTTTACCAAGAGGGCTATTGAGAGTACACGAGTGAAGACACCAACATTAATACCTTACGACATGAAACTGATAGCGTTTGATGAAGTTGTGTCAATGCTTAGACTGAAGCCAATTTTGCCTTATGAGCCTTGGAAGAAATTTTCCTTAATAGATAGAAGAGAGCGCAAAAAGTAAAAATGACCATACCCCGGAAAACGAGGTATGGTCACATATCGTATTAGATGAATAGTGGAGCCAGAACCAGTGTTACTGTTGACAGCAGCTTTATCAACACGTGCAGTGACGGGCCGGCTGTATCTTTAAATGGATCACCTACTGTGTCACCAACTACGGCAGCCTTGTGAGTGTCTGAACCCTTGCCGCCTAACTGTCCTGTTTCTATGTACTTTTTTGCGTTATCCCATGCGCCGCCGCCATTGTTTAAGAACGTGGCCATGAGTATTCCAGCTATCGTACCAACCATCAGCATAGAGGCTACGGCCTCAGCACCCGCTCCTAACTGCTTAAACAATACTCCGACTACAATTGGGGTCAGTACTGCCACCAGACCCGGCACTACCATTTCCTTAAGCGCCCCTTTCGTCACTATGTCAACACAACGACCATAGTCAGGCTTTTCCGTACCGGCAAGTATACCAGGTTTTTCCTTAAATTGGTCCCTAACGTCCCAGATAACATAATAGGCCGCCCGTCCAACTGCCATAATCGCCAATGCCGAAAATATAAACACCAGCGCGGCGCCAAGCAGCGCACCGACAAACACGACCGGCTGCGCAAGGTCAACGCTTTTAATAGGATGACCGTAGTTTTCTACTTCGTCAAGATATGCCCTGAACAGTAGGAAGGAGGCCAGCGCTGCTGAGGCAATTGCGTATCCTTTTGTCAGCGCCTTTGTGGTATTGCCTGCTGCATCCAGTCTGTCTGTTCTTTCTCTTACTTCTTTGGACTGCTCGGTCATTTCAATAATACCACCTGCGTTGTCTGAGATAGGTCCGAAGGTGTCCATTGCCAATATGTATGCGGCTGGCCCAAGCATTCCCATTGTCGCAACTGCCGTACCAAATATACCGGCATTGGGGAATCCTGATGCCTGACCCAGATAATACGCCGCTAATATAGATATCGATATAACTATCGCCGAGGGGGCAGTACACTCCAACCCCATTGCAATACCCGTGATGATGTTAGTTGCCGGCCCTGTTTGAGATGCGTTGGCTATTGACCTGACCGGCCTGTATTTATACTCCGTATAGTACTCGGTGATATAAATAAAGGCGATACTCGTTACGACGCCAACAACACCAGCAAAAAACAAGTAGAGCCACGCATGCGGTGCCGATTCGTGGTAAAACAACCACTTGCTTGCAACAAACAACCCGATAATGGTAAAAAACACGGTTATAAAATACCCCTTGTTTAACCCGTGCATTGGGTCTTCGCCATCTGCTACCTTGACCGTCAGAACCCCGATGATAGATGCTATTATGCCAAATGCCCTCGCCAGAAGCGGGAACAACATAACGCCTATTATCCATACTGGGTCTGCACCCGGCACAGTCTTTGCCATAACTCCGGCAAGTATCATAGCCCCAATATTCTCAGCCGCGGCTGACTCAAATATGTCAGCTCCACGTCCGGCGCAGTCGCCGACATTATCACCAACCAGGTCAGCTATAACGGCGGGGTTGCGTGGGTCGTCTTCCGGAATTCCAGCCTCGACTTTACCTACGAGGTCAGCGCCGACATCTGCCGCCTTAGTGTAGATACCACCGCCAAGCTGCGCGAACAGGGCTACAAATGATGCCCCAAACCCATATCCTACTATCATAAATGGAATCTTTGTGGCCTCAACTCCAGTAAAAAACTTGACCAGAATGTAAAGCCCGGCTACCCCTAAAAGGCTCATCGAGACAACCATCAGCCCCGATACCGCCCCACCGCGAAGCGCTATACGCAGCGCATCGTTTACACTGTTTACCGCAGCGGCTGCAGTTCTTATATTACTTCTAATGCTGACCCACATGCCGATATAACCTGCAAAGAGAGAACACACCGCCCCAAACACAAAAGAAAGCGTTATCCACATGGCTAGGGCCACTCTTGACTCCACAGGATCAAAACTTTGATGCTCGCGTATCATGCCATATCCGATGAACAGGGCGGCTGCAACCATCGATGCCAGAATAACTATTGTCTTGTACTGTCTTTTCAGGAAGGCATTAGCGCCCTCTTTAATCGCATCCGATATCGCGCGCATCGGCTCCGTGCCGTCGCTCTTTGACATAACCCATTTGGCAAGCATCAAAGCAGCAACAAGCCCAACAACACTGATCCCTATTATCAGAGTCAGCAATAGGTTTTCCATAAATACATCTCCTTCTCCAAATTTATAGTTGCCATACTATGTATGACCTTTGACATACCTAAGCCGCAACCGAAATTATATATACGCAGCCTTGCATTTGTCAACTTGCCAAGTCAATATATTTTTACAGCGTGGGATTTTTCCAATAGAGCCCCCCTCGGCAGTCTTCTTTGAAAAACCTATAGTGAAAAGTTTCATCGTTTTAAAATAGTGATAACTGGACGGTTGCCATATCTTTAAAGTCATCTTCGTTTGTTTTGCCGTCGTGATGTATGTGAATTACCTTCACGCCGCGTTCATGCAAGTCAAAGCCGATTAATAGTCTTCGATGACACTGACAGGGGTCTTCCTCTGAACACATGATGGCAAGTTTGCATGTTGCTGCAGTCGCGATAAGCCTTGTTATGCCATCTAAGTAGAAGGCCTGCTTCCGAAGCAGGTCGTAATCGGGGTGTTTTCCCCTATAGATTGGTGCGTCTTTCGGAAACCCACCTAATTGGCTGCCCATGTATAGATATGCCACTGGTGTTTTTTGAAGCGAGTGTACAAGGTTTTCTTTGTTAAACTGTGGGGCATAGCGGCTGTATGGACTGCTTCTAACGCCAACAAGCGTATCGATTCCGGCTGTGAGCAGGAGTTTGATAAAGTCATTTGTTGGGAGGTCAGAATGGCCTATTGTGTGAATTGTTAATTCAGGCATGGCTTGCACAGGATGGTAGAGATGGGGATTTAGCTGTCAGCGCCGGTGCGGGAGCGCTCAGATTTCTCTCTGTGTTGAGGTTTCTCTCAATTATGGAGATTACTTCGTTCATAGTGTCGCCGTATTTTTCACAGTTGACTACGCATTGGCTGATTTTCCCTGCTGGGATGATACATTTCTCTATCAGCCCGACATGTCCTTCTTTGGGTTTTGCCCCAAGCGCCTTCCAGTGTTCCTCTGTTTGGAAGCTCTTGCGCCTAAGCTCATCTGCGGTGTGCCAT
Source organism: Nitrospirota bacterium (assembly GCA_039908505.1). Taxonomy (GTDB): domain Bacteria; phylum Nitrospirota; class Thermodesulfovibrionia; order Thermodesulfovibrionales; family Magnetobacteriaceae; genus Magnetominusculus. The sequence continues at coordinate 8,867 of JAMOAZ010000059.1, forward strand.
AGCAGCCCAACAAAAAATGGGTGGTCTTCATAGTAGTATTTAATGGCTGAGTAGTAGTCCTGACGGCGCTTGGGTGACTCGCTGATGTACTTATAGATTATTCTTGATATAAGTTCTACCATCAGATATTCCGAGTTCTTTATATCGTTGAAGTGACTTATAGGGTCTTCATTAGGGCAGCAGGTGATGCTCAGATTCTCTTTTACCTTTTTAAATGCCTCCTCTACGATTATCCATGCCAGCTTAAAAAACGATATGGTATTGAGGTTGTCTCTGATGAGGTCATTTCTCTGTACTTTTGTCAATCCAGCTGCAGTCACATCTTTTCGTTCAAAGAGCCGTATTGTGAATATGTAAAGAATATGTTCCAGGGTCTGAAGGTTGTCCGGCAGATCAAGGGTCTGAACCATTGGAATGAAGCGCGGGTCGTCCTTACACTTGCCGATGGTACTCATGATAAGCTCATAGGTGGCCATAAAGTCACCTTCCTCTATTTGCCTCTTTAGCTTGCTGCTCCTTTGATCGACTGAGTTCATTTTTTTTATTGCGTCTTCTCTGGCTTCCTTAATAATAGTTATGAGTTTGTAGGCCCTTGTCATTTCCATGTTGGCGTGATTACTTCTTGCAAATGCCTCCTGTAGAGCCCGGTCTATGTTGACTTGCCTGTCAAAGCTATAAATTTCCTCTGAGCAGCTATACAGGATTTCGGCAGCCTTTTTCCATGACACATCCGGCTCATTTCCATATTCTCTGATTATGTAGTCGCGCATATAGTAGTGGAAATAGAGAGCCACTGTGTTGCCGCGGTTTTCCTTTGTAAATACATACTGCTTTATCATCTCGCTTATTGCCTCAACAAGCGGTTCTTCGTCTATTCGAGGGCGGCTGTAGAGATGCTCCCGTTTATCCCTGTGAAACACCGGCCTTCCCTTTGTGCGGCACTCACCGCCGGTCTTCTGGATGACGAATTTGTTTTGGTCATCGCCTATCAGCTCAAACCTTGCATTTGCCTCTCTTAGTAAGATAAACGGCCCGAAGCGCCTCTCGAACTGCTCCAATTCCATCACCGGCATGTACAGGCAGATTGGTGTCACCTGTGTTAACTGCTTTAGTGTTCCGCCGATTTCTTTCAGTTCGATTATCGTTGCACGCGGACACAGGCCGGGAAGCAGCAGGATTTTCTTCTTTCTAGCAAACATAAAACATCTTGCAAAGTACTCCAGGTAGTTCTGCGTTGCCTCTGCAAGGTCTTTTTTCCCCCAATCTCCACCGGCGTAGAGCAGGCTGTTTGGTGTGCGTTCAAACGGTATATTGGCCCTTGCCATTTCCTGTAATATAACAGATATACCTATCAGGTCATCGAGTTTTTGCAGCATCTCTGCCTCGGCGCCCTTGTCTCCGATGGTTCTTATATAGGCCTCGCTGATGTAATAAACCTTCTCCCAGTGTGTGTTCAGGCTCTCCTCTGCCACCTCCAGCACCGGTCTGCCGTAGAGTGACCACACGTCCGGCTCAGCGATAAACGTAAAGGCCGGGACTATATGTTCGCTCTCCGCAAAACTGAAATAATCTGTAAGCTCAAATTCTATTGTCATCCCTTCAGGGACAGTGCTATTGATAACGGCCTTTAGTTTTTCTTCGATTCCCCTGTTTTTTATCTTTCTCATTATTGCCGATGCAAATATTTCAGAAACCGGCGAAATAAGCACCTTGTCAGAGTATCTGTCCCAATACCTTCGCACGGCTTTTATTGTTTTCATCATACGGCAGAATGCCGATACCCGCTTCCTTGGTGAGAGAATCTTTGGGTTGGGGTTGTCCTCGAACAGAGGTTCGTGTTTTTGAATCTGCGGCAATATATCTTCGGCCTCGAAGTCTTTTAGAAACTTTGTGAAGCTGTATGGCGAACCGTTGTTAAATTTTGCGGCGATACTGCCTATTGCCTTTTTAAAGCTGACAAGGTCAGATTGAGTACCTTCAACTTGGATGCTGCTTGATGCCACAACAGCAGTGATAAAATTCTCTACGGCTGTCTCCTCAAGCATTTCTCTGATATATTGGCCGTCAAGTGGCCTCTGACCTAAGCGCTCGAAGTGTTTCTTTGTCAGCAGTGTACTGTCATTGTCGTCTTCATCTGGCAGACATGCTATTCCGGTATTTTTTCTTTGTGACATGGCGTGGGCGTGGAAGGACGGCGTTGTGGCGCCGCCAAGTTCGGCAGAATTTATAAAGACATGAAAGCCCTCAAGCAGCCTGTTGAGCCTGTTGCGATAGACATTTAATACCGCCACAAGCACGGTATTACACTCCATCCATGATTTTTCTGACATATCGGATATCGCCTTTGTCACACTTTCAGCTAACATGAACATGAGGTCAACGACATATCTGTCTATTTTGTCAACGGCTATGACGGCAGGGGTTGTGCCGTAGGCGTTTGCGAGCTGTGCCCTGACCTTTTGCAAGTTGAAAAACAGCTCCTCGCGCTGCTGCTGCGTCAGTGCGTTGTCTAAGAGCGTGTAGCGCACGAGGTAGTTGACAACGATATGATAAGAGCCTACGAGTTCTGCATCGACGGTTTTCCCCTCTGATTGCAGCTTGAAGGAATCTTTCAGGTCTGCTATGCGCTGCTCAAGTATGGTATGTGTCTCAAGGTAGATTCTGAAGACATCGGCTGTCTTCTTTAGGTAGCTCTCAAGAAATGCCCACATAATGGATACCCGTGGTATAAGAGGATGGGGGATTAACTCTGTAAAATTCTTCTGCTTTTCGCTGTACATCGGCGCCGTGCGCACTACTGTTACTGCGGCTGCTGCACCGTCAAACCTTCGGATGGCTGTGTTTTGTTCTGTTTTCATATTATTTACATTATTTACATTATTTATCTAGGGATTCAGCCGGATATTTTTTTGCAATTTCAAGCTGCATGAGCATAAACTCTATGCGTCCCATCGTCCTTCGCAAGCGCTGTGATATTGCCACGCCTATGCCTCTGTAGAGGCGGTTACCGAATGTTGGGTCTGCACTAATCCTGTCGTCAATGGCATCCTTTGAAATAGAGAGCACTATTGACGGCTCAACAGCAATTACTGTGGCTGAAGTGGGCTCGTTCTCCAGGTAGGACATCTCACCAATAATCTCACCGGCCCCTATGGCTGCCACTTGCTTGTAGCCGCCTGCCGATACAAATACCCCTAAAAGCCCCTCAAGGACAATATAGACCGCCTCCGTGAACTCCCCCTCTCTTATTAACACTGCTTCAGGCTCAAGTTGTTCTTCCATGCCCATAGACAAAAGCCACTGAATGTCTTCGTCGCTCAATATCTCTAATATTTTGACCATCGTTGACATAGATAGCTCCCCCGCCCTTAATTGTTTAATCGCCGAATGTACATCTTAGTACTTCGTCCACAGTTGTCACACCCTCGTTCACCTTGACTAAGCCGCTTTGCCTGAGTGTCAGCATCCCTAATCTAACTGCCTCATTTTTCAACTCAACCACGGTTGCCCCGCTGAGAATAAGCTCTTTGAGTTCATTTTTCACAGGCATTACTTCGTATAGGGCAATTCTTCCCTTGTATCCGGTTTGGTTACAGGCATCACAGCCTGCCCCTGAGTGGGTTTTAAAATTGGGTAAATCTTCCTGAGAAACCCCTACCTGTGTTAGAATTTTTTCGGATACCTTAATTTCAGCCTTACATTTTTCGCATATCTTTCTGGCAAGCCTCTGTGCCAAAACCAGGATTACAGACGATGATACTAAAAATGGTTCAATCCCCATGTTCATAAGCCTTGTTATCGTGCTTGGCGCATCGTTCGTGTGCAGGGTGCTCAATACCATATGACCGGTCAGGGCGGCCTTGACTGCTATTTCAGCCGTTTCATGGTCTCTTATCTCACCAACCATGATTATGTCGGGGTCCTGGCGCAGAAATGCCCTCAACGCGGTGGCAAACGTTAGTCCTACCTCCTGTTTTATCTGAACCTGGTTAATGCCAGCGAGGTTAAACTCCACAGGGTCTTCTGCGGTCATAATATTTACGTCTGGTTTGTTTACGGCTTGCAGGCCGCTATAGAGCGTGGTCGTCTTACCGCTTCCCGTCGGGCCGGTAACAAGCAGCATTCCATAGGGCTTGTTCAGCGCCTCGACAAAGTCATCCAATTGCGCCTGGAGAAAACCCAGCTTTGTCAGGTCAAGCTGCAGGTTGGACTTATCAAGTAGCCTCATAACTATTTTTTCGCCAAACAAGGTTGGCAGCGTAGAGACACGAAAGTCTATCTCGCCACCCGCGTCATACTTGAGCTTTATCCTGCCATCCTGGGGAATGCGGCGTTCGGCGATGTCAAGCCGTGCCATGATTTTTATCCTCGATGTGAGGGCGTTTTTGATAGAGCCCGGCAGCGGCATAATCTGTTTTAGCACGCCGTCCATTCTGTAGCGCAGTATAACCTCTTTTTCTGTCGGTTCAATATGAATATCGCTTGCCTTGTCGCCTACTGCGTTAATCAGTATGCCGTTGACAAGTGTTATTATAGGGGCTGCCTCGGCGTCTTTTAGAGAGACTCGTTCCTCTTTGTCCTCGACAATAGTTACGTTTTTTTGAGCCTTGCCAATCAGTTTGTTGATTTCGTCCATGCCTAATGAGACCTTCGAGGCTGGAGAGATGCCGTCAAGTGCAACCTTTTGTTTGTCTCCCTTTGGATAAAATTCGTCGATTGCCTTTAATATCGAGGCCTCAGTGGTGACATACAGAGTAATTTTCATCTTTGTTATAAACTGTATCTCTTCAACAGCCGGTCTGTTGGATGGGTCAGCAATGGCTACCTTTAGAGATGAGCCGTCTTTTGAGACCGGTATCATCATATTCTTTTTTGCCTTTTCATATGGATATATCTTCATGAGGGTTGTATCGACCTGATACTTGGAGAGGTCTATGAGCGGTACATTGTACTGCTTGCTCAAAAACTCCATAAGTACCGGTTCTTTAATATGTCCCAGCTTTACTAAGGCCGTACCAAGCCTTACATTGTCTACCTTTTGAGCAGCAAGGCCCTCTTCCACTTGTTTTTCTGTTACAAGCGCTGCCTTGACTAACTGCTGTCCAAGCAGAGTTAACGCTGCCATATTGTGTTTTCCCCTGATATATCTACCATGTTGTCATACTGCTACTGCCTTTTCATCTGCTGAGTGTTTTTCATAATCCTGTCCATTATGTCATATTATTGCAGATTTGTGCAATCTGAAAAAAACCTTTATCACAATTGTGGCCTGATGCCGGTCATGTTGCCCAGCCCAAGACTGTCTCATCTTCGTCTATCATATCATCATCTATGGTATCATCTTCATGTTCGTCAAACAGGGGTTCATTCGTTAGGAATGGTTTTTCAGGTGATCTTTTCAACTCTTCGCGTGTGTCCAGCGTTAACTCCACTTTTTCAAACTCGATAGTGATACTATATCTTTCTGACGATGCCTCGAGCTTCATCGGGAACCACAGCCCATTGATTTTCTTCACTTCCTTATATGTGATGTGCAAACTCTCACCTCTGGGTAATGCTATTGCCTGTTCTATGGGTTTTAGGGTATTGTTATCGAGGACTATGATTTGCCCTGGTCTTTTCAGGTAGAGTACTCTGTCAGCGTTTGTGACCTTAATATCTGTTACGTTCCACCAGAAGACACCCTCTTTTAGACATCTTACTACCGCAAGCTCCTCTTCCTCCTTCAACTGAGGGCTGCTTTGAACTATCTCACCGCGCATCTTAAGCTCACCAACCTGAAAGCCCATAGCATATATCTTTACGTCAAACCCATCAGGGGTTATCCTGATTGAGGCGTCTCCTGAGAGATTCCCCCCGGACATTTTTATATCCACAGAGGCCGTCCCCTTAATCTGCGTAATTCGGCTTAACCTGTCCATGAACATGGTTAATGTTAGTATCTCGTTATCTGGGATTTCCTCCCTAATAAGGGATACCTTTATAGTACAGGAAATCACAAAGACACAGATACTAAATATCAAGAGCCGCTTTAATGGCCTCACTGATGTCCTTTACCCCTATGAGTTTAATTTCTGGTTTAATATTGGCATTAAGTCTGCCAAGATTGGACTCAGGCAGTATAGCCTCCCGAAAACCTATCTTTGCCCCTTCTTTGATTCTTGCCTCTGCGTGAGACACCCCACGAAGTTCACCGGAAAGCCCCACCTCTCCAAACACAAACACATGCTCCCGTATGGGCAGCTCCCGAAACGACGATGCTATTGTTGTTACAATCCCAAGGTCGAAGGCCGGTTCAGTTATCCTTAATCCCCCGACTACGTTGAGAAATGTATCCATCCCCCCCATGTGTAATCCACCCGTTTTCTCAAGCACTGCTATCAGCAGATTCACGCGGTTGACGTCGACGCCGATTGTAGTGCGCCGTGGGACGCCAAACGTTGACTGGGAGACAAGGGCCTGGAGCTCTACCATTATTGGGCGCGTCCCCTCTACGGTTGCTACCACTGTCGTGCCTGAGACATTTTGCGGTCTTTCAGATAAAAACAGCTCAGACGGGTTTGTTATCTCTGCCAGTCCGCCGTCTCTCATCTCAAAGACCCCTATCTCATTGGTTGAGCCGAAACGGTTCTTTACAGCCCGTAGAATCCTGTAGGCGTGCCCCCTGTCGCCCTCAAAGTACAGCACCGTATCCACTATATGTTCAAGCACTCTGGGGCCGGCAATGGCGCCTTCTTTTGTCACATGCCCGACCAGAAATATTGGGGTATCAGTGCCCTTTGCAAAGAGCATCAGCTTTAGGGCACATTCCCTGACCTGCCCGACAGACCCGGGCGCCGATGGAATCTCCTGCGTAAACACCGTCTGAATCGAATCGATAACTATAACCGATGGTTTCATGCGCTTTACATGGTTAAAGATGTTTTCCATACACGTCTCAGACAGGACATGTATTGGCTGCTGGCCTGATATATTCAGCCGGTTTGCCCGGAGTTTTATCTGTTTTAGGGATTCCTCGCCTGAGACGTAGAGGGCAGGGTTTTTTAACTCAGGATTTTGCGCGAACAGGCTTGAGAGCATCTGAAGGACGAGTGTGGATTTGCCGATGCCGGGGTCACCGCCAATCAATATAAGCGACCCGGAGACAATCCCCCCGCCTAGTACCCGGTTGAGTTCCTCTATGCCGGTGCTGAGGCGGTCTTCGCTTTCCAGAGTTACCGAGGCCAGAGACTGGGGGGTGGCACCGGTATCTTTTTTTATTGTTTTAACCCTGTCTTGTTTTTCCTCAACAAAACTGTTCCATGCCCCGCAGTCCGGGCACTTGCCAAGCCACTTTGGCGAGGATGCCCCGCAGGACTGGCACTCGAAGACTGTTTTCACTTTATACACAGAGAATCCCCATTCCTTTGCCAATATGATAGCTGCCTTTGATGGCGGCCTTAACAGTTATTTTGGCCTTTTGGACAGAAGAAAGGCAAGTATGCCCAAGTGCAAGATTTGCCGCTATTGCTGCCGAAAACACGCAGCCCGTTCCGTGATAGCTGCCAGCATACAGGGGCGTCTCTATTTTTATGAAATCAACGCCGTCATAGTATGTATCAGCAGCAGAGTGTGTCAGATGTCCTCCGGTTATTACCACTACCTCAGCGCCCATTGCATGAAGGTATCTTGCGGCCTCTATAATATCTGTCTCTGTGTTTACCGGTCTGCCACTAAAGAGTGCGGCCTCGGCAATATTTGGTGTAAATACCTTTGTCAACGGCAGCAGGTCTTTTTTTATAACAGTGACTGCCTCCATGTCAAGCATCTCTTTCCCTGACGATGATACAGCGACGGGGTCAATGACCAGGTTTTTTAATTTATGCTTTTTCATCACACTTGTTAGAATGCCGACAAGTTCGGCGTTACACAGGACGCCTGTCTTGATGGCATCAGGGATTATGTCATCAAGTAACACTGCTAACTGCCTTTCAAATATATGACCAT
>JAMOAZ010000006.1:0-99267 GCA_039908505.1 Nitrospirota bacterium
TCTTCGAGGGGAGGTTACTATTGGACATTGATGTTAAGGGCTAAAACCGGGCCTGACACAGTTTAGTTAACAGACCCATCAAAAGACCAGAAGGCATTTTGTAAAAAACTATATTCGGGCAAGTGCCATTTGTAGTCTTTTTATAGTCCGCTCTTTTCCCACTAGCTCTATGACCTCAAATATGCCCGGACTTACCGTGTTTCCTGTTAGGGCTACCCTTGCCGGCTGGGCTACCTTGCCAAGCTGGACGTTATATTCTGTCATCAGCCCCGTAAACACTGACTCTATCTCCTTTACTGTAAAGCCGCTGTCTGCTATCGCACTGAGCCTTTCTATTAACGCCGTAATGTACGGCTTTGTCTCGGCGGTCAGAAACTTCTTTCCCGCCTTTTCATCTATTGCTACCGTCTCTTCTATATAGTATCGCAGTGAATTTGCCAGCTCTATTATGGTTCTTGAGCGCTCCTGAAGGGTTGCTATCGCCCTGGCAAGCCATATGTTATCCAAACCAACAGTGTCAATAAACGGCGTCAACAGTGGGATCAAATCAGCGGGCGGCTTCGCCTTTATGTATTCGCTGTTCATCCACAATAGTTTTTCCGGATTGAAAACGGCGGCAGAGGAACCTACATGCTCTAATGAAAATTTCTCTATCAGTTCGGCCTTCGAGAATATCTCCTGATCAGCATGTGACCAGCCAAGCCGCACCAGGTAATTCAACAGCGCCTCCGGCAGATAACCCATCTCACGGTAAGCTTGCACAGACGTTGCCCCATGACGCTTACTCAGACGTGCCTTGTCAGAGCCAAGTATCATCGGCAGATGCGCAAACTTCGGCGGTGTCTTCCCAAATGCCTCATATATGTGTATCTGCTTCGGCGTGTTATTTAAATGGTCATCCCCTCTGATTATGTGCGTTATGCCCATCTCTATGTCATCCACCACGACTACGAAATTATACGTAGGCGTGTCGTCTGAACGCATTATTATAAAATCGTCAAATACTGTGTTTTCATAAACTATCTTGCCTTTTATTAAATCATCAACCAGGGTGCTGCCATACAGGGGCATCTTAAACCTGACAGTTGGTTTTATCTCTGCGATGGGGTTTTTCAAATCCCTGCATGTGCCGTCATATCTTGGCGGCTTACCGGCTGCGGCGGCAAGTTTTCTCTTTGATTCCAGCTCCTCTGCAGAACAATAGCAATAATACGCCCTATCCTCTTTAAGCAGGCGGTTTACATACTGACGGTACAGCTCCGTGCGGTCGGTCTGTCTGAAAGGCCCCTCATCGTGGTCAAGGTTCAGCCACTTCATGCCGTCTATGATTGCCTCTATGTATTCGTCCGTTGAGCGGCTCCTGTCAGTGTCCTCTATGCGTAGAATAAATTTTCCATTGTGATGCCTGGCAAATAAATAATTAAACAGGGCAGTCCTCGCCCCGCCTATGTGAAGATACCCCGTAGGGCTTGGCGCAAACCGTACTCTTATATCCTCTGACACACACATCCTCCTTTTCTGCAACACTATTCTAACATATGTGATTGCAAAAATCGCAACGCCCTACTATAATAACTTATGGTCATGGTTGATAAAAAATATATTCGTATAGGCAATCAGACTGCCTTCTCATCACCGCAGAGCCGGCTGCCGTTTGATTTTGCTATACATAACGGCTTTGACGCCTTTGAGTGGTTCTCTGACAAAAAATCATGGGGCCAGGGCTGGGATATTGAAGATGCCACAAGGCAGGACAGGCAGCTCATAAAAGAACAGTCCATCAGACACAACATAGCCCTGTCTGTGCATGTCCCCGCCGAGGCCAATCCATTATTCGACAACTTTTCAGACATTTTTAACAAGCACGTAGAGTTTGCCTGCGATGTCGGGGCGTCAAATATAAATATTCACCTCTTTACAGAACATGGAATCGAGAGCTATATGAAATCCCTGATTCCATTAATCAACATTACCGCCAATGCCCGGATTCAACTGTCCATCGAGAACACTACTATTACAGGCCCTGATGACTTTAACCGGTTATTTTCTATGCTTCCCGCCCAAAATGCCAGGCATGTAGGCATGTGCCTTGACATCGGCCACGCCAATATTTTCCATGAAACCAGAAACGATTTTCTCAGATATATCGACAGGCTTGACGTGCCAATAGTTCATATCCACGCCCACGAGAACTTCGGAGACCGCGACAGCCACTTGACACTCTTCACCGGCCCATCACAATCAAACAGACTTGGACTGAGGGGTTTTATATCAAGAATGAAAAACCGCAGCTTTAACGGCATGATTATCATGGAACAATGGCCGTCCCCACCAGAACTCCTTGTAAACGCTCGGCTTGGGCTTCTGGATTTTTTTGGGGTACAGTAAAGATAGTGGCACTGACTAATGGCCATGTGTTTAGGCATGTGTTATTTACGGCAGCAGGAAAAAGCCGATTTGTGTCTCTTCATATTCACCAAGGTCTATGAACTTTAGCCCCATGGTTATGGTCTTGTCTGTCTCCTCAATTGTGCGTACAACTTCACAAGATACCTTGATTGACTCTTTCCTCGGCGGCAATGCAAATTTCAACAACATAACACCGCCTGTCTTTTTATGAATAGGCTCGATTTTATGACACTTGAGGCTCAGTCCCATGCGGGACATATCTAATATCTCACACTTTTTTGCCGGACTTTTCGTTCCCTTCATCTGATAATAAGCCTCAAGATGAATGTCTTTACGATAGAACAAACGAGTATTAATATTAATTGTGATATGCTTTTTGCAGTTAGGGCAAATTATGGTAAATTTCTTTTCCGGCGGGTACTCCCTTTTTATTTTACCTTTGACCTTACAGTATGGACATTCAATCGGTATTACGGTAGATGGGTAGACAGTGATAGCCCTCTGGTCAGTGTTATTTTCCATCATACTCCTTTCCTCCTAGTATAATTACAGTATAATTACACAGTCAGACCCCATCTCTTATTATACAATATTCACATCAATTTTAACCGCAGTCATGGATTGAATTAAACATTGTATTTTTGTTACACTACTACCGTAGGTGATAGAAGGCTATCGGTCTTCGTTATCAGTGGAGAGAGGCTTGATTAATTGGCTGAAAAGGATATATGATATTATGGTGAAGCGGTTGAGAGATATAAAAGGATTTTCGTTGGTTGAACTTATGGTAGTTATAGCGATAATCAGCCTGTTGACCGCTATAGCAGTACCTGCCTTTTTGGGCCAGAGAGAAAAGGCCCGAGTTAGGGCAACAGAGTCAAACGCAAGGAGTGCAGTTACCGATTTACAAGGATATCTCGATTTATACGTAGCCGGTGAACCATATATAATCATTACCGATACATCAGGCTCACAAGGATGCGTTCAGGTTGCAACCCCAGTCACAGCAAATCAGACTTGTGAAGCTGCTTTAAATCAAACCAGTGTCGCCACATACCCGGCATATCCCGGCGGCCTGACCTCAGTTCTCTCACACTTTATCTCCCATCATACCTTTAAGGGAGACGCTAGTGCATTTTCCGGTAATCCATTATTCGTAATGGCCTCCCCATCAGATGGTCAGATTCTTTTAAACCCGATTAGCAGCAATGTTGTTGTTATACTTGCTTACGCATCAAACACCACATCTCCAATTTTCAGTCAAGTGCAAATGGTAACGGTCCGTTGATAAGATAAGCTGGGAAAATAAGAAGGGCTGCTATAAAATCTTAAGCATACCGGCCAATACCCACAACAGGAGTGCAATGTAAATAAAAAACACCACTGATACCATAAACCATGTCAGATGTCTTGGTTTAGCAGCGCCAGCAAATCCATCCATCCTTGTTGCCCCATGAGTTGGATAATCAACACGTTCGTTCTTGTCAGGGCTTTCGACGAATCCAATGGAAGGATTAAGATATAATGCCTCATCAGATAGAAATGTCTCACCAGATATTCCCTGTTTTCTCTCTAAATATCTTGCCTGAAAGTAGCGCAGCTTTAACCTCATTTGAAGCTTCATCGAGGATATTAACCAGTGTACACAGATAAACTCGCCAATTACTAAAAGAAATAATACAGATATATTGGTTATATGGACATCTGCCTTGTCTGCCGCATAAGCTAATAACCCCATTGAAAACAATATTATACATAGATTCAGGGCAAGGTATGCCAACTCAGTCCACATCAGGCGATTCTCTATTGTAAGTATAGCATTCATCAGCAAAGAGTATTTATCTGAGGTTAGACCATCTGCCAACCCGGTCCTACTATCTTGCACTGCTGCAATACCCGCCGCTTTTTCAGCCATAGTGACACCACTATAACACAATCTTTAAACATATGACAAGTGGAAAATGCCACACAAGTTCAGATATAGGAATATAAATTGAAACGCTCATAGCTGGAAATCCAGCCCCATAACCTCACAGCGGTGTTTTTATTTATGACAAGCTAGCTGTTAAACATATTACACAGTTATACATGTATTATGAATCACACAAGAATAGCCCCCGCTCATTGTATTATAGAATTAACATGAGAGAATGTAATATAAACAAGGAGGAAAACAGTATGAGAAAAATAATAGCCTTAGCAGTTGCCATAGCGGTAATAACATTGATACCTGTTTACAACAACTTGTTTGCATCGGGTACAGCGGCCTACAAGATAGTCGGGTATTTTGTGGAGTGGGGTGTATATGCAAGGAACTATCAGGTGAGCGATATTCCTGCGACTAATTTGACACATATAAACTATGCCTTTGCCAAGATAGACGACAACGGAGAGATTGCGGTATGGGATACCTATGCGGCATTGGAAAAGTTTTACCCAGCGACGGACTCATGGACTGTCAACGAGATACGGGGAAATTTCAAACAGTTGCGGCTGCTTAAGGAAAAATACCCTAATCTAAAAATCTTAGTGTCTATAGGTGGCTGGACAGGTTCGCAGAACTTCTCCTCGGTTGCATCAAATAGTGCATCGCGCCTGAAATTTGCTAATTCTGTGGTCGCGTTTCTTCAGACGTATAGCTTCTTTGACGGCATAGACATCGACTGGGAGTTCCCGGTCATTGGCGGCTTAAATGCCGGTGCTGCCTCAGACAGGGACAACTATACGCTGCTTATCAGGGACCTTCGTTCAGTCCTCGGCTCAGGCCGACTGATAACCATAGCGGCAAGTGCAAACCCCAGCGGGATAGCCGCGCTTGACTATAACTCTTTCATAGGATACCTCGACTGGGTAAATGTTATGACATATGATTTCCATGGGGCATGGGATTCTAAGACAGGACATAACTCAGCCCTGTTTAACAACGCAGACTACCTAAACAGCCAATATAATATCTACAGCGCCGTAGAAAACCTCAGAAACGCAGGGGTGCCAAAGGACAAGATTGTAACAGGGCTTGCCTTTTACGGCAGGAGTGTCACCGGTGCGGCGTCAGTTGGTATAAATGTGCAGTTTGCTGGCGGTGCAGGGCCAGGCAGCTATGAACCAGGTGTGCTTGACTACAAAGACATAGCGGTCAACTATTTAAGCAAAAACGGCTATAAGTACTACTGGGACAGTGTAGCACGCGTACCGTATCTGTACAATTCTGCAAAGCAGGTATTTATCAGCTACGACAACGCACAGTCAATCATGGAAAAGAGCTACTATGCCACAGGATTTGGCGGCGTTATGTTCTGGGAACTCTCAGGGGATGACGGCACACTGCTAAAGGCAATCCACGACGGGGCAGGCTCACCGAACATCCTGCCAACACCGACGCCAACTCCGGCCCCTACACCGACTCCAACATCAACCCCTACGCCTACAGCAACTCCAACGCCTCAGCCAACACCGACGCAGACACCCACACCCGGCGGACAGGCTACATACACCAAAGTTGTCACCAGCTCATGGAATGGTGGTTACTGCGCCGACGTAACAGTGGCAAACCAGACGACACAAACAATTTTATGGAGCATATCGATGCCTGTTACGGGAACAATAAGCTCACTTTGGAATGCGGTTTATACAGTGACTGAAAATACGGCTACCGTTACCGGTGTAGATTGGAATAAGTCCCTAACCTCTGGGGCATCCACTCAGTTTGGCTTTTGTGCAGCTACGACAACGCCAGTACCAACACCTCAGCCAACTCCAACGCCGACACCCACACCCGGCGGACAAGCAACATACACCAAAGTTGTCACCAGCTCATGGAACACTGGTTACTGCGCCGACGTAACAGTGACAAACCAGACGGCACAAACAATTTTATGGAGCATATCGATGCCTGTTACGGGAACAATAAGCTCACTTTGGAATGCGGCTTATACGGTCACTGGAAATACGGCGACAGTTACTGGTTTAGATTGGAACAAGTCTCTGGCCCCAGGGTCGTCTGCTCAGTTTGGGTTTTGCGCAGCAACCGGGCCGTAATAGTTTCGGCGTCATAACAACCCGTGTCGCAGAGAAAACGACAGCAGACTTGGACTGGGATACGTACAAGTACATAGATGCCAAAAGGGAGGTTAAGATGCTCTGGGGAGATAATGATTGTTCCATTTGAACTACGCATGACACTAAAACGTATGCACCTCCCCAGTTATCTCAATAACGACACGATACCCTAAAAAACTGTCCCCACTACGGGCTCTTATTATTCCGGCTCATGATTAGACAAAATATCTTCATAGACTTCTTTTTCCTTGTCACTCAGATAGTCAACAAATCTACAAAGGAACTCATCAGCAATATTTCTTGCGAAAACTATCTCTGCTTTTTCTTGAGCCCCTTTTGCCACCTCCCAGCACGCTTCAGCTAACTTAATTCTTGCGTGTATGAAATTGGGATATAGTTTTACCAGATTTTTTAAATACCCTAACTTTTGGGTGTGCTTGCCTTCTTCTCCACACATTTTTGCTCTCGTGAATAAAACAATGGGGTCATCCTCAGTTGGCCTCACCCAAACCAATTGAGATATTTTCTCAAAATAGAGTGTCTTAAGTTTATCTATTCTCGCTTCATCATATAGCGTAGAGATAACCGATAATACAAAGCTCTTTTGCCAAGGCTCATTTATAAAATCCTGTGCATCATCGGACTTTCCATATTTTTCAAAGAATTGCTCTGATCCAGGAAATTCATTATTAAAGGGCATCTTACTAATAAAGGCACTTTGAACCTCGAACACCTCTTCATTGTTTTGGATACCTTTTAAGTCAGAAAGCTGTTTCGAGAGAACAACAGGTTCTCCTTCCAAGAGATGTGCTGCCCTTTTAGAAAGAAATATTTGTGAGTATTTTCCAAGTCTTGAACACGATTCAATCCTCTTTGCGTAATTTATAGAATATCCTTCTAAGTTGCTTATTATTAGCCGAGTGTCACCATTTTCATCTATTTCATGTTCCGTGATTAGTGCAACCTTATCAAAATGTATTCCAATCCCAAGCTTCATAGGTTTTGGGGAGCCTTCATGGAAATCGCTATATATCATATGAAGACGACCTTTCAATTCGTAAGAAAATTGGATTGCTTTGAAAACTAATTCTCCAGGGGGCTCGTCAGGATTATGACAAAATATTGTACCTTCGTCTCCACGTGCATCAACATTTGAATAACGAAAAACACGTTCATCCACCGTGGTCAGAGGTGGAAAATATGTTTTTCCTAAACTCTTAAACAGTGACTGTATTTTATGGAGCTGCTTGGCATATTCAATATATCCAAGTGTTGCAGAGTATTTCGAAGAATCGATTACGTCAGCAAATAGAATAAGAGCATCCCCAACATCGGAAATTTCATGTTGAGTATACATATGTTCTTATTTTCTCCTGCCTCTCATTTTTCTCCGGAGATCATCAGATAATGGAAGCATGAATTTTTTGGAATTATAGTAATTCCTCCCAAGTAATTTTAATAAATAATCTTTCATTTCATCTTTTGTTTTTGCCTTTAAATGAGCTAATTCTATAGCTATATATACGTCAATAAAAGAAACAGAGTATTTCATCAGATCATGGTTAAATGGATTCACATAAATTTTATAGCTCGATATGTCAATGCTAATACCTGTATTAGATTGAGCTCCTGCGACAAAAATTACTTTAAATGTCTTGGTGAGAAATATTATTTCTTTTTGCTTAAAAAGCGCCGGTGATATTTTTATTATTGCCTGCGTTGTCCCATTTCTTAAGTTCATAGACTTATGAGAAATCCGTCCATTATGCAGCTTCTTATCAATTACTACTTTTATATTTTCGTCATCGGCAAGTACAATCTGATCTGAACCAGCTTGATTTATAAGATCGTCAATTTCTATGCATTTTTCCATATCCTCATCTCTTTTTTTACTAAGTTCATATAGTATCTTTTCAGCTTCTTCACCATCGCAGTCTATCCCCATGTCAGAGATTGTTTTAGCAGCATTATAAAAAGGCCCTTTATTAGAGCGTATTTCGAGGAACGGCGAGATTATTGATTTTTCAACTTCGGCTGAGTATTTCCAGATAATCCTCAATGGTTTGTTAAGATCACTTACTAACATATGGACAGACTTTTTAAAATCAAGAAAGTCTTTAGAATCCCAAACATAATCAGTACGTAATACGTTAAGAAACGATTTCATATTTTTATGATATATTTCCCCATAAATCCAATTCTTAAGTGGCTCATCAATAAATTTACTCTTTGAACCAGGCTGTTGAAAAAAATCTGCTGCTTTTACTAAAAAGTTTCTGCTGCGCACCCAAAAGCCTGTTTCTTTATTTTCCCTGTCTGCTTTCAAATCCTCAGTAGTGAAGAGGATAAAGTACTTGAAGTTATTATCATCACTTGTTCCACACAATATATTTGGCTCCTCAAATGGAATATCTTGTTTGAAAGTTGGAAAATACTTATATAATGGAACAATCTCGTTTTCTCCTCTTATGCCTAGGTACATATCTATTGTAGGACAATATGCAGTATCCTTAAAAAGATTTTCTATCCATATTCTTTTATCGCTATCACTAATGTTTTCAAGGAATGGCTCTTTTTCCCGAATTCCTATAGGTAATACTTTTGATATTTCTACCTCAAAATTACTACTTGAAAGATAGTCTAATATATCTTGAGACACATCCTCAATGATCAGTTCAGTGAAACTATTGGGCATCACGCCTAATGTGTTTTTAATGTCATCTTCAGACAAAGGAGAATCAGCATTTCGTGTAATGCTATCACAACTTGATGCCGGAATAATACATTCCTCTATGAAACTTATTTCCTTAGCTTCATAATCTTTATTAAATATTTTTTTAACATCTATTTTAAGCTTCTACATTTCATCTGTCTTTGATGGCTTTGTAATGATTGATGCTTGATTTCCAAGTCGAATCACAGACATTAAGCCAAGTCCAAAATATGAGACGGCATCTATTTTGTTTCTATCTAAGCCCAGACCTAAATTGTTGAATATATCATTAAACTTTTCACGGGATATTCCATTTCCATCGTCAAATAACGAGACAGTTCGTGTTGTTCTGTCTAAATATATTATAAAATTACTTGCCTTGTTATCTATTGAATTAGCAACTGCCTCGCGGATTCTTCCATTTAGTCCAGAATATATGGATTCGGCAATCGTATGAAGGATACCCATTCTCATTTTAACTGATAGGGGATTACCTGGTTGCTTTTCACCATCCATAATATGTCTCCTTAAATTACGCTTTTTTTCCTACAGTCCTTGTCATACCTGTACACTTCATATAATTTATCTATGAATTGCTTTGGAGTTCTCCCAAAGAAAGACATAAAAGAATTTCTGCTTTTGGTAATCATTCCTCTTCTATAGTAGAACATTAAGCTTAACTTTAAAGCTCTCAGTATCTGTGTATTCCAGTGTTTGCCAGGGAACTTCGTTTGACTGGGTGAAGCTTCTCGATACTCCATTGGGAACGATAATACACCTTCTCTATTGAGCAAGTCAATCCTGTGAAAAAAATCCTCAGGAGTGTCCGTGAAATTATATAGAACATATACTCGTATTTCGCTTGTAAAATGTTTTTTTGCAAGCCTTATAGCATTAATAACTGATTCCTCATAAATAATGCTATCAAATGCAAATCTAACCGGGTCTAAATTAATCTTTGACAAAAGTGTTGCTCTGTCATTATCGAAAAGCCTTGCGTCAAGTCCTTGGTTAAAATCTACTCTTTTCCCAATTCTGTTAAGCTTTTCACAATCCTCTTCAATGTTCGGTGAAGCAAGCCAGTTATTGTCCCAGAATGTTATAGCAGGAAGGTTCTCGTCAATATCCCTTTCCCAGTTGTTCTTAGCAAAAAAGTCTGGCTCGAGGGTTTTCACATTACAGAACTTGCAGCTTCTAACACAGCCACGTGATGTGAACGATATCGATGAGTTCATCTTGCGACCAAAGTTCATTGAGTAATCAGGGGCGAATGGCTCAGCGGTTTTTAAAAGACCAATGTGGGATTTCACACCTGTCTTCGCATGAATATAATTTGGTATTAGAGAGGCTGCAACCCCACCTACGCGTATCCGTGACTGTGGGAACTTGCGCTTATAGTATAATATTGATTCTACTACTTTATCAACATCCCATGTAAATAGACTGGTGATGTAAATCGTTTTGGGTTCATAAACACCTTGGGGAACGTTATTACCAAGTGTATGAAAAACTTCACAGCCTTGCTGATGATACTTTAACATAGAGGAAATCTTCATGAGCCCCAGAGGAGGGTATGGCGTTTTCGAAACTGGCTCGACTAGTAAAAATTGCATTTTTTTCACAAGATCAACCACCTCCCCATGTTATGTATTATTAATTATAATACATAAAAGAGCTTTTTGACAAGCTCTCCGGAGACAGAATATAGTACCAAAGATTATACAGGCAGTTGGAGAACAGCCTGCTTATTTCAGACTGGTGTGCAGGTTGCTTTTTCAACCCCTTCGGCACAGATGACTTAATATTTCCACGTGTCATTCCACGAACCACCTAGGGCCTTTATCAGCATCACGCTGTTTGACATTATGCGCCCTTTGATGACTGCTGCGGTTTTTTTGTTATTGAGTGCAATGTTTTGGACTACTATCAGGTCGAGTGCGCCGATTATCCCCGCCTTGTATTGATTCATGGCTACTGTTGCTGCGGCCTCTGCTGACTTTACTGCCTCATCCTGTACCCTCAGCTCGCTCATAAGTATCTCATGCGTGGACAGGGCATCCTCCACCTCGGCAAATGCCGTCAGCACCGTCTGTCTGTATGTGGCAACCGCAGCGTCATAGTTCGCCCGCGCCTGTGCCGTAACCGCCAGCTTATAGCCGCCGTCAAATATCGTCTGCGTCAGCGACGCCCCAAGTGACCACACAAGGCTTGGCCACGAGAACAATTTAGATATCACCCCGCTTTGAAACCCGCTCGATGGACTTAGTGTTACGCTTGGATAGTAGGCCGCCACTGCAACCCCAATTTGTGCGTTCGCTGCTGCAATCCGCCTCTGCGCCGCAGCTATATCTGCCCGCCGCTCCAATAGCTCTGACGGCACGCTGTATGGTATGTCAGGTGTGCCAAATGAAAGAGGCATAAACGGTATCGTAAAGGACGACGCCGGTTTACCAATCAGTACTGCTATGGCGTGCTCAAGCGTTGCCCGCGCAACGCCCAAATCTATGAACTGTGCAGCGGTTGTTTTTAGTTGAGTCTCTGCATTAAGCACGTCGGCCCTGCCAACTGTGCCGCTTTCATAGCGGTTTTTTATAATCTGGAGCGTCTTTTCATAGCCGCTGATGGTCTCTTCAAGTATTTGGCGCTGGGTGTCAAGCGCGCGCACTTGAAAATAATCCTCCGCCAGTTGCGCCTGAGTACTCAGACGCAGTGCCTCAAGCTCTGCAAAACTGGCCTCTGCCCCGGCTTGATTGGCCTCAATAGTGCGTCTTACCTTGCCCCACAGGTCTAATTCCCAACTGAGCGCAGCAGGCACGGAATAATTCGTCAGCGTGCTTTGTGGTGATAAGACACTGCTGCCGCCTGATGAGTTACCAGAGCCTCTGTTCCGGTTCACAGTCGCCCCAAGCGTCACCGTTGGATAGAGCTGCGCCGCTGTTGAGTCAACAAGGGCGCGCGCCTGCCGAAACTGTGCCTCTTTCACCGCAAGGCTCTGATTGGATATGCTGACATGACGCTCTAGCTCATTAAGCAGGCTGTCGTTATATGCCTCCCACCATGCCTCCTTTGTTATATTGTCCATTGGGCGCGCAGCCTTCCAGATATTTGCCTCTTTATAATCCGCCGGTATTTGCGTCTCCGGCCTGACGTAATCCATGCCAGCCTTGCATGAGCTTAAGAGCGTACACGCTGTTAGTATAATTAATATGATTCGCATTACTGACCCTGCCTATATTTAAGATATTGGCCGCTCAATGCGGTTCGCTTAGTCTGTGTCTCATTCTCTGTACCCGGAGCCTCAGTCTGTCCATGTATAAGTATATCACCGGTGTAGTGTAAAGTGTTAATATCTGGCTTAAAATCAGCCCTCCAACAATTGTAATCCCAAGTGGGCGGCGGAGTTCTGACCCCACACCGCTGCCTGCTGCAAGCGGCAGAGCACCCAGCAGCGCCGCCATTGTGGTCATCATTATCGGCCTGAATCTCAGCAGACACGCCTCATGTATCGCATCTTCAGAACTTTTACCATGCCTGCGTTCGGTATCTAACGCAAAATCAACCATCATTATGCCGTTTTTCTTCACAATTCCTATCAGCAGTATTATCCCTATAATTGCTATTATGCTCAATTCTGTATTAAATATGTAGAGGGCGGCAACTGCGCCAACCCCTGCTGAGGGAAGCGTTGACAGTATCGTAATCGGGTGAATTAAACTCTCATACAGGATTCCAAGCACTATGTATACTGTCACTAAGGCGGCAAGTATAAGCCAGGGTTCGTTTTTAAGTGACGCCTTAAATGCCTGAGCTGTGCCGGCAAACGTCCCGCGCACACTTGTCGGCATCCCTATCTCCTCTGCAGCTTTCTCTATTGCCGCTACCCCTTCGCCAAGCGCTGTGCCGGTTGAAAGATTAAACGACAGCGTTATCGACGGGAACTGTCCCTGATGATTTACTGCCAAAGCCGACAGTTTAGTTTCATACTGGGCAAAGGCACTCAGCGGGACACGGGCTCCGGTTTTGGAAAAGACATATATGTCGTTTAGCGCCTCGGCATACTGCCAGTACTCAGGTGCGACTTCCATGACTACACGATACTGGTTGAGCGCGGTGTATGTTACAGAGACCTGGCGCTGACCAAAGGCGTCGTACAGGGCTGAGTCTACCAACTGCGCTGTTACGCCCAGGCGCGAGGCAGCGGCACGGTCTATCTGAAGCCTGACCTCGCGCCCCCTGTCCTGCAAATCACTGTTTACATCTACAAGCTGCGGCGTGATTTGCAATTTATTACGCAGTTTTTGTGCCCACATATTAAGCTCCGGGATGTTCTCCCCCTGAAGCGTATACTGATAGAGCGCCCCTCCAACCCTTCCCCCTACGCGTATGTCCTGAACGGCCTGCAAAAATGTTGAAGCGCCGGGGATACTGCCCAGTTTGCCGCGAAGCCTTTTAATAACCTCCTGTGCAGATGCCTTGCGTAGCTCAAACGGGCGCAGTGAGATAAACATCCGGCCTGTGTTTGTGGTTGCCCCGCCACCGCCACCGCCTCCGGTAAACCCTATCACATGCTCAACGTCCGGGTCTTTTTTTATAATATCGACTATTCGCTCAACTTTCCCCTTCATCGACTGAAACGATGTATCCTGTGCCGCTTGAATGCTTCCTGCAATGCGCCCTGTGTCCTGCTCAGGGAAAAATCCCTTTGGGATGCTAATAAACATATAGATGCTTGTCAGGGCCGTCAGGATTGTCAGGCAGAGCATGAGAAACGAGTGCCGCAGTGCTGCGTTGAGGCTGCGCTCGTAGAGTCTGAGTATCTGGTTGAAGAACCCCTCGCTTATACGGTACAGAAAGCCGTGCTTAAGTGAGTTATTTGGGTTTTTCGGGCCTTCGAGAATAGTTGCGCACATCATCGGCGTTGTTGTAAGGGATACAAACAGAGAGATCAATATCGAGGCCGAGAGCGTAACGGCAAACTCACGAAACAGCCTTCCTATCATTCCCTCCATTAGTAAAATAGGGATAAACACGGCAATCAGCGACAGGCTCATCGAAATCACTGTAAAGGCAATCTCCTTTGAACCGATTACCGCAGCCTCAAATGGACGCATTCCCTGCTCCCTGTACCTTGATATATTCTCAAGCACAACTATGGCGTCATCGACTACAAACCCCGTCGCTACAGTCAATGCCATAAGTGAAAGATTGTTCAGGGAATACCCAAAGAGATACATCACGGCAAATGTCCCGGTAATCGATACAAAGACCGCAAGAGCGGGGGCAAGCGTGGCACGTGTATCCCGGATAAACCAGAATACGACTAGTATTACTAACACACCGGAAAGCACCAGTGAATGTTTTACAACATTAAGAGACCCCCTGATTGGCGGCGTCCTGTCAAGCACTACGGTGAGATTTACGCCGCCGGGTAAAACTGCCTCCAGTTGCGGCATTATGTCCCGGATGCTTTTCACTGTCTCAATAATATTTGCCCCGGGCTGCCGTGAAATAATCAGCATAACGGCAGGCTTTCCATCTACAATTCCGGCAACCCGCAGGTCCTCGACTGAGTCTGTTACTGAGGCCACATCGGAAAGGCGCAGCGCCATGCCGTTTTTATAGGAAATAATCAGCGGCAGATATTCTTTAGCCCTGAAGAGCTGGTCATTGGTCATGATTTCCCATTGCCTGGCGCCCTCTGTGATTTGCCCCTTTGGGCGGTTTACGTTTGTCCTTGCAATCACTGTGCTGACATTATCAAGATTGATGCCATATCTGTTTAGCGCCGTTGGGTTTACATCAACCCTTACGGCAGGGAGTGCGCCGCCGCCGACAAACACCTGCCCGACGCCGTTTATCTGGGCAATTTTTTGCTGCAGCACGCTTGAGGCAACATCGTACATGCGTGCCCTGCTGATGGTATCAGATGTAAGGGCAAGGATAAGTATGGGGGCATCGGCAGGGTTGGCCTTCCTGTATGTGGGATTCGTGGGAAGGTTTATGGGCAGGTCGCTTCGGGCGGCGTTGATTGCCGCCTGCACATCGCGTGCTGCACCGTTTATATCCCTGTCGAGGGCGAATTGCAGAGTTACTGAGGTAACGCCGCGGTAACTTGCCGATGTCATTTCGGTAATACCGGCTATTCGTGAGAACTGCTTTTCAAGCGGGGCAGCCACGCTAGTTGCCATCGTCTCTGGGTCTGCCCCGGGAAGCCCCGCACTTACCTGTATCGTAGGGAAATCTACCTGCGGAAGCGGAGACACTGCAAGCGACGAAAACGACATGACACCCGCTAACACTATGGCAATTGTAATAAGCGTAGTGGCAACTGGCCGCCTTATAAATATCTCGACGAATTTCATCGCTCAAGGTCAGGCTTTGAGACAGCTACAAATATATGATGCCAGATGATACTTCTGGATTCCTGCTTTCGCAGGAATGACAAAATGTGGGTGTACGCTGTCATTGTAGCTGCCGGGTTAGAGTGAAACCCCTTGTTGAAATCAAGTCCTCTTCTGAAATCAGGTACTTCATTGAAATCAAGTCCTTTGTCTGTCATTCCCGCGAAAGCGGGAATCCAGTTACTTATCAACGGAGTAACATTCCTATGCGTTTTAGCCATTAATACTCATGTCTTCAGAGCCTTACGCGTGGATATTTTATCAAATGCAAGGTATATAACCGGTGTTGTATAAAGCGTTAATACCTGGCTGAGAATCAACCCGCCGATGATGGTTACCCCAAGTGGTCGTCTGAGTTCTGAGCCGACACTGCCAGAAAGGGCCAGGGGCAGGGCACCCAGCAGCGCTGCCATTGTGGTCATCATTATAGGACGAAACCGTAACAGGCACGCCTCATAGATTGCAGCCTCGGCGGTCTTTCCATCGTGGCGCTGCCCCTCAAGGGCAAAATCCACCATCATAATGCCGTTTTTCTTTACAATCCCTATCAGCAGTATTATCCCTATGACGGCTATTACGTCAAGGTCCATTTTAAATAATAAAAGTGACGCCACCGCCCCCACGCCTGCCGAGGGAATTGTGGATAGAATCGTCACAGGATGTATGTAGCTCTCATATAGAATACCAAGCACTATGTATACTGTAATAAGAGCGGCCAGAATAAGCAGCGGTTCATTTGACAGCGATGCCTTAAATGCCTGAGCTGTGCCGTAGAAACTCCCCCTGATGCTTGCCGGCAGGTTCATGGTCTGCTCAACAGCCTTAACTGCATCCCCAAGTGACTTGCCCGGCGCCAGATTGAACGATATGGTTGTGGCGGGAAACTGTCCCTGACGGTTTATTACTAACGGCCCGGTGGTCTCTGAGACTGACACAATCGAACTCAGCGGCACCTGCCCGCCGTTTGCGGCCCGAATGTATATGTCATTTAACCCTGAGACACTCTCCTTGTATTTCTTGTTTACTGAAATCACAACCCTGTATTGGTTTAGTTCTGTGAAAATCGTGGATATCTGTCTTTGACCATAGGCGTCATACAGTGTGTCATCAATCATCTGCGGCGTGATGCCAAAGCGCGCGGCGATGTCGCGGTTTATGGTAAGAAACAGTCTCAGACCGTCGTTTTGCCTGTCGCTGCTTACGTCTCTGAGCTCAGGACGGCCCTCAAGGGCCCTTATCATAACAGGGGCGAGTGCGTTTAGCTCCTCAGCATTAGGGGTTTCAAGGGTATATTGGAACTGTGTGCGGCTTATCTTAGAGTCCACGGTGAGGTCTTGTACGGGCTGCATAAACAGGGTTATGCCTTCTGCCGTCTCTAAGCGGGGTTTGAGGCGGTGTATGATGTCAACGGCGCTGGCCTTACGCTCTGCAAGCGGTTTAAGATTTATCAGGATGCGCCCGCTGTTAAGCGTGGTGTTTGTACCGTCAACGCCTATGAACGATGAGAGGCTCTCCACGGCCGGGTCCTCGGCGACAATTCGGGCAAGAGACTGCTGCCGCTTCGACATCTCAGCAAACGATATAGACTGCGGGGCCTCTGAAATCCCTTGTATGACGCCGGTGTCCTGAATTGGGAAAAACCCCTTTGGGGTTACCATATATAAAATTACCGTAAGCACCAGGGTTGCTGTGGCGATGAGAATCGTCAGTGTTTTATGTCTGAAAACCAGCCTGAGCGTGGCCCCGTAGCCTTCGATGATTTTATCAAAGATTGTTTGCGTGGCAAGGTAGATTCTCCCCTGCTGAGAGTTGGATGACTGCTTGAGTATTTTGGCACACATCATAGGCGTCAGCGTAAGCGATACAAATGCCGAGATGACAATCGTCACCCCCAGAGTAACGGCAAACTCTCTGAATAGCCGCCCAACTACATCGCCCATGAACAGGAGCGGGATAAGCACGGCAACCAGAGAGACGGTAAGAGAAAGAATCGTAAATCCAATCTGTTCAGCCCCCATCAGAGCGGCTTCAATAGGAGAGTGCCCCTTCTCAACATATCTTGAGATATTTTCAATCATCACTATGGCGTCATCTACGACAAACCCGGTTGATATGGTAAGCGCCATAAGCGTAAGATTGTTTAAACTAAAGCCCATCAGATACATAACCCCAAACGTACCGGCAATCGACAGGGGCACGGCAATGCCAGGAATGACAGTTGCTGGCAGATTACGCAGAAACAGAAATATCACCAGCACTACAAGCACCACAGCAAGGACAAGCTCAAACTGGACATCATCGATGGATTGGCGGATTGTCACAGTGCGGTCAGTCAGGATTGTTACTTTAATGGAGGGTGGAAGAGAACTTGTAAGCTGAGGCATAAGCTGCTTAATACTGTTCACAACCTCGATGACATTAGCCCCCGGCTGTCTTTGGATATTAACGATAACTGCAGGGGTTGTGTTCATCCATGCGGCCTGATTTGTGTTCTCAGCGTCGTCAACTACGTCTGCGACATCGGAAAGATAAACTGGGGCGTTGTTTTTATAACTCACAATGAGCTGCCTGTAGTCTTTGGCTGTGTAAATCTGATCGTTAGCCCCGATGACAACTGCCTGTGTCGGGCCGTCAAAGCTGCCCTTAGCCTGATTGACATTGGCGGCGGTTATGGCAGAGCGTACATCTTCGAGGGTCAGGCCGAGGGCGCCAAGCGCTGTGGGATTAGCGTGAACTCTGACTGCGGGTTTCTGCCCGCCGCTTATGCTTACAAGCCCTACGCCTGAAAGCTGTGAGATTTTCTGTACAAAACGTGTCTCAGCGAGGTCTTCTACCTGCGGCAGTGTCAACGACTCCGACGTGAGGGCAAGTGTTAGGACGGGGGCATCGGCAGGGTTTACCTTGCTGTAAACGGGCGGGCTTGGTAAATCCCTCGGCAGGAAACTAAAGGCCGCGTTTATGGCCGCCTGCACCTGCTGTTCGGCAACGTCAAGGTTTAAATCGAGCGTAAACTGAAGGGTGATAATGGAGCTGCCGCCGGAGCTGTTAGAGGTCATCTGCGTAAGGCCGGGCATCTGACCAAACTGCCGCTCAAGCGGTGATGTGATAGACGAGGTCATAACCTCAGGGCTTGCCCCGGGGTAAAACGTCCGTACCTGGATTGTCGGATAGTCAACCTGTGGCAGTGCCGCAACCGGCAGTTGCTTATACGCTATCAGCCCTGAAAGCAGCACCGCTGTCATGATGAGCATGGTGGCAACTGGTCTCATAATAAAAAGGCGTGAGATATTCATTAGTTAAACTTTCGTGGTGTGTCTTTGACAGGTGTTGAGTTGTCCAGGGGGAGTTGTTTTACCTGTACCTTTGCGCCGTCGGTCAGCCTTTCTGTCCCACTGATAATTATTTCTTCACCGGGGGTAAGCCCGCTCACGATGGATGTTGTGTCTTTCTGTGTCTCTCCTGTTTTAACAGGGCGTATGGAGGCCGTGCCCTCTTTTGTGAGCACATAGACAAATGTACCCTTTTGAGTCTGTTGAAGCGCGGCAGAGGGTATGAGGACGGTATCGCGGTTAATGTCGAGCAGCAGGCGGGCGTTTACGAACTGATTGGGGAATAGCGCTGTATCTTCGTTTTTAAAGATGGCCTTAAAGCGAATAGTTCCAGTGTTGATGTCTATTTGGTTGTCAACACTCAGGAGGTGTCCTGTGGCAAGTTTGCGGCTTCGCTGCCGGTCATATGCCTCAACCTGAAGCTTTATGCCTTTTTTTAACTTCTCAAGTACACGCGGGAGGTTGTCCTCGGCGATGGGAAATACGATGGAGATTGGTTTGAGCTGCGTGATTACGACTATGGGATTTGTGTCAGAGGCATGAATTATATTGCCTGGGTCAATCTGCCGAAGCCCCAGTCTGCCGCTTACTGGTGCGGTAATCTTTGAGTAGACTATCTGGAGTTTCGCGCTTTCTACCTGAGCCTTGTCTGCCTTTAAAGCGGCCTCATACTGTTTTACCAGAGATTCCTGGGTGTCAAGTTGCTGCTTTGATACGGAGTCCTGCTTAAACAGTGTACGGTATCTTTCCAGGTCAAGCAGGGCATTGTTAAGAAGGGCGGTGTCCTTTGCCAGTTGGCCTTCGGCCTGCATCAACTGGATTTCAAACGGTCTGGGATCAATAAGTGCAATAAGGTCACCTTTGTTGACAATTTGGCCTTCCTCAAACAGTACCTTATCCAACTGCCCGTCAACGCGGCTCTTAACGCTGACAGTGCTGAGTGGAACTACCGTGCCAAGCCCGTTTAGATATGTGCCCATGTCACCGGTCTTGGCGGTGGCTGTCTCAACGGGCATGGCAGAGGGGGTGAAGCCGGATTTCCCCGCAGACTTGCCGATAGGCGGTGTTTCTGCCGCAAACACATACACTGCCAGGGCCGCCGCAACCAGCAATGCCGCCGCTGTTATTTTAACTTTAATCATCTTTTTAATGATAACACATAGTTAGATTTTATTTGCCAGATTTAACTAAAATGGACATATCACTCGTCGTATGAATCATCCTCATGGTCGTAGCCGCCATAGACCGATATAAAACCATCGTCGTAGTCTTCCTCCATTAATAAGGAGTATAGAGTATCGTCTGTGGCTGATGTGTCCATCACTATGTTAGTGTTCTGAGTATTGTGTGTAATATAATTGCGCGTTATGTTATTTTGTGTGTTGCTGGCAATTTGAACTTGTTTGGGATGGGAATTACTGAAATTACCCAAGCTTGTTAAATAGATTACAAGACACAGCGAAGCGGCGGCGGCAATCGGGATGGGCCTGAAGATATAGTTCCACAGATTGAACTTCTTCGGCGTATTTGCCCGTGCTGTAGTGAGGACGGTCTTCGTAAGGTTATTAAAATAGACAGCGCCGGGGTCAGGCACCTCGATTTTTAACAGCGCCACGGCGATATTGACTTCAAGGGCGCAATCATCACAGCCGCTTAGGTGTTCTTTTACCAACGCCACCTTCTCATCTGAAAGCGTGCCGTGGAGATATTCGTGGAGCATGTCTTTGATTTCATCGTGTTCAGATTTCATAAGTCCTTCCCTTGCAATGAGGCTGCCATAGCGGCTTTGAGTTTATTGATGGCGCTGTGATAGTGAGATTTCACCGCCCCTTCGGAACAGCCCATGACATCTGCTGTCTCAGTTGTACTTAATCCCTTGTAAACCCGCAGAATTATGCTAAGGCGCTGTCTTGGCGGCAGGCTGGCAAGCATAGTTTTTAAATGTTGCTCCTGCTGTTTTTCTATCAGCCACGTGTCGGCGCCTTTGGCATCGGATTTTATGGTTTCGCATAACTCGACGGTATAGGCGCTGCTGCGCGTATGGTTAAGGGCAGTGTTCACGGTTATCCTGTAGAGCCAGGTCTTGAAGGCCGAGTTCTTTTTAAAATTCCTAAGCTCAGACACTGCGCGCATAAGAGCCTTTTGTGTAATGTCCTTAGCCTCTTCCACATCACCGGCTACCCTATAGGCAATCAAGTAAACCTCCTTTCGATATTTAACAACAAGTGCCTCAAGAGCCGCCTCATCACCGGTATCGAGATATGAGTCAATTAACCTGTAATCTTCTGATCTGCTGTCCTCATCCATCTGAGCTATATTCTACCAGCATCATGAGGAATTAGACACAGCAAATAGTAAAAAGGTTTAGCTCCGGCTGAATCAAGAGTTATAAAACAATGAGAAGAACTATAATTCTTGACAAATAATATATTGTGTTATATTAATAATCAAGACATGCTTAAAGCATGATTGCATAAAACATATACAAGGGAGGCTGTAAATGTCTATGAAAGAATGCTACCTTCAGGATGACGAAACCGGTTTGTTTAAAGGAAGTAAAAGTAAGAAGGAATGCAGTTTTTTTGATGGCAAAGGCTGATGTTGATCCGAAGAAAGGGGCGGTGAAAAAAGCTGGCAAAAGACGATATGATAATCACGGTGTGGACTTTGCCATTCCTCACGATTTCAATGGAGATGTTCAAAACGTTATATTCGAATGTTTAACTCTTCCAGAGAAATACTCGCGGAACATGGTCGTACATACCCTGACAAAGATGTAGCAAAATATGTTGGCGATGGTTATTGGACAGGCCAGGCATCAGAGTACGAAGCAGGTGACGATGAGCTAACGTCATCAGGAGAGCGTTACGGATTTGACCATAATGCCGTCGCGATAAACAGAATTTTTACATATAAGACGCCACCTATCATAAAAAAGGGATTATTTGTTGTTGTAGGTGATTTGGGTAAGGATGATGGTAACATAGATATCCGCAGAGTAAACAATACCGGGATGTACGCCTCGTACAAAGACGAAAAAGGTGTAACCCAACAATACCCACATCCTACTAATATAGTGGATTTTCACAAAGGTTCTCTCGATAAATTTTGTGCTAAATCCAATTGCGGAAGGCAACCAATCATGATGAAAATCTGCGACTCGATAGAGGAAGCCCAACAAGTACAAAAGGAGATGAAAGTGAAGATAAAAAAGTGGAGGTCAGAAAATGTGACGAAATAACAGAATGATATAGTGTAACGTTGTAAATGAGACCTTTAGCCTCACTTACTGGGGCTAAAGGTTTTTATATACTTTAGATTATGTTTTGTGATACAGTAGTAGAGGAGGAAATGACTATATGAGCAGGACTGTTTACATAACAATAATATTTTTTGCTATTATTATCTGTCTATTACTGAATTTATCAAACACAAATCAATGTTATGGGGAAATCACAGAGCCTAAAAAATACCTTAAAAAAGAATACAGATCACCAGAAGGAAATATAATTGTTAGACATTATGGCGAAAGCATTGATGATAACTCGGCGGATATATGGCTTTATTCAGCAAAGCACCCCTCTAAGAGAGCAATGCTTTACTCTTATGATGGGGATGCAAATGTCCTGTTTTCACATAACGAGAAGTGGCTTGTACTCAATCATAGATACGGAAGTGACGGTACTAACGCCATATTATTTAAAAAGATTAAGGGCTTAAAATATGAGCAAATAACTTCTCTCAATGATTTTGTTTGGGACTTATTCAAAAAGACTCATAAGCAATATAAAATTCCAGAATTTGACCATAGTTACACATATGCCGTTTTCTGGTCGAGTGACTCAAAATCTGTTATGCTTCGTACGTATGGTCACGACGACCTATCCCCAACAATGCTTGATCCATGGTTTTGCATATACGATGTAACCACAGGAAAGATGAGCCTCGACTTCAACCGTGTATTTAACCGTGACACGTATCACCCGGACGGCAAGGCTAAAGGTAGAGAGTTATATCTGGACTAAAATGATTGAAGGTGGAGGATGAATGAATCGATTGACTAAAGTATGTATAGTTATTACTGTCTGTCTATTGCTGAATTTCTCAAGCACAAATCAATGTTATAGTGAAACTACAAAGCCTAAAAAATACCTTAAAAAAGAATACAGATCACTAAAAGGAAATATAATTGTTAGGCACTATGGAGAAAGCCTTGATGATAATTCGGCGGATATATGGCTTTATTCAGCAAAGAATCCATCTAAGAAGTTATTGCTTTACTCATATGAGCGTGATGCCGATGTGCTTATTTCACCCAACGAAAAGTGGCTTGTTATTAATTATAGATACGGAAGCGATGTAACCGATGCAATCTTATTTAAAAAAGCTAAGGGCTTGAAATACGATGAAAAAAAATATCTGAATACTTTAGCATGGCGTTTATTCAGAAAGATGCATAAACAATATGAAATCCCTGAATTTGGTCATAATTATACGGAGGCCGTTCTCTGGTCAAGCGACTCTAAATCTGTAATGGTTGAAATCTATGGTCACGACGACCTGTCCCCAAAGGCACTTGAGCCGTGGTTTTGCATATACGACGTAACCACAGGAAAGATGAGCCTCGACTTCAACCGTGTATTTAACCGTGATACGTATCACCCGGACGGAGAGGCTAAAGGCAGAGAGTTATACCTGAATTAGGCGGTGGATGAAAGATTATATTTCTATATCGGAAATGGAGATGTCCCTTAAAAAAACTAAATCTACTTGCTGCTAATTCCCATGCAGTGAAATATTGTCTCTATCAGTTTATCCAGGTCAACAGGTTTAATAAGATTTGCACATACTTTACAGTCCCTTGAGCGCTCGTCGTCTACAAAGGATTTTGTCAGAATAATCGGCTGTTCTTTTCTTATCTGCAATATCTTTTGTATCAGGGCAACACCATCCATTACCGGCATTAAATTGTCTGTTATGACCATGTCCGGGTCATATCTCATGTATAATTCCAGACCTTCTCTGCCGTTTTCTGCCATGTAGATTTCGCCAAAGCGCCTCTTCAATGTAAGCCTCATAACATTTCTAATCGCCTCGTCGTCATCCACACAAAGGACGCTGAACCGCCTAAGAGCTTCTTTATCCTTAATCATATTGTATATTATAGCTTATTCACATCCAGAATTGTAAAAATATTACACACATAATTCTATTGTAAAAACAGAGCCTCCGTCTTTGGTGTTTGCATATATTTTACCGCCAAGACTTTCCTCCATTATTACTTTTGACATATAAAGCCCTATCCCAGTACCTTTTTCAGACTTGGTGGTAAAATACTGATCGAATATCTTATCGATTATCTCTTGCGGGATTCCTCCGCCGTTGTCGCTGACCTCAACCCTCAATATACCGCCTTCCTTATAGCAATCGACTGAGATCATGCCCTCTTCCGACAGAAAACCATGCTCTCTCCTTTGAACAATCGCATCTTTTGCGTTATTTATCAGATTTAGTAAGACATGGGCGAGCTGGCCTTTATATGTCGTAATTACTGTGGCTTCACACGGCACTACCTCAGAGAAATCCAAAAATGTCCTGTTGTGTATATGGCATGAAATCCTGTGAGCAATCGAGTTGGTCTTTAACTGAGAGGAAATCATCGAAAACACCTCAGACGATACCTCTATTATATCAAACATCTCCTTCTCCTGCGACGGCTTGAAGAAGTTTCTGAACACGTCTATCGTCGATGACATAAAATCAAGCTGCTTCAGTGAATTCTTAACGGTGTTATCAATATAAGCTGCATCAAGTTCACCATACTCATATGCGTCTTTCATGTCCTGGACAATAAGACCTAGGCTGTTTAAGGGCTGTCTCCACTGGTGGGCTATCGCCGAGATCATCTCACCCATGGCTGCCATCTTTGACTGCTGCAAGAGGAGCTGGTCTTTACGTCTTATCTCATCCACTTTGGTATTAACAAGCTCCATGAGATTATAGTTAAGCTCAGTGAGCATCTCGGTCTTTTGTTTTAGTTCTGTTTCCATAGCCTTACGGGAAGTTATATCGACCATCGAGCCTAAGACTCCGGTAATTTCCCCTTCGGCATTAAATAACCTGGAATTTCTGATATTGACGTTAATCCGTTCGTTGTTTTTCCGCTTATAAATAACATCAGTTCCTTCGGGCAGCATCTGCCCGCTGAGAACGGCTTTCATCGTGGAATTGATGTTAGCAGCATCCTCCGGGGCCCAATGTTTAAATGGCGGCAGAGAGCCAAGCAGCTCATCTTCTGTGTAACCTATCATTTTGCAAAACGACTGATTGGCGTATATCAGTCTCCCCTCCAGATTAACGGCCGCAATGCCAGCCACTGCACAGTCCTCAATCGCCTTGCGAAAGGCGTGTTCAGTGGCAATATGCTTTTCCAGCTCCAACCGCTTCCTTATATCTCTGGCTATCGCCTGAATGACCTTCCTTCCGCCGTATTCCACTACAGAGGCATTTATGTCAACGGGGATAAAGGAGCCGTCAGCGCTTTTTATCTGCACATTTAAGAGCAAACCAGAACCAGACATTATGGTGCTTTCAAATGCATTCCGCGTCCTTTCTATTTCTTTGTCACTCATCAATAACTCATAGGACGTTCCGGCAATCTTGTCTTTTGTCCTGACCAGTAGTTCCTCAGCCTTTTTGTTAGCGTCTATTATACATCCGTCAAGGCCGACAATAACAATAGCGTCACCGGCTCCGTTAAGCAGATTTCTATATTTCTCCTCAGACACCCTTAGTGCTTCCGCTGCTTCGTAGTCGGCAGTAACATTCCTTACAATTTCAAGACAAGAAACTATATTGCCGTCTGCATCAATGATAGGATTTGCCGTGACTTCAAAATATTTGATTTCTCCATTGGGCATCTGAATTTTTCTGAGCGACATATGCGGCAGTCCATCCTTGTATGACATTTCAATGGGACATCCCTCACAAACCGAGTCGTTATGTTCATAAACGCAGTAGCATTTCTCTCCAAGACGGTTTCCAAATATGGATTTAAGAGATTCACACTGAAATGTGATGTTGTATTCCAAGTCCTGTATAGTTATATCGTCCTGAATAGCGTCAATTATGGATTTCAGCTTATTTCTCTGTTCAATCAGATCATATTCCAT
Organism: Nitrospirota bacterium; assembly: GCA_039908505.1. Classification (GTDB taxonomy): domain Bacteria; phylum Nitrospirota; class Thermodesulfovibrionia; order Thermodesulfovibrionales; family Magnetobacteriaceae; genus Magnetominusculus. The sequence continues at coordinate 26,084 of JAMOAZ010000006.1, forward strand.
GAGTTTTCGTTTGGTGATGTCTTCAATAATACCGACATAAACAGATAATCCATCTTTGCGGTCTGGAAACCCCCTGCTCCATATCCATCTGACAGACCCGTCGGGATGAACAACACGATAGTCATGGCTAAACGGCAATCCTTTCTTCATTACCTCCATATCTGATAGCAGACGCCCTTTATCATCCGGATGTATTGCGTTGAGAAAAGAGCTCGGGTCTTCATACAGACTCTCACAGGAAAGCCCCATGACCGTTTCATAGCCTGGACTGACGTAAAAAGTCTTCGTCAGTCCTGAGTCGGCAATCCAGAAGACCTCGTTGATATTTCTCATAAGCAGCTTAATCAGTTCATTGTGTTCGTGAGGCTCAGAGGGAAGTCTTTCAGAGCGATATTTAATCAAATTAATTACTTGTTCTTTATTCTTTTTTAGTTCTTCCTTTTTCTGCAAGAAAAAATACTCAACCATTTGGGCAGCTTCCTGTACACGCTTTCCTGCTTCATTAAGTCCAGAAACCCGCTTTTTAATAAATCCCTGAGCAATACTAATCAAAATCTCTGGAAACAGCTTATATTTACTATCATTGTCTTCGATTTTTCCCACTGTCATGTCCCTGTTCCCCCTCCATTGTGGAATCATCAGTAACTCATAAAAATCCCCTCCACTGAGTAATTATAGCATATTTATATTAGTCAAAACATGGATTCATTATATTTCAAGGATATTCAATTCGGGGTATTGCTTTTAGTACCCGGCTTGTAGCAATATATTTAAAGAGGTGCAACTGAATCAATAGCTATGAAGTTTAGTGAGCTTGTCAGATTATTAGAAGAAAATGGATTTAGAGTTTATGAAAAGAAAGGTTCGATAAGATACTTCCGATAAGATACTATGGAAAAGCAGGGTTTGATAAACTCATCAGATTAGATTACCACGGGGCTAAAGAGGTTCCACATGCCAAGCGATATTGGAGGCATCAGGTGTTAAGAATAAGTAGAAGTGAGGTAAAATGATAGAATTAGAGTATACTCTTATAATAGAAGCCACTGATGAACCGTATTATTTTGGGTTTTATTCACCCAAGTTAGAAGGATTTACGGGGATTGGTCATTCTGTAGAGGATTGTATATATAAAGCTAAGTGGGGAATGAAAGAACATATTAGATTATTAAAAGATCATGGGCTTACACCACCACAGATAAATCATAATCCAAAAATTATTATACAAAATGAACAAGAAATGTTAGTTGTCTAGTTTCATGCAGAATTGGTATTACCACCACCCTAACCAGCTATCCCTCTTCCAATAAGCGGGAAATTTATAGATTATATGTGCGATAATAGATTATGTGTGCGATAGCTGGAAAAATTTTATTTAAAGGCACAGCCATATCTGAAGGCGATATTGGCGCTATGAACGATGCAATGGCCCATCGCGGACCTGACGGTCATGGTGTCTTCATATCCCGTGACGGCAAGGTTGGCCTCGGGCACAGGCGATTGTCTGTTATCGATCTGTCTCCGCTTGGCAGACAGCCCATGTACTACCCCGGTCAAGGGAACAGAAGATACTGGATTGTCTATAACGGCGAGATTTATAACTACAGGCAGCAGCGCGCCAATCTTGAAAAAGATGGATACACCTTTCACTCAGACACGGACACAGAGGTCATCCCCGCCCTCTATGATAAATTCGGCGTTGGCTGCCTTGAACACCTGCGCGGCATGTTCTCCTTTGCAATATACGACGAAAAGCGGCGTACACTCTTTTGTGCCCGCGACAGGGTTGGCAAAAAACCCTTTAAATATTTCCTGAATAACGATGTATTTATCTTTGCTTCAGAGCTGAAGTCCATTCTTACTCAGGACGAATACCACAGAGAACCAGACTACGAGGCCATTCACCACTATCTGACATATCAATACGTGCCGTCTCCTTTGACCGGTTTTATGGGAATCCAAAAACTTGAACCGGCGCATTATCTGCTCATCGAAATCGACTCGATGAAGATAACAAAAAAACGCTACTGGTCGCTGGACTATTCACAAAAGCTTGAACTGACGCAACGGCAGTGGGGCGCTGCGATTATGGGAAAACTTGCTGAGTCTGTCAGCATTAGAATGCGCTCCGACGTCCCCCTCGGAGCACTGCTTTCGGGCGGGGTTGACTCCAGCGCCGTTACCGCCCTGATGAGCCGACTAAGCAGCAAACCAATCAGAACTTTTTCTGCAGGATTTGAGGAAGATAAATTCAGCGAACTCAGGTATGCTCGAATCATTGCAAAAAGGTTCAAAACAGACCATACTGAACTCATCGTTACGCCGCTAAACGCCGAGGAAATCCTGCCGAATCTAGCGCATATGTACGAGGAGCCATATGCCGACTCCAGCGCCTTGCCCTCATACTATGTCAGCAAACTTACTCGGGAACACGTCACGGTTGCCCTCAACGGCGACGGCGGCGATGAGAACTTCGCCGGTTATGACAGATATGCAGTTCACAAATTTGCCGTTAACTACGGCGCTCTCCTGCCCAATCAACTGCTTGGTCAAATCACCAGATTTCTTGCTGGCAGGATTAAGACCACACTTTTTAACCGCCTCGAGCGCTTCATCACAACCTTGCCCGATGACGCCGCCCGCAGATATGTAAACTATATCTGCTACTTTACAAATGCAATGAAACATACACTCTACAGCGATAAATTCGCCGCGCGTATGGCTGGTAAGGATTCATATGCACTCATTGAGGAAATATTCAGAGAGGTCGGTACTCGAAATTTGCTTGACGCCGCGCTCTACACTGATTTTATGACTTATCTGCCCGATGACCTGATGGTCAAGATGGATATTGCCGCTATGGCCGTATCCCTAGAGGGGAGAAGCCCGTTTTTAGACCACGAATTCCTTGAACTCACTGCAAAAATTCCATACAGCCTTAAACTCAAGGGGCTGAACAATAAGAAATATATCCTAAAAAAGGCGCTTCTGACACTGCTTCCAAAGGCTGTTATGTACAGACCGAAGATGGGCTTTGCTGTCCCGCTTGATGTGTGGTTCAGTACGCGCCTAAAGGGCTATGCCAAAGCGGTGCTGCTGTCTGACAGGGCAGTTGGGCGCGGTATGTTCAAAAAAGACGCGGTGAAGGCACTGCTTGATGAACCAAAAATAAACTGGGGGTATCACCTCTGGGCACTCCTGATGCTTGAGCTGTGGTTTCGCGAGTTTTTTGATTGACAAATCTTCTGATGACAGCAAAACGCTATAAGGTCCTTCACCTGATAACCGGCATGGAAGTAGGTGGGGCAGAGAAGATGCTCCTGCGCATAGTCCCGCGCATGGAGGGTGCATTTGAAAACCGTGTCTGTGTAATCAAAGACAGGGGGCAGCTTGGGCCGGAACTTGAGCGCACCGGTATCCCCGTCGTTTATCTTGACCTTAAGAGCCCGTTTAATTTACAGCCAATATTAAGATTCAGGAGACTTGCCGCTGAGTTCAAACCCGATATACTCGTAACATACTTAATTCATGCAGACCTCTTTGGAAGGATATGTGGGAGGGCATTTGGCATAAAAAGGATTGTATGTTATCAGCGCGGCTCCCTCTTAAACTGGGAATTCCTGCGTACATTTGACAGGCTTACTAAGCCGCTGGTAACTAAATATATAGTGCAGACAGAGACGGCCAAAGAAGAATTAAAGGCTGCCCTTAAAATATCAGGTGAAATGATAGCAGTAATCGGCAACGCAATTGATACAACGGCATTTGATTTGGATAAGGCCGCGAAAATGAAAGAACTAGGCATCAACCCTAACAATAAAACTATCGTATGCGTTGGCAATCTGAGAGAAGGCAAGGGGCACGAGTACCTGCTTGACGCCTTTGAAGAGGTATTTTCAAAACGCTTTTCTGGCATAAATCTGCTGATTGTCGGCGGCGGGCAGAAAGAGAAGCAACTGGTTGAACAAATCAAACTGTATACATCTAAGGCCAACATCCATTTCCTCGGCAGCAGAGACGACGTCCACGAGATATTGAAAATAAGCGACCTCTTTGTCCTCCCCACGCTTTACGAAGGCATGAGTAACGCTGTTATGGAGGCAATGGCGTCAAAAGTTGCCATTATAACAACAGATATTCCGGTAAATGCAGAGCTTGCAGGGGACACGGCTGTACTTGTTCCTGTAAAAAACTCCGCTAAATTGGCTGAGGCAATGGAGATGCTCCTGTCAGAGAATTCTCTAAGAAACGAGCTGGCACAAAGGGCATACAATAAAATCACATCTCAATACAGCCTTGATATAGTAGTTCAGAAATATACCACACTGCTTAAAGACATTATCAACGCCAAATGAGCTTACCGGGGGGAACACTTATTTTAACAGGTCTGAACTGGTTTTAACTGGCCGCCCAACTTGTGAATGGCACATGTGTTACGCCATGACGTTATATTCTTTAAGCTTTTCCCAGAGTGTCTTTCTGCTGATACCCAGCACTTCAGCGGCCATTGACTTATGGCCTGATGTCATGTCGAGGGCATTGAGAATTGCCCTGCACTCGGTATCTTTCACTGCCCTGGCCTTTTCTTCCTTCAGCGACAACAATGGTATGTCAGATTTGCCGGATTGTAAAAAATAAAAATGTTCACTCCTCAGAAAATAACCATACGAGGTGAGCATTGCCCGTTTAATTGCATTTTTTAATTCTCTGATGTTGCCCGGCCAAGGGTACCTTGATAAGAGTTTTATAGCATCCTTGGTTATTTCCCTTGCTGGAATACTCAACTCATCAGCTATCTCGGCTATAAATTTGCTGGCAAGAAACGGTATATCCTCAATCCTTTTAACTAACGGCGGTACTTTGATGACAAGCCAGTCAGTGAAAGCTTCTTTCCCATATGTTTGTTCTAATTGTTTTTCATTTGAGCGAACCTTGTGGTTGACCGGGAAGGATGCGATTATACGGACATCCTCTCCTGTATCACCCAATTGCGTGATCGCTGAAATCAGATTGGCCTGGGCTGTCATTGATATATCCTGCAGCCCTTTGAAGTAAATAGTGCCCCCTGCGGCCTGCTTAAATAGTTTGTCAATTCTGGTAGAGACACTTCTGTTTCCCCTGGAGGCAGAGCCGATGTCAAACTGTATAAAAGGCCCTCTAACGCTGGTGTCGCAGTTGTGTATAAGGCGGGCAATTAATGACTTGCCAGTGCCGCTCTCACCTTGAATGTTTACAGGATTTCTTGTATTAGCGGCCGTTTCTATACCTTCAATGGTTGTTTTCACATTTTTACCAGAACCTAAATGCCCCATTAACATTGAAGTAGTCTTAGTTTTTGCCTTCTTTAAACTCTCTTTAGACTCTATACACCGGCTTAAGATATATATGAGCCTTTCTATGTCGGGCGGCTTGTGGAAATAATCATATGCACCATTGCCTAAGGCCTCTATCGCCGTATCTATTTCGTCATTGCTGACCAATAATATAACCGGTGTGTCTGCATTGAGTTCTCTCATTTTATGTAATATTTGTAAAGCGCTAATATCTGGTATTTTCAAATCAAGAATAACCGCTGCAGGCGTACTTCTAATAAAACATTCAATAGCAATAGCGCCATTATTAGCTTCTACTACTGAGTAACTATTAATTTCTAAAAACGATTTTAATGCTTGCCTTACAGGATATTCGCTCACTGCAACTATAATTTTATACATAATTGCCTCGCATTTTTAATTAGTCTATATAGTTATTACGCAATTATCATGCCAGAGAAAAAGTGCAGTATTCCGCAGTGTTTATATTACACCGCTGCCAGTTTGTGAGTATAAACTTACCACTGTATGGAGTTTGCACCCACATATAGGGCGGCCATTTCTCTGTCTTATGAGAACTAATCACAACCGGCTTTCCTCCAGTTTCCTCCAGTTTTCTCCGGGCACACTCCCAAATTAATAAAACCTTAAGCGTACCACCTGTCTTAGTATATCAGAAGGTAGTTTACATATCGATTACAAAACTCCTCTTTATAAAAAATAATTATTGAAAAGTGTAAGGGCAGCCTTACGCGGGGTCTATGACGAGGCGTATTTTTTTCTTTGGATATTCTTTTTTTATTAAGTTTTTGAGGCTCAGGACTGCCCCGGCTAAGGCGGCTGAATCTTTTGCCTTTATAATCATGTGCGCACTTTGGGTGTAACCCTTTATTACCTCATCCGATTGTACAGGGCCCAGGATTTCAACTGCCCCGGGGTGGCCGTCTAATTTTATATCGAGTTTTATATCGTTATAGTGAAACTCTATCGACGCCATTTTCCAATAGGGCGGGTAGTTCAGTTCTTCTCTTTTTTTAAGCTCATTTGTGATAAATCCCTCGTAGTCATAATCTTCCAAAAACTTATAAGTCGGCTCATCTTTCAATGCGGTAAGCAGATATATCCTTCCATCGTTTCCGGCCTTTCCGGTCATCTCTGCCATTACCAGCACGTCCTGATACAGTCTCTCAGCAGACAGGTAATCTGGAAAACTGAAGTAAACATCAGGATTCACGGCGGCCAGTATCTTGAAGTGCTTGTTAAACACTATTTTATTAAGCGAGAGTTTAGTACCTACTATGACGGGGCTCTCGAGCGCCTTCTTAGCCATTCGTTTAAATATTGCCGGGGTCCTTGCGGTATCTCTGTCTATACGAACAGTGGTGAGACCGGTCTTATCTTTGATAAACTGCTCAAGGCGCTGTGAGCCGGGGGATACCTCTCTGAGGTCAAGCCCTGAGCATACGGGGCAGAAGTCCCGCGGCTTTGTGGTAAAACCGCATCTTTGGCAGCGCATGGACTTGTCCTCGTGAAATGTGAGCATTGCCCTGCATAGGGGGCACCTTTCCACTGTCCCACAGTCTTTACAGATAATAGTCGAGTAACCCTTTTTATTTATATAGACAAACGACTTGCTACCTTTCTCTGCCGCATTGGTGATGCTTGTGGTGATTCTGTCAGGGATGAGTTTTTTAAACGAACGAGTTGCCATGAGGCTTATTTGCGGCATTTTTTGTGTCGACACCGCTTTATAGAAGCCATATTCATTTGTCGTTGTCTTGAAGTATGAATCACTTGACGGGCATGAAGACATTAAAACAACCGGTGTATTTTCTAACTTTCCACGCATTACAGCCACATCGCGGGCGTTATAACGCGGCGTACGCTCATGCTTATAGTAAGGGCTGTGTTCATCGGTAACAATTATCAGGGATGGCTTTATAAACGGGAATAGCGCCCCTGACATCGTAGCAATTACTATGGGGCTTTTGGCGTTAACGGCCTCCCCTGCGGCACTTAAACGCTGGGCGGCTGTGAGGTCACCGTGTACTAAGATTGGCCTTATACCGGTTGTGTCAAAGAAAACTGAGCCGAGGTATTTTACCTCCTCAATTGTAGGACACAGGATAAGTGCTGCAGCTTTGGCCACCTTGCATATGTATGACAACTGGTAGTCGTATGATGGGGTATGCAGGAGGACTGCCCTGCCGGTATTTGCAGCACTGGCGATTGACAGCAGTTCCTCTTTTTTTATCTTCACAGGTTTAAAGGCAGTTTTGGGCATTTCAGGTGTTCGCCGTGTGACGGGGTCCTGTTTGTCAGAAAAAAAGACCTGGGGCAGGACGAAACTAAGCACAAGACCGGGCTCTGAGAAGTAGTACTCGGCAATCCACCGGATGAGCGTCATCATTTCCTGTGAAAGCGCGCTGCGGCTGGCAGCTATACCGGTTATTTCCTTTAAGCCATCTGTTTTTCCTGTATAATTTGGGGTAATGTCATATATTATCCCCATTTTCACCTTTGTCTTCAGGGGCGCATAGACAAGTACCCCGGGGATGGCCTTGTCTTCTAACTCAACCGGACAGATGTATGTAAGTGGGCGCAGATTAAGTGGAAACAGTATATCTATCGTCAACATTTATCACAGCACGGCATTATAAAATCTTATACCCAGCATCAATAACGGCCTGTTCGACGGCCTTTTGCGCTGTCCTGGCGTCGTCTATCTTCACAACAGCGCGGCCAATCTCTACGTCTGACATCTGCACCCCTTCAAGGGCATCTATTGCCTTTTTTACCCTGTTCGTGCAGTGGGCGCAGCTCATCCCGCCTATGGTTAATTTTATCTCTGACATATCTCTTTGACCTCCTCATTTTTAAAGGTTTCATAATAGAACCAACTTGAAGAATGAGGGCTCTGCCCTCAAACTCCCGGCAGGGAACTTGTCCCCTGCACCCCATCTACGGGGCTTCGCCCCTTTGAATCTATATTATGTTAATAATTATTATGCAGTTCATCAAGGGCGCTGATTTGTCTTATCCCCGAAATTGAAAGCGTGTGTTTTTTGGTCTTGAAGAAAATTGGCGTGGCCCCCACTGCCAGGGCAGTTTCCATATCGACATTTTTATCGCCCACGAATATTGAATTTTTAAGATCGACAGCGTGCTCAGCCCTTGCACGCAGGAGCATCCCCGGCGACGGCTTTCTGCAGGCACAGTTATCTGCTGGGACATGTTTACAGTAGTAGAAATCATCAAATCCATACTTATCTATGAACACCCGATGGAGCGCCTTTACGAATCCCTCATCGACAATCCCACGCCCTATGCCCGATTGATTTGACTGCCCAATAAGCATATACCCCTTGTCCTTCAATGCCGCAAGCCTGCCAAGGCCGTCGTATGGGCGAAAATCACTAAAACTGTTCAGATAGTGCGCGTCCTCACAGAGTGTGCCGTCACGGTCGAAAAACACCGCCTTCTTCCGCCCCAATATGGCATCTATCTCATCGAAGACCTCTGCGGCAGTAATATCATTCATACACTTTAGATGACCATGTGGACAGACACGCTTAAAACAAGGACTGCAGGCTAGCTGTTTTCTAATAACCCGATGCCTGGCAGAAAATTCTAAAGAAAACTCTAACTCCGATTCCAGACCAACCCCGGGCGGCCCTGTCAGCTCCGGCGAGGTCGAGCCAAATATTGCAATCACAGGTGTGCCGGTTGCGTAGGCGATGTGCATAGGGCCGGAGTCATTGGTTATAAGCATATCACAGCCCGCAATCCTGCCACACAGTTCCCTGATGCCGGTCTTACCGGTTAAATCCAGAAATGTCTCCTTCGCTGCCAAAACATCAGGGTTGATATGCCTGCGTATTGCCGCTGATATTTCAACATCCTTTGGGGAGCCAAACAAGACGGCGCTGCCTCCCTTTTCTATTACAATCCGCTCTATTACATTAGCAAATCTCTCAACTGGCCAGCGCTTTGCCAAACCGAATGCCGCACCGGGGTTTATACCTATTACAGGGTGCTTCAAGTGAGCCAGCGCATCAAGGGCAGACTGCCTCTCAGCGGTAGTAAGATATATCCAGGGCAGACGGTATGGGGCATTAATGCCTGCCATTGTGAGCATATTAAGGTAGTAGCGTATGTGGTGAAGGCGGAGTGTATCACCAGTTACGGCAATACCATTTGTAAGGAGAACTCCCCTGGCGTCTCTCTTATAGCCGATACGCTGCCCAATTCTGGCAAGCCACGCTATTAATGCCGCATCGAAGGCGTTTTGAAGCAGTATGGCTGTGGTGAAGTTTTTGGCTTTAAGAGTTTTTGAAAGCCTGAGCCTGCCTGCAATGGTTCTGTCCTTGTATTCAATAATTGCCCCAACATGCGGGTCTTTTTCAAAAAGTCCGGCAACGGCAGGGTTTACAAGCAGCGTAGTGCTGTCCTCGGGATAAGCCCCCTTTATTGCCCTAAGCGCAGGGGCTGTCATCACGGCATCCCCTATCCAGTTAACACCCCTGATGAGTATGTTTTTCGGCTCTGGCATATGCAATATAATAACAGTTTTTTTGCAGGGAAAACCCGCAGTGTAATAGCCGCTCAAATAAAAAAAGTTACGGGAGGTGGAAACACATAAAACTGCCCGTAAACTACCGTAATTAAATGATTATTTAAAACCACTCACACACACCGGAAACAATAGGGAAACACGAAGGCAACCCCCCGGAACTCCACGCTGTAAACGCCGCGTCTCTACTATTAAATAAATACAGAGAGAATTCCTAAATAACTAACAAAATAATTAATATAATGACAAGATTCAGGGAATTCTATACTAATTTAACGGCAAAGAACGAACAGATGGGGAAACAGCGCTGAGAGGCGGCCATTTAGTGAATCGGCTCTGCCGCTCAACGCTATCTTATTTCAGTATTACTTTGGTCCTACAATTTTCCACGTCGTATCTGAAACAGTTGGCAGCGACACAGCGCTGGCTGCCGAGAGCCCATTCATCAGCCAAATCGCATTCGCCCCGACTACCGAATTGCTCCATACAATATCAGGGTAGCCGTCGGCGTTGAAATCCGAAACAGCGGTAATCTTCCATGCCGTATCAGACACTGCTGCGATGTATTGTGCCGAGGCCGGGGTTGTCCCGCTCATCAGCCATACTACGTTATATCCGGTTGATTTATTCCTCCAGAGGACGTCGATGCTGCTGTCACCGTCAAAATCCCCCGTGCCCACGATCTCCCAATTGGTGTCGGAAACAGTGGGAAGCATCATGGCGCTCTTGACCGATGTACCCGTCATAAGCCATAAGGCGACATTGCCAGTAGTTGAATTTCTCCAGAGGATGTCCGCGTAGCTGTCATTGTCGAAATCCCCCGTACCCACGATTTTCCATGTAGTGTCTGAGACGCTTGGAAGGAACTGAGCGCTCGTTACTGACCCAATGCTCGTTACCCATATGGCATTATAGCCATAGAGCTTGTGCCTCCACAATATGGCAGGGTAGCCGTTTGATGTGAAGTCGGCTGTGCCGACGATTTCCCAGTTCGTATCAGTATTAGAGGGCAAAGACAGTGTGCCGGTAGGTGTAGTAGTGGTCATCGTCCAGATGACATTTGCGCCGGAGTAGGAATTTCTCCACAGTATATCGGCGTTACCGTTCAAAAGGAAATCTCCGCTTACTTTTTTGGTAAATACTGCGGTTACGCTCCTGTCTGCAGACATAGCAACAGTGCATGTGGTGCTGGTGGCGTTGTCACAGCCGCTCCAACTGGTAAACACAGAGCCTGAGGCTGCTGCAGAAGTCAGTGTAACCTGGGTGTCTTTGCCGATTGTGACTGTACCGGTCTTTCCGCTCCAGGAAAGCGTCCCCGTCGAAGATGTTACTGTGCCTGAGCCGGTGCCTTGCTTTACAACTGTGAGGACAGCATTTGATGGATTTGTAAACACAACCGAAACAGTTTTTGCCGTTGACATTGTAACAGTGCATGTGGAACCAGACGTGGTATCGCAGCCGCTCCAACTGGTGACTGTAGAGCCAGAGGCTGCCACAGCCGTGAGGACTACCTGTGTGCCAGCCCCGTATGAGGCAGTGCCGGTATTTCCAGTCCATGAAATCGACCCAGTAGAAGGCGTCACTGTGCCCGAGCCGGAGCCGCTCATCGTTACCGTTAATGTCTGCTGCGCCGATGATGAGGTCTTAAAAGACCCCCACCATGTGCCCCAGTTGGTGCTGCCCTTTGCGTACTCCTGAATGGTCCAGAATGTCAGGTCATCAGATGGGTCAACGGTTGTAGCGCTGTAGTCTCCCCAGCGGTTTTCTGTGCCGCTATAGGTCAGGTAATAAGGGGCCGCGCCTGCCACAAGTTGTGCCACGCTCTGCATGGTACCGGCAGCATCAGTGCTTAACCTTGCCGTGTAATACCCCCCTGCATAAGTGCTGCTTGATGAGCCGGAAAAGCCAAGGGCGGCGTCTCCGGCACTGTTAACCGCAATCGATGGAAAGTAATAGAACAGATTAGGGTCGCTTACTCTTCCCTGTTGAACAGGGGTACCGGCAGAGGCCAGTGTTGTCGATGCCGAGGCCGGGTTTATCTGGTACCATGCCACTTCGGTCTTCGTAGCGGCTGAGTTCGTAACGCTTTGTGTTGCCCACAGGTAGCCGCCCCTGCATACGGAGTTCAATACCCTTGTATCATTTGTTGATATTTTTTCGGATGAGCCTAGCTGCGGGGCGCTGGGCAATGAACTAACAACAGGATACGTCTGCACGCGTATGCTGCCAAGCGTAGTCCATGTGTTATTAGTGATAGTAAATAATTTCAGATAACTTGCCGACGAGGTGCTGTTTAAATAGTCCTCACTGACAAAATACACACTCTGCCCGCTGCCAAAGGCAGCGCACGGCTGGAGGGTGAAATCATAGGCGTTATTGTTTATGAACTCCGAATAGGTAATCGTTGAGGCAGTTGACGTTAGCTGTGTCTTGGGGATTGCGTATGATTTAACGTACTGAAAACTTCCGGAGGTGTTGAACATATTTACAGAGATGTAGAGATTGCTCTCGTCCATACCGACACCGGGATAATCTGCCCAGTTTGTTGTTTGAGTAGAGCCGTTGTCTAAGTCGGCACGAATCGCGTGCAGCGTCCATGTGCCGTTTGGGTCACTTGTTGAGGATATGCCTACCAGGATATAGGACTTTGTGGAACTATTACCTAAGGCGAGTTCTACTGCTATGAAGCGTCCGAGGTACTGGTCATAGATGACCTTTGGGTCAAAGACGCCGTCAGCCGGTTCACCACTGCCTGAGCCAAGTGACGCCCAGAAGGCGCCGTCGGTGATATGAGCGGTCCTAGCGCCTGTGGATTTGTTGTAGTAGGCAACAGCGCCGTTTACAATAGTCATCAGATAGACAGGACCGGCTGCACCCATAGTATCAGGTGGAATCGCATGGCTGGCATTGCCGTTAAGGTCGAGACCAGTGAAGCTGGTCAGCAGGGATGGGGCTTGAACGGGGGATTGCTGCCCGCTTGAAGCACCCGGCACAACAGATTGGAGTTCAGGCGGCAGTTGGTTTACGTCAGGCACAGCAGTTGAATGGTTGTGGCGGCGTTTTAACGGTATGAGCCTTTTTTTAAGCGGCTTTACCGGCTGCAGAGCATCGTGTTTTTTCATTTCTTCTGTGGTCACTACAGAAACCGGTGCCTGCTGCGTAATAATAGTTCCGGGAGTTCCAGTTACCGGTTCCTTCGATACCTCAGCGTATGAGACTCCAAACATAATCACAGCCGACAATAGTAACACTGCTGCGTATTTATTAAATGTTTTCAAGTGAGTACCTCCCTGTAAAATTATTATTGTGGTCAGCCTTTTATCTATATAAAATATAACACTTTGCGGCGGGATGTGTCAATCTGTCGAATCGCCTTACAACAAACTGTAAACGTTATCTCAACATACCCTTTAAAATCCCAAGACCTGTTTTAGGTTTTCTGACGTAAGGTTCGGTTATTACCAACTTATGCCTTTAGTTTTCCCCTTTCTGTTTCGCCTGCACTATTTTTTCTGCTGCTTTTTGTATTCTTCAGCCACTGATGCACTCTAACATTTGTTTCCATCTGATCAGTTCCTATTATTACACTTTAATAACATACATCAACACAAAGACTATCAGATGTGTTACTATTTTAGTTAATTATGAGCGTGTGGTTGGTATAACAATTGTACTTGCCTTATGTTGAACCTATACGGTACAATAGTGTGGAAGGGGGTGAGTGATGCATAAACAAAATATTATATTGAGTTATGAGAAGTTTTATTAACACAATATATAGTATTTCGCTTGCATTATGGGTCGGTGGAATGTTTATGTTTTCCATTATAGTAACACCTGTTATTTTTAAAAATAACACCAGAGACGCAGCAGGTTCTATCGTTGGTTATTTATTTCCTGTGTATTTTCCCTTTGTTGTTGGTATTTCTGCCTTATCTCTCCTATCGTACCTCTTAACTCTGTCATGGCCCTTGATGCGGTTACAAACAATTATAGTATGCTTGCTTGTTTCAGCTTTTATCTTCAGCATGTTAAACTATACAGTAATTCATCCGCAAGTTAAGGAAGTGAAAGCAAAAGTTCATTCCTTTAACAAATCAATACCAGATACAACTAATGAGGAATTACTGCGAAAGAAGTTCAAAAGACTTCACCAGATTTCTATACTCCTCAATCTGATGATCCTCGTCGATGGTATAGCATTGATAGTTATATCGCATAGGTTTTGAGTAACAATTTGAGGTTTCATAGATGAGTATGATAGACGAAATTAATAAATCTGAGTGGGAAAACCGGGATAATTGGACATCGCCCGGCTTCTATTTTTCAAAGAAGGACACAAGATGGTTAGTCCCAAAGCGAAACCCTGCCTTGGGTTGGACTTTTAACATAGGAAATACTAAAGGTGCATGGGCGATGCTCCTTTCATTCCTGATACCGATGCTTATTATTATAGGCGTGGTTGTCTTTGGTGCTATAAGGGCAGTGCATTAGCTGGATATCAAAATGTAAGGGATTATTTTAAACGCTTACTAATATGTTATAATAAGTTTGCAGAAACTGATTAAGCAAACGGAGGTAGACATGACGAGGGAAATGAGCAGAGGACTGTATTTGGCAATCAAGGAGTTACACAACCAGGAGTATTCTGCCCATACGATTCATCAAATAATCTATGGACTGAAGGATTCTTTAGGTATAACTTCTGCAGTACTTGTAGAGAAGAACCGAGCCAACGACTACCTCGAAATAAAAAACAGGTACAACATCTCAGAACAATTTTCGCGTACTTACAGACGAGGCATTGGTACAGATTTAGTAGGGAGGATATTCTACCATGATGACTTAGCTGTTGTAATAAAAGGAGAAAAAGAAAGCGATTACAAGGATATTTTTCTTGAGTACGACTATGAAATGGCAGTAGTGTTGAGGATTTCTACTGAAAGCCGTGCAATAGGCTTTTTAGCCTTGTACTTTGATAAAAAGTTGGAAATTACAGATGAACTAAGTATGTTTCTTATTGCAATGGCAACAATATGTTCCGAAGCAATACGAAAAGAAATGATGGATAATTGCATGAAAGAAACACGCACAATTGATCCTCATACAGGCCTTTTATATTATCTCTACTTTCACAACAGATTAAAAGATGAAGCCACTAAGAGTAAAAGGATGCAGATTCCGCTTACTGTAGCAATAATGGACATGGATAATTTCAAAGATGTGATGAGTGTTTATGGTATTGAGACGGCAAATAACTTATATAAGGAGCTTGCCGGAGAACTGCGCAGCTGCATAAGGGGTATTGATGTTGTTGGACGCTACGGTACAGATGAGTTTATATTGTACATGCCTAACACCTCATTAGAAAATGCTGAAATCGTCCTAACCCGTTTCGTTAATGGTTTAGGGACTAAGAATTTCACATCCCATCATTTACATACTTCACTTTCAATTGGTATTACGACACTGCACCATGATGAAGCATTGGAGGAATTACTCAATAAGGCGCAGCGTGCATTGTATAAGGCAAAGTTGACAAAAGATAAAATATCAAAATGTGATGAATAGCAATGTCATAGTCTTATTAAAACAAAGGAGGGTCTGATGATGTCTAAGCAAAAGTTTGTGCTGACACTCACTTTAGCATTTTTAACACTACCCGTTGCTCTTTTATACGCTGAAACTCCTGCAATATCTATATCTATTACTGATAGAGGACTGACGGGTACGGGAGCAGTCATAGGAATCAGTATAGCAGCATTCGGATCTTCTATCGCTCAGGCTATAGGTTTATTTGCTGCATGTAACAGTATTGCAAGGAATCCTCAAGTATGTCAAAAAATAACTTCTACATTAATCGTAGGTCTTGCTATGATTGAATCTTTGTGTATATACGCTTTCCTATTATGCTTAGGACTTCTGGTAAGTCAGAAGATGTTCTTCTAAATATTAGAAATAACTGATGGTAAGAAAATACCTTCAACAGCAAAAACATTACTCAAGTTTGCACGCTGAATCATAAACCGATAAACCCAATATTTTGTGTATCAAGCAAATGCCTATAAACCCGCTGGCAATGGGTACTACAGTTATAGCACCCTGCCAACTTTTAAAATAGACACCTATTGCTATCAAAATCGACCCCAGTATAATTCTGCTAATAAGTACATAAGTATGAAGACAACAACCTTTTATATAAGGCTTTATGCTGCGCTGTGGCTTAAAACTATATCTTGTTGTACCTTTAATAATGATGCTGTTGGCTTTCTCTTCGTTTACCATTGTCTGAACCCTCCTCTTGTCTATTCACACAGACAGTGCCATATCTTCCCATTCAGTATTAGTATATATTAAATCAGCTTTTTTATCAATCCAAATTCCCAGGGCACACGCATTTAAAAATTTCAATAACAAGATAAAACGGAAATGACAGATAAAAAAAAAGGCCGGGGATAAACCCGGCCTTCGTATCGTTATTTGAAACCTAGTAACAAGTCACTAATGATGCTAATCCGCTGAAGCTCTTCTGTGTCGAAACGCCACCGGTTGTGCTTACTGAGTTTACGCGGGAATATGTGCCGTTGAACGTTATAGGATTCAACACCATATGTAAGCGGGTCGCGTCTAACTGCGGACCATTTGCAACATCGGTGTAGGTCGAGATGCCAAGCAGGTTTAGTCCTACTTCAAATGTGCCTGCACCCGTGCGAATCATGCTTCCATTGACAGCCTGTGAGTTGATTACGCCATTGGTGAACACCTGAGCTGCTAAACCAGCTATCATGTAGTTGTCGCTATAGTACAGGGTTGAACTGCCTGCAAAATCCGCTAAATCCATCACTCCAAGCTTCATATACGTATATCCACCAGTTGTAGCATCGGCCAGAACCCAGCAATACTGCCCTGCTTCGCTCTTCCCTGTATTCAATGCCAGTACACATAACGCTAACACTAACGCTACTGCCAATACCTTTATTACTCTCATCAAACAGCCTCCTTTTAGCACTTTTTCTACTTTATCTTTTTCACCTACCCTTATAGGGTAAGCATTATCTTCCTTAATCATACTTAACTACAGGCTATGGGCACAGTGCAAATGTCGCTACGCCGGTAAATCTTCTTTCAGTACCGTTTGCCCTGAAATAGTAACCGTTAAACGATGAGTCTAACATCATGACCATGTTTTCTACCAAAAGGGTGTTCGATCCAGCTATTCCGTCCGACACCTGCAGTCCTACCATGTAGCCCATGCTTGAATACGCAAGGTTACCCTTCGCTATTTGTACTGCAGTTGCAGTAGAAGTATTTGTGCGGGTAGTTGCGGCCTTTGTCCCTGCTAATCCATAGTCGCCCGTGCCAAAATCCAATACGCCAACCCTTAAGAAAAACACTTCGCTCGTCTTACCATCGTCCAGGTTCCAGCATAACTCCGCCCCGTATTTATCCGCAAAGGCAGATGCGCTCAACGCTACCACAAACAACATGGCTACAAACACTATCTTTAATGCTTTCATTAAATGCCCTCCTGTTTATTCTTCTTCGCCTGCCCTATGGACAAGCGGCTTTCTATCCAATTTAGTAAAGACATGTAGTAAGAGTCGCTACCCCGTCATACCTTGTATCTGCCGTTGAAGCTGTAGATGTGTGAGTTGTCGTCGAACGGAAGTATGTTCCATTCATTGAGCTTGGGTCTAACAAGAGATGCACATCTGCCGTATATGAAGTAGCTGATGCCACCGTGCTGCTGGCCGCTGCTACGCCGTTAGCATTCAACATAGCTTCCAATACGCCATTTGGTGTGCTTGTGGTTATCCCAGTTACATTCATCGCTCCATTAGTAGTTACGATTGTTGATGCTCCGGTTGCGGTGTTATAGATAGTTACTGTGCCCGTCAACATATAGTGACCGAAACCTAAGTCTGTCGTCGTCAGTCTTACACCCTCGACGATACCCGCATTACCATCACTTGCTATCCAACAATACGTTCCCGCCTGTGCATGTGTGTTCACTATCAACACACTCGCCAACACCAACATCAGTACTGCTAAACCCTTTAGTACTTTCATCTAAGTCCTCCTGTTGTTTTCCGGCCTGCCGGCCGTTATTTAAGTTAACCCCTATACCTGCCTTCCTCAACATAAAGCGTCGATAGACAAGCGTAGACAGTATACCATCTTTCCAAAATAAAGTAAAGTATTCCTTTCAAATATTTTCTGATAACGCCCGTTTGACACTCAGTATTCGCCTCTGCGCTGACTACATTCGCGCCCGCTAATGTGCCCAACCCCGTTATCGCCACCACCTCCACATAAGCTATTTTCACAGCTATTTCCCTACAGTACGGCACCGCCTCTTCCATGCCGTTATCACAACCCATGCTTCAATCGGCTTATTATAACATACTTTACAAAAAAAGCAACATTTATTTTAAAAAATTTATTTGGCTTCACTTCCAGCAATCATTACGAAAATAATTTAGATAATATGCTTCTATTAGTATTATAATTAATCATCACAGCTCAAGAGGTTAAAACATGAAACCAGATGCCATGAACAAGCCTGCAATCGCATCACTATATCTGATATGTGCATTTTGCCTTGCGGCAGTGCTGCTGTTGAGTGCGCTCAACTCCTTCGCAAACAACTCTAACGTCGTCAACGTTATTAAGATAAGCGGCGCTATCGGCCCCGTGACGCAGGAGTATATTGCAAAGGCAATAGACAAGGCAAACAAGACTGCTGCCACAGCCTTGATAATTGAAATGGACACGCCAGGCGGTCTGGATACATCCATGAGGACAATAGTAAAGGAGATAACCGGCAGTAAAACACCGGTGGTTATCTATGTATCTCCATCGGGGGCGCGCGCGGCATCTGCTGGAGTGTTTATCACAATGGCCGCCCATATAGCCGCTATGTCACCGGGCACAAATATCGGGGCGGCACATCCGGTATCACTCAACGGGGAAATGGATAAGACAACATCTGAAAAGGCTGAAAACGACGCAGTTGCCTATATAAAATCAATCGCACAGACAAGAAAGAGAAATGCGGCATGGGCAGAGGAGGCTGTAAGGAAAAGCGTTTCCCTGACGGCGGATGAGGCGCTAAAACAAGGGGTCATAGACCTGATTGCCACCGACACAGACGACCTGTTAAAAAAAATCGACGGCAGACAACTGCAAACAGACAATAATACTACCGTTGTCCTCAACACTTCAAAGTCAACTACTGTGGTAAGGGATGAGATGGGATGGCGGCTGACCATATTAGGCCTTATCTCTGACCCTAATGTTGCATATATATTGATGCTGATAGGGATGTACGGACTGCTTTTTGAATTATCAAATCCTGGGGCAGTGTTTCCTGGCATTGCCGGTGGGATTTCAATAATCCTCGCGTTTTACGCCTTTCAGACCCTGCCGGTGAACTATGCAGGGCTGCTGCTGATTATGCTTGCCATTGTCATGTTTATATTAGAACTTAAGATTGTCTCACACGGTGCGCTGACAATAGGAGGTATAATTTCTATGACCATAGGCTCTTTAATGCTGTTTGAGGAATCGTCGCCGTTTTTCAGACTATCCTTGTATATAATCGCCATATCGGTTATAGTAACTGTGGTGTTTTTCAGCGTGATAGCGGGGCTTTCGTATAAGGCGTGGAAGAGAAGGCCGGTAACTGGAGTTGAGTGTCTCATAGGTGCTGTTGGCACTGCCGCTGAAGACATAAACAAAGACAGCGGTATGGCCCTGGTAAACGGGGCGCTGTGGCAGTGCAGAAGCAACGCAAAAATCGTAAAGGGAATGGAGGTCAGAGTCGTTGAGGTCTCCGGCTTAAGGCTTAAGGTAGAGCCTCTGTTATAAATATACTTCTAATTACAAGCAAGCTTAGGGAGGGTTATGAGTACGATTACAGGGTCATCTGGAATGTTTGTGCTTATGCTGGTAGTGTTTTTCTTATGGAGCGCTGTAAAAATTCTGAACGAATACGAAAGGGGTGTTGTGTTTCGGCTTGGAAGGGTAATACCCGTCAAAGGGCCTGGTCTGGTAATAATCCTGCCAGTAATCGACAGGCTCGTTAAAATTAGTCTTAGGACTATAACAATGGATGTGCCGTCACAGGATGTAATTACACGCGATAATGTATCTGTTAAGGTAAATGCCGTTGTGTATTTCAAGGTAATGGACCCGATAAAGGCAGTAACGGAGATAGAGGATTACTACTTCGCCACAAGCCAGATTGCCCAGACCACACTGAGAAGCGTCCTTGGGCAGGGGCATCTTGATGACCTGCTGTCAAAAAGAGACGAGATAAATATTGACCTGCAGCGCATAATAGACTCCCAGACAGAGCCGTGGGGGATTAAAGTAACGGCAGTCGAGACAAAGAATGTCGATTTGCCGGTAGAGATGCAGCGTGCAATCGCAAAGCAGGCAGAAGCTGAAAGAGAGAGAAGGGCAAAGGTCATCCACGCAGAAGGCGAGCTGCAGGCATCAGAAAAACTCACCGAGGCGGCAAAAACACTCTCAGCCGTGCCCTCTGCCTTGCAGTTAAGATATCTTCAGACCCTAGCTGAGATATCGACGGAGAAAAACTCGACTATTATATTCCCGCTTCCTATCGAACTTATCAGACCGTTTCTGTCGAATATGTCTGACAAGTGACCGGTGGACATTGAGGAGACAGCCCGAAAGGCCCGAAAGGCCAGAAAGGTTAGTTAAATGGTACACTCAGACAGCCTGAGCGGACTTTCGTTACTCATAGCCGGAGGCGGCCCGGATACCTTTGCCGCTATTGAGGATGCCTTTAAGGCACAGGGCGGGGTGGTGTTTCGGGTAGACATGCTTGAAGACGCCCTAGATTTTGCTGAGCGCAGGGCGGTTGACGTAATCCTTGCCGATGCCGGTCTCAGATTTGACACAACGACAGTAGAACTGATTGATTCCTTAGCTGCAAGCTCTATAGTTTATCTTGCCACAGAGGGCTCACGACCAAATTCGGCAGAACTATTTACCCCAAACGTAGAGGATTATATTAATACTCAAATAGACCCCCGCCGATTTATCCAAATGGTCGAAGCACGCCTTGTTAAACACAGCAGCGGCAGCACCGCCCTCACAGTTACAGACCCGCTGATAAATAAACTGAGGCCGTACTTTTTATTCCGCTCCCCCGCCATGCGTGCGGCGCTTGAGAACCTTCCGGTCATTGCTGCGTCAAATCAAACGGTGTTGATATCCGGGGAGACCGGCTCTGGTAAGGAGATCGTCGCACGGGCGATTCACGTCTTAAGCAAGCGGGCAGGCGGGCCGTTTATGGCCGTAAACTGCGGGGCTATCCCTGAGGGGCTTATCGAAGGTGAACTCTTTGGGCATGAAAAAGGGGCATTTACGGGGGCAGCGAGAACCAGAAAGGGAAAATTTGAGGCTGCAAACAATGGCACACTTTTTTTAGATGAAATAGGCGATATGCCGCTTCTGTTGCAGGTTCGTCTGCTGCGCGTCCTCGAAGAACGCCACATATACCGCGTTGGAGGCGAACGCCCCATTCCTATTAATGTACGCGTCATAGCTGCCACACGGGTCGGTCTTAAGCAGGCGGTTGCCGATGGCCTGTTTCGGGAAGACCTGTACTATCGCCTCAATATCCTGCGCATTCATCTGCCCCCCCTCAGACAGCGCGTAGAGGATATTGCGTATCTGGCATTTCATTTTTTGGGCAGGGCATTTGCCGAGATGGGCATACAACCGCCCTACCCCCCCCTGTCGCCTGCCTCCATAGACCTCATCGAAGGACTGCCGTGGAGGGGCAATGTCCGTGAGCTTAGAAATGTTATGACCAGGGTAGCCACACTGCTACCGCGCGGTACAAAACAGGTGCTGCCAATACATGTCACACCGCACCTCGAAGACATTGAGCCTCAGCCCGGAGAACATGCCCATGAGCATAGTAGACAACAGGACATGGCACATAGCGGTAGCTTAGAACATGAGACGGGCGGGAACGCGATATTTATCCCCATTGGCACATCGCTTGATGACGCCGAAGACCAAATCATCAGAGAGACACTAAGGCACACCGGCAACAACCGCACGAAAGCGGCCAAAATCCTCAGGATAGGGATACGCACGCTGCGCCGCAAGTTAAGCGAAAGCGGCCAAAATGACCCATAGGTCATAATGGCCTACTGTGTAATTTTTCTTCTAAACTCCCTTTACATGCCGCCCTCCGGCCTGGCTGTAGGCCATTTTGACCCAGTGGATTAATTCAGCATTTCTATGAAATTCCAATAACCCATTGTATTTAAAGAGTTTTATCTTCTGGCACGATATTTGTACTTATATATTGTGAACGACTGGGGTTATGAACCCCTATAAAATAACAGGAGGTAAACAAACATGTTACTTTCAGAACTGGCAGGCATTACAAGGGGTGGATTAGGCGGCCCATACAGATGGCATGGCTATAATGCGCTTCAAAACAGGCTGAGACAGATGCAGGACGAGATGCAGCGGCTGGTTTCAGGGGAGCGTCCGGCGCCTGAGTACCCTGCAATAAACCTGTGGACTAACGAAGAGGAAGTCCTTTTGACGGCGGAGCTGCCGGGGGTCAACACCGAAGACATCGATATAACGGTTGTAGGCAAGACACTGACACTCAAGGGGGCAAGAAAGGCTGAAGAGACTGGTGAAAATGACTGCTGCCATCGCAGGGAGTGCCGGTACGGGAACTTTGCAAGGGTCATTGAGCTGCCATATGAGATAGAGGGCGACAAGGTCAGCGCGAAGTTCGACAATGGCATTCTGACGGTCACACTTCCACGGGCAGAGGCCGATAAACCTAAGAAAATAACTATATCTACAAACTAAGGAGGGACTTAAACATGGCAGACACTACTGTTGATACCGAAAAGAAAGAGGCTCAGACAACTGAGGGTGTCAGAGCGGTAAAGGTTTATCACCCGGCGGTGGACATAGTTGAAAAGGCAAAAGAGATAGTCCTTACTGCGGACATGCCGGGCGTCGATGATAAATCAATAGACATCACGCTTGAGAAGAATGTCCTGACAATATACGGCAAGGTTGACCTTGATGTGCCGGAAAAATACAGGGCATCGTATGTGGAATACGGAGTAGGTGATTACCGAAGGAGTTTCACGCTCTCAGAAGAGATAGACAGACAGCGCATAGAGGCAACCGTGAAAAACGGTGTATTAAAGCTGGTATTACCAAAGGCCGAGGCAGCAAAGACAAAGAAGATAGAAGTCCGGGCGGCCTAAATAAACTGCCTAAGTAAATTGCCTAAAAAACTGGAGGTGAAATTATGAAATTTAGAGACCTCGTACCGTGGGGATCGACCAAGAATAGGCTCCCCATAAAACATGATGAGGCCAAAGACCCGTTCACAGCCCTACAGCGTGAGGTAAACGAGGTATTTAACGGGTTTTTCAGGGGATTTGACATAGATACCTTCTGGGGCAGCGCAATTGGGTTTAACCCCAGTGTCAACGTAGCGGAGACAGACAAAGAGATAAAGGTGACGGCAGAGCTTCCAGGCATGGACGAAAAAGACATTGATGTCACCCTGACAAAAGACACGCTGACCCTGAAGGGGGAAAAGAAGACAGAGAAAGAGGACAAGGGGGCAAACTACTACCACATGGAGCGTTCATATGGGTCATTCGTGAGGACAGTAGCGCTGCCGTGCGCAATAGATGACACTAGGGTAGGGGCTGAGTTCAAAAAGGGCATCCTGACAATAAAGCTGCCCAAGACGCCGGAGGCGGTAAAAGACACAAAGAAGGTACAGATTAAAACGGGCTAACCCCCGCCCACCTCCTCCTTAATCTTAACAAAACGGGGAAGGCGCTACACCTTCCCCGTTTCACAATGACAATCAGACTAAAACGTCAGTCCCTGCCGCTCAAGGAGCATTTCACCGAGAAAAGTCCCTGGCTTAATCTCTGAGTTTGGGATAAGCTCTGCCTTATCAAGCTCATAGTGCTTAACGCACGAGGCACAGATATAAAACTTCGCATCTAAGTCCTCGGTAAGTGTAGTTAACAGGTCTGCCACTGGCGAGAACTGATCCTTATTCTGCCAGATAAGTGTCTCGGCAAAGCCTTTCTTAGCTAACAAGACTGCCTTATCCATAAGAAAAAAGTCCAATTGTGTATCAAATGCCTTCATATTAACAGCAAGCTGCAACGCCCCGGCCACAATGTCGGGGTTATCGAATGAATGCGTGATGATGAATACGAATTTCTTGTCTGCCATGAGATAGACCTCCTTTGTTTTGATAGTTATTTATAGCATAAAAATATGTTGTGTGTAAATTCTCAATCAACTGATGAAAACTTCTTCTGTTGTTGATAGCATCTTTTATTACCACATTACTTTGCGTAACTCTATAGATTTGAGTAACTTTGGACAGTTCTCTTTAACATGCCTTTCAATCTCATAATTAAAAGATACTTTTTTATTGTTATCATAATTGATATAAAATTCATCGTATTTTGGAGAATACCATGAAGAGCCTTTTGCCGATATAAAACGTTTTGTCATTGTTGTATTATCACATGCCATTTTTTTATTTATATCAAGAAAGAGTCTTGGGTCCTTGCTGATATCTAATAGTTCCCACAGCTCATCTTTTGATTTTGCACCATATAATTCACATTGTCTTAAAGCCTCAGCATTGCTTTCGAAAGATCCTTTGTTAGATATGTTAATATTATCATAATATATCCCCTTAAGAGTCGTTGTATTATCAATATGCCAACAAGATAAGTGTGCCCCAGACAAATCAACCCCTTCAAGATTTGTACCTCTTAATCTAACACCTTCAAGATATGTATTTCTTAATATAGCACCTTTAAGATTTGTTTCAGATAATGTGGCTCCATTGAGGTATGCCCCAGACAAATCAACCCCTTCAAGATTTGCCCCAGTTAAATCAGCCCCCTCAAGATGTGTACCTCTTAAGATAGTACCTTTAAAATTTATTTTAGATAACTTGAGGCTTTCAAGATTTGCCCAAGACAAATCAACCCCTTCAAGATTTGCCCCAGTTAAATCAACCCTCTCAAGATTTGCCCCAGATAAGTTAGCCCTCTCAAGATTTGTATTTGTTAATATGGCTCTATTGAGGTTTACCCCATACAAAGAAATCCCCTTAAGATTTGCCCCAGATAAGTTAGCCCTCTCAAGATTTATACCTTTTAATATAGTATCTTTAAAATCTACACCAGTTAATATAGCACCTTCAAAATTTGTATCAGATAAATCAGCTTTTATGAATTTTGAATGATTGAAATCTGCATAACTAAAATCTCTTTTCCGTAAGTCAAGCGTCTCAGCATGAGTTCTTAATGCGTCTTCTTTAGTTTGACCTATAAATAAATAGTAATGAAGAATGATATCACTGACTTCATTTGATGCTATTGTTCTATTTGATAGAGATATATTTGTATGAAATAATTTCTCATCCGTTTTATTTTGAAATACAAATACTATACAAAAAATTAACCAAGAAAATAATATCATTATTTTTGGTATACCGCTAATATCAATCAACTGGCTTTGCATCATATCATTATATAATATTTTTATTTGCAGATAAAACAAAATCGATATTACGCCATCAATTGTAACTATAGAATTATGATATATAGAAATTGTAATATCGTGGTAAGGTAAAAATTTATATGCAATCCACATTAGTATATAAATCGGTAATATATAATATACAACCATAATAAATAGTCTTAAAAATTTCTCAAACAATAATGATTGTTTATAAGAAATTGAATAATTAAAAACAAATGGTGTTAAATATGATGGTTTGTTCTCTCCAAGATTAAACCACTGGATAAAGTTTTCAAAGTGTAAAGACAGATTGATTAGCAAATTAAGATGAAAGATTAAAATAATAACAGGGGTATATTTATAAAAGTAAAGTAGAGGCACTTCATAACCGATAATGGGAAGTTTAATCATACTGTTGCCAATGAGAAGCAATTTATCTGTTGTAGTAGCGGCGGTGATAAACACATAGACAATTATCCCGAGGAATATTGTGAGCATGTTCCTGTTATAAGATGACGATTTATCGAGTGATTCCTTTAATTTCTTTTCGATCAGCTCAACCTCTGCCTTAGTTGTATCAACTGGTTTCGTTTCAGTTTCGCTCATCTGCTTTTTACCCTATTTTTTACAAGATTGTCCACGGTCACAATTATACCAAATCTATAAGTATAAATAATAGATAGCTGAATATTATCTGAAACAAATGTTATACTTAACAATATTTTGATGGTGCATTACTGTTACATATAAACTCGATGATACGATTATGGGATATAAGGAGAATGCCGTTATGCAGGAAATAATAAAAAAATACGTTTTGGATGCCCACAACAACAAGGTAGCTGTTGAGATTGATATTGAGACATTCAGCAAGATTGAGGAGATATTAGAATACTACGGGCTTTACCATCTAATGATTGATGCTGATGACCCTGAATCTCTTAACCTTGAACAGGCAAAGAAAGATTATAGGTCTGCGCCAAAATATCAGCGAATATCGACATAACCACCAGCCCTGTGATACATTATCTCTATGAAGACGCTCGAAAGAGATTTTGACTTAACCGAAATCATTAACGGAGAGGAAATCGTGGGGCCTAGTCCATTTGGAAAGCATCAGAGGATTAGTAGTAATCTTAATTATATTATTCATCATTTTGTTAAAACAAAGGACTTGGGGCAGGTGTATTATTCACCCTTAGACATTATCTTTGAGGAGGGGATTAACAGGCTTCAACCAGATATTTTGTTTATCAGGAAAGACAATATGGGCATCTTTCAGGATTGGATACGTGGGGTGCCCGATATGGTTTGTGAAATAATATCCTCTGGCACGTATACCAGGGATATTATTGTCAAGAGGGCAATATATGAGAGATACAGAGTGCCTGAGTACTGGATTGTCATCCCTGAGTTCCAGACTATTGAGATTCTAACAATTGAAACAGATAAATATAAGACTCATTCAATCGCGGAAATCGAAGGAGTGGTTACATCTAAAGTCATAGACGGTCTTCAAGTCAATATTAAAGATGTGTTCGAGCAGTAGGGGACCTGGAATCTCTCAGCCTTGAACAGGCGAAGGAATATTATCTGTGAATATAATGACTCAAGAGATTAAGCATACGATAGTAAGCTGCCTCAAGCCTTACGGGGTTAAGAGCATTGCGCTGTTCGGCTCTTACGTCAGAGGGGATTTTTCAGCTAATAGCGACATAGACATTCTCGTTGAGTTTTCAACAAACTTGACCCTCTACGATATAGTTGGCATAGAACTGGAGTTATCAGAGGCGCTTGGGATTAAAGTTGATCTACTAACAGAACGTGCCATCAGCCCTTATTTGATTGACAATATCAAGAAAAGTCTTGTAAAGATTTACGATGAATAGAGGCAATTCCGTTTATCTGCGACACATCTATGATTCTATCTGCAGAATTGAACAATATACAAAAAATATGGTTTTTGACAGTTTTATCGATAATGGGTTAGTTCAGGCTGCTGTTATTCGGGAATTGGAAATAATCGGAGAGGCAACAAAGAGAATAAGTATGGATATAAGAGACAAATACCCTGAGATTCCATGGAGGGTAATGGCAGGGACAAGGGATAAACTGATACACCATTACTTTGGAGTCGATATTCAAGTGGTTTGGGATACAGTAGATAAAGCAATCCCACAATTGAAGGCAAAAATCGAAAGATTATTTGAAAGAGAGGGCATTAGATAATTTAATCGTAATGACTATGACATGGTCTAACATTGCTCCCATTTCCCTGTTCATCACCCCCCTATTATATGTGCAAAATACTTGTTGACACTGAAAAAACCATTTCTTTATTATAAGGGCGGATTTGGCGGGGGTGTGCGCTGAACCGGCCAGTTGCCTAAAGGCTAATAGAAGGTTAATATCTCATGGTTGTTTTGTTCATCGCCGTTGCCGCGGCTGTTACAGGGGGCTTATTAGCGGCTGTTTTCTCAGGGAAGGCTGACAGGGGCAGGCTTGCCGCTGTTTGCTCTGTCTCAACTATCGCCCTTGCTGCCGCCGGTGTGCTGTTTATTTCTGTGCGCGTGCTGCTTGGCGGTGATGTGCTTACTGAAACTATCGACATGGGGGCGCCACTTGGCATTGTGAGATTTGAACTTGACGCGTTGTCCGCCTTTTTCGCTGCCCTGACTGCCGTCACTACCCTGACTTCTATCATTTATATTACCGGTTATATTTCACGTATGCCACAATCATCACCCCGCCTGAGCGCTGGACTACACTACATGTTCTTTAACTTCGCAGCTGCCTCCATGCTTATGGCCTTAGTCCTCAGAAATGCGCTTGTATTTCTTGTCGTATGGGAAATCATGGCGCTGAGTATCTTTTTTCTCATCCCCTTTGAGCGGGGTAAAATTAAACCCATGTCGGCGGCGGTTCAATTTCTTGTTACTATGCACGTAGGGGCAGTGATTCTGGCTGCCGCTATAGTCATGGCTTCCAGCGGGACAGGGATGGATTTTTCAGATTTTACCGCCGTGCTTTCGTCAAATACAACAAGCGGCACGATTGTGTTTCTGCTATTTTTCATCGGATTTGCATTTAAGGCCGGGCTTATGCCGTTTCATTCATGGGCGGTTCACGCAGAGACCGAAGCCCAGCGCGGGGTCTCAGGTCTGCTCTCAGGCGCTGCCGTAAATATGGGAATCTATGGAATCCTCAGAATCATCGCCCTGACGCCTGCTGCTGCACCGCTCTACGGTTACACCGTGTTATTTATATCCATGTTTTCAGCCGTACTGGGAATCCTCTATGCCCTGGTCCAAAATGACCTCAGACGCATACTTGCATACTCCACAATCGAAAACGCCGGTATCATCGGCATCGGCATCGGCGTAGGGCTGCTTGGCAAGGCATACTCGCTTCCCCTGATGGAGGTGCTTGGATTTGCTGGGGCGCTCTTTCATGTCGTTAATCACTCCCTGTTTAAGGGCGTATTATTTTACGCAGCAGGCGCAGTCTTTCTCTCAACCGGTACGTCGAACATCGACCGGCTGGGTGGTCTTATCAAATCCATGCCAGTAGTGGCCGTGACTTTTTTAGCCGCCTCACTTTCAGCCTCTGCTCTGCCGCCATTTAACGGCTTTATCAGCGAATTCCTAATATACTCAGGGCTTCTGAGGGCGCTGACGCCGGCCTCTGGATTTATCATCACTGTCGGGGTGATTGCCGTTGCCGTCCTTGCCCTAAATGGCGCTGTCACGCTTGCTGTCTTTGCCAAGACCTTTGGCATCACATTCTTAGGCACGCCGAGGTCTAATTTTCCAACTGCCTTGCCGCCTCCTGCATCGCCGCCCCCTGTATCAATGATGCTCCCGCTTATTGTACTTTCGGTCTCATGTCTTGTCACCGGTCTTTGGCCGGAGTCCGTTATGCGGCTTATTCATGCCCCGTTAGTGTGTCTTGGGGTCACGCAAATCAATCTGATAGGTAACGCTGTTACCATTACCGGCTCTATAGCACGCGGCGCACTTTTACTTGTTGCAGTGACTGCCGCCCTATTTCTCATACGCACGCTGCTTGTCAGAACCCCGACCTCTGCGCCGACATGGGGCTGCGGCTATGAGGCCGTCTCAAGCCGGATGCAGTACACCGGCTCATCTCTTAGCGCACCGCTGGTAAAACTTGCCTCACCGCTTCTGCGGCGCGTTGAAAAGAAAAAATTCATCCCCAAAAGCGCTGACATCCCGGGCTGTGAGCCGTTTCCCGCAAGGCGCGTGAAATATACATCGATAACCATCGACTTCATCGAATCTATGGTTATCGACAAGGGCATCGCTATGCTTAAGGCGGTTTTCGAGAGGTTTTCATGGGTTCAGAGCGGGCACACCGGGCACTATGTCTTATATATTCTGGCTGCGCTGGCCGCGTTTCTCTTTGCCGCCGTATGGAGGGGTGTTGCGTGAGTGGCGCGATGCTCAGATATTTCCTTATGATTGCCATATCGGGTGTCATCGCTGGCGTCATCGTCAAGGTAAAGGCAGTGTGGGCGGGCAGATACGGCCCTCCGGTCACTCAGCCATTTTTTGACCTTATCAGGCTTCTGAGAAAGTCCTCAGTGATAAGCAGGACTACATCTCCAATATTTGCCCTTGCCCCTTCGGCAGCGCTTGGCGCTGTGTTGACGGCAGCTGTAGTGGTTCCTATTGCCGGACGCCCCGCCCTTATTCATTTCAACGGGGACTTCATATTTTTCACCTACGCACTGGCCTTCGGTAAGTTATTCACCGTGCTTGGGGCGCTTGATACGGGCAGCAGCTTTGAAGGCATGGGCGTAAGCAGGGAGATTACATTTTCTGCGCTCATTGAACCCGCCTTTTTCATCATCATGGGCTCAATGGCTATGCTCACCGGCCACACATCTATTACCGGTATTTATTCTATGATCCCTGCCGCCGCCTACGACTTCGGACAAGGCGGTTTTCTTGCATCAATCATGGGGGCGGCGCGCGCATGGTCACAGTCTGAACTATTAATCCCGGCCATATGCGGCAATATAGTCCTGATGATGACAATCCTCGTTGAAGCAAGCCGTATGCCCGTTGATGACCCTACTACTCATCTTGAACTGACAATGGTCCATGAGGTCATGGTGCTTGACACTAGCGGCCCTGACTTGGGGTTTATCAATGCCGCAAATATGATAAAAATAACCCTGCTTGGCACCCTCATCACCGGTATAATCATCCCGCAGTGGGTGTCACCGCTTGCTGGAGTAGTCCTGTATCTGCTTATGCTCACACTTATAGCTATAAGCATCGGGCTGCTTGAATCCACAATCGCACGGCTGCGCATGACGCATGTGCCGCAGTTTATACTTGGGGCTACGTCTGTGGCCCTAATAGTCTTAGCCGTGCTGATGCTGGGGGTGCATAAATGATACATAACCTGGTCGTCGTCCTGTTTGGCGTAACGCTTCTTTATATCTCCACAACCAGCAGGCTTGGCGCATATGTCAAGGTGCTGTCAGTTCAGGGGCTGCTACTGTTTCTATTTTCCCTGTCTCACGCGGGGGATATGAAACTAGGTCACACAATTATTCTTGCATTTGAGACCCTCATTGTAAAGGCAGCCGTCACACCCCTGTTTATTCACTACATCATCGAAAAACTCGACATCAAACGGGTGACAGAGCCGTATATCGATAACTTTATCTCCCTTATTGTGGCAACAGCCATTATCTCTGTCTCATTTGTCCTGTCAGTGGCGCTGAGAAACGCGGGTTCTGGCGTTGATGTCCTCACATTTAGTATCTCCATCTCGGCGGTAGTGATAGGGCTTTTTATTGTCATAACCAATCAAAAACTAATTACCCATGTTATGGGATTTCTGGTGCTTGAAAACGGGGTATTTATGATGTCGCTGTCCCTTGCCTCAGAAGTGCCGGTAGTTGTGGAGGCCGGAGTTCTGCTTGATGTGTTTATGGGTGTATTTCTCATGGGGATATTCCTTAACCGTATGAAATCTACGTTTGAAAGTTCAGACGTAACCCTTCTGAGGAGACTAAAGGATTGATACTCAGCGAATCCATGTTGATTGCCATGCCAGCGTTATTTGCTGCGCTTTCTATCGGACTAAAGGCGATTCGGGCGGTCAGTGCCAAAGCGCCATTCTTTGACAAGACGATAATTGTAACAGCAGCGGTGACTCATCTTGTTATGACGCTGCTCCTTCAATACGGGCAGCACGCCCCGGATGCCTTAATCGGCGCCGATGCCCTGAACTATCTCTTTCTCCTTATACTGTCCACACTCTTTCTGGCCTCAGCGCTCTATAGCACTGTCTTTATCGCTGAGATGACCGTTCTGATACGAGAGGCACACGACGAAAAATATAACCACTGGTATGTACCAACAATGCTCTTTACGCTGTCTACGTTGAGCGGCGTTATACTGAGCAGGAATCTAGGCCTGATGTGGGTATTTATTGAGGCAACAACCCTGTCGACTGCCCCGCTCATCCTTCATCACAAGGGAAAGGAATCGCTTGAGGCGGTGTGGAAATACCTCTTCATCTGCTCAGTGGGCATTGCCCTTGCCTTCATTGGTGTACTGGCGATGACAGAGGCCGGTAGATCAATCAAGGACGCAGGTCTGAATGTCGATGCACTGAGCGCCGGGGCAGCGAATATCTCACAGCTTTGGGGCGGAATCGCCTTCGTATTTGCACTTGTCGGCTTTGGAACGAAGATGGGCCTTGCCCCCATGCACACGTGGCTGCCTGATGCGCACTCTCAGGCGCCATCACCGGCATCGGCGATGTTTTCTGGCGCGCTGACGATTTCTGCCTTTTTGTGCATCCTGCGTTACTATCAAATATTCTCCTCAACACCGATGATTGGCTTTATCAGGCAGCTCATGCTTATTCTTGGCCTCGTTTCCCTGTTTGTTTCGGCTGTGTATGTCATCAGGGCGGGGAATTTTAAGAGAAAACTTGCGTACTCAACAATTGAGCATATGGGGATTCTGGCAATTGGGATGGGGCTTGGCGGGGGGGCGATTTATGCCGTGATGCTCCATACGCTTTGCAGTTCACTTGCCAAACACTCGTTATTTCTTACGTCGGGGAATTTCCTGCACGTCTATGGCACAGTCAACGTAAAGGAGATTCGCGGCGGGGTTGACCGCGTGCCACAAAGCGCATGGCTTTTAGTGACAGGAACCCTTGCCCTTCTGGGATTTCCACCCTGGGCGATTTTCATTACGGAGTTTTCAATGCTCAGGCAGATGGTGACAGACGGCAGATGGTTCATACTTAGTGCATTTGCCATTTTTTTAACAGTCATTATATATGGATTTGCCGCAGCTGTGATGCGCATGGCATTCTCTAAAGGACAAGGTGAGCCTCATCATCATGAGCCCCTCCTGTCAACCCTGCCGCAGTGGACATTCATAGCGGCGCTGGCTGCCCTGGGGATTCACATCCCTGCACATTTGAATACGCTGCTACATCAGGCAGCCGCAGCGCTTGGAGGCCATTAATGGGCGTCTGGGCGGTAATAAAAAATGGCATATCGATACCGCGAAAGGCAATTCCCATATTCTCGATGGCAGACTTGGCTCAAGACATTGCCGCGCATGTAAAAGACGGCCTCAGACCTGTTCACTTTTTCGGGCATCCCACGCACGAAAACAAGTACGAAATCATAGCTGTACT
Organism: Nitrospirota bacterium; assembly: GCA_039908505.1. Classification (GTDB taxonomy): domain Bacteria; phylum Nitrospirota; class Thermodesulfovibrionia; order Thermodesulfovibrionales; family Magnetobacteriaceae; genus Magnetominusculus. Next base: position 59,264 of record JAMOAZ010000006.1, read on the forward strand.
GGCCGACGACACATCAAACACGCTTATGGCGGCCTCTGCACTGGCCGGGTCGGCAATGACATATGATTCGATAACACCCCATGCCCCTGCCCTTCACCTGTTTGAACGAGAACTCCACGAACAAACCGGCATCATACCGGCAGGGCATCCCTGGCTTAAACCAGTTAGAGATACAGGGCCAGGCGCGTCACAGGCATTGTACAGCTCACTAGGCAGAGACACTCACGAAGTAGCAGTAGGACCGGTTCATGCCGGTATAATTGAACCAGGACATTTCAGGTTTGTCTGCCACGGTGAGGAGATTTATCACCTTGAGATACAACTAGGCTATCAGCACCGCGGCATTGAACCCCTCTTTAAAGAGGGCAACCCAATGCTGAAGGCCACGCTTGCCGAATCCATAGCCGGGGACTCAGCAATAGCCCATGCGTGGGCTTATGCCGCCGCGGCAGAGGCACTCTGCGGGAGTGAGCTATCTCCAAAGGCTGAGATTCTGCGCGCCATAGCCCTTGAGCTTGAGCGCATAGCGATGCACCTTGTGGGGCTTGGCGGGGTTTCACTGGACATTGGATTTTTGCCCGGGGCGTCTTCCTATGGCCGCATTCGCACAGCCGTAATTAATACAACATTAATGCTCTCCGGCTGCCGCTTTGGCAGGGGATATATACGTCCTGGTGGTGTGCTTGCAGACATTGGCGTGAACTTAAGACAGCACATCATGGATATGACAGCAGAGATAGCGCGCGACCTCGAGATTGTAAACCAATGCCTGTTTAATAATCCAGGCGTGTTATCAAGACTGGAATACACGGGAAGGATAAGTACGGACTTGGCATGGAAGACAGGGCTTGTCGGTATAATAGCAAAATCTGCCGGCCTTCCCATAGATGTTAGGGCAGACCAGCCCTACGGCATATACAAGCATGACAGGATTGACCCCATCACACTGAACTCAGGAGATGTCTATGCACGCGTCAAGCTCAGGGCGCTTGAGATAACACAGTCAATAGAATTAATCCGCGGCTGGCTGAGTTTTGGCCTAATGACCGGAGATATTTATACAGCCCCGCCGCTGTTAGGGCCTGACAGATTCGCCGTTACACTCATAGAGGGGTGGCGAGGTGAGGTCTCACACGCGGTACTAACGGGCGGTAACAGCGAAGTAGATCACTATAAGGTAGTGGATGCATCGTTTCACAATTGGTTTGGCCTTGCCCTTGCTGTCAGAAGAGGAGGGATTTCAGATTTCCCGGTCTGCAACAAGAGCTTTGATGCCTCTTATGCTGGGCACGACCTGTAGGAGAATTTCATGTTTGACGAGTTACGGGTAAGATTTAACCAGGGATTCAGAAGCATAAAGGACGTAAAAGCGGCACGACCTCCTGATGGATTTCGAGGGCTGCCGGTTATTGCATCAAGGGACTGCCCAAATGGCTGCTTCAGATGCGGCGATGTGTGCCCGACGGGGGCGATTTCATTTAACCCGCTTGCCATAGACCTGAATAAGTGCATACTATGCCCCGAATGTGTGCGCGTATGCTGCAATGGGACAATAAAATTTTCAAACTCTATAGAACTAGCTGCAACAGAGCCGTCGTCATTAATAATATCTGCCCAAAGGAAGACCCCTGTGGTGAAGGTAAACGAAGAGCTTAAAAACTATTTTAAACGCTCGTTCAAGCTCCGAAGCGTATCTGCTGGCGGGTGTAACGGCTGTGAACTGGAGTTAAACGCCCTGTCAAACGTAAACTTTGACATCGGGCGCTTTGGTATAGACTTCGTTGCCTCACCAAGACACGCAGACGCCCTTGTACTGACCGGGCCGATTACCAAAGGCATGGCCTATGCCTTAAGGGACACATACGAGGCGATGCCCAGCCCCAGGGCGCTTATTGCTGTTGGCACCTGTGCCCTAAGCGGCGGCCTGTTTGCAAGATCAACCGCCGTTGACCGCTCGTTTTTAGACACTATAAGACCAGTCCTTTCAATCGTCGGCTGTCCGCCCCATCCGCTTACGGTTATCAACGGGCTGCTTAAACTGCTTGGGCACGATTTGTAATATTATGTTGTAACGTGTATAATGTTAAAGTGATTACGATATATGGGGGGTAAGTGTTGTGACAGTTAAAAGGAGCAGGCCGGACGCTAATACCAAGAAACTTGGTGCGGCATTGCTGGAGGCCGGTGTAATTAAGGAAGAGGAACTGAAATCGGCCCTGGCCGAGCAAAAGCGTACTGGTAGCAAACTAGGCAAAGTGCTTATAGACCTCGGCTTTACTTCTGAAATGGAAATTGTGCATACACTTGCAGACACCATGGGGCTTGAGAGCATAGAACTTCAAAAAACCGAGATAGAGGCAGGTGCCATTAACTCAGTACCGGTAAAACTCGCAGAGAAACACCTTGTACTGCCAGTCAACTTCGCAAACAACCGTATAACCGTGGCAATGTCAGACCCGCTTGACCTTGGGGCAATCAGAGACATTGAGTTTGTCACGGGGAAAAAAGTAAAGCCGGTAGTTACAACATTGTCTGAAATAAGAAGGGCAATTCAGACTTATTACTACAACATAAAGCCCCGAATGCTGGGAGAGATACTGGTAGAGGCGGGAACTATTAAGCCGGAGCAGCTTGAGGTATGTCTTAAAAAACAGAAGACAAGCAAGAAAAAACTTGGCAACATTATAACTAAGATGAACTTTGCCACAGAGTCTGAGATAGCGCGCGGCTTGTCGTCACAACTTAATATGCCGTACATTGATCTGACCTTTGTAGGTATACAAAATGATGTGGCCAGACTGATTGATAAGGACTTCGCCTTGAAATATGTGCTTGTACCGTTACGTGCCACAAACCGGATGGTGGAAATAGCCATGGCCAATCCAATGGACATTGACGCCATAAGGGAAGTCAAGTACATGCTTAACAAGGAAGTTGAAGTAGTTATCTCTACACCAACAGAAATAGAGAATGCCATTCGCCGAAATTACGCCGAAATTACACTTGACAGGTCAACAGGGGCAACGCAGGTTGATTCATTTGAAAGGCTTAATGAACTCTTCGCTGATCAGGAGCAAGCAGATTCTAAGCTGGACATAAAAACTGATCGTATTGATGTTTACAGTGAAGCAAACAAACTATTAAAAGACAGTGAATCCCCGCCGGTTATCCAGCTTGTAAATAAAATAATATTAAACGCCCTTAAATCCAGGGCAAGCGACATACACATAGAGCCTCACGAACACACGTTCAACATTAGATTACGCGTTGACGGGATAATGTCCAGCCTTACGCAGCTTTCAAAGACTTACGCCCCTTCTGTGGTCTCAAGGATAAAGGTTATGGCCAAGCTGGATATATCAGAAAGACGCATCCCGCAAGACGGGGGGATAAAGATCAAGGTCGAAGGCAAGGGGGTTGATCTCCGAATATCTACGCTGCCTACGCAATATGGCGAAAAGGTGGTTATCAGGATTCTTGACCCGTCGTCGTCAAGTTTGTCGTTAATTGATATAGGCTTGAACGACAAGGATTATCAGATGGTGTTGGAGATGATAGAAAAGCCGCAGGGGCTTGTGCTTGTTACAGGACCAACCGGAAGCGGCAAAAGCACTACATTGTATTCTTCGATGAATCACCTGATGACCGAAATAAGTAATATTATTACGATTGAGGACCCCGTAGAATATAATCTCAAAGACGCTATTCAGGTCAACATAAACGAGAAAGCTGGCCTTACGTTCGCGGCAGCCCTGCGTTCTGTACTAAGACAAGACCCTGACATTATTATGGTAGGAGAGATGCGCGACCCGGAGACTGCTGAAGTAGCAATTCAGGCCTCAATAACAGGGCATCTTGTTATAAGCACATTGCACACAACCACTGCCGTTGCCGCAGTTACAAGGCTTAAGGGTATGGGTATCAAAGGCCACTTTATAGCGTCGTCTCTGAATGGAATCATTGCCCAGCGGCTTGTCAGGAAACTTTGCAACACATGTAAACAGACCTATACGCCATCGATGGAAGAACTCATATTGCTGGGTCTGAAAGGGGAAAGTGTAGGCGCCAATGCCAGGTTCTGTAAGCCGGTAGGATGTGACGAATGCGGAGGGCGCGGCTTTAGAGGCAGGACAGGGATTTATGAGATCATACCAGCTAACCAAACAATCAGAAAACTCATATTCGAGGAAGCCGGTGAAAACGAGATATCTCGTGCTGCTTTTGACGCCGGTATGAATTCTATTACCGAGGATGGACTTAGGAAAACACTAGAGGGGATAACTACCATCGAGGAGGTAATGAGGGTAACGTCCAATATATCAAGCAGGGAGATGATTATATGCCAAAATTGTACGCTGCCGCTGAGTTCTGATTACGTCTTTTGTCCGTTTTGCGGTCATTCACTGAAGCATAAATGTCCTAAATGCCTGAATCCAAGGAATCATGATTGGAAGTTTTGCCCCTTCTGCAATGAGGTGTTTAAGGACTAGCCGCCGTATTTCTTAATGAATTCCAGCAGGACTGCCTTTTTTATAGGTTTGGTCAGGTGTTCGTCACAACCGGCATCGCGGCTTCTCTCTTCGTGTTCCTTTAGGGCGTGGGCTGTGAGGGCGACAATTGTTGTCCTCCGGACGTTTTGTTCGTTTTCCCACTGTCGAATTTCCCTTACGGCGGTCAGACCATCCTTTACTGGCATTTCCATATCCATTAGGACTATGTCATAGGTGCCGGATGTGAATTTCTCTACAGCTATCTGACCGTTTTCTGCCGCTTCAATCTTATGCGGGGTCTTTTTCAGATACATCAGTATCAGGTTTCTGTTGTCTTCGTTATCCTCTACGAGTAATATTGAAAGCGGTCTTGTCCCGGATTGTTCTGAAGACAGTTCAGGAAACAGAGATTGATCATCTTTTAAAACGACCGGCACGATATTTGTATCTGTCGGCTTTAGGCTGAGTTTGCATTCATTATCGAGCTTAAACTTCGCCGTGAATGAAAAGACACTACCCTTGCCATACTCGCTCTGTACACGAATCTGGCCCCCCATCATCTCGATAAACCTTTTGGAAATGGTCAGACCTAAGCCCGTGCCGCCATATTTTCTTGTCGTTGAGGAGTCAACTTGTGTAAACCGCTCAAATACCGCATCCAGTTTATCCTTTGGAATACCAATGCCGGTGTCTCTTACCGAAAACTTCAACTCTATCTCAGACGCAGTCGAATTCAGGAGTTCTGTCTTCATGGCAATCTCACCTTTTTCTGTAAACTTGATGGCATTACCAATGAGATTGACGATAATCTGTCTCAGGCGCATCGGGTCACCTACCAGGCCTATTGTCTCAGGCATATGTGACAAGACAAGCTCCAGCCCCTTTTGATGGGCACGGAATGACATCACCTCGCCTATCTTATCCAACAGTTCGTTCAAATCAAAGCAAATAGACTCAAGCTCAAACAGGCCGGCCTCCACCTTTGAAAGATCAAGGATGTCGTTTATTATTGCAAGCAGGCCGTCTCCAGCGTGCCTGAATGTCCTGATATACTTCGCCTGCTCTTCGGTTAATGTCGTCTCTGACAGCAGGTCAGCCATGCCTACAATCGCATTAAGCGGGGTGCGAATCTCGTGGGACATGCTTGATAAGAACTCTGATTTGGACTTGCTGGCCGCCTCGGCCTGGTCTTTTGCAATTTTCAGATTTTCAGATAAATCAAGCAGTTCTTTTTCTCTCTTTCTCTCGGCAGTAACATCCCAGTTCACACCAATCATACGGACTGGCTGACCGGAGGCGTCTTTTTGGGTAATCGAGGACGCCTTGACTGTTTTTTCCCCTGATGATGTAATAATACGGAACTCCGCGTCATAATCTGCCTCCCCTCTTAAGGCCGCGCCAAGTTTTTCTTCAGCTGCTGCCAGGTCATCAGGGTGTACTTTAGCAGACCAATCAGAATAGGCTCCCGTGAAATCTTCCGGTGGCATCTCATATAGCTTGAACATTTGTTCATTCCAGATGAGCTTCGATTGCTTCACGTCATAATCCCATATCCCAAATCCACCTGAATTAACAGCCAGGCTCAGGCGCTCAGAAAGGCGCGTTAATTCCTCCTCGGCCTCTTTACGCTTACTTATGTCAACAATCAGGCCGACAAATATACTCGTGTCTGATTTTATCTCACTCACAGATAGTTCAATCGGGAATGTAGTTCCATCTTTCTTTTGTGCGCGGACTTCTCTGCCAATACCAATGATTTTCTTCCTGCCGGTTGTTATGTAATTTAACAGATACTGGTCGTGCCCGCTTTTGTACGGCTCTGGCATGAGCATCTTAACATTCTGGCCTATGACCTCAGCGGCGTCATATCCGAATGTCTTCTCGGCAGCGCGGTTAAAGAGCTGGACTGTGCCAATGTGGTCGATAATAATTATCGAGTTGACAGCGCCGTCTAAAATCGCGCGCATCATGGACTCACTTGCCTCTAATTCACTGGTCTTTTTGACCACCTGCGATTTTGTCTTCGGCATAAACGGGGGTTACCTTGCCCCTATCTCTGGAAGCCTAATTGTAAATTGGCTCCCCCTGCCCAACGTGCTGTCAACTTCGATAACCCCTCCAAGCATAGTTTCAACAATACGTCTGCATAGATATAATCCCACGCCAAGCCCCGGCGATGTACCGCTTTTCATATCCACTTTTTCAAACGCATCAAAAAGCCTCTCCTGAAATTCGGGTAAAATCCCTGAGCCGGTGTCGCGGACGAAAAATAAGACATCCTCCTCACCCACATCATACCCGATTTCCACCTCGCCGAATTTGGTGAATTTGATGGCGTTATCAACAATCAGGCGCAAGACCTGCCGCAGCCTTTTCCCATCTGTAAAGATGGTATGTTCACCCTCTGGCATCGTAATTACTAAATTCAGGCCCTTGTCTGCCGCAGCCTCCTTGTAATAGAGTTGTAGTTGTTCAAGCATTGCCCGTATGACAATATCCTCATAGTGCATGGGGTGGTCACTTCTCTTCAAGGAGGCGACTTCTAAAATATCTCCGATGATTTCGTTCAGGCGTCTGGCTGCGGCGACGATGCGTTTGAGACCGTCTGAGAGTACATCTTTGTCCAGATTATCCTCTTCGCTGCGTTTATAGAGGGCGCTTGAGAGACCGATAAGGGGGATGAGCGGAGTATGGAGTTCGTGGCTTGCCATGGCGATGATGAGGTTTTTTGATTCCTCGATTTTCGTTATAACGGCGGTCTCACGCAACTGCCGTTCGGTTTCTTTTTTTTTGACTGCCTCGCTGATGGCGTATTTAAAGAGCCGCCTGTTGATGGGTTTACCGATGAAATCGTCGGCATTTTCTCTAAAGGCCTGAGCTGCAAGGTCGCGTGAGGTATCTGAGGTCATAAATATAATAACAGCATCGACCTTTCTGTCTTCACGAAGTTCTATTAACAGGTCAAGGCCGTCGCGTCCGCCAAGGTTATAGTCAAGGAGAATAACGTCAAAATCTGCAGCAGTGGTCTGAGTGAGAGCGCCTGCCGCGTCAACCGCTTCAAAGACAATGTAGTCCGGCTCCAGAATATTACGAATCAGAATCCGTATAGCCTCATCGTCATCGACAACCAAAACAGTCTTCGCACCACCCGCCTTGACTTTTAAATTATTCTCATCAAGTTTATACATAATAGGGAATCCTCCTTTGGCGTGTATAATTATAACATATATATATAATTCTGTCAGATGATTCCTGCACAGATGGTTGATTTTCATTTGGTTTATATGATGTAATCTATGCACTATGGGGCAAATACCTGAACATGAGCGAAACTAAGAGAATCGCTCACATCTGCTTATAAAATCTGATGTCAGGGATTTTGGATAACTTTTTTCTTAATATTCTCTATGGTCCTGCCACTGTGATGAACGGTGTCTTTGCGAGCTGGGCTATATTTGCTGCTTGTGCGGTTGGATTCTATATGCTATTGCGCTATGCTGGCAGCTCTGGCATCAGCGCTGGCGTCAGGACATTGGTTTTTGTTACTGCCTCGGGGTTGATGGCTGTGTACGTAGTGGAGCTGTATTTATATCTGACGTCTTACGCATATGGAGACCATGTCGAGCCGGGCATTGCCGCTGTATCATGGATTTTTACTAAGGGCAGGCCAGTATATCCCCCGTTGGATTCGCATGACAGGTACAGTTTTGTCTATGGGCCAGCCCTGTTTATAATTAATGGTTATATAATGAAGGCATTCGGGGCCTCAATTCTAACGTCTAAGCTGGGTGGCGTCATGGCTGCAATATTGGCTGTAGTGTTTTCGTTTCTCTCATTCAGAAAACTTTCAGGCAATCAGGCCGCATTTATTACCGCTGCTCTGATAATATTAATATTTATGGACTTTCCTGTGGTTACGTTTTGGCAACGAGCAGACCCATTCATCATCTTTTTCGTAGTCCTTGCACTATATGCCTCAACGGGCGGCAGCAAGACGGCGGCGGTCATTGTCGCAGGCATTTGTACAGGCATCTGTGCGGACTTAAAGCTGCACTCAGTCTTATATTTCATACCTGTTGCTGCAGTGCTTTATGTCCGTTTTGGTCTTGCATGGGGTATCGGTATGTATGGGCTGGGATTTATTATGGCATTAGCGCCTTTTGTCATATTTAAAAACATATCTTTGTATAACTATGCCATGTGGATGAGGGCTACGGCGAGGCATGGGCTTGAGCTTACACTTTTTATAAAGAATCTAAACTTTATCGCATTGAAGATTGCTGCTGCATCACTTATATATTTGTACGGGTTTAAAGATGCAGTGAAACTCAGGCGGCACATGTCTGTAATATGGGCCTTTTTAGCGTCATCGCTGGCAGTTTCAGTTGTGGCGTCGAAGCCCGGGGCAGGCGTACACCATCTTCTGCCGCTCATACCGGTTATGATTTATTTATTTCTGGCATCCGCCTCAACCGTGAACATTGACCCTTCGCAGAAAAACATATTTATTGCGATATTAATATCGTCTCTGATAGTGACCGCTATGCCAGCCATTAAGACCCCAATAATTCTTTATATGAACATAAAGGAGCGCGCAGCAGCGCCGGAGATATTCACTGAAGTGGAGGGCATTATAGCGGCCTACCCATCGCAGACTATCGAAATGGGTTACGCAGGTGATGATACATACACGCTGACGTACTATCGTCCATTATTTGTATTTCACACCGGCATCTACTCGTTTGACGCTGCATCACTTATGGACAATGTATTAAGTGGGATATCTATACCAGAGGCTGCTATAAGGTCAATCTCTGACTGCAGGACAGGCATGTGGGTGATGCCGCGAGGCGCCCAGGCATTTTCTATGAATGGCTATGACAAGTCATCAGGCGGACTATTTACCAGCACATTTCAAAGCACATTCATACAGCGGTATAAGATAGTCTCAAGCACACGTCATTTTGATGTCTGGTCATGCGTACCGTAGTTGAGATAATGTTGAGTATGCAGCTTGATAACTGCCGTTGAGATTTCCCGTCCCAAGTAAGGATTTCCAATATATGGCGTCGAGGTTGTTAAGCGTCAGGCCGATTGCATTTTCGCCTGATGAGTTATTGCACTAATGATACTTGATAGTTTGGCTTTCTATGCGGTAAAATAAATGCCCCCTGCAAGGCTCGAACTTGCGGCCCCAGGATTAGGAATCCTGTGCTCTATCCTACTGAGCTAAGGGGGCATCTACGGGATATTAACATAATACTGTACGCCAACTCAAGAATTGCCACAAATTTTTATTTCCGCTGTCAGCCCCTGTGCAGCGTTGTCCCAAAAGCCGTGACCATTCTGGCGCAGAACTTACTCCATGTGAGATTATCTCTAACAAACTCCTTCCCGCGCTTTGCCGTTTGCTTGTGTTTGTGCCGGTTTAGATACACATCCATCAGTGCTCCTGCGTAGTCTTCAGTTACTGTGCCGACTGCCCCGGAGCTTATCACTGAGGCTGCTGTCATCTCCGGTGATACAATCACAGGGGTCTCTGCTGAGAGCGCCTCAAACGGAGAGAGCCAGCCGCCCTGAGATTTTACCGGATGCAGCAGTATATCGGCTGTGTAGTAGAGTTCCCTGAGTTGTTCCCTGTTTATATGTCCGGTGAGCTCTACAATATCGTTGAGGCCATGTTCGCTGATATATCTCTTTACTGCTTCAAAATATGCCCCGCCCTGAAATCCCGCCAGTATCAGTCGTATTTCAGGGATCTTATCCCTTAACGAATGGATTGTCTTAACAGCTTCGAGTTGATTTTTATACAGGTTAAACATACCCGACTGAAGGACGGTAAACCGGTCTGTTTTTACCAGTGTCGTCTCAGGTGCCGTAGAGAAAAACTCGTAGTTTATCCCATATGGGATTATCTGGGGCATAATCCCGTAGAGCGACTTAAAGCGTGCGGCATTAAACTCATCTGCCACGACGACATTTTTTACATAGCGCCTGACGATAAACTTATCGAAGTCATAAAACAGTGTCTTAAGAAATCGCTTAGGTGCGCCTTCGCGCTTGACACTGCCGCCTAAGAACACCTCCGGCGGTTCGTTGCAAAGCCACACGGCTGGCTTCGATGTTGTAAATGCCGAGAGTTCGGCAGGGCAGTTGTGCAGATTTATTATGTCAAATCTTTTGGCATGGCGGCGCACTCCCTTGCTTAAAAGCCATGTGTTCTTGAGCAGATCGCTCCAGTCGTTTGATGCCCCAAACGGCAGTGTTATGATTTCCGACTCAGCAATATCCCTTTTAATTTCGGGGATGACCCCGGTTGTGAGCAGGGCGTGTTCGATTTTGTTTTTTGAGAGATAGTTTAAAAGCTCCACGATGACCAGTTCTGCCCCGCCATAAATATACATCTGTGGGGCTGCGATAAGTACGCGCATTTTTTAAACGCCTCCGCTGATTTTCGGGATTATTATATAATCAAAAGTACTCATCTCGTATAAAAATTCCTGCTGTGCTTAAGGACAAACCTATTATAGCATACTCCGAAATAATAATATAGCGTACTAATTACCCTATAACCACACGGTATTTCTCCGATAGTGGTAACTATTATTATATGAATAATATTAAGAGTAGCGGCGGATGCTAGGTTTTACTTTTTTAGTGGATTGTGGCGTAAAATAAGTTACCGCTTACCTTGACATAGTTCATGTCTTGCATTTATGATAAGACGCTCGTTGTACTAATTTTACGTATGCGTTAAAAATATTATGTTTAATCCTGAGATTAAATACAGAACAACATATGACGATATCCACCGTTACTACAGGAGTATGGAAGATGCTTTTGACGACGGTAACTACACTTATGTCGCACTTTTCGCAGACAATGATCCAGAACTTCAGGGTTGTGCCTATATTATGCTTGGAAATCCCGAAAAAGGTTTTGAAATACTATCTAACATCCGATCCGAAAGAAGCCTTCTGTACAAAGCATTTGCACTCTGGTCTCTTAACCACAAGGCAGAAAGTAAGGCATGTTTACTGGAGGGACTAACAAAATCTCCCGGACAATACAGCTACCAAGCTTTATTAAGCCTGCTCAACAAGGACAAGATTAACGTTGTTATGATTAACAGGCACTATTTGATTGACGATGGACAGTTAGATTCACAATTTAACATATTGACAGTTGGTTATTCCTATACAGATGATATATGTATTGATTTTGATTTTAATGACAGGAAATTGATTCATATTTTAAAAATACTTAACTTTAAACCTGATTTTATTTTCGTTCTTTGTCCAGAGTCAACAGATTTATTTGAAGGTTTTGAAAGGCTTCCTTTTACAAAAATTGCTTTTAGCACAGATTATGATCTGCATATCTACCAAAAATATAACGAGATATCTAAATTTGACAAAATAATTGTATTTTCAAGCACAGACCATTATGAGATGAAAAATATTTTCAAAAAGGATACTTACACTCATATTTTATCATATATGTTTCACCCGTCGGCTATTCAGCCAGCTAGTAACGAAAAGAAAATCGATGTCTTAATGACAGGCACATGTTTCAATCATTTTTTTTATGAAAAATCACAAATGATTTTGTCATTTATCAAAATGGGAGACAAATATAACCTCTTTATTAATGACGGATATATCAGTAATAATGATCAGTATGCACTTCTGTTAAGTACTGCAAGAGTTGTTCCTACATTTGTAAGATTTTACGGATGCTTTCCCACAAGAGGAATTGAAGCCCTTGCCGTAAACACATCGGTACTGTGTCAGGAAAATAATACTTTAGAGTTGTTCTTTGAAAAGGAAAAAGATGGTTTATTCCCTTATAGTGACGATACTTTTGCAGAAACAGTTGATTATGCTATTGAATCATGCAGTGCAACTGTTTCAATCAGGCAAAATAAAAGAATCTATGACACTTTCGGGCGAATGAAATCTCTGGAACTGTTTTTAAAATTTTGTGCCTTCATCACTATATCTCGATCGAATAGACAAGATAACAGTAATTTGTTGCATTATAGTGATATCAAGGTTATAGCATGGGGGTGCAATATAAGCTTTACCGTTCATAACATCACCCAACACACACTTTCTAAAATAAAAGAAGTCATACGGCACAATGAAAATAAGTTAAGAAAAGATAAGGCAATACATACTTATAACACGTTATCTGCAGCATACATATATCTATGCCACTATACCAATAAACTTTATAACAAAGATAAAATGAATAATATTATTGGTAACTCACTACAAGTGCTATATAATGGTATATCTGAATATACTAGTAACCTTGCTTTAAGATTCAATTTGGGCAGAGTGCTTTATCACTTTTATGACAAAGAAAAGGCAAGTGATATTTTTTTAAACATTTTGGAAAATATGGACACCTTAACAATAGACTATCTTCGGGACGATGTTATGTCAGCGTTGTATTTTTATGATGATTACTTTCTATACCGCCATTATATTGATAGTATAGTTATGTATATGATAAATAATAAAAATGTTGTTAAACCCGAAAATATCATCTATAGCTCAGCCGCATATTACTTGTCTGTAATAAGCATGGAAAAAGGAGATGTAGAAAAAGCCATGAGTTTCTCAAATACATCACTCATACTTTATTCTGATAACTATATTACTAAGCATACCATGGTCAAAATACTTCACAAGTTATATGCCGTGCATAAAGACAGGAATATGCTTCTGCAATTGATTACATATTACGAAGAAGCAGTTTCTGCATATTCAAGATATATTCATCCGGATATTCTTTACTATATAGATGCATTATACGAACTTAAGGAATACGATAAATTAACACGTGCGCTGAAAATATGGTATAAATACTATATTAGTGTGAGGGAACGATTTTATGTAATGCCAATAGATGAGATTTTCATAGAGAAAATACTCTCCTATCAGGATTATTTGCAAGCAGAAGCAAAAGAGGTATTTAAAAATGTTGCGACTTTCCTGAATAGCGGTGATATTCAGGAGCTTTCTAATTTTGAGGAGGAAGTTGTATCCATGATAATAAAGCATAATAATAACTATCTTCTATTACATAATTTTATAAATAGATCTAGTTATAAGCCAGTAAATATTACACTGTACCTGAGACTGGCAGAATATTTTATGAATAATAATCAAATCGCTACGTCTCTTACATATTATTATTATTACATAAAACATACAAACATAACAAAACATCATGTAGGTGATAAAAATAATTCAACAATCATATTAGATCTGTACATATACTTAAAGCATAAATTAATTGGGAATACTAAAATATTATTTATTTATGAGGGAATATCTTATGCGTTCACCTGGTGTGGTAATTTAAGAAGACGATGGAAAAAAAAGATGAGAGTACTGTTTTCAGCAAGATATCGGATGTAAAGGGATTTTAGAGAAATATGGGCCGGTATAGATTGAATAGATGTATTATACCGCGATTAGCAGGAAATGTTATGTCTCATAAAACAAATGTTGCAATAATAAAAACGTGATGAGTTAATATTGCTGACAAGAGATTTTATCTGCTCAACAGATAGGGTTGATTTGTTTGCCCTTCTTACCACTTTTCTTAACTCAACGAAGCTGTCACTGTTCAATATTGACTTCATAGGTGTTTCAAAAAGGTTTCCAAGCTTATAATTAAGCTGGGGAACATCAATCTTAAATCCCATACACCACTCTTGCCAGCAGTCACCGGAAGTATTGTATATGAAACAGCATGGGTATACGTCACCCTCGATGGTTATCCGTGGAGTAGTCCATGGTGTGAAACATTTACGCGGTGGCAATAGCGGTGTAGATATCAGGTGAATTTTTTCAAAATCGGCCTTTTTTTGAATCTGTTTAAGCCTGATGATTGAATTTTCAATATTAATCTGATGCTGGTATGAAAGGGTTTCATTAAAAGCAATAAGGTTAACAAAACTTAGGCAGCCGGTGCCGATTGCCTTAAGAAGGCTCAAAAAACCATCAAGCTCCAACATGTTAAATTTCATTAAAATCGATTGTATTGTGATTTTGATATCGGGTCTGATTTTCTTTAGTTTTTTTAGATTAGTTATAAGTATATCGAGATTTGCACCCCTTATATTCTTATAAGTGTCTTTATTGGGACTGTCAATCGAAACGACAACATGGCTAACGTTACCAAGTTTATTTATGTTTTTCTCAGTTAACAGAAATCCGTTGGTAACTATTGTAAAATAAATACCCTGTGTCTTAAGCATATCAAAAACATATGGGTTTATCAGCGTTTCACCACGTCCCAAAATAGTTATATGTCTTAGCGCCGGCAATTGTTTTACTATATAGATAAACTGATCGTATGTCATATTTGTTGTTTTATCGTTTGAGAAATTCCTTGGGCACATGATACAGTTCAAATTACAGTCGCGGGTTATTTCAATGACTATTCCCATGGGAGATATAAACAATGGTAATTTGTCAAATTTTGACAGGATGCCGCCCGTAGCATCTATAATCAGAGACTTCGATTTTTCGAGTAAATTCATTTTCCCTGCGTACAGGCAATCATAGTATTCCCTTAAATGTCAAGATGGACTCTCTATAATTTGCAGCCTCTTCCTGTCAAGAGCCGAAGCCTCTGTCTTACAGGTTGAATCGCTTGACAAGATCATGTAGTTTCCCGATTAATCTGTAACTCCAAGGATATAAGAATAATAACGTTAATTTCCTAATAATATTATACAAAAAAGATATGGCATAAAATCTCCGGCGGCAGCTTCTGCAGTAGAGAAACAATGTCGTAGACGATAAACGGCTGGTATCATAGTTTTTATACTCTATTAAATTCTTACAGTATGGGCAGCGCACTGTAAAACTATCTTTGTTAATAAGGTCCGGCACAATATACTTATTGTATTTCTTTGTATATCTATGTATTAGTACAGACATTTTAACAAAGTCCTTCTCAGACATTTCAGTCATATTAATGGGTTCAAATAAATGGTTACTTGTAAAATCTACAATGTCTTTTATAAGTCCTTTTTCGATACAATGCAGATATAACCTGCTCCTTGGAAAAGGTAATATAAATCCTAGCAATATACCGGATTCCGTGTGTTGCCGCCAGAACTCGAGGGATTCTTTCGCAGTGTCCAGTGTTTCCTTAACGTCGCCAAAAATAAAATTACCCTGTATCGACAACCCACTGTCCAGTGTCATATGGATTGCATTATGTATTTGTTCCTGGGTAATATGTTTTTTCATGCTGTTTAATACAATAGGGCTATAGCTTTCAAAACCATAGCTTATTATAAAACATCCGGATTGTTTCATAGTCTTAAGGATTGTCTCATCTAAGGATTCAACCCTCATCTGGCAACACCATTTAACTTCCCATGATAAAGTACTGGTAAAATCCTTAAATCTCCTGCAAAATTCTAACACGCGGTCCGTGTGGTATGAAAACAAGTCGTCGAGGATGAATACTAAATTGATCCGGTATTTAGGAATTACAAGTTCAAGTTCCCGCATAATGGAGTCAATTGACCGCTGTCTGTATTTATCACCCGCGTGATGATAACAAAACGTACACGAGAATGGACATGAACGGGATGATACCAATGAATATTCCCTGGGCAAATCATAGAGGTCATAAGTAAATGTATCCGACGGCCTTGATGTGTCCAGATGAAGGACGTAGTCAAAACTTTCATAATCCGGCATTGGTAATGAGTCAAGGTCTTCTCTCTGTTTTCGCCTTCCGTTCAAGATAAATTCATCATTTTTGAAATAACCGATACCTGATACATCCGATAAATTAAGCCCATTGCTTAAACAGGACAGAAGCTCTATAACTGTATCCTCACCTTCGCCAATAACGGCATAGTCAATATTCAGATGCCGAGCCATCTGCTCCGGTTCTGAAGATATAATTCCGCCGCCAGCAATTATTTTCTTACCATTTTCATGGGCGATATCGGTTATATCCTTAATATTGCGATATTGGGAGGACAGCCCGCCTGTTGCAACAAAGTCGTAGTCTTTCTCCTTTAAGAGACTCTGCATCCCTTCTTTACCCTTATACATGTGACAGTCGACTTCGTGACCGACAGATTTCAGCGCTGCCGTTATATAGGAAAGCCCTACTGGGAAAATAGAGATTTTTCCATATCCAATGCTAAAGTTAGGAGCTACGGCCAATATTTTCATACTATATCTACCTGCAAAGTTTTCCCATGCTAAACACCTGAATCACTATGTAGCCATTCTTCCCCTCTGTACATCCATAACTGCCATATGATAGCAGTTCTTCTGCAAAAATACAAGATCACTTTGTTTGCATCCACATTAACCTCAATTTTGGGTGTAGATGCCCTTGTGTTTTTTATAACTGCGCTGGTACTATATAACCCGGTTGAGCTAACAAATGAAACCAAAAACGGAGCTTCCATGTCCACACAAACTGATTTGAACAAACAGATATTTGGCCCGTTTACTGTGAAGACTAAGTATGCGAGGCGTCTGTTAAGAGATTTAAGCAGCTTTAAATATCTTTTTTTATCAGGCAGCCATGCTGAATTCAAAAATTTTTTTTACTCTAAAACAATGGTTCCCACTGGTGAAGGTTCGCAGAAATGGCTTTATTACCTGACTGATTACAGAAAAATCAACAAAGACCCTTATAATGCCCCTCTTCCCAAGTACATTGAAATGGAGACAACCACCCTTTGTAACAAGCGCTGCCATATCTGCGAGTACATCTACTGGCCAAAAGATGAACAGGTTAAACGGCATCTCACGCTTGATGAGTTTAAACATGTGGTAAATCAAATCCCTGACCTTCGCTGGGCTAACCTTACAGGGGAGGGTTCGTCTTTTCTCAACAAAGACTATCCTTTGATGCTGAAGTACCTGTCGGACAAGACAAAGGCATCGATATGGCTTGTTGACCACCTGAGCGATATAACTCAGGAACAGCTTATACAGGATGTTTTTCCTTTTGTTAAAGGGATTTATGTCTCTTGTGACGCTGCAACAAAAACCACCTATGAATCTATAAAGGCAGGGTGTAATTTTGACAACGTTGTGGCTAATCTGCGCGCAATTATCGATTATAAACGCAGGCATAAAACACCATTTCCTCATCTGACCTTCAGATATGTAATACTAAATAATAATATGCATGAAATGCCTCAGTTTCTTGATCTTTTGAACTCAATAGCAGAGGCTCATGAATGGGGCGGGTCTTCTTCTTATGTGGAGTTTACCGGTCTGTTGTTTTTCCCTGAAATTGAGCATTACTTTGTAGATGAGGTGCCGCAGGTTATAATCAAAGAATTGTTAAAGAGAAAGGGAGGGATTGATTTTCAATTTGTACATGCCGAACAGAAAAGGAACCCGCCGCTTGAGCGCTGCGATGCGTGGATGGAGCCATATATTATGCTGCCCGGCTATGTGCTTCCATGTTGCAGCGTGATGATGTCAAACAGGAGGCCGTTTCTAAGGCAGTACTCGTTTGGAAATGTATTCGAGAAGGATTTTAAGGAACTCTGGAGGGGGGATTATTATTCGCGGTTTAGAAAAACCATATTAGACCCATGCGGGGCGGTTCCCACTCTTTGTGTCGGCTGCAGGGCCTTTCAAACGCAGCACAGAATTGATAAATATGGAATCTGGGATATACACAAGTAGCCCGTAATGCTGGATAAAGATGAAATTTTAAGAAAAGTCTCTGAAGTGCCTTTTTGGGGACATAGTATCCCGCTGCCATACGGTATTGTCACCCCGGGGAAGGTTATGAATAACATAGATTCCATTGGGCATTTGAATCTGCCTGAGAATTTAGAAGGGAAAAGTGTCCTGGATATTGGCACATTGGACGGCTATTATGCCTTTGAATGCGAAAAAAGAGGCGCATCTGTTCTGGCAATAGATAATTTAAAGAGAATGGAGCGTCCAGATGAGAAACAATACCAGCATTGCGGCAACAAGGGATTTGAAACCGTCAGGGATATCCTCAATTCTAATGTCCAGTTTATAAATATGGATGTATATGATATTTCCCCTGGGACTATAGGTAAATTTGATATTGTCTTATTTCTTGGTGTGCTGTATCACTTAAAGCACCCATTTTTGGCGCTTGAAAAAATATTTGAGGTTACAAATGAATTTGTAATTATTGAGAGCGCTTTTGTAAGAACACTGAATCCATTGCCTGTCTTGTATTATGCCGAAGGGGACAGCTTTAATGCTGACCCTACGAATTGGTTTATCCCTACAGAGTCTGCACTGCAAGGGATGTTACGCGATATTGGATTTAAAAAGATTCAGTGCCTTTATAAATCAAAACTATCTTTATTGTCTACGGCGAAATCTCTCCTGAATCTTTCGTTATGCTCTTTTGGACGGATAGCGCTTAGGGCAAATAAATAATGGGTGCTTCAGCATCCTGAAAGCCTTGCAAGGTCTGCATCGACCATCATGTGTACAATAGCCTCGAATGTTAACTTAGGTGACCAGCCGAGGACTTTTTTAGCCTTTTCAGGGCTGCCCAAAAGTGTATATACTTCAGTGGGGCGGCTGAATTTTGAATCATATCTGATATAACCACCCCAGTCGTCTATGCCCAGACGCTTAAACGCGGTGTCAAGAAACTCGCGTATTGTGTGGACTTCACCTGTGGCAATGACATAGTCGTCCGGTCTTTCGTGCTGGAGCATAAGCCACATTGCCTCGACATAATCACCTGCAAAGCCCCAGTCGCGCCGTGTGTCGATGTTGCCAAGTGTCAGCTCAGCGGCAAGGCCAAGTTTAATTTTGGCCGCCCCAGTTGAAATCTTCCGGGTGACAAATTCCTGCCCTCTGATAGGGGATTCGTGATTAAAGAGTATGCCGTTAGCGCAGAACATCCCGTAGCTTTCCCGAAAGTTTACGGTCATCCAGTAGCTGTAAAGCTTGGTAACGGCATACGGGCTTCGAGGCTTAAACGGGACTGTCTCGTTTTGGATGCCGCCAACGCTGTTGTTGCCAAACAGGTCACCAGTTGACGCCTGAAAGAGCCTTGCGCCTGGGGTGACAGAGCGTATCGCGTGAAGTAGGTAAAGCACCCCAAGGGAGTTTACCTCAGTGGTGGTCTTTGGCTGTTCCCATGAGACGCCGACAAATGACTGAGCGGCAAGATTATACACCTCGTCGGGGGTGATGAGTTTTATGATGGTCATAAGGGATTTTTCATCGGTCATGTCACCGGTAACAAATTCTATGCCGCTGGTAACGCCCAGATAGTCCGTATTGCTGAAGTTGGGATTAGAGTACCGGCGAATAAGCCCATAGACCTTGTATCCCTTGTCAAGAAGCAGACGAGCCAAATATGGCCCGTCCTGCCCAAGAATTCCGGTGATTAATGCAGTTTTTTTTGCTGTTTTCACGATGTACCTCTCATTTTTTGCACCATCTCAGCCTTAAAATTGATTATAACAAAAATTGCTTGATATAAAAAATAAAATATAGTATAGTTACAGTCTAAAATTCCGAACGAAAGAGGTTAAGAGAAATGGCAAACACTGTACACATCATTGACGTAACGAATCGTGACGGCGTTCAGACGTCCAGGATACTCCTTCCTAAGCTGTCAAAGACGATGCTCAACATCTATCTCGATGAGATGGGGATATTCCAGTCCGAGGTAGGGTTCCCGACACTTAAGCATGAGGTTGGATATATCAATTCCAATCTAAAGCTGTTTGAAAAGGGTGTTATGAAGCAGATTCATCTTGAAGGCTGGTGCAGGGCTGTGGTAGAGGACATCGAGGCAACATTTAAGAATTGTCCGAAAATGAAGCATATAAACATCTCTGCCTCCACGTCCGACATTCTCATTCAGGGCAAGTTTCAGGGCAGGAAGACGTTTAAAGACGTAATAGACGGGATGGTAAAGGCACTAAGGGCGGCCAAAGACGCGGGGGCAGAGACCGTTGGGGTAAACGCCGAGGATGCCTCAAGAACTGACATAGATAAACTTGAGGAATTTATTATTGCCGGTAAGGAAAACGGTGCCTCAAGGTTCAGATACTGTGATACGCTTGGCAGTGAAGACCCGATTTCCATGTATGAAAAGATAAAGACCCTGTCAGAAAGGACGAAATTCCCCATAGAGATGCACTGCCACAACGACCTCGGCATGGCTGAGGCGATATCCATAGCTGGGGCACGCGGCGCAATCGAGTGCGGGATAGACACATATATCAACACGACCGTCAACGGCTACGGTGAACGTGCAGGGAATGCCGACCTTGTATCGATACTCCTAGCGCTGAAGTTTTCTCCGTATTTCATAAAGCAAGGGATTGTGAGCGACGAAGTCAATCTAAAGATGTCATGGAAGATTGCGCGCTATGCCTCATATGCCTTTGGGCTTCCTATTGCAATTAACCAGCCCGGTGTTGGTGCTAATGCCTTTGCCCATGAATCCGGCATCCACGCCGACGGCACACTCAAAGACCGGCGCAACTATGAACTCTATGATTATGAGGAAGTAGGGCGTGGAGAGCCAGACCTCCTGCAGACAGGCAGGGTGATAACCACAGGGGCATATGGCGGCATTACGGGCTTCAGGCATGTATATGACGGCCTGGGGATTCACTTTAACAGCGACTACGAGGCCAGAGAGATACTTGAGCTAGTCCAGTACGCAAATCTCCACACGCAAAAACCGCTGACAGATGACGAGCTGAGGTTAATCGCAAATCACCCCGACGAAGCAAGAGTGATACTGAGGATAAGCCTATGACAGCACATAATATAACGCTGATACCGGGTGACGGCGTAGGGCCGGAGATAACTGACGCAGTGGTGAGGGTGATAGCCGGCGCCGGTGTCTCAGTAAACTGGGACATTCAGCACGCTGGTACGGACGTCTTTGAGGCTGAGGGTGATCCACTTCCCAAGCGCGTCATAGACAGCATCAAAAAAAACAAGGTAGCCCTTAAAGGTCCTGTAACAACGCCAGTTGGAACGGGCTTTAGGAGTGTAAATGTAACGCTGAGGCAGGAGCTGGATTTATACGCCTGCCTACGTCCGTGTAAGTCATATGAGGGGGCGCGGTCTGTTTATCCCAATGTTGACCTTGTCGTAGTGCGGGAAAACACCGAAGACTTGTACGCCGGTATAGAATTTCAAAAAGACAAGAAAGAAACGCTTGAGCTGATAGATTTCATAAAATCAAAGACGAACAAGTCCATCCTTGCCGACTCAGGCATAAGCATAAAGCCAATTTCTGTTTTTGGCACAGAGAGGATAGTGCGGTTTGCGTTTGAGTACGCAAGGAAAAACGCCAGGAAGAAAGTAACCTCAGTCCACAAGGCAAACATAATGAAACATTCCGATGGGCTGTTCTTAGAGGCAGCCAATAACGTGGCAAAATCATACCCTGACATCGCTTACGAAGACAGAATCATTGATAACATGTGTATGCAACTGGTGCAGAAGCCGGAGTTGTATGACGTGCTGGTGCTGCCGAACCTGTACGGTGACATAGTATCAGACCTTGCGGCAGGGCTGATAGGCGGGCTGGGGCTTGCTCCTGGGGCAAATATAGGCAGTGAGATGGCGGTCTTTGAGGCCACACATGGCAGCGCGCCAAAGTATAAAGGTCTAAACAAGGTAAACCCAATGGCGATGATGTTATCAGCGATAATGATGTTAAACTACATAGGCGAGCGCGATGCAGCCACACGTCTGGACAATGCAATTGCCTCAATAATCAAAGAGGGCAAACACGTCACCTACGACATGAAACTGACACCGGGTGACCCCACAGCGGTAGGGACGAAAGAAGTCGCAGACGAGATCATAAGACGCGTTAAGGGGTAAAAAGACCCATTATAGTATTATAACCGCGATTTCTCAAATGTTTGAGAGATCGCGATGTTTTTTTGCACAGCCTAAACAAAGAATAGACATTATAGTTTAGCAGGCATATGGGATTGTTCTAACTAATTTTTTGATGGTTATTTGGGTTCTTTTAACTTGCTGGTAAACAAATCCGTAACTAAGCTAACAAGTGTTGTTCAGCCGATAATTGACGCAGTGGTTCCATGCCCTGATATCCCTAAAGCTACACTTGTAGCCAAACCTGTTAAGCCTATGGTAAGTAAGTCCATATGATTGACCGCGTGAGCGTTCTTTTACTTTTACAGTAATAGCATCTCTATTTAAAGACAGTACTTCATCGCTCACTTGGTGTTTTTGTGTTTTGTTATAGATTAAAACGCTCAATTCAGATATTTGTAGAACGCTATGACATCAATGACCACATTAAACAACTCATTTGCCAGCACAAAATGCAAGCACGGTAATTTTATCAGGAAGACTCAGTATAAGCAAAGGTTTTTGATAACTGTAGTTAAACTATTAAGCGATTTAAGCCGCTTTACAAACCCTCGACGATGTGACCGGTAAACTGGGAATTATTGTGGATTATCCCCTGTTCCCGCCTGAAGCCCAGTCCGCATGGCTCGTATGAGAAAAATACGCCGGCCTGATAAGACCTCCCCACACTGTCTGCAGGAAATCTGGCAAACTCCTGATATATGCTTCGATATGCACCGTATTCACCGTCTTTAGACAGGACAGTCCTGCCGGTTTTATCTACAATCGAGACGTTTTGACCTTCTCGTCCAAGCGTCTTTTTCTCTACGTATGATACACCGGCTAACGGCTCAAATGAAGTCTCAAGCAGGAGTGGATGCCCTGGGTACATATCCCATAGTATCTTTAACAAACCCTTTGACTGAAATAAAAGCACATATGGGGGATTGAGCAAAACAGCCCTTTCATTTCTCAGCACATCTGTCAGAATTGCTGCAAGGTCAGGTTCATAGAGGCTGATAAATTCATATGGCAGGCTCTTAAACCAATAATCATAACGATAGCAGCGTTCGGAGTCCTTCAGGGAGATTCCCTCACTGCTTGAAAAGAAAACCTTATCGACAAACTCGAAATCAGTAATGAAATCTGCCTCAAACGCGGCCTCCTCTATCAGACGGGCGGTGTTCTCGTCTTCAGGAAATTCATCAAGCGACGAAAACAGAGCGCGTGGAATGTCCTGTGGGCTGCCCGCAAACTTAGGATTGAGCCGTCTTAGTCTGACAAACGATTCCTTTATTGCCTCATATAATGAGTTATACTGCTGGGTCTCGTCCATCTTATTGTGCCTGAGCAGCATCCACTGTATGATTGCTGTCTCAAATATAAGGGAAGGCGTGTCAGCGTTAAACTCGATAAGTTTAATGGGAATTCCATCAAGGCCCCCAGCAAAGTCAAAACGCCCCATGAGGTGAAAATGCCTCTCATCCTCCCACGTATGCTCAATCATGGCAATGAGAGAGTCATCAATGTCAAGCAGGCGATAGAGACGGTTATCGATGACGTACTGTGCCGCCTGAATATACATATCATAGAGCTCTTCGGCGGCCTTATAATAGTTGTCACCCTCGGTCTCGGTAACGCAGACAAGCTCATCGGCAATGGAGGGCGCTGCATCAGGCGTATTGTACCACGTATAGCCAATTTCGGTGTAAATGCCTTCGTTGATAGGGTTTATCTTAATAATATTCACTGGAACTGTTAACTTGATCCACTGCCAAAAATTCTGGAGAAAAAGCCGCCCCTGCTTGAACTAGTTGAGCCGTAAGTAGCACTGCCGCCATATCTGCCGCCTGACCCTGACCCTCCTGCATAGTTGTCCTCACGTCCGGTCTTTCTTGTAATAATGTCTTTTCTTGCGAGGGTCTGCCTGTAAATGCCTTCATTGGCATAAATACCTGATGAGATAAAAGACGTCCTGCCAAGCATATAACCGAATAACCCCGAGGCAAGTACCGTCCCAAGGCCAAGTCCAACGCTATTTGGCGGGACATCCCTAACCATCGTCTCAGCCTTTTGCTGAGGAATTATCTCGACTGAGCCGTCTATGTGAGTGACCATAACACCGGAACATTTGCTTGGGACTTCGTTGACAATTTTAAACTCCCCTTTTTCAATTTCCTGTACCTCGGTGATAACACCGTATTTCTGCACAGACGCAGAAGCATTTGCAAACTGCGGGGGGCAGTCCTTCAACTCCGGCGAACAGCCCGATGTTGTTAACAAGGCGTTTGCAAGAAAAAATATGCTGCCGACTGACGCTGTCTTGATCTTTTTATGCATCTTAAATCATCCAATCCCATTTAATCACATTATCCGGGCAATGACAATAGCAACCGAGAGTGAAATAGCCTCTACAACTGTCACGGCGGCGGTGTTTCGTTTAATAATCTGCTCAGACAGTGTGGTCTTAGGAAGAAAAATAGCATCAGCAACCTTCTGTATTACAAACAAAAAGGCCAGCCCGACGAAAGCGCTGACAAAAAATGATATTATTCCGCGCTCCCATCCTATAAAATCCCCCGACACGCTTGATCTGAGAATCACTGCATAGGATATGACAACCCCGGCGAGGAAGACCCCGGCGCTGAGATTCCCACCTGCTATTTCAGCTTTAATGCCGATTTGATAGATTTTCTGTGTTATTAAAAATATCAAAGCAATGACACACTGTGCCAGTGCAAAGAACACAATCGCAGACAGTAATCCCCCGCCCCCGCCTGAGAGTACCCCGTTGAGAACCAGCCCCGACGCAAGATAAATACCGCAGTTGACCATCCCCACGGCGGCATTGCCATCTCCGATGAGTTTGTTGTGGTCTATTCCCTTAAGAAACAGATACCTGTTTATGTAGTGCGAAAGAAAAAACAGCAGAGTAACAAGCGCCCCGTTGAGAAAGAAAGACGGTATATCTTTCATCGCTGTTTCTGTACCCAGTAAGCCGGACATTGCGATGGCCATACCAAAATACTGACCAAAACGCCATAGGGCAACAGCGGAGTTGGCGCCAATTTCCACGCTGTCGTCATCGTCGAACTTCGTAAGAAAGTCGGCTGTCCTTTTCGAGATAAAAAGAAAAAAGATGACTATAAGGATATCCAGCAAGTCATACAGGTACTTTTCCATACACAGCCCCCTCTCTGAAATCACCCTTCGGCTAATTTCGGCAACTTAGAATGCCAACGCTGCACCATCAGCTAAAATAACACATCAATGCTGTTTTCGTCAAACTCCTGTCAAAATGCTGACAGATTGTTATGAGGAAATTTCAACACATCCCCTGCATTGTCACAATTCAAATAAAAACCTAACAGGTCTGTGTTAGGAAATAGGGTTTTAAGCAGCGAGACTTTCCTAAAAGTCTTCCAAACGTCTTTCTTTTCTATGGAAAAAACCTGTAAACATCTTTTCTATGAAGCACTCGTCTGAATTCCATTATACCTGAAGCAATATATAGGCCAATGCGGTAATCTCCAACCCTTATCTTATAAAAACCATCGTATCCTCTCATCTTTGATATTCTGGAAAAAAGTGACTCCTGATTATCCAAAGACAACTCTTCAAACACAAGCGTCTCTATCTGTTTCTTATAAGGCATTGGCAAGGATGCAAGGTCTTTTAAGAACTGTTTCTTGTATTTAAAGTCCATTACCCGGACACTGAACGGTAATATTCTTTTGCCTGCTCAAGGCTAAGAGATTCAGTATCCTTATCATCAATCATTAGATGGTAAAGTCCGTAGTCCTCTAAAATATCCTCGATCTTGCCAAATGTCTCAATGTCAATCTCAACTGCCAACCTGTTGTTATTCTCATCTACAACGTATTTTTTTACTATTTCCAGCATAAAGCCATCCCCCCCTCAGAGTCCAGTTTGTAGCAGCGCTGATAGGCAGCCTGTCCACTTAGCTATTATACAATATTTCTCATACCCATTTGCATTGGTTCAGTCTAAACTTCTGCAAAGGCTGCAGTATAGCCCTGACTTGCCTCATTCTGGCGCTAACTGAAAAACTCTGGGTCGTCTGTTGAAACCCTGCATTTTTTGCCGCACTGACAAAATATGTCAACAATAATCAATATCACACACGGCTGTCATATGATTTACACGCGAAATATGACATGGTTATTATGGCATGAATTTTGCTATAATTATTGCATGATGGTACATTTGACAGTTAGTCAATTTGGGGGTACGGCGCGATAACGTCACTGCGTTTGAATAAACCCGAATTTTAATAAATTGATTGATTTATCAGGGGAAATACTAAATGATAAAGACTGAATTGTTTAAGGGAACAGCTACAGAACCTAAGGCAATAACTGTATTTCCATCAACTGAGATGCGTATTGTGTGTCCACACTGCGGTATCAAAGGAACAATAAGAAAAGAATACCCACCTGAGCAGGCATTTAATATCACCTGTCCAAAATGCAAACAGCTTATTATTATTAATGTCAACAAGCGGCAGTTTTATCGTAAAAAGGTCAAGATTGAGGCATCATATTACATTGAAGGAACCAGCAGTCCGTTCAAAAAGGGGACCATTATAGATATATCGACCGGAGGGTTACGCTTAAGCTGTTATAAAACAGTATCTGTTCATGCAAGGGCAGGTAATTACATTTTATTGAGCTTTTCCTTACCGCCGAGGGAAGACCCAATAAAGGTACAGGGGGAAATTGTCTCAATAAAAGAGGAAACAGATAAAACCATGAGCTTTGGGCTAAAGTTTAAAAATCTGAGTGAATTCGAAGAGACACAAATTGGTTTTTTCCTTCAAGTCTGACCACAACTGCGCTGCCCCTGGTCAAATGTCAGGAGAGAGCGCTCCCCTTGCCTTCTGAGGAGTTATAAGTTCACTGTCTTGGATAATAAACAGACATAAAATATTTTTCTCTTGAGTGCAGAAATTGAAAATTTGAGATAGATTTAACCTGATAATTCTTATCAATATCATTTATATTTCTTATAAACGTGTTTGCTACGCCTCCCCCTTCGTAGTGGTCCTTATATAAAATAATTATATCGAATTGTTTATTTAATATCTGTTTTTCAATTGTTTCCATAAACAATTCATTATAGCCATCGAAGTCCTTAGAAAATATTTTCTTTATTACAGGATTTTTCGGCATTACTTCATTGCGGTAACAGGAAAAACCTGAATCATACACCTTTTGTCCTCTGCTGACAGCGCTAATGCTAAGAGGAGCGGCGACCAGGATATTTTTACCTTTTTCTATCAGGCTGTTGTATTGTCTCCACTGCGCCTCTACATTCTTGTTCATAAATACCCCTGACGGATCAATAGAAAAAACATCCATAGGGGGGATGACTGCCCAAAATAAACAATAGGAATAGCTGGTATAAACCGATACTGAAAGCAATATTAATGATATGTGCCGTAAGGCATTGTAATTGCTTGTCAGCGCAATCGTACTTATTAAAAAGAAAGGCAGGTAAATCTGGAAAAAGTAAATCATCCATGCCCCATTAGAACCGCCAAGAATCAATACTAATACAATCATAGATATGTACGCACAGTATGTGAAAAGCGATATTTGATGTGTGAAGAAAGGGTTTTTTATAATCTTATAATCAATTTTTATATATCTATAATAGTCTATTTTGTTATGCTTATAAATATCATATATTAAAACTAACAACAAAAACATAATTAATCCTGCAGAGTGCTTTCCAAAATAATACAGTTGGTATAACAGGTATTTAATATGATGGTAGTTATTAGAGTGGATATTATAGCTGTTAGCATTA
This sequence comes from Nitrospirota bacterium, assembly GCA_039908505.1. Taxonomy (GTDB): domain Bacteria; phylum Nitrospirota; class Thermodesulfovibrionia; order Thermodesulfovibrionales; family Magnetobacteriaceae; genus Magnetominusculus. The sequence continues at coordinate 87,468 of JAMOAZ010000006.1, forward strand.
ATGTGATGAATGATGGTATAGTAAATATATGACTCATAATATCTGTTTACAAAGAATAAAGACAGCAGCAGTGAAGCAAAAAAGACTGTCATCCATTTCAGGCCTTTCTCCTTAGAAATATAAAAAAACACATATGACAGCAGCATTATAGTACCCAGCACAAAATATATTTTTGTATAAAAACTCAGCAGCCCAAAAATAACGCTTAATATCAAGCTGTTTCTTGAGTAGTCATTACGCCAAGGTATATAAATACAGAGCAGAAATAGAAACATACCTAAACTGTCAGGCTTTGAAAGAGGCGTCACAAAAAATATTAACGAAGCATATTGTATAATAAAAGCCCCATATATAAAAATAGGTTTAATCTTTAAGCGCAGCATGATGAGCGCAACTACCGAACACGAGAGAAATATAAATACTCCTGTAGCAGCTCTATGAGCCAGCAGTAATGATCTTTCCTGACTAATACCAGACAACATTTTATAAAATGGAACAACTACATAGTTATACATAATGCCATAGATATTCATATATACAGGATGGTTTATAAAATCATATGGATTACCACCTTTTAGAATCAAATCCGTAGAGAGTATCATGCCTCCTTCTCTAACTTCCAGTTGGTAAGGATATGATATAAGACAGGTGTGATATGTTAATAATCTATATAACAGAAATGTAAACAATATCCCAGCAATAAATGTTATGAAGTGTATCAATGTAATATTATTTCTATAATTATTATTCATATCAACGTTTGCCGCAAAACACTATTAACAGATTGTTTGATAAAACCAAATATTTAACAACTGAGCCAATTGCAAAATGCTGTAGCTCTTCGTACCTGCAACATCCTGGATTCCCGTTTTCACGGGAATGACAGACAAGGAAAGACGACATTCTGTTGTAATTCTGGCCTCCAGGCGGGGTGTCATTCCTGCGAAAGCAGGAATCCATTCTTTAAGGTTGAACATAAACGGGACATATTTATTCATTTTGCAACTGGCTCAACTGTCATTTTTCACTGAGGGACTTACACTATTCCCTTTTTCAGAATATCGTGGATGTGGATGATGCCTTTTACTGTATCCCCTGTGTCCCCTGTGTTAGTGGCTTCAGGGACTATGAGTGATGTGATTGAGTGTTTTTCCATTATGGACAGGGCCTTTGCGGCAAGCTCTTCTTCTGAGATGGTGCGGGGGTTTGCTGTCATTATTGATGCTGCATCTTTTGAGTACAACTGCTGCCCCCAGGCTAGAAGACCCCTTCTCAGGTCACCGTCTGTTACTATGCCTAAGAGCCGTTTGTCTCTATCTGTGACCAGGGCAAGCCCCAGACGCTTTGATGATATTTCTATCACTGCATCCATCAGCTTTGTCTCAGGTCTTACAAATGGCAGGGCGTCACCTGTAACCATAACATCCTTTACCCTTATTAACAGCCGCCTGCCAAGGCTCCCATCCGGGTGTAAACACGCAAAGTCGTCCTGCTTAAATCCCCGTTTCTTTATCAGCACAACCGCTATTGCATCGCCCATTGCCGCTGCCGCCGTAGTTGACGACGTCGGCACAATCCCTAACGGACAGGCCTCCTTCTCCACTGATATATCTATTACCACCATTGCAGCCCTTGCAAGCGTGGAGTTGATATTGCCAACCAGAGAAATCAGACTTACACCGAACCGCTTAAAAAATGGTATCAACTGTATTATCTCGTCTGTCTCGCCGCTGTTGGAAATCGCAATAATTACATCGTCGCGGGTAATCATCCCCAAGTCCCCGTGACCAGCCTCTCCTGGGTGGACAAAAAAAGCCGGTGTGCCCGTTGATGCCAACGTAGCTGCTATCTTCTTACCTATCAGGCCGGACTTGCCCATGCCTGTCACAACGGTCTTACCCTTGCTGTCATATATTATCTGCACTGCATCAAGAAAATTTTTATCTATACGCGGTCTCAGCGCAAGAATCGAGTCTGCCTCGGTTTGCAGCACATCGATGGCTGTGGCGACTGCCTCTTCAGGTAACATACGGGTGTCCTTTTTCAGCGCGCAGCGGTTTTCTCTCATAGGGGAAGAGGTGTTTTTTCTCCTTGAGAGCGGCTTCTATAAACGATCTGAACAGAGGATGCGGCTCAGTTGGCTTTGATGTAAACTCCGGGTGAAACTGACAGCCCAGAAACCACGGGTGGTTTATAAACTCTATTATCTCCACAAGCTCACCGTCCGGCGACAGACCGCTTATGACAAGGCCCTTTGACTGAAGCAGCTCTCTGTACTTATTGTTGAACTCATACCTGTGCCTGTGTCGCTCTGATATTTCATCGCGCCCGTATGCGGCATATGCCTTTGTCTCCGGGGCGCCGGAGACAAGTTTGCATGGGTATGCGCCAAGCCTCATTGTGCCGCCCTTAGCGCTCTCAGGGTTACGTTTTTCGATACGCCCCTTTCTGAAATCATACCACTGCTCCATCAGATAAATCACCGCATCAGCAGTACCCTCGTCAAACTCAGAGCTGTTGGCCGTCGGAAGCGAGCAGACATTCCGTGCAAACTCTATCACAGCACATTGCATTCCCAGGCATATCCCAAAGTACGGAATCTTCTTCTCCCTGGCATATCTGGCAGCCTGAATCTTCCCCTCAATCCCTCTGTTGCCAAACCCACCGGGCACAAGTATGCCATCCACCTCAGACAGTAATACATTTGGCCCGCTTCGCTCTATTTCCTCGGCGTCAACCCACTGGAACACTATCTCTGCATCATTTGCAATCCCGCCGTGAATCAGGGCATCTACGAGGCTCTTATACGCGTCCTGATATTCTATGTACTTGCCAACCATTGCGATGACGGCCTTATTTACGGGTTCTTTTATTCGTCTAACCACTTCTTTCCATACCGTGAGGTCTGGCGGTCTGGTTTGCAGATTGAAAACCCTTACAATCAGCTCATCAAGGCCCTCTTCGTGAAGGACAAGCGGGACTTCATAGATGGTCTTTACGTCGAGTGCGCCTATTACCGCCCCATAGTCAAGGTTGCAGTGGAGGGCTATTTTTCTTTTCATGTCATCAGGCAGCGGCCTGTCACACCGGCACAGGACAGCATCCGGCTGTATTCCAATGGCGCGGAGTTCTTTGACGCTGTGCTGCGTGGGCTTTGACTTCAGCTCACCGGCACTGTGTATATAGGGTACAAGCGTTAGATGAATATAGAAGACATTTTCCTTGCCCACGTCAAAGCGAATCTGTCTGATTGCCTCAAGAAACGGCAGGCTCTCTATGTCTCCGATTGTACCGCCAATCTCTACAATGACCACATCAACACCGTGACTCAGGGCCTTTATCACAGATTTAATCTCGTCCGTGATGTGCGGCACCACCTGAACTGTCTGCCCAAGGTAGTCACCCTTGCGCTCTTTAGTTATTACGTTGAAGTATATCTTGCCAGAGGTATAGTTGCTGGCAATGTTTGTGCGTATATGTGTGAAGCGTTCATAGTGTCCGAGGTCAAGGTCGGTCTCCGTGCCGTCATCTGTGACAAACACCTCGCCGTGCTGAAATGGACTCATAGTGCCGGGGTCGATGTTTATATAAGGGTCGAGCTTTTGGAGGTTTACCCTGAGACCGCGCCCTTCAAGCAGTGCCCCTATGGATGAGGCCGCAATGCCTTTGCCAAGTGACGACACAACACCGCCGGTCAGGAATATGTATTTAGCCATTTTTTAACCTTTTCTATGTCAGTTGGACAGTCAACCCCTATGGTCTCGTGCGTAGTCTGCCCTACCTTTATTCTAATGCCGTTGTCCATCGCCCTCAGTTGCTCAAGCGACTCCGCCCTCTCAAGAGGGCTCTCCGTGAGATCAGCCATGCGCTGAAGAACTTCTCTGCGATAGCCGTATATGCCGATGTGCTTATAGTAATGCGTCTGCCCTGCGCTGCCGCTGAATATTATATTACAGTCCGTGTTGATTGTTGTAAACTCCCTGTAGTACGGGATTGGCGCCCTGGAGAAATACATTGCAAAGCCGTCAGCGTCTGTCACTACCTTTACTACATTGGGATCAAATATAGCCTCCGACTCGGTTATCCTCTTTTTCAGAGTTGCAATGCCAGCGCGGCTGTCGCTTATTAACAGTTCTATGACGGCGTCTATCATATCTGGTCTTATCAGGGGCTCATCCCCCTGGACATTGACTATTATATCATATATATTATTGTTCGGGGCGCTGGCGGCCTCAAAAATTCTGTCCGTGCCGCTTCTGTGGTGCGTCCCTGTCATTATTGCCTCACCGCCAAATGCCCTGACCGCATCAACAATCCTCTCGTCATCTGTTGCAACGATTACTGTCTCTGGCAGCGCCGCCTTTTTAGCGTTGTCATAGACATGCCTTATCATAGGAAAACCGTTTATCAGCGCAAGCGGCTTCCCGTTAAAACGCGTCGATGCGTATCGTGATGGTATAATTACGGCTGCCTTCATCCTGCTATATCCTCAGTATATCGATTAATCTGTTTAGCTCGTCCAGCGAGTAGTACTCAAGGACTATCCTGCCCTTGTTGCCGTCATGGTTGATGTGTACCTTTGTGCCCAGGGTCTTTATCAGCTCATCCTCGACAGATGCTATGTAGGGGTCTCGCTGGGGCTGTGGCTTTGGGGGCGGCTTATCCTCTGCAAGTTTCTTGCAGAAGGCCTCAGTCTCCCTGACATTGAGGGCGCTTTTTATCACATGTGCTGCCACGTCAAGCTGGGTGCCGGGGTCTGACAGGCTGAGAATTGCACGTGCGTGCCCTGCGGTAAGTTTACCTGCAACAATATAGTCTTTGATTTCAGCGGGCAGGTTTAAGAGCCTCAGGTAGTTGGCCACAGTTGCCCTGTCCTTGCCTACTTTAACGGCAACTTCCTCTTGTTTTAGGTCGAACTCATCTATCAATCTTTGAAAGGCCGCGGCGGTCTCGATGGGGTTGAGGTTTTCTCTCTGAATGTTTTCAATTAGTGATATTTCAAGTGAGTCTTCCCTGTTTTTATCTCTGATAATACAGGGAATCTTCTTAAGACCGGCAAGATTAGAGGCACGCCACCGCCTCTCCCCGGCAATCAGCATAAATGTGCCGTCACCGTTTCTGGACACGATTACCGGTTGTATTACGCCCTGAGCGGTTATTGAAGAGGCCAGTTGAGCAAGTGCGTCTTCGTCAAAGTGCTTGCGGGGCTGGGCCGGGTTTGGAAATACCTTTTCGATTTCAACATGGCTTATCTCTTCACCTTCCTGTGGGATAAGGGCGTCAAGGCCTCTGCCCAATGCCTTTTTCATTCAACCAATACCTCCCGTGCCAGTGCCAGATATGCCTGTGCGCCCTTTGAGCGGACATCGTAGTGAAGCGCCGGTTTGCTATGGCCTGGGGATTCTGCCAGGGTAACGTTTCGTGGAATTATCGTCGTATATACCTTTTTATTAAAATGTGTCCGCACCTCTGCTGCTACCTGTGCAGAGAGCGAATTTCTCATATCATACATTGTCAGCAAGATTCCTTCTATAGATAATGATGGATTAAAGGACTTTTGTACGAGACTTATCGTCCTGGTCAACATGCTAAGCCCCTCAAGCGCGTAGTACTCGCACTGCACGGGGATGATAACGGAGTCAGACGCAGTGAGGGCATTGAGTGTAAGCAGCCCCAGAGACGGCGGACAGTCGATAAGTATGTACTTGTACTGGTGTCTGATTGAATTAAGTGCGTCCGACAATACCCATTCGCGTCTCTTCTTTGAGACAAGCTCTATCTCAACGGCCAGAAGGTCAACAGTGCATGGTACAATAAACAGATGCTCAAACGGTGTGGCTGCTATGGTATCGGCTATTGCATATTTAGACGTGTATACATCATAGATGCCCTTAGTGATGTGTCTTTTGTCGATACCTACGCCGCTTGTAGAGTTACACTGCGGGTCAGTGTCAACGATAAGTATATCTTCACCAGCTAGGGCAATAGAGGCAGCAAGATTAATGGCCGTTGTAGTCTTCCCAACACCGCCCTTTTGATTTGCTATTGATATTATCCGCCCCATTAAGTGTTCTTACCGGCTGATGACAACAAGACAACTATTTTGGGTATTTTGGGCGAAATGCCCCCTGATGTTATGGCAGACAGATACAAAAAATGCCACCCCCAAGGACCCCGCCGTTTGCTATGGAGATATAACCTTCTCTGTCCTTGTTTTTGTGAAACCTTGCTACCATTTCGGAAAAATAGATGCCAAGCCCCGTGCTTCCCGTTGTAAAGCTTATCTGGCGTGTATTGTTGCCTGAACCGCCGCCAAGCATTGTGGGCGGATAGCCTACCCCGTTGTCTTCGACACAGATATTCAGGTACGAGTCCTTTTCATATACTGACAACCGGAGCATGTCCTTCGTATATCGAAATGAATTGTTCATTGTGCTGCTTAGAACTCCGGCAATTAGTTCCTTGTCTATAAACCAGTACAGGTCATCGGGACAGTTTATCTCGATGCCAATTCCCTTGTATTCCATTAAAGACATATTTTGCGAAACAACCTCATCAATTAAGTCATAGAGCGGGGTGTGTGAGATATTAAGCGAGTAGAGGGAGTTTTCAAGCCTGTAAAGAGAAAGCAGTTGAATAAGATTGTTGTTGACGCGCTTGGCCTCGTACTGGAGTTGTGACAGGAGCTTGCCCGATGAGTACTCACTCTCTTTGAAAGTCTCAACCACCTCATCAAGGTGGTTTATCAGCACACCCAGTGAGTTTTTCATATCGTGTACAGATGATGCCAGCACAACAGAGAAATCCAGACTGCCGTCTTTATTATCGGCTCTGTTATTAGATTCCATAGTTAATCAGCCTCGCTTTATTCCCGTCATTTTACTACTGTTTGAAATAATTCTATAAGGGCATGAAACTTATCATAGGACGGGTCAACCTTTCTTACCCTTTCAAGATACTGCTTGACCTTGTGAATGAGTTTGTCTGTGGTGCCGCCCTTTTGCATATACATGAGGATTGCCTGGGCTGCGTTTGCGTTGATGATCTTATTTTCGGGCGCGCTGGCAGCCGCTTTCTCAAAGTACTCGATGGCCTCTTGCAGCTTGCCGTTTTTCACAAGGGCTACGCCTTCGTTATTAACTGCAATAATTTTTTGCTGTGTCTCAACAATCAAGCGAGAGCCTTCGTCCTTCATATCGGCCTCGTCGAAGACGGACTGCGCCTTTTTAAGCAATTTCTCATTGTCGTGGTTGTTTTTAATGACATCCTGCATGATTTTACTTGCCTTGTCTTTCTCTCCGAGTTGAAAGAATGAGTTTGCCATATCCAGAGATGCTTCTGGAGACAAATAATTCCTCACAGACTCAAACAGCATGGTGGATTCATTCAGGGCCTTTTTAAGGCCGTTTTCGTCTCCCATGCTCTTATACGCAAGTCCCTGAACTACAACAGACTGAATAGCTGCCTCAGGTTCGCCTTCAAATAGTTTTTTTGATTCCTCAAGGAGTTCTAATGCCTTGCCCGGCGACTTCTTTTCAATCAGCACTTTAGCCAGTCCAGTGTAATCGGCGGCCTCTCTGAAGCACGACAGCTTACCCATATCAACTGCATTTCTGAATGACTTTTCTGCTGTATTTAAATCCTTGTTTTTAATAGCCACCTGTGCGAGGGCCTTTTGTCTGAGTATTGCCTTCGGGGATACTTCAACCGCCCTGGTCAGGACACGCTGTGCCTCTTTGGTCTCCCCCAGTTCATCAAGGGTCTTTGCAAGCCAGTCGTATGCCTCCATCAGCGACCTGTGTTCATCGACCAATTCCTGAAAAATATCCCGTGCCTCAAAGAACCGTTCTGTATAAAAACATACCTTGCCCAACCCCAGTAACGCCCACGGCACCCTTCTTATGGCAATAACTGCGTCGTAAATCTGCTCGGCGTCTGAGTAATTGCCAAGAGTTATAGATAAATCCGCCTTTATCCGCATGAACTCATACATGTTTTTTGGTTTTTGTTCGATGCGCTCGTTACATGCCTGCAGGGCTGCAATGTAATCCTGCCGGTGAATTGCCTTTTCTACGCTTTCAAAATCACTCTTTCTGTTTAGAAGCCTCTCAAGTCGGTTCAATAAGGCATTCTTTGTAAATGGTTTTGTCAGATAGTCATCAGGCTTATATTCCATAGCGCCCATGACCATCATCATGGTATTTTCAGCCGTTACCATCAGAAAGCAAGTCGAATAGCGAAGTAAGTCCCTGTGTTTTATCTCTTCGAGAATCTGCTGCCCGTCTCTTTTACCATCGCCAAGATTATAGTCACATAAAATTATGTCATATGGTTTTCCTGCAATCTTTTCAATTGCGTCGTCGCCGCTGCCTGTGTCATCTATATCCATAGCACCCAGGGCCTGAAACATCTTTCTTACTGAGCGCCTGTACTCAGAAAAATCGTCGATAATCAGTATTCTCTTATGAGTAAAATCTATTTTTGCCATCATCTTCCCTTGCTTTATTAATTAATCAGTCTATACTCTAACATAACATCATACGTTTTGTCTTCTGTCAATGGCAGGGCACAGCAATTCTCAATGAACAATCTGAGAGCATGAGTTTGGTGTAATATTTGTCATGGGAAGCAGGAGCAGGCGCAAATTTATAAACAGTTGGCTTAAATAATACTTTATGCTGCCTGACATGTGATTAATTTGGGTAAACGACAGGTGGCATTGCTGTAAAAAAGGCGCACCTGTCGCTGCATGATTTTGTAGGGATTTAAGAATTTAGTATGCTGGGGGCATAAACTTCGGGAGGTTTTAAAAGGTAATTCAGGAATGTCTCCCTATCGGGGAAGATCATAGTGGCAACCAAAACCCTTAGCATTTCCCATAAGCTGCGCTTACTTGCCACACCTCTGCCCGACGATGTAGTTGATTTCTTCAATAACTGAGAGCCTATGAATATCTTAGATGCCTTTGTCAGGATTGAGTGTGTTATTACTTTCATGCTGTTTTGACTTTATGGCACGTTCGAGGTTCTTTTTACATTTCCTGATTTTAGAATGGTCTGTCATCCCAAGTTCTTCAAAGATATTTACTGATTTTTCGTAATATTCTATCGCCAGGTCGTATTTCCTTTTATGATACCATGCCTCGCCAAGATTGTTGAATGTGTAGGCTGTATCAAGATGAGGCTCAGTCTTATATACCTTCAGGTATGTCTCAAGGGCCTGTTCATAAAACCCGATAGCACGGTCATATTTCTTTTTGCCCGCCCACACAAGCCCCATATTGTTGTACACAACTGCTACTGACTGATGAGGTTCGTTCTCATATATATTTAATCTCATCTGAAGGGATTTATTAAAATACCTGATAGCACGGTCATATTTCTTTTTGCCCGCCCATGCTATGCCCAAATCGTTGTATGTCTGAGCCACTTTGGGATTAGGCGCTGTCTTATATATCTTCAGGAATATCTTAAGCGCCTTGTTGTAAAACCTGATGGCCCTGCCGTATTTCTCCTTGCCTGCCCAAGCGTCACCAATACGTCTGTATGTTGCAGCCACATCGGAAACAGAATTGTTCTTTAATGATATCACAAGGGCCTTTTTGTAATATTCTATAGCCTTGTCGTATTTCCCTTTGTTATCCCATACAAGGCCGAGATTGATATATGTATCAGCCACGTTAGTATGTGGTGCCGTCTGATGTATCTTTAATTTCATCTTAAGGGCTGTTTCTAAAAATTCCAGAGCCAGGTCATATTTCCCTTTCCTGCGCCATGCCTCTCCAAGATTGTTATATGAAGCAGCCACATCAGGATGGGGCAGTGTCTGATATACCTTTAATCTCATCTCAAGGGCTGTCTCGAACTGTTTTATAGCCTTGTCATACTCCTCTTTTCCAGCCAATGCAATGCCAAGGTCATTGTGCGTATGCGCCACATCAGGACGAGGTTCTGCCTTATATATCTCTAATCTTATATTGAGGGCCTTTTGGTAAGATTCGATAGCCTTGTCATATTTTCCTATGGCGGACAATGCTACGCCAAGTCTGTCGTATGCAGCAGCCACGTCAGATGATGGCTCTGCCGTTAGTAACATATCAAGGGCAGTTTCATAAAAATCTGTAGCCAGTTCACAATCCCCTCTGTTAAGCCATACATTGCCCAGACCAGTGAATGCAATCCCCTGCCACTGCCTGTCGTCGATATTTTTTGCAAGTCTTAATACATAGACAAACGTAATAAATGCCACGTCATAGTGCGCGAGGGACAATAGCGTGTTGCCAATGTTATTGTTATCGGAGGCCATTGCATAGAAATCTTTGCGCCTTTCGTCATCTGCAAGCTGATTGGCGTAATAATCATAGACTTCAATATAATTATTGAACTCCCTGAATATCCCATCACGGCTGAGGCGGCAGCTTGTCGAACGGGTAATATTATCCAACGCGGAAAGGATGTTCAGGCTTCGATAGCCGCCCTTTATGTCCATTCCAACCTTTATGGACACTTCTGATAATATATCAAGCTCTCCTTCTGCAATGCTGAAGGTGATATTGTCCATTGCCGTATTTATGTCTACTGAGAAGACTGCTCTCTTTGTGGAGACAGAGTGGGCATTGTTGATTACCTTGAAAAACCCGTCGAAAATGGGGTATACTGCATAGACTATCTCACCATCCTTCTGGTAATATGCCTCGCTGCCTTTGTCTATTGTCATAGCACGAAAGACAGAGCCGGGGGAAGCGGTGAGCGTACTACCGTTTGACGATTTAAGGAGCAGATGATTTTCCAACGTGTTGTAAATCGTGTCACTCTGCGCAAAGGCACACCTATCGCCAACGCTAATGCTTACATTGACAATATTCCCATCAGCCTTGCCAACTTTGATGCCCGTGATATTGTCGCCAATACTCAGGCAATTAGTCATGGCCTTGTCTGTACACACCTGAACAATATCAAGACAGCCGGTCTCTGCGAACAAAGGAGCGGCGCACAACATGATTTGTATGATAAATAGAGGAAATAAAAACGAACATCGCGCCCTTCTTTCATGAACATGCCGGTTGACTGACTTAGTGAGCGTAATAATAATGAGACTGCCAGAAGAATGAGTGCTTGCCATGGGTCTTCCTCCGCCAAATATTTTAGTCAACTATTGTATAGTATTAGACATTTATTATGCAAATGTTTTGTCTGAATCAGAAATAATATTTCTTAACCGATTCATGATGCTCGAGAGATAAGATTATAAGTGATGATTTGATTATCCTGATAAATTGAATATAGCTAATGGCATGAATCAGGTCTCATAATTTGGATGTATCCCAAATAGTTTCCAATAGAACACCCCAATAGCACAAAACTATTGCTATTCTGACCTTGATGAGTTTATTATTAAAAATGCAGATTATCAGGTATCATCATAGAGCAATGGATTTCGTTTGTGGTCTGAACAAATAATTAAACGGAGGCATGCAATGAAATATTTATTTTCAGTAGTAACTTTTTTAAGTGTTTCTTTCGTATTGCTGCTTACTCAGGGTGTTAATGCAGGGAATCATTGGTTAGGCTATTCATACACTGAATCTGGCACTGACTATGGACGCCACAATGCCGCTGTCCAAAACTCTGCCGACAATTACACCGTTCACAATCTCGTTGGTTCACTATGGACAACTCCTACGGAAGCAGAGAAAACCAAATATCAAACAGTACTAATTCCATTTCTAAATCAATGATGAACTAATAATCCAGGGCCAAGCCACGATGGAGCGCACTCTTTCCTTTGTGTTTTCCATTTC